>DASPGX010000029.1:0-23806 GCA_035620375.1 Minisyncoccota bacterium | reverse complement strand
GAACCGGCTACATTGGTATCACATCCCGGCAGTCACACTTTCGGACGTGGGTTCAACTCCCACCATCTCCACAAATAGAACAGCCCCTTAGAGGGGCTGTTCTATTTGTGCGGTAGCCGAGAGGGAGTTGAAGGGTATCCGAGGACGCCGACTGCTTGGCGTACGCAGGAACCCCGGCTCCGAAGGAGAAGCGAGCCTGCGCCGGAAGCGCGTGCGAGCGACGGGTGAGGAGAACTCCCACCTACATTCAACGGCTCACGGTATGAGCCGTTCAGTATTGGACAAAGCGTATAAATTTATGTATACTATTTTCACGCTTAACAACCTGAAAGGAGTGCCTCTTGGACAAAAAAAAAACGAAGCAAATCCTTGGTGCCCTGATGATGCTCTCCCCCTTCGGCGGGGTGTACGGCATCGGCGTCGCCGAACACGGCTTCATGTACACGACGGCGGTCTTCGCCGCCTTCATCGTCGCCGTCACGATTGCCGTTTCCGGTGCCATCCTGGTGATGAAGAACCAAGGTTGACCCGAAGCAAAGGAGACTCGTATGCCGCTTCCCGAGAACTGGAACGGGGTCTTCTACGGACCCGGTCTCATGGACGACTGTCTCATCGACTGGGAACCCGCACGGTATGTCGCCATGCTGGATGACCACTGCGAGGGCGATCTCGCCGGCTTCATCTTTCTCATCGGGGGCGCCTACCTGGACTTGAGCCTGCACAACATGCGGGAGCGGGCCGAGGAAATCCTGAAGGAGGCGGAGAGACGGCACACGAACGTGCCGTGGAACTTCTTCCGGACCCGAACCCCGGGATTGCTCCAATCCATCCGTACACTCGGACCGGGGAACCGCGCTCTATTGGCAACAGCCCTCCGGGCCAGGATGAACGTCGCCGCAAGCACCATCGCACAAGGTGTGACCCGCCTGAACGCGACCAGCGGGTCCGAACGGGAGGCTATCGCCGCCCAACTGACAAAACTGAACGAAGCAAAGCCCGCGGTTCGCGGAAACTGAAAGGAGCTCGCATGTTCATCATCCGGTCGCACGACGGCCAGTACGAAGCCAAGGCGGACAGCGCTCAGGGCCTGGAGGACTACATCCGGCAGAGCCCCGCGCCCGGCCGCGTGTTCCAGGTGGACATCCCGCTGGACATCACGCTGAACGCGGTCGTCGTCCGCCACAAGGGCGAGCCGGACACGGTCTATCTGGCCAGCGGGGGCAGGACCGTCGGCCTGACGCGCGACACCCACAGCTCTCCCGGCGACGTCGGCGTCAGCTGCAACCCGGATGGCGACGTCGTCGTCGTGGATTCCATCAACGTGGGGTTCCGCGAAATCGGGGACGTCTTCACCGACCGCGGCATCGTCTGGGTCGTCCCCGGAGAGCCGGCCAACGCGTTCCTGCACATCAACGCCGGCGCCGGCGAGATTCCGGGACTCGTCCGGAACATCGCCGAGCAGGCCCTGGCCGCAATCAACGGAAAGGTCCTGAAACACTTCGTCACGAAGACCGCCTGAGCGGTCCCCGTCCCTCATCCCCCGCGGATGAGGGACGTTGCCTTTTATTGACGCACCACCGGGCGAACGCTACCGTTCACGCACGGCTGTTTTACATATAGGAGAACCGTCATGGCAGACATCAAACTGCTCCGGCCGGTGCCGCCCGAGCACCGCGACATCTTTTCTCCACAGGCTCTCGCATTCGTCGCCGAACTGACCCTGCGCGACCGGGAAGGCCTCATCAGCGCCGCGGATATCCGGCATCTCCGGCTCATGCGCCGCGAAACGCAGGAACGCATCGACGCCGGGAACCTCCCCGTCATGCCGTACCGGTCCGCGCAGCTTGCGCAGGACGCGAGCTGGCACGCACGTCCGGTTCCGGATTGGCTCAAGCGCCGCTGGGTGGAAATCACCGGGGACGCCGGCGACCGCAAGGGCATGTTGTACCGCGCCAACTCGGGTGCGGACGTGACGCTGGAGGACCTGGAAGACGCCTCGGCGCCGACCTGGTCCAACCGCGTGAACGCATTCGCGAACCTTCGCGACTTCGTCCGCGGCGAGCTGTCGTTCTTGCATCCGGCAAAAGGTAACCTGACGCTGTCGGACCGGCCGGCGGTGCTGAAAATCCGGCCGCGCGGCCTCCACCTGGACGAACCACGGATGCTGGTGGACGGCGCTCCCGTTCCCGCAAGCATCTTCGATTTCGGATTCTCGTTCTGGCATACCGCACGGGAAATGACGGCGAACGGCTTCGGCCCGTCGTACTACATCCCGAAGACCGAGCATTCATGGGAGGCGCAGTGGTGGGCGAACCTCTTCGCCTATGCCGAAGACGCGCTGGGCATCCCGCACGGAACCTCGTCCATCACCTTCCTAATGGAAGACATCCTCGGGGTCATGCACGCCGAGGGCATCATCGAAGTCGCCCGCGAATACGTGGACGGACTGAACTGCGGGCGCTGGGACGAAATCGCGAGCTTCCTGTACAAGTTCCGGAGGCATCCCAACGGCATCCTGCCCGACCGCGGACTCGTAACCATGAGCACGCCGTTCATGGAAGCGTACGCCCAGCATGTCATCGGGGTGTGTCACCGTCGCGGCATCCACGCGGTAGGCGGCATGGCGGCGCAGGTGCCGTTCAAGGGCGACGCGGCATTCAACGAACTGATGTTCGCCAAGGTCCGCGAAGACAAGGTGCGCGAGTGCCGGCTCGGCCACGACGGCACATGGGTCGCTCATCCGGATTTCGTTGCCGTCGCGCGGAACGAGTTCGCCGAGTACCTGTACGAACGGAACCACCAGATCAACGACGTATCGTACGAAGCCGCCCCGGCGGAACGCCTGCTGGCAGGCGTCACCGGTCCGGTGACGGCCGAAGGGGTGCGCGAGGTCGTGTACGCATCCCTGGCCTACCGCCGTTCGTACCTGAACGGCGTGGGAGCCGCGGGCATCACCTACCGCAGGCGCGACGGCTCGCTGTACGCGAACCTCATGGAAGACGCGGCGACCTGCCGCATCTCCGACAACATGGTCTGGCGGTGGCTCCGTGAGGGCATCGTCCTGGACAACGGCACGAGGGTGGACATGGAGTCGGTATCCGCGGCGGCCAAGGAGTTCGGCACGCTCGCCGACCCCGCGGCAAAGGACTACTTCGCCTACCTCCTGGATGACACCACTCCCGACCACTTCACGCTCCGGACGCAGAACCTGCTCCTGGACGCGGAAGCGGCCTGAAACCACCGGCCCGGTGCTGTGCGCATCGGGCCGTTTTCTTTCTCATGGCGTTCGCTATGCTGGGGAAAGCCATTTTCTTCCAAACTCAGGAGGTTCACCGTGAGCAGAAACACCCTCACGTACGACATCGCCGAACGCGCCGAGCGCATCGTCGGCCTGCGGCATGAGCGCCCCGGCAACTACTTCATGGGTCAGTTGCAGAACGAGCGGCTCATCGTCGCTCCCGGCACCTTCTGTGCCCGCGGCGCGCAGTTCGCCCGTCAGGTGCGCGAGGAGGAACTCTCCGCAGGGCGCCACTGCCACTACAACGCGATCTACGGCTCCGGCTACTCCATCGCATCGGCGCTCTGGGGCGTGCCGGACATGGGCCACCACAACCTGACGATGATGGAGATGATCGGCAAGTTCCTCGTCGCCGCCGGACATCCGCTCCCGCTCATTCTGGACGCCGAGACCGGCTTCGGGACCGAGGTCACCCTTGCCTGGACCGTGGAGGCGTACGACCGCATGGGCGTCGCCGTCGCGCACCTGGAGGACCAGGCGGGCACGCGCCGGTGCGGAAACCTGTCGGGCAAGCGCATCTGTGAGCTGGACGTCATGCTCGCGAAAATCCGCGCCTGGCTGGAACACACGTACAATCTCGGCTCGTCCATGCGCCTGATGGTGCGGACCGATGCGCTCACTGCCATGGACGGCGGCATCGACGTCGCCATCGACCGGATGCGCCGGTACCTGGACGTGGAGTACCGCGGATTCCGGCCCGCGTTTTCCTGGGCGGACGCGATGATGAAGCCCGAGCACATCGAAAAGTGGTGCCGCGAGATGGAACGGACCCATCCGCACGTCGTGCGCGGACTGAACTACTCGCCGAACAAGGACTGGACGGGGTACTACCGCGGCGAACTGGGCCGCGAGGACCCGCCGACCTACGAGGAACTGTTCGCCAACGGCGACGGGTTCTCCGTGCAGTGGCACACCATACTGCAGGAACGCGCCATGAACGAAGCCGTATGGAACACGTTCCAGCAGATGGCGCGCGAGGGCGCCAAGGCGCTCTGGGACCTGCACGACCGGCAGCGCGGCACCTACGTGGGCGAGACCCAAAAGGTCAGCAACTTCGTGCCCTGGCAGTCGCTGGAGAAGCGCATCGGCGGCGACGAGGCCGCGGAACGCTACAAGCGCTCCGAGGGCTACGGCGCCGACCGGACCTCATGAACACGTACCGCCCCTCACCTATCCGATAGGTGAGGGGCGGTTTTCATCCATATACGTGACAACTCATATGCCGTTGTCTGCCGGAGGATGCTTCTTCGGCGTCCGCGGACGGCCGTTCCCCTGCTTCCCGTGGCCGTTCGTGTGATTGAGCCGGCGCCCCAGCTCTTCCAGGGCCTCCTCCGCCTGCTCCTCGGTGAGCACGAACACCTTGATGGCGATGACGACCAGCCCCGTCACGAGCACCGCCGCGAAGAAGTGCGTATACAAAGCGTCGCCGCGCGGAATCCAGATGTCGATGGCGCGCTCAAAGACGTCCTTCCATACCAGCGCGATGGCGATGGTGAACGCCGTCACGACGGACGACCTAATCACGTTATCCCGTGCCCTGCCCTTCATGCTCCCATTCTGCCACAGCCGGACGCAGGCGTAACGGCGGTCTCTGGATAATCCGTGCGGACGTGGTACCGTCCGGACAGCTATCTTTCCATTGGAGGCACGCATGCTCCGCACGGATGACCTGGAGCCGCGCATCCTGCTTGCGGTCCTGTATAACGCGGCGGGACCCCGCGGCCTGGGATTTCTCAAATACGAACCCGTTCCCATGAACCGGGATGACGCGGACCGCGTCATCAGCGAACGCGGAAGCGACATCCTCACGGACATCCCGTCCATGCGGGAGGTGTTCGCCGGCCCGCCGTATCTGTCCCTGGATTACGTCTACGGCCGCCCGGTCAAGGCGTCGCTGCGGACGGACCGGCTGGACCCGCGGGCCTACGACGGCAAGCACGGCCGGGATTGGGCCGCGCGGGCCATCGCCTCGTACCGCACCACGGGAGAGGTGAACTCGCAGGAAATCTGGGAGATGCACGTCGCATCGCTGGAAACGGGCGGCCGCGAGGCCCGCGAGTGGCTGGACGAGGAAACCCGCCTGGAGGTCATCGACCACCAGCAGACCCTCTATCTCGGACCCGGCGAGCATGCGGAACGCATCCGCGCCATTTTGCGCGACATCTTCGGAACGCATTGAGTCCCCCTGTCCCCGGCACGGGGACTTTGCCTTTGCTCCTATAGTGTTGTATAATATACCCTAACGCCACTCTTTCCCAAGGGAGGGTCCTATGCGACTGCCGCTGTGTCTGGCGGTCCTGGTGGCCGCCGCACCCGCGTCCGCGCAAACCGATGCGCGCACCCGCGTTCCGCGGTTTTCCACCGAGGTCAGGGTCGTGAATCTGTCGGCTTCCGCCATGGACGCCGCTTCTCACCAGTACGTGACGACGCTGGAGCGCGGGGATTTCATCGTCCTGGAGAACGGACGTCCTCAGGATATCGTCTACTTCTCGCGCGACGACCTGCCGGTCCTGGTCATGCTCCTGATGGACGTGAGCACGTCCGTGGAGTCACGGCTGCCGAGCATTATGAAGGCCGCACGGATGCTCGTGGACGGCCTGCGCCCGCAGGACATGGCGGCCGTCGTCATGTTCCACAGCGAGATGTTCGTCGTCCAGGATTTCACGGACGACCGTGACGCCCTGAACCGCGCGGTCGGCGAAGTGCCGGACGGCGACCATACCGCACTGTACCGCTCGGTCTATGTCGCCCTGCGCGACATGAACCAGGTCGCGTTCCCGGACGGACGGCGGTGCCGCAAGGCGCTCGTGCTCCTGACCGACGGCATCGACACCGCGTCAGGTTCGTTCACGGACGACATCACCCTGAACGAGGCGCGGACGGGCGAAGTCACCGTGTTCACGGTTCTGATGCCCCCGATGGTCCTGCCGGAAGCGGAACGTCCGCAGACCGTGGAGGAACTGCGGGCGCAGTCGTTCCTCATCCGTCTTGCCGAAGATACCGGCGGCCGGTCGTTCCGTCCCCTGCGCATCGGCCAGCTGGACGAGGTGTACCGGAACATCGCCCATGAGGTGGCGGTCCAGTACACCATCGGCTACACGCCGGACGCCCCCGGCGACGGAAAGTTCCGCACTATCTCGGTCCAGACTCCCGGGAGGCCGAGCACGCTGGTCCGTCACCGGCGCGGCTACCTGGCGGTGCGGACCCGCTGACCCCTGCCCCGACCTTCACGGCCGGGGCAGTTCCTTTTCAATCCCCGTGCGGTCGGTATACTCCCGGCATGTCATCCACGGGGAACGTCTATGCATCGGTCGGGGCGGCGATTGCCCTGCTTGTTGCGCTCTTCTCCGTGATTGCGGTACTTTCGGGGTAGTTGCGAGAGCAACAATTTCGTGCTATAATATATAGGTAACCCGGAGGTTTCCTTGAGATACGAGATCCCCGACCACACGGTCGCCATCGTGGACGCGGTCCAGGCCGTCTGCCGCGACAAGCGCATCCGCATGCCGTTCAAGAGCGGACTGGACGTCCTGGCCCTGCTCGGTGACCTCACCGGCTCGGTCGCCGTCACGAACGAGAAAGACTGGGGCAAGGGCTCGGTCCTGACGTTCGGCCTGTTCCGCGGCGATCGCAACGTTGCGTGGACTGCCCGCGGACCCGCGACGTTCCGGTTCGGCAGGACGATACTGGTCCCGCTGAACATGCAGGAGCGTTCCGTGGACTTCGACATCGTCCCCGTCTACGCCAGCCCCCGCGACGACCGCCTGTGGCGCCCTGCCCGGTACTCCATCCGGAACATGAAGTACACGGGGCGGCACGTGGAGGGCATCGCCGCCCAGACCGTCCGCTGAACCCTGCACCGTTTCCCGGCCCGCCCCGTTGTGGCGGGCCTTCGTATTTTTTACACGAGAAATCCCCCACCCGTCGCAACGGGTGGGGGGGGTCAGCACATGATGTGCACGGTAAGCCAGACAAGCAGGGCAACGAATACCAGGATGCTCACCGCAAGCGCGATGAGCTTGGGAAAGAACGTCGCCATCATCCGTTCGTCGTCCGGCCAGCGCTTGTCCACGCGCAGCAGGTCTTCCCAGAATCCCATGGCACCTCCGAAGGACTTGCCGTGAGTATACCAGCGCAGTACGATGAGGCATATGGAAAAGGAAAAAGAATACCTCCGCCCTGACCCCGGTGTCGCGAAGGGCGAGAAAACATTGGACGAACTCGGTGAAGAAGCGGGCGTGTTTGAAAAGCCCAAACGCCCGGTCCCCGTGGAGCGGACGGAGATGAATCCGGACCACGGGCCGGAGCACCGTATGCCGAAAGAGCATATGATACCGCTCGAGGATGCCGCCGAAGGTCTCGAGAAGAAGGAATAGTCCGCCGCCCTCCCCTACGGGAGGGCGGTCTGCTACGATGCGGGTATGAAATTCTCCGAACGGCCTCTGGCCGTCGTGGACCTGGAAACCTCGGGTCTCGATGCCGGCATCCACGAGATACTGGACCTCGCGGTCCTGGTCGTGGACCAGCGGACACTGAAACTCCGTGAGCGTTATTCTGCCCGCGTGCGCCCGCAGAACATCCGGCGGGGCGCCAAACGGGCACTGGAAGTCGTCGGCTATTCCCCGCGTGAATGGCGGACGGCGGTTCCGCTGGAGGCGGCAATGGAAATATTCAGCGAAAAAACCTCCGGAGCCGTGCTCTGTTCGGCTAACATGTACCTGACGCGCTCGTTCCTGGACGCGGCATTCAAGGCCTGCGGCGTGGAGGACCTCACCTCCTATCACCATGTGGACCTCATGAGTCTGGCGTGGGCGCGAGCGGGCGACATCGGCATGGACCGGCTCACCATGGACGCCCTCGCCCGCAGGCTCGGAATTCCGTCCGAACCCGCGCCCCGGCGCGCGGCCAACGGCGCACGCCTGGCGCTGGCGGTTCTCAAGGCCCTTTCGGGCCGCTGATGTTGCCCTTTTTGGGGGTCTATGGTATAGTGGCCCGACGATTCGTACGACGAATGGCCATCCCCAAATTACGCGTTAATCATCAGATCCGGCTTCCGGAAGTGCAGGTCATCGACCAGGAAGGCAAGCAGCTGGGCGTCATGAAGACATCCGACGCCCTCAAGCTCGCCCTGGACGGAGACCTGGACCTTGTGGAGGTAGGGCCGAATTCGCGGCCGCCGATTGCCAAGCTGATGGATTATGGTAAATACCAATACCAGAAGTCCAAGGAGGCGAAGGCGCACGGACGGGCCCCGAAACAGGAGACCAAAGCGGTCCGCGTGGGATTCAAAACCGGAGAACACGACCTGGCATTCAAGGCAAAGAAAGCCGATGAATTCCTCCAGGCCGGGCATATCGTAAAGATTGAGCTGACCCTCCGGGGCCGCGAGAAAGCGGCGGCGTTCGCCCAGATGGGCCGGCAGAAGCTCCTGGATTTCGTAAGCAGGCTCCAGACTCCCGTCACCGCCCAGGGACAGCCGAACCGGGGACCGTACGGATGGGTACTGATGATTCAGCGGGACAAGAAAGCGGCACAAAAGACAAAAAACCATGGGAAAACCCAAGAACAAGAAGGCGCTCCTGAAGCGCGTGAAGGTAACCGGGACGGGGAAGGTGCTCAAGCGTAAGCCGCGCCAGAACCACTTCAACGCCAAGGACACCGGCGCATCAACGATGGGCAAGCGCGGCAAGGTGCACGCGCCTGCGGAGTATGCGAACCATTTCAGGGCTCTGCTGCCGGATCACCTGTAATTTTTACGTACCATGACCCGCGTCAAACGTGGAACAACCCAGCACGCCCGCAAGAAGCGCCTTTTGAAACAGACCAAGGGGTATATGTGGCGCCGCAAGAGCACCTACCGCGCGGCCAAGGAAGCCGTTCTCCACGCCTGGACCCACCAGTTCAGCGACCGCAAAAAGAAGAAGCGGACCATGCGCCGGACCTGGCAGGTGAAAATCAACGCCGCGGCCCGCGAAAACGGCATCTCATACTCCAAGCTCGTCCCCAGGCTCAAGGCCGCGAACATCCACCTGGACCGCAAAGTGCTCTCGGACATCGCGGCCAACCATCCCGAGGTGTTCAAACAGATTCTCTCGGCGGCACAGTAAAATGCCTCTTCCGAATCAACGGTCCGCTACGGCGGACCGTTGATTTTTTTCTCCGGTTGCGACAAGGTTCACCCGTTCATTCCAACCGAAGGACAGACATGACCATATCGTTGAGACGTCTCCGGAAAGTCCTCCGCGCGGTCTGCAGGGCCGATACCGCATACAACGCAAAGCGCTGGACGCCCGACAATCCCCTGGCCGAGCACTGTACCGTGGTCGCGCTCCTCGTCCAGGAACTGTTCGACGGCCAGCTGCTCCGCGTGAAGATTCTGCCCTCCGGACGATTTCCCAAGGGCGGATGGCACTGGTACAACCGGCTTCCCGACGGAAGCACCGTCGACCTCACCCGTGAGCAGTTCGGACAGCGTGCTCCGCGGTTTTCCGAACCGTCCGTCCGCTACCGGGGCAGCGTGCTCCGCATCGCCGCGCTCGCGCGCCGCTACGCTCTTCTGCGCTCGCGCGTGCGGCGGGCATTACTCAAGGAGGCAGCGTGACCCTGGATGAGCATCCCCTCAAGAACGACCCTGTCTTCCGCGCATGTATTGAAGCCGCGCTGAAGTCCCCCTGTCAGAAGCTCCGCTTCGGAGCCGCGCTGGTTTACGAGGACGGCTTCACGCTGCGGGTATCGCGGACGGAGTGCAACCGCCCGGTCGAGGGACTGGAGGAATGGTGCACTCCGCAGTGCATCCGGTTCTCCATTCCCTCCCGAACCGAGTCCATGGTCGGCGCCTGCGGCCATGCCGAAGAGCGGCTGCTCTGGTCGGCGTTGCGGCGCGGCGACCTCAGTCCGACGGACCATCTCTACGTCACCGGCGTGGATGTGGACGGCAATCCCGGCGTGCGGAAGCTCCCCGAATTCACTTGCATCCGCTGTGCGGTCGCCATAGCGTATTCCGGCGTCGCATCCGTGAACTTTGTGTACGACGGCCGCTGGGTCCGGCGGACTCCCGCCCAGGCCCTTGCCTCGGCCCGCCAGTACGCCTCCGGAACCAAGAAGGTTTGAGCCTCGCCGCCCTCCCCGTGAGGGCGGTTTCTGTTCTATTGAAAAATCGTTCAAAAATGGTAAAATATGACGAGCTTTCCGTGCCGGACGCTTTCGTACCGAAGGCACAGAATTTCGAGCGAAAGACATCGCACCGCAGGAACCGTACACGTGTACGGAGACGAGGAGCGATGGCTTGCAGCCGAAATTCTGCGCCTGCAGGAGAAATGGTACCGGCACGGAGAGCTCTATTGGGCCCCGTCGTCTAGCCCGGTCCAGGACGCTGCCCTTTCACGGCGGAAACACGGGTTCAAATCCCGTCGGGGCTACCATGATAATCCTCGGCGTTGAGACATCCTGCGACGAGACCTCCATCGCCGTCCTGAAAACGGACGGCGATGGTTTTACGGTGCTCGCGAACGTGGTCTCATCCCAGGTGAAAACCCACGCGCCGTTCGGCGGGGTGGTGCCCATGCTGGCGGCACGCGAACATACCCGGAACATCGGCCCTGTCTTTGACATGGCCGTCCGTGAGGCCGGACTGCAGGACCCGCGGAACGAGATCGACCTCATTGCGGTCACCCGGGGACCGGGACTCGGTCCCGCTCTGCTGGTGGGGCTGACGTTCGCGCGGACGCTCGCCATGCAATGGGACAAGCCCATTATCGGCATTAACCACATGGAGGGGCACATCTACAGCAACTGGCTGCCACCGAGCCAATTTTCCGTTTCCAATTTTTCGTTTCCGGTACTGAATCTTCTCGTGTCGGGCGGACATACCGAGTTGATTCTCATGACGGATCACGGCGAGTACGAACGGCTGGGCGAAACACAGGACGACGCCGTCGGCGAGGCATTTGATAAAGCCGCACGCCTGCTGGGCCTGGCGTATCCGGGCGGTCCGGCGCTTTCCGGCCTCGCCTCCAGCGGACGGGCTGACGCTTACGCGCTTCCCCGCCCCATGTCCAAATCCGGCGACCTGAACTTCTCTTACTCCGGCCTGAAGACCGCGGTGCTCTACCTCATCCGCGACCTCACACGGGACGGAAAAACGTTGGACGGACAACAGAAAGCGGATATCGCCGCATCGTTCCAGGAGGCGGCCGTCGACGTGTTGATTCAGAAAACACGCACCGCCGCCCTTGAGCACAAGCCGGGAGCGATTCTGCTGTCAGGCGGCGTTTCCGCGAACTCGCTCCTGCGCGAACGCCTGGCCGCATTGGGCAAGGAATTGAACATTCCTGTGTCCGTCCCCGGCATCGCATGGACCGGCGACAATGCGGCGATGATTGCAGCCGCCGGATACTCACGCTACGCGGAAGAAAAGACGACCGGCCCCCGTTCGTGGGAATCGGTCGTCATGAATGCGAATCTCCGCCTGGGAGACACCGGGGCGGCTTCTTGAACGCCATCCGGAGCTCATAGAAGAACCGCTCCCATCCCGACGGCGGGTCGGGCAGTCCGAGTTCGCGGTACGTCTCCTTATCCCCGATGAGATAGACGGTATCCGGACACCACTCGCAGTGCAGGTGCGGCACGCCGGCCCAGTTGCCGGTGAAGTAGCACGGAAACGAGAACCGCCCCTGACGGCAGGACCGGCAGATGAACAGGTACAGACGGTCGTGTCCGTCCCACCGCTCGCGCGTAAACAACCCCAGGAATACCGGCGAAAGTTCGGCCCGGCTCCGCTGGGCCTGCGTATAGAACGGCGACAGCTTGCCGGGCAACAGCCGGCATCCGCCGCATCCGCAGGCCATCAGTCCTCCGTCTCCGGCAGGAGCACGAAGTCCGCAAAGTACTCCTTCGGACCTCCCAGGTCATCTATGGCGATGTCCTCCTCGCTTACCGGCACGGCGTTCTCCTGTCCCGCCGTTCCCTTGTTGCGCAGAAGGTTGATGCGCGGCGTTGCGCCGGGCCATCCGAACGGTCCGCGCCATCCCGCCGTCCGCCGCATAGAGTCTATGGCGGCATCCTCGGCAGTAGGTGCGTTTTCAGGCTCCTCCGCCATTGAACTGCCTCCTCTTTGACGGTACAATGGATTGACTTTAC
This sequence comes from Minisyncoccota bacterium, assembly GCA_035620375.1. Taxonomy (GTDB): domain Bacteria; phylum Patescibacteriota; class Minisyncoccia; order 2-02-FULL-40-12; family GWA2-44-9; genus DASPGX01. The sequence continues at coordinate 11,370 of DASPGX010000029.1, read as the reverse complement.
CATAGTTTTAGCCTCATGGCAATCACGGAACTGCCGAAGAATTACGACGCCGCATCCGCGGAAAAGGACATCTACCGCCGCTGGGAAGAAAGCGGCTATTTCAATCCGGACAACCTGCCCCGGCAGGACGGCGACCCGTTCACCATCATGATGCCTCCTCCGAACGTGACCGGGGTCCTGCATGCCGGCCACGCGATGTTCCTGACCATTCAGGACATCTTCATCCGCCATGCCCGGATGCAGGGAAAACGGACGCTCTGGCTACCCGGAACCGACCATGCCGCCATCGCGACGCAGGCGAAGGTGGAAAAGGAGATTTCCAAGAAGGAAAAGAAGAGCCGGCACGACCTGGGCCGCGAGGAACTGCTCCGCCGCGTCAACGAATTCGCCCTGGCCAGCCAGTCCACCATCCTGTCGCAGATGCGCGCCATGGGGTCCTCATGCGACTGGAGCCGGCTGGCGTATACACTGGATGAAACGCGCAGCCGCGCCGTGAATGAGGCGTTCAAGCGCCTCCATGGCCTGGGACTCATTTACCGCGGACACCGCATCGTGAACTGGGACCCCAAGGGCCAGACCACCATCTCGGACGACGAAATCGTCTACCAGGAGGAGAAAACGACGTTCTACTATTTCCGGTACGGCCCGTTCGTCATCGGCACGGCACGGCCGGAGACGAAGTTCGGCGATAAATACGTCGTCGTCCATCCCGACGACCCCCGATACGCACAGTACGCGCACGGCCAGAAGCTCACCGTGGAATGGATTAACGGGCCGATTGAGGCGACCGTCATCAAGGACAACGCCATAGATATGGAGTTCGGCACCGGCGCGATGACCATCACACCCTGGCACAGCACTGCGGACTTTGACATCGCCGAACGGCACGGCCTGGACAAGGAACAGATTATCGATGAGCGCGGAAAGTTGCTGGACATCGCGGGCGAGTTCACGGGCATGAAAATCGCCGAAGCCCGGCCGAAAATCGTGGAGAAGCTCCGCGCCAAGGGGCTGGTCGTCAAAGAGGAGGAATATGTCCACCAAATCGCCACGGCAGAACGGACCGGCGGCATCGTGGAACCGCAGATAAAACTGCAATGGTTCATCGCGGTGAATCAGCCGTTCACGCTTGAGCAGTCCGCGATTCCGGGTATTGCATCGGGACAGGAGATTACGCTGAAACAACTGATGCAGCACGTCGTCCGCGACGGACACATCCGCATCGTCCCCGACCGTTTCGCCAACAATTACTTCCACTGGATAGACAACTTGCGCGACTGGTGCATCAGCCGCCAGATTTGGTTCGGCCACCGCGTGCCCGTCTGGTACCGCGGCGACGAACTGGCCGCCGGCGACGAACCGTCCGGCGACGGATGGACGCAGGACCCCGATACGCTGGACACCTGGTTCTCATCGGGCCTTTGGACGTTCTCCACGCTCGGATGGCCCGACGAGACGCCCGATCTGCGGACGTTCCACCCGACGGACGTCATGGAAACGGCATACGAAATCCTGTTCTTCTGGGTCGCACGGATGATTCTGATGACCGGCGCGCTCCTGGGCGATGTCCCCTTCCGCACGGTATACCTGCACGGACTCGTGCGGGACGAGAAACGCGCGAAACTGTCCAAGTCAAAATCCGACAGCGCCGACCCACTGGACCTCATCGGGCAGTACGGCACCGACGCCCTGCGCATGGCGCTCATCTTCAACACGTCGCCGGGCACGGACTCAATTCTCTCCAACGAGAAGATCAAGGGCATGAAGCACTTCGCGAACAAACTTTGGAACATCGCACGGTATGTGCTCGCAAATGTCCCGAGCATGGATTCCGGGGCCGGCACTCCGGACCCCGCAACGGATGCGGACCGCGCCATCCTGGCAAAGCTGGACGAGACCGTCGGCGCGATGTCGGAAGATTTGGAAGCCTTCCGCATTCACGAAGCCGCCCAGCGCGTGTATCAGTTCGCCTGGCATGAGTTCGCGGACATATACCTGGAGGCCTCCAAGAGCCAGCTGGACGATATAGCCACCGCCGGGTCCACGCGGAACATTCTCGCCTACTGCCTGGACCGCATGCTCCGGCTCCTTCACCCGTTCATGCCGTTCGTGACCGAAGAGCTCTGGGGCCGTATTCACGGCACCGACGACCCCGCGAAGTTACTCATGGTCCAGTCCTGGCCCGCCGCGTCCCGGTAGCCGCAATGGTATACTGATAGGACGATGGATTCGGCCGTCTCCTACCTGCTGCTCGTCGGCCTGGGCTCCTTGCCCAGCATCATTTGGCTGTCCTGGTGGCTGAAAAAGGACTGCCATCCGGAACCCAAGGTCCTCATTACAAAGACCCTACTGATGGGCATTATCCTCTCCCCGCTCGCCATTATCTTTCAGCTCATATTTGCCCAATATGTACTGCACACCTCCGACGGTCCCGTGTTCTATCTTTGGGCGTCGTTCGTTGAGGAACTGGTCAAATACGGGGCGGTTGCGCTCATCGCGCTCCGGAGCCCCGACATGGACGAGCCGGTGGACATGATGATCTACATGCTGACCGCCGCGCTCGGATTCGCGGCAATGGAGAACATCCTGGTCATCAACCGCGTGCTCCCCGACGGCGTTACGGCGACCGTCGGTATCTGGGGACTCCGGTTCGCCGGCGCGACGCTCCTGCACGTACTGTCGTCGGCGATATTCGGATACTTCATCGCCCTCTCCTGGTTCTGGCATGAACGCCGGAACCAACTGTTCGCCATCGGGCTGGTGTTCGCCACCGTCGTCCATTGGGTGTTCAACCTCTTCATCTCATCGGCCAGCGAGAGCGTCTCCCTGGGATTCTCCACCGCCCTGTTGATTGCCATGGGGTTCATGGTCTCGGCCTTGTTTGATAAGATTAAGGAGCGCCAATCCACGCGCTCAGCACGCATTGCCTGATTATGCCGTTTTTCACCGAACAGGAGCCTGACGTCCGGCTCGCCGAAGCGAAGAAGACGGAAACCGCCCAGGAGGGCGCCCTTACCGTTGACGTCTTCAAGGACGACGGTGACATCGTCATCCAGTCCACCATCGCCGGAGCGACCACGCAGGACATCGACATTTCCATCCTGAACGACATGGTCACCATCCGCGGCACCCGCCAGCCCGAAAAGGAGGTCAAGTCGGCGGACTACTTCTACCAGGAACTGTACTGGGGCCCCTTCTCCCGCTCCATCATCCTGCCGGAAGAAGTGGACGCCGAGGCGGCCAAAGCATCCATGAAAAACGGGATTCTCACGGTCCGCCTCCCAACCATGGAGAAGTCCAAGACTAAGAAGCTGAAAATAGAGACATAGACGAACCCCGCGCAAAGGCCGCCCTGTCCCGGAGAATAATGGGACGACGGGCGGCCTTTGCCTTTCAGGTTTGCCCGGCAGCTTCGTTGCCGCTCCGCTCCTCGTTCGCCGTAGCATGAGTACGGCTCACTCCGGTGCTCGCTCTGCGCCTCGCTGTCGGGCAAACGCGGGGGTCCGTATTTCTTTAAAATGACTTATCCTAATTACTGTGGTATAATATGCCGATGCGCCAGTGGTGGAATTGGCAGACACGCCAGCCTTAGGAGCTGGTGGAGGCAACTCCGTGGGGGTTCAAGTCCCTCCTGGCGCACACTCAAAACATAAACGACCCGAGCGGGTCGTTTATGTTCGTAGCGCTACGAATACCTACGTGATGGATTGAGACTGCACAATCCGGGCAACCGTCCGGAGAATCAGACCGACGGCCAAGACGATGGCCACGCCGATGACGCCCTTCGTTACCCACTTCTTGCCCTCATCCGCGCCCTTGTACATCCACATGATACCGCCGTAGACGATGATGATGACCGCGATGATGACACTGGCCGTGATAAGGAAGTTCGCCAACTGGTTCAGCAGGCGCTCCAAAGTGCCGGTGGTGATTTCTCCGCTTCCGCCGAGCCCTCCGGGAACGCGGGGCTGGCTGAGCTGCGCCAACGCTACCGCGGGACCGAACGCAAGAACGGTCGCCGCAGCGGCCTGGGCCGCCCGTACGAATTTCTGCTTCATGCCGACACCCCCTTTCTGTGCATATGTATATGATACCGCAGAACCGGAGATCTGCGGGAATGATTCATCAACATCAGCGGAGAGAATCCACCACGCCCTTGATGGTCGCAATGATGACCTCGACTCCGAGGATGACCGCGGCGCCGATGATGGCCCACCAAATCCCCTTCTTCGCCTCGGCGTGGCGCGCGGGATTGCTGCCCGACAACATGATGAGTATCGCGTACCAGATGATGGCGATGACCGCGATGACGAGCGCCGCCCGTATGAGAAACTCCGCCAGGCCGTACAGGATGCCCACGACACGGTCGAACGTGAACTTGCCGCCGGACGGCTGAACCCGCGTCGTCGTGAGCTGGGCGAATACCGCGGGCGCGGACCCCAGCACCGCCCCGGCAAGGACGAACCCCGCATTACGCGCGATTGTCCGGAGTTCAGCCAAGGTTGAGGATGCTCTGGATAAGGTCCACGAATCCGCCGCCGATAAGGATGATGGCCAGCCCGATGCTCGTATACCACATGATGTTCTTAGCCTGCGTGGTTCCCGCCGGGTTGCCGCGGGAGACAATGAACCGGATGCCCGCGTAGATATACATGAGTATGGCGATGGGAATCGCCACGCGGAGCAGGTTCTGGGCCACCAAATCGATGAGGTCGCCGACGTCCTGTGCGTTCCCGCCCAGCGGATTGGTCAGCTTGAAACTCTGCGCGCGGGCGATAGCGGGCAGGAGGAAGGAAATAGCGACAAAAAAGGCGGTCCGCATATGCATCAGTATATCAGAAGATGCCCGTCGTGCGTCCAAGAACCTTTCCGTCCGCATCGCAGGACGGCGCGGTCACATGGGTGTGGTCCTTTTCGAAGTTCATCCATTTGAACTGGCAATTCTCCTCCATCGCCGCCTTCACCAGCTCCTTGGCCAGCCCTGACTCCCCGCTCGCCGAGGAACACTTGTTGCCCTCACACGAACTGTCGTCCAGATTCTGCACAATCTGGCGGGATTCCGTGACGTAATGCACCGTGATTTTCCCGCCCTCCTTGGCATTGAAATCCACGGATTCGGCACCGTCGGACCCTCCGCCGCCGCCGTAGTGACATGACCCGCGGGAATGTGCGCACGGACCGCAGACCCGTTCGCCGCGGGTAAGGTTGCACAACGGGTTGTTCCGTTCATACGAATACAACTGGTCCTCGTCCGTCATGGCCTTTACGACGGGGTCGCGGAGCAGGCAGTCGCGGAGCTGTACGATTCCCGGGGATTCGGCGGTAACGCTCGGGTTCGTGGCATACCGTTGGGACAGGAGCGCGACGTCACAGCTGTTGTCCGGCGGAAGACGGAAAATCGCGCCTCCGCCCTCGGGTACAGGACGCGGTGCCGGCCCCGGCGTCGGGCGTCCCGCGCGGACCAGGAATTCGGGACAACTGAATTCATACCACCGGTCCGCCTCGCTGCCGTCCGCGATTGCCTTGATGAGCTGTACGACGATGAGCCAGGCGAGCAGGATGATGAGAACCCCGTAGACCGTATTCGTCAGCACCGTCCTGGCCCGCTGGGCCATGTTGACGTTCGCTCCGTAAAACAGGAACAGAACTCCCGCATAGATGAACAGCGCCGCGGCGATTGGGCCGGTGACGCCGACGGTGAGGAACTTGATGATGTTCTCCAGGATGTCCAGGAATCCGCACGGCGTGCATTCGGGCGTCCCGCTCGTTCCGCACCGGACGATGGGGAAAATATCCAAGCCGGAGAGCGTGGTGGCCTGCGCCGAAACCGCGGTGGGGACCGCGGCGAGCGTCAGAAGAATGAGGATAAGTGCGATGCGCCTGCTCATGAGCCGGGTTACCGCCCGCTCATGCGGACGGATACTGCGGATTGCGCCTGCTGGAGCGCCTGACGGACCGTCTGTCGGCCGAGAATGACGTTCTCTATCATGTCGGCGAAGATGGTCTCGATGGCGGTGCTGTCCACCTGGAACCAGGACCGTGCGGTCAGGGCCTGACGCGCGAACACGCCCAGGTCGGTGTCATGCTGCTGTTGGTCGATGAGGTCGCGCCGCGCGGACGGCCGCAGGGACGCGTTCAGGTACGTGACCGTGCCGTCCCCTGCGGTAAGGTACCTCACGAACCGCCATGCGGCGGCGGGGCTTGCCGTCTGCCGTGATACCGCGACCGCGAAGTAACTGGCATAGGTGCGCGCATCGGCGACGTTATGCTGCGGCGCCGGCGCCACCGTGAAGTTGAGCCGCGGATTCTTGGCGCGGATGAGCGGAATCTGATGGCTGTAATTGAGCATCATCGCGGCCTTGCCCGCGGCGAACGCATCTACGCTGTAATCCTGCGCATCGTTCCAGGTGTACACCTGCTGTGTCGGCATCGCGAACTGCGTGTAGAACGTCAACGCGTTCTCCCCCACCGGCTGGCCGTCCACGCTCGTGGAAAACGTCGCCTGGGTCAGCTGGTCGTTCACCATACGCACGCCGTTCTGAAGCATAAGCATCATCAGAATGTCCGTGGAGCGGTTCACGTTCCGCGCCGTCCCCAGGGGAACCGCGGCCTGCACGATGTTGAAGTTCTCGTCCTTGATCACCAGCTTCGGCACGACGTCAAGAAAATCCTGCCAGGTCGCCGGAGGAAGCGCGACGCCCGCCGAACCGAACACGTCCCGGTTGTAATACAGTGCGAGCGTATCCATGTACAACGGCATGGCGTACACCAGCCCGCCCGCCGTCAGATCCTGCTCCGCAACGTCGACGAACGTGTTCCGGAACTGCGCCACGGTGAAAAACGGCTGGTCCTCCCCCGCGACGCGCTCGGGCGCGGCAAGCATCTTATCGCCGTGCTTGGGCAGCCACGTGTGGTGCGCCATGAAAATGTCCGGGCCGGTTCCCGCCGCGAGCGCGTTCACCAGTTCCCGTTCGTAGTCCGCGTACGGGAACACCGAATACAGGACCTTCACGCCCGGGTTCGCCCGCTGATACTCGCGGATGGCTCCGTCCATGACGGCGACGTCGTCGAAGGTTCCCCAGAACGTCAGGTCGGCGCCGGCCTGTCCCCCGCCCCCGCCTCCGAAGTTGGACACAATGACGATGAGCGTGACGAACACCAGAAACGCGATTCCGCCGATGAGGATGTATACCAGCCGGTTTGACGTGAGGTAGGACGAAAGGTTCATGGCGTCATTTCCTGAAAACCTGGCCGAAATAGAAGGGGCCGGCATCCACGTCGCGTTCATGCGAGAATCCCGTTCCCGTCACGAGCTTTTTCATGGCCTCCGGATCCGACCGGAGTTCGTCGGGAACCGCCCCTCCCGCACCCTTCTTCCAGTCGATGACGAGCAGACGGCCGCCCGCTTTGAGCGTCCGCTGCGCCTCTTTGACGATGGCGTCCTTTTTCTGCGACTGGAACAGCACGTTCGCGAGGAGGACGACGTCCAGCGCGTCCGCCGGAATGTTTGTCCCGCCGAGTACTTCGAGGTCGGCCCGCACCGGTACGATGTTTTCCAGTCCGGCCTGCTGGCCCTTGGCAACCACCGCCTCAAGCGGCCCCGTCTGCACGTCAACGGCGTATACCCGGCCCTCGGGACCCACCCTGCGCGCCGCCGAAACGGTGAAGTAGCCGGAGCCGCATCCGAAATCGCCGACATGCATGCCCTCGGCAATCCCGAGCTCCCCGGCGATGCGCTCGGTGTCCAGAAAACCGCCCGCAGTGGTTACCATAGGTTCATGATACCACAGAGGATAGCTATGTAATGAACATCGCCGGACCGCCGGACACGGCGGTCAGGGGAACAAAAGCCCGCCCAACCCGGGCGGGCGGTGCTTTTGTGGAGCGGCTATACCAAAACGACGAGTGCTAACTCGTCGCTGGCAGCCAGCTTCATAACCCGCACCCCCTGTGTCGCGCGCGAGAGCACCGAAATGCCGGAAATCGCCGTCCGGATGACCTGCCCCTTCTTCGATACCGCGATAATGTCCACGTTCTCCTCGCTGACCACGTGCGCCGAAACCAACGGCCCCGTCTTCGTCGTAATGTTCGCGGTCAGAATCCCCCGCCCTCCGCGCTTCTGGACTTTGTACTGGCTCAAATCCGTCCGTTTGCCGTACCCGTTCGCCATGACGGCGAGCAACTGCAGTCCTTTCTCCGCCTTTGCCGGGATGATGTCCGCACCGACCACCTGGTCGCTTGCATCCAGCCGCATCCCGAGGACGCCCGCCGCCGTCCGGCCCATGGGGCGCACATCCCTTTCCGCGAACCGGATGGCGCTGCCTTCGGCCGTGGACATGATGACCTGGTCGTTTCCGGAAGACTCCATGACCCAGCCGAGCCGGTCGTCCGGCTTCAGGTTGATGGCCAGGATGCCGCTGCGCCTGACATTCTCAAACGCATCAATGGGGACCTTCTTGATGACGCCCTTGGTGGTCGCCATGAACAGGAACGCGCCTTTGCCCTCCTTGGGAACCGGGACGACCGCGGTGATGACGTCGTTTGCAGTGACCTGGATGAAATTCGCTATGGCCCGGCCCTTGGCCTGCCGGCCCGCCTCGGGCACCTCGTACCCCTTCACCTGAAACACCTTTCCGGAGTTCGTGAAGAACAGAATGCTGTCATGCGTGTTCCCCAGGAAGAAGTGGGATACGACGTCCTCCTCCTTCGTCGCGATGCCGATAAGTCCCTTGCCGCCGCGCTTCTGGCTCTTGAGTTCGTCGGGCGGGAGCCGCTTGATGTACCCGCCGCGGGTCAGCATGAACAACGCGTCCTCCTCGGGCACGAGCTCCTCATCGCCGATTTCGCGGAGCGCGGACTTGATGACCTTGGTCCGCCGCTCGTCGCCGTATTTCTCCTTAATCTCCTGAAACTCCTTCTTGACTACGCCCAGCAGTTTCTTGGGACTCTTGAGCAGGTCTTCCAGGTATGCGATAAGCTCCCGCTTCTCCTTGAGCTCGTCCTCGATCTTTTTGCGCTCAAGGCCCGCGAGGCGCTGCAGCTGCATCTCCAGGATGGCGGTCGCCTGCCGGTCGGACAGCTTGAAGTTCTTCATCAGGTTCGCGTGAGCCTCCTCGCGCGTCGCGGACTTCTTGATGGTCGCGATGATGCGGTCGATGTGGTCCAGGGCCTTCTTAAGTCCTTCCAGGATGTGCGCCCGCTCCTTGGCGCGCTCAAGGTCGTACTTCGAGCGCCGCGTGACGACCTCGCGGCGGTGCGCCACGAACTGTTCCAGCAGCTGTTTGAGTCCGAGCACCTGCGGCTGGATGCCGCCGGTCAGCGCAAGCATGTTGAAGTGGAACGTCTTCTGGAGTTCCGTGTATTTGAACAGCGCGTTCAGGACCTTCTTGGGAAACGCGTCCTGCTTGAGCTCGATGACGATACGGATGTCCTTTGCGGACTCGTCGCGGATATCCTTGATGCCGTCCAGCTTCTTCTCCTTCACCAGGTCGGCGATATGGGTGATGAGGTCCGCCTTGACTACCTGGTACGGAATTTCGGTTACGACGATGGTGAATCCGCGCTTGCCCTCGGTGATTTCGGCCGTGCCGCGGCAGATGACGGGACCCTTCCCCGACGCGTACGCGGCGTGGATGTCCTTTTCGTTATATATGGAGCCTCCCGTCGGGAAGTCCGGGCCCTTGATGAACTGCATAAGCTCGCGGACATCCGCGTCCGGGTTGTCCGCCAGGTGCATGAGCGCGTCCAGAACTTCCGTCAGATTGTGCGGCGGAATGTTCGTCGCCATGCCGACCGCGATGCCCATGGACCCGTTGATGAGCAGGTTCGGAATCTTGGCCGGCAGGACGCTCGGCTCCTTTCGCGAGTTGTCGTAGTTCGGCCGGAAGTCCACGGTATCCTTCCCGATATCCGAAAGCATCTCGTCGCTGATGCGCGCCAAGCGGGCTTCCGTGTACCGCATCGCCGCGGCATTGTCGCCGTCGATGTTGCCGAAGTTCCCCTGCCCCTGGACCAGCGGGTACCGGAGCGAAAAATCCTGCGCCATGCGCACCAGGGAGTCATAAATGGCCGAGTCCCCGTGGGGATGGTAGCGGCCCATGACTTCGCCCACCGTGTTCGCGGATTTGCGGAGCTTGGAGCCGGCGGCGTTCCCGGCCTCCCACATCCCCCACAGAATGCGGCGGTGGACCGGTTTGAGGCCGTCACGGACATCCGGAAGAGCGCGCGAAACGATGACGCTCATCGCGTACTCCAGGTACGATTTCTTTATTTCTTCCGTGATTTCCCGCGCGTGTATCGTGGTCGCCATAATGAGGAACCTGTCCCGGCGATACCCTTTCAGCTGCAACCGCTCTCGTCCGCCTGCGGCATCGTCAGTGCTCCTCGGCGTAGAGTCTACACCGTCGTCGCACTTCCTCGCCTCGGCCGAACGGGAGCGATTTCGCTTGTGAAAAGTATCGTCGGGACAGGTTCAAAAAATCCGCCGCCAGCCCTATTCGGACAGCGGCAACAGATATGTGCGCTCCTCATTGTGCCCATTCCGGGGCGTGCTGTCAAAGCCCTTTTCCCGGTCAAAGCCGACGAGTTTTCCGATGCTTGCCGCTGCCGCCGAAGACCACTTCCCCACCGCCGTAAGCGGCCCCGGACCGCGGGAACGCTCGCGCTCGGCCAGACGCTCCGCCGCGGTTTCCGGATCGGTCATCGAAGTAATGGCGCTGCGCTCGAATGACATGAACCACCCGGACAGCACCACGGAGACGACCGTCGCACAGGACAGGACGAACAGGGACAGGCGGACCCATTCCGGCTGGTCATGCAGCTCTTTGATGATGGACATCGTCAGGCCTGAAGCAGATACAGCTTGGTCTCATCCACGGGAAGCGATTTGGCGGCGAGCTTGAGCTTGTCCGTCTTCTCGGCGTCCAGTCCGATTTCCTTGATGAACTTCTTGGCGTCATCAAGGTCAATCTTCAGCCCGGGTACCGCGAAGTGCATGGGGACGATGATTTTCGGCTCCACCTGACTGACGACGCCGGCGGCCTCCTTTCCGTCGGTCGTGTACGTTCCTCCCACCGGAACGAACAGGACATCCACATCTCCGATGGCTTCCAGCTGCGTGTCGGTCAGCGACTCCTGGCCAAGGTCGCCCAGATGGCACAGCGTCATGTCCTCGGCATGGATGAGGTATATGGTGTTCAGTCCCCGCTCGGACCCCGATGACTTGTCATGGAACGACGCGATGCCCCGGATGCGCACGCCTTTGGATTCGTATTCGCCCGGTCCGCGCACGATGAGCGCGCCTTCGGGCGCGTCCCCGGACGCATTGTGGTCGTAATGGTCATGGGTAATCAGGACGATATCGTCCTTCAC
>DASPGX010000028.1:0-74241 GCA_035620375.1 Minisyncoccota bacterium | reverse complement strand
CTTGCGCGGCTTCACGTAGATGGCCAGACCCAGGGCGGCCAGCGCGAGAAGCGGGAGATACATGGCCCAGCCGCCGGAACCGCCGCCGGAGGCAGCCGCCAACAGCGTGCAGTTGTTGGTGCCGGCCGTGACCGTGCCGTTGTTGTTCACGGTCGGTGCGCCGTTGCAGTCCAGATTGCCGTCCACCTCAAGGAGACCACCGGAGGCGATGTCCGCGGAGACGTAGATGTCCACGTTGCCGCCGACGCTCAGGGTGCCGCCCGAACCGATGTTCAGGTTCTGCAGGTCGTTGATGTTGCCGTTGACCCGCAGATAGGCGTTGGGGCCGACGTTGATGTCAACCGCGTGGTTCACGTTGCCGTTGATGAGGTTGCCCGTGCCGCCGACCCAGATGGCTTCGGTTTTCAGCGAGTTTCCGTCGATGGTGACGTTGTTGCCCAGGAACAGGGCGTTGTTGGTGCCGTTGTCACCGATGAGGTTGTTGCTGATATGGGCGCCTTCACCCAGGACCACGACTTCGCCCGGAGCCATCTTGTAGTTGTTCGGGGGCTCGTTGCCGGCCGTGATGGTCGTGACGTTACCGGGGGCAGCCTCACAGGCGTCGTCCAGGGCGGAGTCCAGGTTCGGGAAGTCGCCGGGGTTCAGGCCCATGGCCTGCAGGGCCGTGATGGCGCACTGGGAGAGGGGGGGCGGAGGGGGGGTGACTACCGCGCAACCCTGATACTTTAGGATTCGGTCCCGAACGTTATCAGTGATATAGACGGCGTTCGTCGACCCGAATCCGACATAACGGGCAACCGTCAATTGTCCGGTCCCCGCTCCGAACGTACCGAATGTCTCTACGAGACTTCCCGTACGGTCAAACACCCGAATCTTCGCGTCCGACGGCAGTCCGCCCGAAAAGGAATTCTCAACAACGTAAATGCGTCCCGTTCCATCGGCCTCAACTGAATAATAAGTTGTGCCGTTGTTCCCCTGGAAGATTGCTTCCGGCGCCGCGAACGGCAGAGGAGAACCCGACGGAGTAAATTTCAGAACCTTGAAGTGGTCAATCGACGGTGTCGGGAACGTCTGCGGTTCGCGCGTCTTCGTCGCTACGTACACCGCATCGGCATCACCGCGGTCAACGGCTAGACCATTGGAGTCCTCATGATCCGCCAGAGTCCAGCTGGAGATGAATGTCCCGTTGGCATCATACTTGCCGACAACGGTGTTGTTGGAATTCCCGTTCTCTATACCCATGACCATGATATTCCCAGCGGAGTCATGGTCTACCGAACGAACAGGGCTCACCAAACCGCCCACGTTTACGTTGTTCAGAAGCACGCCGCTGGTTGCATCATATATCCGGAGTGCGTCGTCATCTCCATCCACGGTGTAGATTTTACCTCCGGAAACGGTGACCTCGATATTTTCGCCATCGAGAATCAAGGAAACCGGACTGGCCGCAGTACCGTCAGGGTTGAAGACCTGGATGTTTTCATTGCTGCCGTCTACGACGTAGACCTTTCCGTCTGCGTCACCGGCGACTCCAGAAGGCCCCTCAAACAAACCGTTTGCATCACCAGAGCCGGACGTCCCCCACTCCAGAAGGAAGTCGCCGCAGACGGCCGGACCCGGCGTCGGCGTAGGAGTGGCATCGCATACCTCGCCGCCCGTATACTTCAGCACAAGACCATCGTTCTGGGCTCCGATATATACCTTCTCGGCATTATCCACGGCTATCGAGAACGTCTGCGTGTATCCCGTCTGCCAGGAACTCTGGAAGGCGCCCGTGTTGCTGAAGACCTGGACTCGGCCCCCGAATTCCACAACGTACACCCGGTCACCGGTCGGGCCGACTGCAACTCCAACAGGACCGTTGAACTGGCCGTTGCCCGCCCCTGCCGTCCCCCATTTACCGAGGAAGTTGCCGTTGGCATCGAATTTCTGAATCCGATTGTTCCCCTGGTCGGCAACGTAGATGTTGTTCTGCCAGTCTCTGGCGATACCCGCCGGGGCAAAGAAGGCTCCGTCTTCGCTTCCAAAGGCTGCGGTACGACCGCTTCCCGGGGCGTGAAAACCGGTGCCTCCAAGGTCGTCCTTACCCCACCAACCCAGGAAGACTCCGGTAGAGGAGAACTTCTGCACGCGGGCACCCTGGAAATCGGTCGCATAGACGTTCCCCGAGCTATCCAGGACAATCCCCCGCGCGTAGGAGAAAAACTGACCGTCACCGGTGCCCGAACTGCCTCCCCAGCGATTCTGGAATACGTCCGAGCCATTGAAGCGCTCGATAGTTCCCTCGTTGGTTATCGAGACATAGGAGTCGAAAGTAGAATTGTTGACGGCAACACCACCCGGTCCCGGTACCGCCACGGTGCCTGCCGAATATTGACGCAAGAAACTACCTCCCGAATCGTAGACCCTCACATGAGTGTCCGCATCTCCAACGTACACCAGTCCGGCGTTCGTGGTCGCAATGCCGGCCGGGAAGAAATCTCCCGTTCCTCCCGCCGACCCGTCCCACTGAAGTTCGAGCTGACCGCAGACCGGAGCCTGTGCCCCCGCCGCCAGCGGCAGGAACGCTGCGCCGGTCGTGGCCGCGACCGTCGCGACCGAGGTGATGATGGATACGATTTTCTTTGTCTTCATACTGATTGGGTGAATTATGTGATTACGGAACAAAAACGCGCAGAGAACCCTTCAGGGCCCTGCGCGTCCAAAAAGGATTTCCGTGGAGAATTCCACTACCTCTCAAGTATACTTGACCACCCTGTTTATCTTCTGTGGATAATCGAAACGGCCCACAGAAGCGGGCCGTTTCGATTACGCAATGAGCCGTGACTACGCTTTCTTGCGCGGCTTCACATATATGGCCAGACCCAGGGCGGCCAGTGCGAGGAGCGGAAGATACTGCAGGGCGCCCGCGCTCCCGCCGGCGTTATTGTCCACGAGTCCGTCGGGCAGGTAGCGGTCAAAGCCGTTCTTGTTGTACTTCTTGATGAGCTTCAGGTCCACATACCCCTCCGCGCCGCCGCCTGTCTCATCGGCAATGAAATCATCCGCGTCTTCGGCCTTGCCCAGGTACACGATGTTGAACGGGGACTCATTGGTATCCTCGTATTTACCGATGACCAGATAATCCCCGACGGCCTCCTTGCCCGCCGTGCAGGTTCCGTCCGCGTTCGTCACGCAGGAGCCGACCTGCCCGACGCCTCCCTCATAAATCTCCGCGAAATTGTCGCCGTTGCCCACTCCCGAGCCGTACGTTGCGACAAGGCCGGGATCATTTCGGTCAAAGACCCGGATTTCCACCCCCTCCACAAGCGACACGGAGCTCGGACCATGTCCGATTTTCTGGAGCGTGAACGTCATGACATTGCCCACCGGACAGCCCTGGCGGGACTCGGTGCCCGGAGTGCCGGGACAGGCGTCCACGTCGTCATTTACGCCGTCAGAGTCGGAGTCCACGACCGGAGGAACAGGAGGCGTACAGAAGAACTTCTGGATGCGGTGATTCCCGCGGTCAACTACATAGATACCGCCCTGGGCATCTACCCAGACGCCGTAGGGATTGCTGAATTGTCCGACTGCAGAACCGGCGGAACCGGGAATACCGAGGGTATTGCTCGTGCCGCCCGCAAAATCCAGCGCAAGACTGCCGTCATCGTTGAACTTCTGCATCCGGTGGCGGACATCTACGACATAGATGTCTCCCGCGGCATCAACCACGGCGTCGTAAGGGTTGATGAACTGTCCTGCAGAAGTTCCGAGCGACCCTAATTTGTTGCTCGTGCCTCCCGCGAACGAGTTCACGGGATTTCCGGCGCTGTCGAATTTCTTGACGCCATGGTGCCGAGGCAACGTGACGTATATATTGCCGGCGGCATCGACGTATACCCCTTCAGCGGCCGCAGCCGAACCCCCGCCGGTCCCTCCGGTCTCCGGAATTGTCAGCTGGTTGCTCGTTCCCCCGTCAAAGGAGTTCACGGGATTTCCGGCGCTGTCGAATTTCCGGACAAAATCCACGGTAGGCGG
Organism: Minisyncoccota bacterium; assembly: GCA_035620375.1. Lineage (GTDB taxonomy): Bacteria > Patescibacteriota > Minisyncoccia > 2-02-FULL-40-12 > GWA2-44-9 > DASPGX01. The sequence goes on along the minus strand of DASPGX010000028.1, from coordinate 70,221 downwards.
CGCGGCAGAATAATACCCCGATACATAGATGTTTCCTGACGCATCGACGAAGACACGCCGGACCGAAGTGCCCAGAGATATGGCATTGCTGGTACCACCCGCGAACGAATTCACCGGATTGCCGGCGCTGTCGAATTTTTGGAGTCGTCCGCTGTCTACCGCGTAGATATTTCCTGAAGCATCAACGTGCATGCCCGACAACTGACTGAACTGGCCGGTGCCCGTGCCGATTCCCCCGAAGAAGTTAATCGTGCCGCCGCCGAACGAATTCACCGGATTGCCGGCGCTGTCGAATTCATGAATGCGGGCGTTGCCCGAATCCGCGACGAAAATATTCCCGGCCGAGTCAACGACGGCATCAACGGGATTGTTGAACTGGCCGATCTTGTTACCCGCAACTCCGGCACCGAGAATATTGCTGGTACCGCCTGCGAAATCCAATGCTGGATCACCGCACTGGGGTGCCTGCGCACCCGCATTGTGCACCGCGAACGGTGCAAGATACGTAGCCACCAGCGCCGCGGCGGTGAGCCAGGCGATGGCGGACTTTGAGAGTTTGATACTGATAGCGTTTGCCATGGTCGTGTACAGTTATTATTGATTACTACGAGAAAGGCAGTCCGGCTGGAAACTCACGCAGGGAGCACCGCTCCCTAAGAGTCGCCGGCGGGACTGCCGTTTTCATTGCTCACGTTGTGTATTGTACCGCAAACAGGCCGTCACCCTTGACGGCCTGTTGATAAATATTCCGGCTCAGTTGCAGACCCCCGTCGTGTTGAAGCAATTCGGGCACGAGTAGCACGACCCCGCCCGGAACATCAGCGTCCCGCACGCATTGCAGGGCGGCGCACTCGCCTCGGTCAGATTCATCCGGTGCGGGTCGCCGTGGACGTGCGGCGCGCCGGCATGATGCTCCGGCTCCGGAGCAGTCTCCTGCTTTTCCTGCCCCGCGATGGCCTGACCGCCCGGCTGGACAACCGGAAGTTCCTTGGAAACCAGCGGTCCTGACCCGTTCGCATGCGGACCGAACAATTCCTCACGGTCCTCCGCGGACAGATACCGTATGCCGATATACCGGAAGATGTAGTCGGTGATGCTCTTGGCCATCGGGATGTCCGCGTTGTTGGTGAATCCCGCCGGCGCAAAGCTCAAGTCCTTGAACTTGCGGACCAGAGTCTTCAGCGGCATGCCCGATTGCAGACACATGCTCGCCAGCGTCGCGATGGTGTCCAGAAGTCCGCTGATGGTGCTTCCCTCCTTGGCCGCCTTGAGGAACAGCTCGCCCGGCTTGCCCGTGTCGGGGTACAGCCCGACGGTCATGTAGCCCTCGTACCCTCCCACGGAGAATTTGTGGGTCACCGACGGGCGCTCATCGGGCAGGCGGATGCGCGTGTAGCCGTTGGAACGCTCCACCAGCTCCGAATAGACGGGAACCTTCACCGCATCAGGCCCAGCAAGAGAGGCAAAGAGCTTGTGGGTCGTAGTGGCCTGAGGACGTTCCGGAATCTCATGTTCGGGTTGCGCTTTCTGGCTCTCCGGCTTCTTGGCTTCCTTGCTGGTATTTAATGGTTGGACGCCCTTGGAACCGTCGCGGTACACAGCGATGGCTTTCAGTCCGAGTTCCCAGCCCCGGATAAATACGTCTTTGACGTCCTCCTTGGTCGCATCCTCGGGCAGATTGACCGTTTTGGAGATTGCGCCGGAGATGAACGGCTGGGCGGCGGCCATCATTTTCAGGTGGCCCAGATATGAGATGCTCCGCGTCCCGTTGGCCGCCTTGAACGAGCAGTCGAACACCGCCGTGTGCTCCGCGGACAGATGCGGTGCGCCTTCAATCGTCTCCTGCTCCAGGAGATAATCCCCGATTTCCTTCACCTGTTCGGGCGCGTAGCCCAGATGACCCAGCGCCTGCGGCACCTGCGTGTTCACCAGCTTCAGGACGCCCCCGCCGACCAGCTTTTTGTACTTCACCAGCGCCAGTTCCGGCTCAACGCCGGTCGTCGCGCAGTCCATCATGAACGCGATGGTCCCCGTCGGCGCCAGCACCGTCATCTGGGAGTTGCGCACGCCGTGGCGTTCCGCCAGTTCCAGCGCTTCGTGCCAGACGATGCGCGAGGCGACCTGCAGTTCCGGGTCGCGGAGCGTTCCGCGGACGGCCTGCGTGTACAGTTTCTCGGCTTCGCGCAAATGCATCGCGATGACGTTCAGCTGGGGCTCACGGTTGGTCGCGAATCCCGCGTACGGTCCCTTGATGTCGGCGATGAGCGCGCTCATCCGGTACGCCTGACCGCACATCAGTGACGTGAGGTGCCCGGCGACCAGCCGCCCTCCGTCGGAGTCGTACGGCAGGCCCATGGCCATCAGGAGCGCGCCGAGGTTCGCGTATCCCAGACCCAGCTCGCGGAAATCGCGGGCGTTCTTGGTGATGGGCTCGGTGGGATAGGAAGAGAAGTCCACGACGATTTCCTGCCCGAGAATGACCGTGTCCACGGCCGACTTATACTTTCCGATGTCTATCGTGCCGTCGGACTGCAGGAATTTCAGGAGGTTCAGCGACGCCAGGTTGCAGGCGCTGTTATCCAGGTGCATGTACTCGGAGCACGGGTTGGACGCGTTGATGCGGCCGGTGTTGCTCACCGTGTTCCACTTGTTGATGGTCGTGTCGTACTGCATGCCCGGGTCGGCGCTGTGCCACGCGGCGTCCGCGATTTTGTCCATCAGTCCGCGCGCCTTGACCGTCTGCAGAACCTTGCCCGTCGTCACCGACTTGAGGTCCCAGTCCGCGTCGTCCAGAACCGCCCGCATGAACTCGTCCGTCACGCGGACGCTGTTGTTGGCGTTCTGGTACGGCAGAAGCGTGTACGGCGAGAACAAATCGCCGTCCAGCGAGTTCATGACGCCGTTGGAAACCAGAATCTTGGTGTATTCCTCGATGTGCTTCTTGCAGTAGATGAACTCGTCGATGTCCGGATGGTCCGCGTTGAGGACCACCATCTTCGCCGCCCGCCGGGTGGCACCGCCCGAACGGATGGCGTTGGCCATGCCGTCGGCCGCCTTCATGAATGACACGGGTCCCGACGAGAAACCGCCCTTGGACAGCGACTCCTTGCTGGACCGGAGACGCGAGAGGTTCGTCCCGGAACCGGAGCCGTATTTGAAAATCCAGCCCTCGTCGGCAACCCAGTTCAGGATGGACTGCATGTTGTCGTCCACGGACAGGATGAAGCAGGCCGAGCACTGCGGCTTGTCGTACATGCCGACGTTGAACCATACCGGGCTGTTGAACGACGCGTACTGGTTCAGGAGCAGCCAGGTCAAATCCTGCACGTACCGCTCGGCGTCATCCGCGGAGGCGAAATACCCGCCCTTGAGCCCCCAGAACCCGAGCGTCTTTGCGACGCGGTCCAGCATCTGCTTCACCGAGCGTTCACGCTCGGGGGAATCCAGGCGGCCGCGGAAATATTTGGACGCGACGATATCGGTCGCGGTCTGGCTCCAGAACGCCGGAACTTCTATGCCTTTCTGCTCAAACACCACCGTCCCGTCCGCGCGCGTGATGCGCGCATCGCGGAGCTCCCACGTTACCTCGTCATACGGATGCTTTACCGGATCACCGAAGCGACGCTCCCACGGCAGACCTCTTGCCTGCCGGTCCGTGTGCCGGCCGGCGGATCTGCCGTTCACCTCGCCCTGCGTGTCGGGCGGGTTCTGCGTCGCCCGGGACGCCAACGCTTCGTCCATGGCGATTCCGGAAGCACCCTTCGTCATCATCCGGTGAGGATGTTGCGACCACGCCCTTGCGTGGTCGTCAAAGAGTTGTTCCGGGTAATATACCCCTTTGAGGGACTTCATTATACGCCCCGGTTCCGGTGGTCCGCAATGTTGATAACGAAGCGTACGAAAAGCGAGAGGATAGGCGAAAACCGGGACCTTGATGATTCGGTGGATGTGTTGTATAATAGTACATCGTTGAAAAGAAAGGCTAAGCGGACATGGAGTACGGAACCTTCACTCCCCTGCACCGCGACTGGCGACGATCGCCCACCGAGGGCCGCGCGAAAGTGCTCACGGGGAACTTCCCCTGGCACGGGAAGGCCCGGCCGATGCCCGCGCCCACGTGGAGCGACCGCGCGGAGACGGTCCTGGACACCATTTGTGAGCGCGTCCCGTCAGGGGCGGTGCTCGCCATAACCATCCTGGCAACCATCGCCGCCATCTGGGTCTTGAGCGGCTGGGCAGCCGGGAACTTCTGAAGGAGGCCGCATGAGCAAGTCGTTGTGGATCGGCATCGAGGCCGACAGTCTGAAGACCGAGACCGAGGGCATCGGTCCGGTCGTCAGGGACTCCATGGACCGCGGTCAGGTCATCCCCGTGAACGGCCTTCCCCTGCAGGCCATCGCCCACCGGAGCGCCGTGCTGGGGTACGGCGTCATCGTGGAAGCGAGCGCCCCCCGTCAGCTGAACTCGGACACGTACAAGAACATCACCGCCCTGGTCCGTGAAGCCCTCGCGGCGTACGGGATGACCGGAACGGTGTCGCTGGTCGTGCAGGAAATCGACGTGCCCGCACCGCAGACCCCGCGGGCATACGTTCACTGAACGGCACGCGAACGTGAGCGAGCAGACGACGTCGGGCACCGACGGAAAGCCGGGCAGCCTGTTCACGCAGGTTGTGATAGTACGCATCCTGTGCGTACTCCTCTGCGCCGTCGGACTCATCTCCGATAGCGCCTTCCTGGTCGCTTTCGGACTCCCGAGCGGTCCTCTGGCGCTGGTCATCGCAGTCATGGCGAAGCGGGCAAACCGGCCGGACGCCGGCCTGCTCGGATACGCGGTCATCACCGGCACGGGCGTTTCGCTCGTCGCCGCCCTGACCCTCGCCCGCATGACCGGAGCGTTCTGAACAGCTCTCCCAACGCGTTCGTGCCGACCCCCAACCGGCACGAACGCATTTTTGTTTCTTATTTTTTAACGGCTCATCAGATGAGCCGTCAAAAGGCCCGCCTTGGCGGGCTACATTCAGTACACCTCACCCTCCCCGACGCCGATTGAACGGCGCGGGGATGTCCTTGTAAGGGACTTTCGCAGCCGAGACATAGCAATGCCGGAAGCGAGAAGGAGAACAACAAAGCCCCGACGGGGGCTTGTTGATTCGTGCCCGCACAAGGATATCTCCGCGGAGTTCTACCTCATTTTTCGCCTGATGAACGCCGGAATATCGATGTCGAATTCATCCGTCGCCTTCTCGTCCACTATCTGCCTACGGGGCTGCTCGCCTCCGTTGGGACGCTGAGGAGCCGCGGCCGGCTGGAACGACGGCCGTTCGGCACGCAGATAGTCCGTGTCGGGCGCCGGGGAGGAGCCGCCGGCAACCACCGTCCGCGCGGAGGGCTGATAATCGCCCGAAAATCCGGTTGCGACCACGGTGACCTTCACCTCGCCCTTCTTAAGCTTCTCCGTGATGCCGGCACCGAAGATGATTTTCGCGTCGCGGTCCACGTGCTCGGTGATGACCCGCGCCGCGTCGTTGACTTCGGACATGGTCAGGTCGGCACCGCCGGAAACGTTCAGCAGGACTCCTTTGGCACCTTCTATGGATACCTCAACCAGCGGGGAGGAAATCGCCTGCTTTGCCGCCTCAATGGCGCGGTCGTCTCCTGTCGCCAGGCCGATGCCCATGAGCGCCGGGCCCGAATTGAGCATGACGGCTTTGACGTCCGCGAAGTCCAGGTTGATGAGCGAATGGTCCGTGATGAGGTCCGAGATGCCCTGGACGCCCTGCCGGAGCACGTCGTCCACGATTTGGAATGCCTGCGTCATGGGCGTGTTCCGGTCGATGATGGAGAGGATGCGGTCATTCGGAATAGTGATGAGCGAATCCACCTTGTCCTTGAGGATGTTCAGGCCCTCTTCGGCGACCCGCATGCGCTGGGCGCCCTCAAAGAGGAACGGTTTCGTCACCACCGCGACGACCAACGCGCCGAGCTCGCGCGCGATGTCCGCGACCACGGGCGAGGCGCCGGTGCCCGTGCCGCCTCCCAGGCCGCACGCGATGAACACCATGTCCGCGCCCTTGAGCGCTGCCTGGATGTCTTCCTTCGTATCAATCGCCGCCTGGCGGCCGATTTCCGCGTTCATGCCCGCGCCCAGTCCGCGCGTAAGCGACCGGCCGACGTGCACTTTCACCGAGGCCGGGTTGTTGTGCAGGGCCTGCGCGTCGGTATTAATGGCGATGAATTCAACGCCCTGAATGCGCGATTCAATCATCCGCATCAGCGCGTTATTTCCCGACCCGCCGACGCCGCACACCTTAATGCGCGCGAATGTCTCGAATTGAGGCCTTATCTGCGTCATGGTTCACCTGCGGTCTATCACAATAAAAAAACGCGCGCAAACCGCGCATAACAGACTGTGTACAAGGATGTGGATAACTCTACGGCGCGAAGTTTTTGAGCCAGGAGAACGACTTCTTCATCCACTCCGGCGCGGCCATCTTTGGCCCCTGACGGCCGATACGGTCCTCTTCGCGGCCGAATCCCCAGACGACAAGGCCCAGCGCAACCGTGTATGCAGGGTCCAATACCGCATCGACGGCCGCATCCACGTTCATCGGACGGACCGCGCGGACCGCAAGGCGCGCCTCGTCCCGGACGCGGAGCGCGAATCCCGGAAGCAACGAACCGCCGCCGGAGACGACGACGCCTGACGGCAGCTGTCCTGACATCCCCGATTTCTTGAGTTCGTCGCGGACCTTCTCCATGAGCTCGTCCATGCGCGCGTCAATGGCGCCGACGAATGTCCGGCGCGGAACCTGCAGGTCCTCGCCGACGTACTGGGACAAATCCAGCTGGTCGCGGCGCCTGCGGTCGTCGGCCTCTCCTGTCGTTCCCAGTTCCAGCTTCACCCGCTCCGCGTTGTCGGGCGAGGTGCGCAACAGCACCGCCAGGTCGTTCGTGATATGCCGGGACCCGATGGGAAGCACCGCCGTATGGATGAGCTCGCCCTCATGGAATACCGACAGCGACGCCGTCGCGCCGCCGAAATCCAGATGCACGACGCCGAATTCCTTCTGGTGTCGGTCCAGGGCGGTCAGCGAGGCGGCCAGCGGCGCATAGACCATTTCCGCGACCTGGATGCCCTGCTCCTGCACGCAGCGCTGATGCTTCTGCAGGTGCGGGTCAAATCCGTCCACGATGTGCACGTCCACTTCGAGCCTGACGCCCTTCATGCCGACGGGGTCGCGCACGGAATCGCGCTCATCCACGATGAATTCGCGCGGGATGGTGTGAATGACGCGGCGGTTCGGCGGCAGGTTCAGCGCCGATGCCGCCTGGATGACGCGGTCAACATCGCTCTGCGAAATCTCCTGGTCCGCGCGGGAAACGGCGACGACTCCGCGGGAAATCTGCGAACGGATGTGGTCGCCGCTGACGGCAAGATACGCGCGCTGGACCGGAACGCTGGCCATCTGCTCGGCTTGGTGAATGGCGAGACGAAGATTATTCGTCGCCTCCTGCATGTCCACGATAACGCTGTTCCGGACGGCGCTCGTGGAAGATGCCGTACCGACGCCGATAATCTGCGGACGCGAACCGTCCTGGGACGGCTTGGCGACGACGACTTTCGTCTGAGTATTGCCGATATCTATGCCGCAGATGATGTGATGTTGTGCCATGGTTCCCGGAATGCGCCTGCGCAGCCGTCCCTCAAATCCGGACGGCATCGCGCCTTTCAGGTTTGCCCAATTCCTGCGTTGCCGCTGTGCTTCTCGCTCGCCGTACCTCCAGGTACGACTCGCTCCGATGCTCGCTCACGCCTTGGACTTGGGCAAACAGTTCGCATCCTACTTTAGGCTTCTTAAAATCTTCCGCTCCTGCGCCTCCATCCGCTTTGCCGCGGCCGTGCTTTTCTCGTGGTCATAACCGGCCAGATGCAGAATGCCGTGCACCAGCGACCACTTCGCCTGCCCGGAGTACGGATTTCCCGCCTGACGGGCTTTGAGCCGCACCACATCGGGACAGATGAAGATATCCCCCAATGATACCGAAGTATAGCCTTTCGGCGTGCGCGGATGAAGTGGAAAAGCCAATACATCGGTCGGATTGTCCACCTTCCGCCATTTCCGGTTCAGCGAACGCATCCGCCGCGGCCCGACAACCGTGACGGCAATCTCCGCCGTGATGCCGCGTGGCACACGGAGCGCGCCCGAGGCCGCGCGCAATGCGCGTACCACAAGAGCCCGGCGCAGAACCGGGTCCCGCTTCCGGGTCAGGTCGCGGAATACGAGGTCAAACTCGCTCAAGCGAAAGTAAGAAGTAAGAGTTCCGAATGGCGAAGTCCGAAATACCGTTCGCCATTTGCCATTCTTACTTTGCCATTAGCGATTCTTTTACGAGTTCGGCGAGGCGGGAACCGTCAAAACGTCCTTTCGTCTTCGGGCTTACTTTCGCCATGACCTTGCCCATATCCTTTGGCGTAGCGGCGCCCGTTTCGGCGACGGCCTCGGTGACGAGCTTGCGGACTTCGTCCTCTCCCATCTGTTCGGGCAGATATTTGACCAGGACCTCCATCTCCGCCTTTTCGCCTTCAGCGAGTTCAGCGCGGCCGGCCTGTTCGAACGTCGCGATGGATTCCTTGCGCTTTTTGATTTCGCTGCCGATGACCTCCACGACCTCTTCGTCCGTCAGCGCGCTGGAGGCGTCCAGTTCCGCGTCGGGCGTCCCCGCCTTGGCGAGCTTGGAGCGCTTGTCCAGCTCGCGGTTCTTCACCGCGGACAGCAACATGGCGATGGTTGACTTCGCCCTTGCGTCGCCCGACTTCATCGCCGCCTTCATGTCGTCCTTGAGCGTGTCTTTGAGCATATTACAGTTCTATTTCCTGCTTCATCCGGCGCTTTGCTTCGTTGAAGGTGTCTTCGTCGTACTTGCCGAGCTTCTGGAGATTCTCGCGGAGCTTCTGCAGGTGCATGCCCATGATTGCCGCATTGCGCTCCTGGCGCTCCGTCATCTTTTTGGTGCGGAACTTCTGCTTCTTGGCGCGCAGCAAAACGCCGCTCTGCTGAACGAAGCGGGAGAACCGGCGGAGCAAACTGCCGGTGGATTCGTTGGGTTTTCTTTTGACTTCTACCATGATGGTACCTCCCTTCTATGAATGCTGAAGCTGATAGCTTGCAGCTTGTAGCCAGAAAGGCCGTCCTTCCGAACTATAAGCTGTAAACTCTCATCCTATCCGACAATTTTCGCCCCCAGACGCTTGCCGCCAAGAAGGTGAAGGTGCAGATGCGGAACCAGTTTTCCGCCGTCATCGCCTTCGTTGATGATGAGCCGGTATCCTTTCTCCAGTCCCTGTTCGCCCGCCACCCGGTCCGCCACCCGCAGAAGTTTCTCCAGCACCGGACCGTCGTGTTCCAGGAAATCGCCGATTCCCGAATAGTGCTTCACCGGCATGACCAGAAGGTGAACGGGAGCCTGGGGACGGATATCTTTGAGCACCGCCACCTCGTCATCACGATACACGAACTCTCCTTTCATTTCGCCGTTCAGAATCTTGCAGAACACGTCGTCAATCATTTGGACTTCAGGCGCTTCTTGAGCGCGTCGATGATTTTCTCCTGCGGAATGGTTTCCTGAATACCGGTCTCCACTTCGCGGACGATGACGGTTCCTTCCAGCGCTTCCTTCTGCCCGAAGATGAGCGCGTACCGGACGCCGAGCTTCGCCGCCATACGGAGCTGGCCCTTGATGGTGTCGCGGCTCAACGAGTATCGCACGTCGATGCCCGACTTGCGGATTTCCTCAAAGAGCATGAGCGACTTGCGCTTGGCCGCCTCGCCAAGCTGGGACAGGAACACCTTGGGCCGGCCGCCGAGCTCGGGAACCGCGGCGTTCCTGGCGATGAGCCGGTCCACCAGCGCGCGGACGTCCAACGACCATCCCGCTGCCGGCAGGTTGCGCGAACCGCCGATGAGGTCCGAGAGCCGGTCAAAGCGCCCGCCCTTGATGACGGTCTTCCCGTCGGTGGGCTTGCCCTCCGCGTCGGGCTCACCGTCCAGCACGAATTCAAACACGGTCTTCGCCGCATAGTCCTCATGCCGCACCAGGTACGGTTCCAGGATGTACGGCACCTTGCCCTCGTCCAAAAACTCCAGCAGGCGCTTGAAGTGGGCCCGCGCCTCCTCGCTCAAATGGTCAAGGATTTGCGGAGCGTCCTTATTCACGTCGCGGCACTCCTCCTGCGTACATTCCAGCGCCATCAGAATGCTTTCGCGCTGGAACGAGCGGCACTTGGCGCACAGCTTCTTTCCGCGGGACCGGTAGTACTCCCGCAATGCACGGGCATAGGTGACGCGGGACTGCGAGTCGCCGATGGTGTTCATCCGGACCGTGAACGGCCCGAGGTTGAGCGACTCCAGGATGCGGCATCCGAGGAAGATGAGCTCCGCTTCCACCGCCTCGTTGTCGTCGCCGATGGTCTGGATGCCGAGCTTGAGCGCCGACTGCATGCCGTCGGCGCCGTGCCGGACGATTTGCGACGTCGCGAACATCTTCACCGGCTGGGCGAGCGCGTGCATGCCGTGCTGGAGGTACGCGCGCATGAACGACGGCGCCATCTGATAGCGCTGTGCCAGTGTCACCCCGTCCTTCGTCCGCGTCGTGACCAGGCGCTTTTCCACGCCCTCGTCGCCGGACCCACAGGCGCGGATGAACAGGTCGGCGTGCTCCAGCGGCGCAAGGTCGATGCGCATGAAGCTGTAGTCCGCCAACAGGCCGTTCACCTTACGGAACACCGCATGCCAATACTTCTCGTCATCAGGGACGATTTCGGTGATGCCTTCCGGCAGGGTGACCAGCAACGGTTTGCGCTTTCCCATAGGGTTAGTGGTTTCAGGTTACTCGATAACAGGCGGGTACGTGGTGCGTTCCAGGAAATCAATGCGTTCCAGAGGCCACAGACGCAGCCACGACATGCCGGAGAACAGCTCGCGCCGCACCGGTCCGAACGCACGCGAGTCGCTGCTGTGCTGGCGGTTGTCGCCGAGCACGTAGTACTCGTCATCCTCCAGCAGGCGGTCATCGGTGCCCTCCGTGATATGCGAATCGGGCAGGTAGACCTTCTCGTTCAGCGTGAACCCGTCGGGGAATTCCGCGTTAAAGACGCGGACGGTGTTGTTCTGCACGACGACGCGCTCGCCCGGAAGCCCGACAATGCGCTTGATGAAGTAGTCGTTCACGTCGGTCGGCGCTTTGAACACGATGACGTCGCCGCGCTGGGGCCGGGCGGTCCGGTAGGTCCACTTGTCCACGAGGATGTACTCCTTGTCGTGGTACGTCGGGAACATGGATTCGCCCTTCACGAAGAACGGCTGGATAAGGAAGTACCGCACCGGCAGGATGATGACCAGCGCGATGAGGACGACCTTGACCGTCTCCCAGATGAACTCGAAAACTTCGGACGCGATACGCCCGCCACGGGATGGCGGGGTCTGCGCTTCGGTCTCCTCGGTCGTCGGTTGTCCGGCCAGATTGGGCTGCTCTGACATGGGTGAAATCAAGGAATGTCGCATATTATCATAGTTTTTGGCGCTCTGCAACGCTATTGGCGATACGTGAATTATATTGTATAATAATAGTAGGAGGTCACATCATGACCATCGCCCGTGCTCCCATCGTGGACCGGATGCATCTTGCGCACCGGTGCGATGAACTGGCGAAAGCCGCACAAGTCGGCGTGCTGGACCCGGAAACCGTGCTCATCATCCGCGGGGACGATGAACTGTGGTACATCCAGGACATGACGCACCGGCCGTTGTGCAGAGCGGTATGCTGTCTTGGGTGCGGCCGGAATCTGGAACGGGAGCTCAAACTCCTGACGCACCTGAACCTCACGCATCCCGGACAGACGCTCCGCCTGCCCACGCTCAAAGGCCTGCCATAGGCCGAACCCCCTTCCCCCGGGGGTTTCGTGTTTCTTGACGCATTCGTATCATATTGTATTTTCAGCGGCGTTGTTCATCGACAACCCATCACTACTACGGAGGCCCCATGACCGAGAAGGCAGGATGCCTGATTCCCGACGACGTCGCGTACAACAACTACGACGTCGCCCTGACGCCTGACCTGAAGGCGTTCACGTTCGCCGGAACCGTTTCCGTGAATCTCACGGTCCGCCGGCCCGTCCGCACCATTACGCTTCACGCGGCCGACCTGGCAGTCGCCCGGGAGAACGTGCTCCTGCACCCCGACGGAGCGGAATCGGTCCAGCCGGCCGGTATACAACTGGACGCCGAAGCCCAGACCGCGGTCCTGACGTTCACGGACGAGATTCCCGCGGGAGGCGCGGTCCTCGAAATCGGGTACTCCGGGACGCTCAACGACAAGATGGCCGGCTTCTACCGGAGCCGGTTCGTCGGACCGGACGGCGTGGAGCGCCACCTGGCGGCGACGCAGTTCGAGGCGACGGACGCACGCCGGGCGCTCCCCTGCGGGGACGAGCCGGCCCTGAAGGCGACGTTCGACGTCACCCTCTCCGTTCCGCCGGGACTGACCGCCCTGTCGAACATGCCGGTCCGCGCCCAGAGCGTCACCCCGGAAGGGCTGGCCAAATTCACGTTCGACCGTTCGCCGGTGATGTCCAGCTATCTGCTGGCATTCATCGTCGGCGAGCTGGAGTTCATCGAGGGAACCACGAACAACGGGACGCGGGTACGCGTGTACACCGTACCGGGCAAGAAGGAGCACGGCCGGTTCGCTCTGGAGACGGCAATCCGCGTCCTGGAGTTCTACAACGAATACTTCGGCATTCCGTACCCGCTCCCGAAGCTGGACATGGTGGCGATTCCCGACTTCGCCGCAGGCGCGATGGAGAACTGGGGCCTGGTGACGTACCGCGAGAACGCGCTGCTCATCGACCCCGAGCATTCGGCGTCCGCTGCGTATCAGCGGGTCGCCGAAGTCGTCGCACACGAGCTGGCGCATCAGTGGTTCGGAAACCTCGTGACCATGCAGTGGTGGACACACCTCTGGCTGAACGAGGGCTTCGCGACATGGATGGCCAGCCTCGCCATGGACGCGCTGTTCCCCGAGTGGGACATCTGGACGCAGTTCGTCGGCGACGAGTACGCCAGCGCGCTGTCCCTGGACGGCCTCCGTTCCAGCCACGCCATCGAGGTGGAGGTCGGACATCCCAACGAAATCAGCCAGATTTTCGACTCCATCAGTTACTCCAAGGGGGCAAGCGTCATCCGGATGATTCACGACTTCATCGGCCCCGACGCATTCCGGACGGGCCTGCAGAACTATCTGCGCCGGCATGCGTACGCCAACGCGACCACGGAAGACCTCTGGGAAGCCCTGGCGGAGGCATCGGGCAAGCCCGTGCGCGACATCATGGACACCTGGACCAAGCAGGCGGGATACCCGCTCATCACGGTCCGGGCTGCCGGGGACGGTTCGCTGGAACTGTCCCAGGAGCGGTTCCTGTCCGGCGGCGAAACGCTCACCGACGCGGAGTCCCGGCAGACATGGGACATTCCGGTCGCACTGACCGTGCTCACCGGCGGTTCATCCAAGCCGTTGCCGCGCTTCAGCTGCAGCGGAAGGTCGTTCACGGTGAAGACGGACATGCCGGCGACCGCCGTCACGAAGCTCAACGCGGGGCAGATTACGCTCGCGCGGGTGAACTATCCGCCGGAACAGTGGGGGCGGCTCGCGGAATCACTCCGCGAGAACGCGCTGCCTCCCGCGGACCGCTACGGACTCATCAGCGACGCGCTCTCGCTCGCGCGTGCCGGCCGGCTGCCGACGGGAGAGCTCCTGAACCTGCTGGCGTCGTACCTGAACGAGACCGACTACACGGTCTGGAACGCCGCGCTCGGCGCCTTGGGCGCCGTCGCCAATCTCGTGGAGGAGACCGCGAGCGAACGGCGTTACGACGCGTTCGCCTGCTCGGTCCTTTCTTCCGTCGCCGCGAAGCTCGGCTGGACCGAACGGAGGAGCGAGGCTCACACGACCAAACTCCTGCGGGGCCAGATTATGGGCGCCCTGGGCGCCTACGGCGACCGGGCGACGACGGAAGCGGCCGTAAGCGCGTTCGCCGGACACTTCGCCGGCAGAAGGACGCTGAACCCCAACCTGCGGGCAGCGGTGTACGCCACGGTCGCGAAGCAGAACCTCTGGTCGGACCTGCACATCTTCCAGCAATTGTACGGCTCCGCGACTCTCCAGGAAGAGCGGGTCCGTCTGCTCAACGCCATGGGACGATTCACCGACCGGGGCATTCTCGCGAAGGTTCTGGAGTTCGCATTCGACCCCCGGCAGGTCCGTTCCGGGGACTTCATCTACGTGCTCGCCGGAATGGGCACGCATGCCCAGGGCCGCCGGTCGGCATGGGAGTTCATCACCGCCAACTGGGAGCAGGTCAGCGAACGGTACTCCGGCGGCGGACTGAAGATGCTGGGGCGGATCATCGAACTGCCCATCAGCGGATTCAACCGCGACGAAGACGCCGGCGCCGTGGAACGGTTCTTCGCCGAACACCCCGCGCCGAGCGCGACCCGTGCCATCGCGGAATCGCTGGAACGCATCCGCACCCGGGCCGCGTGGTACCGCAGGGACCGCACGGTCATCAGCGAGTTCCTGAACCGGAAGTAGGCCCACGGCCGCCAGCCCGCCTGGCGGCCGTTTTCTTTTTCCGCGCGCTTTTCTATACTCCCGTATATGAAGCTCATCATCGGCATCGGCAATCCGGACGAAGAGTACCTCGCCACCCGCCATAACGTCGGCTGGCAATTTTTGGACTGGCTCATCAAGAAGCACAAAGGCGCGGACTTCACGGACGAGAAGAAGATTTTTGCGCAGGCGGCCAAGTGCGAGGTGGACGGCATCAAGACATGGCTGGTCAAACCGCAGACGTACGTGAACAAATCCGGACAGACCGCCGCGGCGGCAAAGCGCTGGGCGAAGGCGAAGAACGAGGATGTCGTCGTCGTTCAGGACGACCTGGATATCCCCTTCGGCAACTGCAAACTCTCCTTTGAAAAGAACTCCGGCGGACACCGCGGGGTGGAGAGCATCATGTCTGCGCTGAAGACCAAGAAGTTCTGGCGCGTGCGCATCGGTCTTGGTTCCCGCGCCTTGGACAAGGCCCGCGCACAATCCGACAAAAAGCGCGACGAATGGGTACGCGACTACGTGCTCAAAAAGTTCACCCCGAAGGAACAGGAAACGCTCAAAGCAGTCTTCAAGGACTGCGAAATCCGACTGGTTCACGCACTGAAATCATGATATAATGGCCATATTCATGAAAACGCTCTCCCTATTCGTCATCCTTGCGCTCACCGTCGTCGGCATCGCCGGTCCGTTCGCCATGAGCGAAAATCTCGCGCATGGGACTGATTGTTTCCTCTCCTCTATTTCCGCATTGCCGTGTCTTTCCATCGGTTCGGCGGCCCAGCACCTCAGCTCTCTGCAGCGCGTTCTGGCATCCGTTCCCGTCCTGTCGGCTCTGACCCTACTTCTCGCGGCGTTCGGTGCGGTATTGATTTGGCGGGTCTCCCCGGTACGAGCCGATGGCGGTTTGTGGCATACATCCCTCGTCCGGACCCTTCCGTTTGAGGCGTCGCTCTCCCGATTTCCGGTTTTCCGCTGGAACATCCGCCTGAACCACAGCCCAACAGGCGTGTAGCGCACGCCGGAAACGTATCCCTCCTTCGGCGTGCGTCCACAGACCCCTTCCGGGGTTTGTTTGTCGTATCAACCCACCATGCATCATGAAAACAATCCTCTTCGTCCTTATCGGAACCCTGGCGGCCGCCGGGATTCTGGCATGGGCGGCGCGTCCCGGCGGTACTCCGCTGGCGACGCCCATGTCGGATATCGCCGCTCCTGGTCCCCTGGAACCGTCGGAAACGTCGTTTGACTTCGGAACCATCTCCATGGCCGCCGGAACCGTCCGGCACCGCATAGCGGTCACCAATACCGGCGCCTCATCGGTAACCCTCGGCAAGACGTACACGTCATGCATGTGCACGTCAGTCTCCCTTGACCATGCCGGACGCAAGTACGGACCGTACGGAATGCTCGGGCACGGATTCATCCCCCGCGTCAACGCATCCGTCGCTCCGCAGGATACCGCCTCGCTCATCATCACGTTTGACCCGGCCGCACACGGCCCGTCGGGCGTCGGACCGATACAACGCACGGTCACCATGGAAAACGATGCGGGCACACCCGTCGTCGTTTCGTTCACGGCGAACGTGACCCCGTAGCATGAACCGGAAACTCATCGCTGCAATCAGCGCCGCTGTCGCGCTTGCCGCAGTCGTCCTGTTCCTCCGCGGCGACCTCGGAACACGGTTCGCATGGAGCATCAGCGACGGCGGAACGGTCCTGCTTCCGCTTGTACTCATCTCGGCGCTCCTGGACAGCATCAATCCGTGCGCGTTCGCCATCCTCCTGGTAACCATCGCGGTCCTCTTGGGGCTCGGGGTGGTGCGCGGGCGCCTGTTCGCCGTCGGCGGAGCGTACGTGGCAGGCATCTTCCTCTCCTATCTGGCCATCGGACTCGGACTCCTGGGCACCCTCCACCTGTTCAACACGCCCCATTTCATGGGGAAGGTCGGCGCGGGTTTGCTCATCGCCTGGGGCATCGTGAACATCGTCAATGAGTTCTTCCCCGCATTCCCCATCAAACTGCGCGTGCCGCATGCGGCGCACCGGAAGATGGCGGAACTGATGGGCCGGGCGTCGCTACCCGCCGCGTTCGGACTCGGCGCGCTGGTCGGACTTTGCGAATTCCCCTGCACCGGCGGCCCGTACCTGATGGTGCTCGGGCTCCTGCATGATTCGGCGACCTATCTGAAAGGATTCAGCTATCTCCTGTTGTACAATGCGGTCTTCGTATTCCCGCTCCTGGTTGTTCTCGCCATCGCGGGGAACCGGACGGTCGTGGAACGGCTGGAGGCATGGAAGAAGTCCAATGTCCGGTCAATGCGGCTGTGGACGGGAATCGCCATGCTCGGACTGGGCGTACTCATCCTTATCCTCTGACCATGAAAATCTGTCCGATATGCACTATCGTCTCGGGTACCTGGATTGCGCTGTTGCTCTGGCGGGCGGACGGTCATGCCGTGGATGCCGCGCTCATTGCTACATTGATAGGCGGTTCCGCGGTCGGCATCGCCTATCTGCTCCGTGAGCGCACGGCGGCGGCACGCCGCACGGCCTTCATGCTGGTCTTCGTTCCTGCCGGTCTGGCCGCCGCGTATGCGGCCGCCGTTCAGGCATGGCATTTCGCGGCCCTGGCCGTGATAGGAGCCGCGCTCATCACCGTCGCGTTCACGGAGCGACGCGGACATCCGGGGACGGTGAGGAACTGGTCCGTCGCGGAAGCGGAACGAAAGCTCAAGGAATGTTGTTAAATCACCACCATGCATTGTATGCACCATGAATCAGCCGAGGGCGGGAATCTGCAGTCAGAGAGAATTAATGAACATTGCGCGGAACATTCCTCCGCGTCCGGCGCGCAACGGCCGGCACCGAAACCGATGACGACGTTTCTGTTCGGCGCACTGGCCGGGGCCGCCGTCATAGGCGGCGCGTGGCTTTTGCCGTACGCCCCGCGGGGTGACCGTACGACGGCGCCTGAAAGCGCCGCATTCGAGGAGACGGTCCTTCCCCGGGACGGCATTGCATTGCCCATCTCATGGGGAGACCTGGGCGCCCGGATGGTCGCCGACGGCGTCATTGACCGGCAGGCATTTGAAGCCTTGTATGAGTCGCGCGGAGGTCTGAATCCCTACGAACGGACCCTCCTGGAGGGACGGGCCGACACCATCCGCATGGACGCCAACAACGCGGGAATCATCCTGAACCTGCTCTGGGCGTTCGGGCTGGCGAACACAAATCCCGTTCTTGAAGAAGGTCCGATGACGGACCCCCAATACGGCGGTGCGGGCCGGTTTGCTTCGACGGGCGGCTGGAGCATCGCCGTGGGCGACGCGATGGACCACTATTCCGGACACCGCTACGTGAAACTGACCTCGGAACAGCAGGCCCTCGTGGAATCAGTTGCGCGAAACGTCTACCGCCCGTGCTGCGGGAATTCCACGTACTTCCCCGACTGTAATCACGGCATGGCGATGCTGGGCCTGTTGGAACTGATGGCCGCGAACGGCGCGGGCGAGGAGGAGATGTACCGCGTCGCCCTGCAGGTGAACGCGTATTGGTTCCCCGACACGTACCTGACCATCGCAAAATACCTGGACATGAAGGGGCGGACCTGGGAGTCAGCTGACCCCCGTGAACTTCTGGGCGCACAGTTCTCCAGCGGAACCGGCTACCGGAACATCTTGAGCGAAGTTGAACCGGTCCAAGGTCGCAGCGGAGGCGCGTGCGGGGTATAATCCCAATCATCATGCACACGAAAGACTATACGTGTCCCATGCACCCGGAAATCCGCCAGGAACGGCCGGGCATGTGCCCCGAATGCGGAATGAGCCTTGTTCCCGCCTCACCCGATGAGCGGGCGCACGAGGGGGCAGCCGGCGTACACGGCAAGCACGCCGGCCACAGCACCGATGCATTCAAACGGAAGTTCTGGACATCGCTCATATTGAGCATTCCCGTGGTCCTCTACTCGGATATTGTTCCGACGCTCACCGGCTGGTCGCCTCCGGACTTCCCCGGCTCAGCATATGTTCCCGCCGCGCTCGGCACGCTCATCTTCTTCATCGGAGGATGGGTCTTCCTGGCCAGCGCATGGCGCGAGCTGCGTGCCCGTCTGCCGGGTATGATGACCCTCATCGCCATCGCCATCACCGCGGCGTTCGGCTACAGCGCGGTCAATACGCTCCTGGGCAATACGGAAACCCTTTTCTGGGAACTTGCCACGCTTATCACCGTCATGCTTCTGGGCCACTGGCTGGAGATGCGCGCGGTCAAGGGCGCACAAGGCGCATTGAAGGAGTTGTCGAAACTTTTGCCGGACACTGCGGAGATTATCCGGAACGGAAGAACTGTAAAAATTCCGCTCAGTGAACTTACGAAGGACGACCTTGTCCTCGTACGGCCGGGAGGAAAGATTCCCGCGGACGGACAGGTAACCGAAGGGAATTCCGACGTGAACGAATCGCTTGCAACCGGCGAATCACGGCCGGTACCGAAGACAAGGGGCAATATGGTCATCGCCGGTACGGTCAACGGTGACGGTCCGCTCACCGTCCGCGTAGAAGCTATCGGAGAGCATACCTTCCTGGCCGGCGTTATGCGCCTGGTCGCCGAGGCGCAGGCATCCAAGTCCCGGCTTCAGATACTGTCAGACCGTGCCGCACTGTGGCTCACCTATGTCGCGGTCATCGGAGGCTCCACGACGCTTGCGGGATGGCTCGCCGCCGGCGCAGGTGCGGGATTCGCCGTGGAACGCTTCGTAGCGGTGCTGGTCATCGCCTGCCCGCATGCGCTGGGACTTGCCGTTCCGCTGGTCGCATCCATCTCCACCACGAAGGCCGCGCAGAATGGTTTCCTCGTCCGCCAGCGCCTCGCACTGGAGGCCGCACGGAGTATTGACACGGTCCTGTTTGATAAGACCGGGACGTTGACGACGGGCACATACGGCATGACGGATGCTTGGCCGGCGCCCGGAACGGATAAGCGGACGCTCATCATGCTCGGCGCTGCTGCGGATGCGCGGTCAGAGCACCCCATTGCGAAGGCGCTTGTCGCGCGAGCGCAGGAGATGGGCATCACGCTTCCCGATGCTGAAGATTTCCGACGCTTGCCCGGGAAGGGTTCTCAGGCACGCGTTTCCGGCTCTGACATCACTATCGGCGGACACGGCGTCATTGGGACCCAGGATATACCGGCGGAACTGCAGGCGGCCATGAAGGCGGAAGCGTCCAAGGGAAAAACCGTAATCTATGTACTCCACGACGGCTCGTTCATCGGTGCATTTGCGTTCGCAGACGTCATCCGCCGCGAATCCCGTGAAGCGGTGGCCGAGCTGAAACAGCTCGGGGTGAAGGTCGCCATGGTGACCGGGGATGCGGACGAGGTCGCATCCTGGGTCGCCGAGGAACTCGGGATTGACGAGTACTTCGCCCGCGTCAAACCTGATGAGAAATCGGCAAGGGTCAGGGAGCTGCAGGCGCGCGGAGCGCAGGTTGCCATGGTCGGTGACGGCATCAATGACGCGCCGGCCCTGACGCAGGCCGACGTCGGAATCGCCATCGGTGCGGGAACGAACGTCGCCATAGAGTCCGCGGGCATCATCCTCGTACGGAACGACCCGCGCGATATCCCGCGCATCGTCCGGCTCTCGCGCCTGACCTATGCGAAAATGGTCCAGAATCTCTGGTGGGCGGCAGGATATAACATCGTCGCTATACCGCTGGCGGCGGGAGTATTGGCATCACGGGGCATTCTGCTCCAACCGGCCGTGGCGGCAATTCTGATGTCGGTGTCCACGGTCATCGTTGCGTTCAATGCGGTATTATTGAAGCGGCAGTCGTTGTACTAACCTAATATCTTCATCCATGATGGGATATGAAGGCATGATGGGCGGTTGGGGCGGCGGACTCGTCTTCGGGTCACTGTTCCAGATTGAGCTCGTCGTCATCGGCGCCCTGCTCATCGCCTGGCTCTGGAAGCAGGTGAATAAGTAGCGCGCAGACCGGCCAATCAAATTTTAACGGCTCACCAAGTGAGCCGTTAAAATTTGGACCCCCTCCTTTCTACCCCAGCCTCATCCGCCCCGCTGCACGATGCGGATAATCAACGCTGTGGCGACGATAAGGCCCGCGGCGAACATGGCAATTGCCACGTACTTCCAGATGAGCGGACGCCGCTTGGTCACCAGCAAAAACTCCTTCTCCACCTCGCCCAGCGCTTCCTCGGCCTTGCGGGCGGAACGGGTCGGAAACGCCTTGAACGGATCGCCCTCGTTCACGTCCTGCACGACCTTGTTGAAATACTTCTCGTTGAAGAATTTCAGGATGTCATAGCGCGAAATGACTCCGACGAGCTTGCCCTGGGCGTCCACGACGCAGAGCGGGTTGACCTTGGGGTGCTGGGCGAAGAGTCCGGCGGCATCGGAGAGCGGCGCGTCGGGGCCGACGGTCAGCGGCTTGGTGTTCATGATGCTGGTCGCCGAAATCTCCTTGAGTTTGCCGAACTGCTCGTCCAGCTGGCGGCGGTCGCCCTTCCCCTTGGCGATGTTCTCCATGATGCCGATAACCGTCGGCAGGTGCATGCCGGAGGACTGCAGGACCATGTCGTACGCCGTAATCACGCCGAGCAGTTTGTAGCCGGCGTCCACGACGGGCATGCCGTCGTAGTCGTACTTCTCAAAGAGACCCGCCACGATATCCAGCGTGTCGTCGGCAGCGATGGCGAGCACGTCGGTCGTCATGACATCGCGCACGCTTCCGATGTTCGCTGCGTGCCGCGGCTGGGCGGCCGGCACGGACGGAATGGACTGACGTTGCGCGAAATCCGGAGCTCCGTTCGTCATGTCCTCATTATACCAAACACCCCGCCGGAGCGGGGTGTTTGGTGTGGAGATACTCTTAGATGAAGCGGGCTATCAAGAGAGCCACAATGTTGGCGACTTTAATCATCGGATTAATCGCCGGCCCTGCCGTATCCTTATACGGGTCGCCCACGGTGTCTCCGGTGATTGCGGCCTTGTGGGCGTCGGAGCCCTTGCCGCCGTGATTGCCCTCTTCAATGTATTTCTTCGCGTTGTCCCATGCACCACCGCCCGAGGTCATGGAGATGGCGACGAACAGACCCGTCACGATGGTTCCGACCAGCAGACCGCCGAGCGCCTCAGGCCCCAGCAGGAAACCGACGGCGATGGGAAAGACGACCGGAATGAGCGCCGGAATAATCATTTCGCGGATGGCCGCCTTAGTGACGATGTCCACGGCCGAACCGTAATCCGGCTTGTCGGTGCCGGTCATGATGCCGGGCTTCTCGCGGAACTGACGGCGAACTTCGTCCACGACCGCCGAGCCCGCCTTGGAAACCGCCTGCATCGCGAACGAGCCGAACAGATACGGCATCATGCCGCCGATGAGCAGGCCGACGAGCACGCGCACATCGGCAAGCATGAACAGTACGAACCGGCCCGCGGCCTGCAGTTCCTGCGTGTAGGCGGCGAACAGCACCAGCGCGGCAAGGCCGGCCGACGCGATGGCGTACCCCTTGGTGACCGCCTTGGTCGTGTTTCCGACCGCGTCCAGCGGGTCGGTGACGTCGCGGACTTCCTGGGGAAGCTTCGCCATCTCCGCGATGCCGCCGGCATTGTCGGTGATGGGTCCGAACGCATCAATGGCGACGACCATACCCGTCAGCGACAGCATGCTCATGGTCGCCAGTGCGATGCCGTACAGACCGGCAAGCTGGTACGCACCGAGCATGGCCCCGCCGATGACGACCAGCGGAAGCGCCGTGGCCTGCATGCTCATGGCCAGTCCCATGATGACGTTTGTGCCATGGCCCGTGGTGCTCGCCTCAGCGATGGCACGGACAGGGCGGAACCGCTTGGACGTGTAGTACTCGGTGATGAGAACCATCAACGCGGTGACCGCGATACCGATGATAAGCGACCAAAAGATTACCGTGCCCGCCTCTTCGCCGAGTTCGGTAATGACCGGCGCATACTTCGTCATCGCCCAGAACAGCGCGGCGGCGACGCCGGCCGTCACGATGCCGCCGCGGTACAGCGCACCCATGATGCTTCCCCGCAGACGCACGAAGAACGAACCGACGACGGACGCGACGACCGCGGCGGCGCCGATGAGCAGAGGAAGTTTGACCAGTTCGGGGAACTGCGGAAGCAGAAGATGCGTCAGGAGCATGACGGAAATCGCCGAGACCACGTATGTTTCAAAGAGGTCCGCTGCCATGCCCGCATCGTCGCCGACATTATCGCCGACGTTGTCGGCGATAACCGCCGGATTTCGCGGGTCGTCTTCGGGGATTCCCGCTTCAATCTTGCCCACCAGGTCGGCGCCGACGTCGGCGCCCTTGGTGAAGATGCCGCCGCCCAAACGCGCAAAGACCGAGATAAGCGAGGCGCCGAAACCGAGGCCAATCAACGCAATGACGTCACCGGTGAGCCAATAGAAAACGGTCAGCGAGAGCAGGGCGAGACCGACCACCGCGAATCCGGTGACCGCACCGCCCTTAAATCCCAGGGAGAACGCCGGGGCCATGCCGTACTTCGCCTGCTCCGCGACGCGGACATTCGCGCGTACCGCCACCGCCATGCCGAGCCAGCCCGCAAGCGCGGAAGCGAACGCGCCGACGACGAACCCGGCGGCCGTGCCCCATCCGAGCAGGAAGTACAGTGCGACCGTTACCGGCACGCCCACGATGATGACGGTCCGGTTCTGGCGCTTCAGATATGCAGACGCACCCTCCTGAATGGCGCGCGCAATGCTCTGCATACGCTCATCACCCGCAGGCTGCTTCAGTACGGTCCATGCAAGAAACGCGCCATACACAAGCGCAACAACCGCCGCGATGAGAGATACGAGGAAAATATCCATACCGGTTTACGGAAAAGCGTGAAATCCCGTCGCCGGGCACACGGGCGCGGCTCCTCGGGACGAATACACTCCGCATAGGCGAAGTGTATTCAAAAATACAGACCCGATTATACGGAAACCGCGGAAAAAGGAAAGAGGTCCGGCTATTTCTTCTGCTCCCGCCGCTTACGGAACCAATGGGTCAAGAAGCCCGCGGCGAACCCTGCGCCGACGACCCCAAGAGTTATGGGATGAGTCAGCGAAGCGCCGAACCACTGGGCCCAGGGCACATACGTGGTCCCATAGGTCGCCACATTCTCAGCGATTTTCCCCAGGCTCCCCCAGATGCCCATACCCACGGTCGTCAAGATACCTACGGGATACATCAGCGCGCCGCCCTTGATGCCGCGCCACAACCGCTGACCGAACGAAAGCGGCTCTTTCGGACCCTTCGCGGCGTTGGACGTGATAGGAACCTTTTCCGTCCACCAGCTCTTTTTCTCTTCCGGAGCAAGTCCACGCTCTGCCGCTTTTTTCTCCATATCCCGTTCAAGTCCGCCCTTCTCCGGCGTACCCTCTTTGCGCTCACCGCTTTTGGGTTCACCTTCCGCGCCTGCCGGCGCGTCCCCGGAAACGATGGTGCGCTCGGGAGCGCGGGGCGCTGTAGCCGGGGCGGTCTTGCGCTCCGGACGCGGCACCGGCTTGTCCTCGGCGGCTATGGACCGCTTGGGGGCCTCGGGAGCTTTCGGACGGTCAGGCGACGCGGAAACATCCGGCTTCTCAACCGGCGCAACAGGGAGCTCGGGCATCGCTGGCAATTCTTCGTCGGGCATGGTTCGCGGTATTACGAAAGCAAATTCTCCTGCTCACTCATTTCTATCACCTTCTGTGTCCGCTCGACAAGGTGGCCGAGCTTCTTGTCGGTCCGTTCATAGGCGGAAGAGGCATCGGATAGGTGATCTCCGAGCTTGCGGAACTCGTTCGCCAGCGTTCCGGCATCTTTAATCACGGTTTCCAACCGCTTCATGATGGCCCGCGTCTGGCTCTGTAACTGCGAGTCCTTGAACCAGTGAATGACGGCAGACAGCGTGATATACAACGTGTTCGGCGAGGTGAGGTATACCTTGCGCTTGCGCGCGTATTCGGCGACATCCTCTTCCCGGACATTCTGGACAACCTCGTAGTAGATGCTCTCTGCGGGCATATACATGAGCGCCATATCCACCGTCCCCTCGCTGGGCAGGACGTACTTAGTCGCGATTTCGTCCACCTTCTTTTTCACGTCGGACAGAAATTGTTTGCGGTAGGCAGCCCGGGCAGTCTCGCTCTCGCTTTCCGTCATCTTCTTGAAATTGTCCCAATTGAATTTTGAATCGATAGGCAGGAGCAGGCCGTTCGGGAGCCGGACAACAGCGTCTACCGCCTCACCGCCTGCAAAGTAGTGCTGTTCCTCGTACCCGCCTTTGGGGAAATACTCCTTGAGAATGGCCCCCAGAGACAACTCCCCCCATTGGCCCCGGAGTTTGGGGGACCGGAACATCTCCTGGAACGAGGCGACATCCTTGACCGACTCGCGCACCTGCTTGACCGACTCGCGCAGCTCAGTCATCCCCTGCGTGAACGCCTGCACCTGCGAGAAGACGCTGGCCCCCGAGCGCTCGGTGGCTTGCCGCGACTGCTCCATTTGATGCGAGAGCTGGTGCGAGAGCGCTTCGACGCGCTGGGAAAGCATCAGCACGGACTGGTCAGGTTTCGTGTCGGCCGGACGGCGCAACGAACGCGCCGCATAGAGTACGGCGCCGCACAGGACCACCAGCAGTCCGATAATGACGTAACTCTCCATGGTCGCTCAGGACTATGACGCCAGGCGCCGCGCGGCGGCAAGCGTTTGCTCCCACCGCTCGTCCAGCCATCCCTGCACGTTCTCGCGCAACTCGTCCGCCGGACGGTCGGGATACTGGTTCGCGTACATGCGGAACAGCTTGCCCTGATACAGATTGCGTATCATGTTCATCTGGCGCGTGCGCACCTGCATGTCGCTGGACAGTTCACCGAGCGCCTCAACAAGCGCAGGGACGAATTCCGACGTGAACACGTGGAACTTGCCCTCGGCATAGACGACGTCGTCCCATTTGAGCCACGGACCGGCATCCAGGATTCCCAGGGGCTTCTCCACGGATGCGGCGGGGGCCGGACCCTGTTCCGTCTTTTTCCCGGCCGGTTCCGGTTCCCGGCTCTCGGCCTTCACCTTCGCGCTCGCCCGGCGCGCCATCTCCTGCTTGGCCAGCTTCCGAACCGCCTCCTCACGGTCGTCATGAGTGGGAAGCTCGCGCAACATGTCCTTGTACTGCTCCCACATTTCCTGGCGCACCTTGCGCTCATAGGCACCGTAATCCTCGTGGCCGCCCATCTCCCTGCGTATTGCCGGCTCGCGGTTCGATTCGCTCATAATGAGAATTGGTTATTACTCACCGCCCGTTTCTTCAAGATACATCTTTCTCCGTTCTCCCCAGTCCGCCGGAAGACGGCCGGCGTTCCGCGCGACCCAATCCACGAATCCCGTCGCGCGGTGTTCGGTTTTCCCTTCAGGGCCCGCCTTCCGGACCGGCGGCTTTGCGGGACGGACGGGTACCGGAGGCGCGGTGCGGTCAATGAAGCGGGCGTGGAACAACTCACGCTTATTTTCCGGAGAGAGCTGGTCCCACAGTCCGCCGGCCATGGCCTTGAGTTCTTCAATGATGGTGACGATGTATTTCTGGACGGTCGCCTCCCGCTGCTGCTGGCTCATCATCTCCCACTTCGCCCCGAATTCCCTGGAGAGCCAGCCCCAGAGCTTCATCCGCTCGTCGTAGCGCACAAACTCGTCCTCGGTCTTTTCCTCTATGCTCGTGATGTCTCCGGAGCCGTGCCGGATTACGGAACGACCGGGTTCCGGGGACAACGGGAACGGTTCTGTATCCTTCGGGTCCATCGCCTCAATCCTATCACAGGCCGAAAACGACAAAACTTGCCATGTTGGTATATCTGTTTCTCATGGAAACCGCAGGGCGCTGACCGTTTCATATACCAATCACCCCGGCTCCGTACGGAACCGGGGTGATGATCTTGCGGCCGGAATCCTACATCCAGCGGACGACGACGTAGCTCATCGCCGAGAGCGCGACAAGCCAATGCGCAGCGTTAAAAAGGAAGAGCCTCAACGGCTTGCCCTCCCACAACCACGAACCCGCGGTCAGCGGGACGAAGAATCCGAGCCAGAGCCAGAACGCCATCCGCATCGCGTCACTCGCCGAAAGCAGAATCAGGGCTTGCGCCAGCCAGGCGAGCACATAGGCCATCAGCAGGGCCGTAACCGCGCCGCCCACCATGGCCTGCACGGGAGTCAACGGCATGGATTTCATGTCCGCCCGGGAAATCCCCGAGAGCTTCATCCAGGTTTTTCCGAAGACCGGACCGTACCAGAGCATGCCGACCACGAAACTCGCGGCCGCGGCGCCGACCACGGTCCATATATTGATTGCTACGTCGTATGTCATAACGATGAACGAATGAGTGAATACGTAATACACAATCATTCTATCACCGATTCCGATACAATGAGTGCACAACATGCCGCGCACATTGCTCATCACCGGCGGCGACCTGGACATCAGGCGCATCTGGGCATTTGTCGCCGACCCGAAAATGTCGGCGGTTATTGACGACGATGTTTTTGCGCGGACGCAGGAAAGCCGGATGATGCTGGAGAAGAACCTGACCAGCAAAGTCATCTACGGCGTGAACACGGGATTCGGACCGATGGCCTCGCACCTCATTTCCCGCAAAGCGCTGACGGAGTTGCAGACGAACCTCATCCGGAGCCACGCGGTCGGCATGGGCGCGCCGGTGCCGGACCCGTTGGTGCTTGCCGCCATGCTGGTCAGGCTCAACACGCTTGCCCGCGGCATGTCGGGGGTCTCCGCCGAGCTGTTGCACGCGCTCGCGGCGGTCATCAACCACCGCATCATTCCCGAAGTTCCCGAACACGGGGCCGTGGGCACGAGCGGCGACCTCGTACAGCTCGCGCATGTCGGACTGGCGCTTATCGGTGAGGGGCATGTGCGGTACCGCGATGAACGCATGCCGGCCGCGCGGGCACTGAAACTTGCGGGACTTGAGCCGTACCGCCTCATCCCGCGCGACGGGCTCGCGGTCATCAACGGCACTTCGTTCATGGCCGGCATCATGGCGGTCGCCTGCCGCGACGCCGACCGCCTGCTCTCGGTCGCCGTCCGCTCGGGCGCCTGGGCTCTGGAACTCATCGGCGCGTTCGCGGACGGACTGTCCGAACGCCTGCACGAACTGCGTCCGCACCGCGGCCAGCTGACCGTCGGCCTTGCCCTGCGCGAACTCACCGCCGGCTCCCGGCTCATCAAGCAGCGCGAGGCTTTCCAACGCAAGCACCGCATCACGGAAGCGACACGGTTCATCGACGAGGACGTGCAGGAAATCTATTCCTTCCGGTGTATCCCCCAGATTGTCGGCCCGTCGCTGGACGTGTTGGCCCGCTCCCGGGAGACGGTTGAGACGGAGATAAACTCCGTTACCGACAATCCCATCGTGGACCCGGTGTCGGGAAAATTCCTGCACGGCGGGAACTTTCACGGCGAATACGTCGCACAGGCTGCCGACGAACTCCGCGCGGCGATGGCGAAACTGACGCTGCTGGCGGAGCGACAGATTAATTTCTTCCTGAACCGGAACGTGAACCGAAGATTGCCGCCGTTTCTGAATCTGGCGACCGCCGGCCTGAACCTTTCCCTGCAGGGCCTGCAGTTCGTGGCGACCTCCACCGCGTCACACGCCCAGTCCATGGCGTATCCGCACCGCGTTCACTCCATGTCCACGAATGCCGACAACCAGGACGTCGTGAGTATGGGCACCGACTCGGCACTGCTGACGATGAAAACGGCCGAGGACCTGCGCATCCTGTGCGCCGTGGAACTCATCACGCTCGCCCAGGCGACCGACGTCATGCGGGCGACGCGGCGGCTTTCGCCCGCGGCGTCGGAATTGTACCGCGCCGTGCGCCGTGTATTCCCCGCGGTCACCAAAGACCGGGTTCTGGTGGATGAGCTCCCCGCGGTCACCGACCTCATCAGGGCCGGCGCAGGTCTGGATGTCGCCTGGCGTACCCCGCGCATATCCCCACTCTTTTCCGGATGAGTACGAAACGGGACACCTGGAACACGCTCGCGGCAGCGCCTCTGTTCCGCGCCGGCATCGCGGACTATTGGCGCACGGACATTGCGGCGATGGAGTCATCGCTCCGCCGCGATGCGCCCGGGCGGTGGGTGCGCCAGGGCGACCGCCGCGCGCTCGCCCTCTTCCATGCCGCGGCCGAACGCGTCCCGGCGTACCGCGACTTCCTCCGGCGGCACCGCATCAACGGTCGTGCCGTACGTACTGCCGCCGACCTGGACGGCGTGCCCTTCACCGACAAGGCAAACTATGTGAACCGGTATCCGCTGGCGGCGCGGTGCTGGGACGGAAAACTCCGGAACGCATCGCTCATCGCGGTGAGCTCGGGTACGAGCGGCGAACCGAAGTTCTGGCCCCGGGGCCAGCGCCAGGAAATGGAGGCGACGCTCATTCATGAACTCGCCTACCGGACGCTGTTCGGCATCCACCGCAAATCCACGCTCGCCGTCATCGGCTTTCCGATGGGCGTCTATGTTTCCGGCGTTGCCACGCTCCTGCCGACATGGCTCACGGCCCAGCGCGGCTATCCGCTTACCGCCGTGAGCGTCGGAAACAACAAGGACCAGGCGCTCAACGTCATCGGCAAACTCCGGCGCAACTATGACCAGGTCCTGCTCATCGGACATCCGTTCTTCGTGAAAGACGTCGTGGAGTCCGGCAAGCGCGCAGGCCTCTCCTGGCGGAAGTCGGGCCTCCGGATGCTTTTTTGCAGTGAAGGATTCAGTGAGGCCTGGCGTTCGTATCTGAACCGCGCCGCGGGTCTTGCGGCCGACGCGGTCGCGGCCATGAACACGTACGGTTCGTCGGAGACGTTGCTCATCGGCCACGAAACGCCGCTGACCGTCGCCCTCCGCCGTGCCGCATCGGCCGACCCGGAATTGTGCGGGAACCTCTTCGCTTCCGCGACCGTACCGAACCTGTTCCAGTACAATCCGTTGCTCCGCCATGTCGCCCGGCTGAACGGGGAACTGTTGTTCACCTCCGACAGCGGTATTCCGCTCATCCGGTTCAACCTCCACGACGCGGGAACCGTTATCCCATATGCCGACGGTGTTGCGGCGCTGCGGAAATCCGGCCGTACTGTGCCGGCCGGTTCGTGGAAACTGCCGTTCATTGCGCTCAAAGGGCGCAGCGACCATACTCTCGTATTCTATGCCGCGAACATCTATCCCGAGCACGTCCATGCGGCGCTGAACGCGGAGAAATTCCTCGGCGACATCACCGGGAAGTTCGCCCTGCGCAAGGGATACGACCGTAAACATGAGGCCTTCCTTGAGCTCAACATTGAACTTCAGCCCGGCAAGCGGCCGGCCGCGTCACTCGCCCGCGCGCTTTCGCGGCATGTCGTCGGAGTGCTGCGCAGAATCAACATGGAATACGACTTTCTCTGGAACCATCTCGGCAAAGATTTGACCCCGAGGGTGATTCTGAAAAACTACCAGGACCCGGAGCATTTCCGCCCGGGACTTAAGCCGAAGTACCTTATCAAGGAATGAACCTCATGGAGAAACGGGAACAACCGAAGATATTCAATCCCGCCGCCGCCGCTTCGTGGCGCGCGTTCGGACGCCTGCGTTCCGGACTCCGGAAACCGGGAATCGTCGACACGTACGCCGGTCAGCTGGCGGAACTCGCGCTCGTCGAACAGCCGGGGCTCATCCGGCTTCCGAAGGAAAAGATTGCCGAAGCCGTCGGTGCATTCATCGCCGGACGGACCCGACGCGGACCTCTGATCCGCCAGGGACGATGGGTGCACTATCCGTGGCTGAACACCCTTGTGCACGTACTTGCGGAACCCGAGTTCAACCGGGTCCGTACCAGCAGAAACGCGAATCTTATCACCTTCGCGGAACAGAAGAAGTTTTATGACACGGTCGTCGGTGTCGCCGGACTGTCTGTGGGCAGCAACGTTGCACTTTCCGTGGTGCTTGCCGGCGGAGCCCGGCGCATCCGCCTTGCCGATTTCGACGAGCTCGAACTGTCCAACACGAACCGCCTCATCGCGGGAGTCCACCAGCTCGGCCTTCCGAAGACCACCGTCATCGCGCGCCGGATCTGGGAAATAAACCCCTACGCCCATGTGGGCATTTTCGACCGCGGACTGAATGCAACGAACGTCGCTTCGTTCATGCGCGGACTGGATGTCGTCGTGGACGAAATGGACGACTTCGTCATCAAACAGCGTCTGCGCGAACTCGCCCGGAAGCAGCGCATACCGCTGTTGTCAGCGGCCGACAACGGCGACCGGAGCACCATTGACGTTGAGCGGCACGACCTGGGCCGTACGCCCTATTTCCTCGGGCGGCTGGGCACAACCGACGTCGCCCGCTTTTCAGCGTTGCGGGGGAATAAACAGGAAACGATAAGGACCATCGCCCGGCTTATCGGCGCCGAGCATCATCCGGTACGCATGATACGTTCGCTTCCCGCCATCGGGGAAACACTCGTATCCGTTCCGCAGCTCGGTGGCACTGCGCTCATAGGCGCATCCGCCGTCACCTATCTCATCAGGGGGATCGTTGCGGGCGACGCCATGCCAAGCGGACGGTACCACCTGTGTCTGGACGAAAACCTGGACCCCGGCTATTCCTCGGACATCGCGGTCCGCGAACGGAAACGCCTCGCCGACATGCTCAAGACGAAACTCGGCATCTGAGTCCCGAAACCCCGCACAACGCGGGGTTTCTTCTGTGTATGAACGCGGCACGGAAGACCAGCATGCGTGATATACTAAAGACAATGATGAGCCAGAAGCCGCCGACGCTCGATGAGGATGTCCTGCACATCATCACCGCGGGTACGATGGCTCCATCGGGCGACAACTGCCAGCCATGGCGGTTTGAAGTCGGACCCGGTTTCATCGACGTCTTCAATCTTCCCGAGCGGGACAATTCCCTCTACAGCTGGGGGCAGCGGCCCTCGTATATCGCCAACGGCGCGGTCCTGGAAAACATGTCCATTGCCGCCGCGCAGCGTGGCTACCGGCTTTCCGCGAAGGTCCTGCCGACCCCCAGTGATCCTGACTGGATTGCCCGGGCGTATCTGGAGCGCGCGACCCAGGCCGCGCATCCGCTCTACGAGTCCATCTGGAAGCGTGCGACGAACCGACGTCCGTACCGCAACGCCGAGCTGACCGCGGTCCAACATGACGCACTGATGAAGACGGCCGAAAGCGGACCGCAGCTTATTCTGGTAACCGATACGGCGCGCCGTCAGGAACTGGGCAACCTGTTGGCGCTGAACGAGCGTGTCCTGTTCGAAGACCGGAACATGCACCGGTTCTTCTTTTCGCACATCAACTGGACGGATGAGCAGGACGCAGCACGAAAACTCGGATTCTCCATCAAGACGTTTGAGCTTCCTCCGCCGGTGCGCGCAGGATTCGCCGTATTCAGGCATTTTCCCGCACTGCGCGCGCTCAATGCGGTCGGCCTGTCATCCATGGTCGCGAAAACGAACGGCGGCATCTATATGACCGGCGCGGCTATGGGCGCAATCGTCATCCCCAACCGAGATACGACCCAGTATGTCGCCGCGGGGCGTCTCTTCGAACGCGTATGGCTCTCCGTAACATCCATGGGACTGCACCTGCAGCCACTGACGGGAATTCCCCTGCTGATGAACCGCGTTGCGGACGGCGACCGGACCCTGGCCGAGCGCCATGCGTCAATTGTCGCGGACGCTTACGCCCGCCTCGCATCCGTTCTTAAGTTATCCGATGGCGTTCTGGCATTCATGTTCCGCATCGGTCACGCGGACGAGCCGAGCGCACGGACGCCGCGACTTGAGCCCGACGTACGCCCCGCCGGCGACCGCTCGGCCTGAACTATGGAATTCGCCATCACCGACCTCCTGGCGGGCTTGCGCCATTTGGACCTCATCGCCATCGCCATCGCGGTGGCGGCAATCGGCATTATGGGGTTCGCGGTCTATTTCAGCGACCGCAGCAATGCCACGAACCGGGCATTCCTCGTCTTCGCGCTGGCCACGGTCGCGTACGGCACGTTCAATTACCTGAATTACCAGGTCCAGGAGCCGTGGCAGGTGCTCTGGCTTCTGCGGCTGACGCTGTTCACCGCAACCTGGCACGCGTTCAGCTTCTTCACGCTGTTCTACATCTTTCCGCGCGCCGAAATCACCTTCCCGCGATGGTACAAATTCGTCGCGCTTCCCGCTGCGGTCCTGACTTCCCTGCTGACGCTTTCACGGTTCATCTTTGAGCGCGTCGACTCGGTCGCCGTGAGCGGCGTGACCGACCCGATTCGCGGACCGGCATTGCCCGTATTCGGGATGGTTGCGGCCGTGTTCGTCGTCGCCGGTATCGTGATGCTTGTACGGCGTACCGGTGGACCTGCGACGCTTGAGCGGGCGCAGGCCAGAATCATCCTCGCCGGCGCCGCGCTGACATTCCTGCTCATCCTGACGTTCAACCTCATTCTGCCCGTGGCATTCGACATGCTGCTATTCGTCCCGCTCGCGCCCATTTTCTTCCTTCCCATCATCCTCGCCACGTCCCATGCCATCCGCCGGTACCAGTTCCTGAACGTCAAAGCCATCGCCGCGGAGCTGCTGACCTTCGTGCTCAGCGCAATACTGCTCGCTGAGATTGTCGTGACGGACAACGTCGGCACGCTGCTCATCCGCATCGGCACGTTCTCGTTCGTGCTGGCATTCGGCATCCTGCTCATCCGCAGCGTCATCAGCGAGGTATCCCAGCGGGAGCACCTTGAACAGATGACCCGGGAGCTGACGGACGCGAACATCAAGCTCAAGCGCCTGGACCGCATCCGCTCCGAATTCCTTTCGTTCGCCTCGCACCAGGTAAAGGCGCCGATGAGCGTCGTGAAGGGCTATGCCCAGCTCATCGGCGACGGCACCTACGGCACGGTGCCGGAGAAGGTCACGGAAATGGTGGGCAAAATCAAGGAATCGGCCGACCGGCTGATTGCGCTGGTGAACAACCTCCTGGACCTCCGGCGCATTGAGGAGGGCCGGATGCAGTTCGCGTTCGACCGCGTCAGTATGTCCAACCTCGTCACGCAGGTGGTCAACGACCTGTTGCCCCTCGCCGAGCGTAAGAATCTTGAACTCCGGCATGAAACGCCGGAACACGACGAGCTGAACGCCATGCTGGACACCGAAAAATTCCGGCAGGTCATCCAGAATCTCGTGGACAATTCCATCAAGTACACGGAGACCGGGTGGGTGAAGGTCGCCGCGGAGCGGCGCGGCAGCGACATTTTCGTCATCGTGTCCGACAGCGGCCGCGGAATGCCGGCGGACCTCCTCCCGCAGCTGTTCGAGCAGTTCACCCGTGAACGGGACGCTGCAAAGCGCATTGAGGGCACGGGCCTTGGCCTCTATATCGCCAAGCAGATTGTACTGGCCCACCAGGGCACCATTACTGCCGCATCCGAGGGTCCCGGCAAAGGCAGCGTATTCACCATCGTTATCCCTGCCGCATAGGCGCGCCAAACCCGGGGCGTATGATATACTTACACTAATGGCAACGGCGAAAATCCTCATCGTGGACGACGAAGCGGACCTGCGCACCATCATCCGCGCCAAGCTTGAAGGTGCGGGTTTTGAGATACGGGAAGCCGCGGACGGCAAACAGGCGCTGGACATGCTCCAGAAGGACCGACCGGACCTGGTCATCATGGACGTAAAGATGCCGGTCATGAACGGCGTCGAGGCCGTTTCGGCGATGAAGGCGGACGAGAACCTCCGCGACATCAAGGTAGTCTTTCTGACGAATTACGGCGAAGAGGAGGTCGAGAACGCGTGGATTGACGAAAAGTACGCCAAGGAGATCGGTGCCCTGGGCCACATCCGTAAGACCGATGACCTGAGCGTCATCGTCGGACGGATTAAAGAGCTCGTCGGTGCCTGACCTCCCAAGGAGGGAACATGTCGGCACGGAAGAACGGGACTACTACTACGGGCGGCAGACGGGTCCTCCTCGTTGAGGACAATTTTTTCATGGCACAACTGCTCATGGAACGCCTCAAGAAGGCGGAGCTTGAGGCGTCGCACGCATCGTCCGACGATGAGGCGCGCCAGATGCTCAAGAAGAACGCGCCGGACGCGCTGGTCGTGGACGTTCCGCTCCACGAGGGCGGTGACTACTGCAAGCTCGTCGAAGACGCCAGAAAGGAGAGGCACATCCCCGCGCTGGTACTGTTCGACAAGGACGACGAGAACGAACGCAAACGGGCGCAAACGTGCGGCATTGAGTCCGTGATGGTCAAGCGGGACATCACCGTTTCCGATATCGTCGCCGAGGCACAGCGGCTGGCCAAAGGAGGCGGACCGGCGCCGGCCGCGCCCCCCGAAACGGAACCCGCGAAGAAATCCGCACGGAACGGAAAAGCGAAGGCTTCCGCGAAGGAGCCCAAAGATTTGTCGGACGTCGCGGGAGCGGACCCCAAACAGATTCAGGACCTCAAAGACCGGATTCAGCAGATTGTCACGAAGCCGGAAGCCGAGATATCGATTATCGCGCTCGTGGACACGCTCATGGGATACGCGTTCCTCACGCGTGCTTCGGATATTCATCTTGAGCCGACCGAAGAAAACCTCCTCGCGCGCCTGCGTATCGACGGCATCCTGCGCGATTCGTTCACGTTCCCCAAGGGCATCCATCCGGGCATCATCTCCCGCATCAAAGTCCTGGGTGCGATGCGGACCGACGAACACCAGGCGGCACAGGACGGCCGGTTCCGCATCAGCATGCAGGACTCCGACCGGCAGTTCGACGTCCGCGTCAGCATCGTCCCGACCTACTACGGCGAGAACGCAGTCCTGCGGCTCCTGGCCGAACAGACCAAGCTCAATTCGCTGGACGACGTGGCGTTGAGCGAGGCCGACCGGAAAAAGGTCCGCAAGGCGGTGAAGACGCCGTACGGCATGATTCTGGCGACGGGACCGACCGGCTCCGGAAAAACGACGACGCTGTACACCATCCTCAAGGAACTCTCCACGCGCGAAGTGTCCATCATCACGATTGAAGACCCCATCGAGTACTCCCTGGAGGGCATCGACCAGATTCAGGTGAACAACCGCACCGGACTGACGTTCGCCGCCGGCCTGCGTTCAATCCTCCGGCAGGACCCGAACATCATCATGGTCGGCGAAATCCGCGACGAAGAGACGGCGTCCATCGCCGTCAACGCGGCTCTGACGGGCCACAAGCTCCTGTCCACCCTGCACACGAACGACGCCGCAACGACGTTGCCGCGCCTGTTGGATATGGGCGTCGAGCCGTTCCTGGTCGCATCCACGGTGAACGTGGCGATGGGCCAGCGGCTGGTGCGCATGATTTGCGAGAACTGCAAGGAGCCGCGGCGCATTACCGAAGGAGAGTTCATGTCGCTGAAGGATTCCCTGACCCCGGAAATCCTTGATGACCACCGCGACTTCTACATCGGCAAGGGCTGCGACATGTGCGGTCATACGGGGTACAAGGGCCGGATGGGCATCTATGAAATCCTGGAGGTCAACGATTTCATCCGCGAAGCCATCATGCGCCACGCCGACGCGAGCGAAATCAAGAAAATCGCCATCAAGAACGGCATGACCACGCTTCTGGAAGACGGGTTCCAGAAAGCGCTGAAGGGACTGACGACCATCGAAGAAATCCTCCGCGTCATTCATGAGTAACGGAACCGAAACACCCCCGAAAACCGAGGGCGGCAGTCTGGGCGGTTTCAGCAGCCTGTTCTTCAGGCTGTCCCTGAAAGACAAGATGCTGTTTGCGCGCCATATGGAGATGATGACGCGCTCGGGACTTCAGGTTTTGGAATCGCTGGAAATTCTCCGGAAGCAGACCAAGTCCCGTCCGTTCCTGAAGGTGCTGGACAGCCTCATAGCCGACGTGAAGAACGGCCACTACCTCTCGGTCGGCATGGAACGGTACAAGCAGGTGTTCGGCGATTTCATCATCAACTTGGTCCGGGTCGGTGAAACGTCCGGCACATTGTCGGAGAACTTCAAATACCTTGCCCAGGAACTGGAAAAGAAGGCGGAACTGCAGAAGAAAGTCGTCGGCGCGATGGTCTACCCCATCGTCATCCTCGTGGCGACGTTCGGCATCACGGGAATCATGACGTTCTTCATTTTTCCGCGCATCCTTCCCGTGCTCAACTCGCTCAATGTGGAACTTCCGCTGACCACGCGGATATTCATCGCGTTCTCCGAATTCATGATTGCCAACGGCCTCTGGGTGATTCTGGGACTGGTTGTGCTGGGCATCGGCTGGATGTTCCTGCTCCGCATACGCGCGGTCCGGTTCGCCTGGCACCGCTCGCTCACCCGGATGCCCCTCGTGGGCTCAATGGTGATGGACGTCAACATCATAACCGTGGCCCGCACCATGAACCTGCTTCTGAAAGGCGGCGTCCGCATCGTGGAAGCAATCAATATTTCCGGACGGTCGCTGACGAACCTGGTCTACCAGCAGCAGATGGAGGATATCGCGAAGGAGGTCCAGCAGGGTCAGACGATGAGCAAGCTGATGATCGAACGTCCGGAATTCTTCCCGCCGACGTTCTCGCAAATGGCAAACGTCGGCGAAAGCACGGGAAAGCTGGACGAGACCTTCGAATTCCTCGCAACATTTTATGAGTCCGAGCTGGACGGTGCGACGAAGACCATGAGCAACATCCTGGAACCGCTCCTGCTTCTGGCCATGGGATTGGTCGTAAGTTTCGTCGCCATTTCCATCATCACGCCAATCTACAAAATCAGTCAGTCACTCGGACGATGAGAAAACTTGCACCGACGGACGGCCGCACAAAAGCCGGATGCGTCCCGGCCGGTTTTACGTTGCTGGAAACGCTCATCGGCATGACCATCCTGGTCATTGTTTCTTCGGGGTTGTATCTGTCGTACAGCAACACGCTCGACATCGTGACTGCGGGACAATACCACGCGACGGCGGCAAACATCATAGAATCCGAGGTGGAGATTATCAGAAATATGCGCTACGAGGACGTCGGCACGGTCGGCGGCGTGCCGCCCGGACTGCTTCCGCCGTCCAAGGCGGTCACCGTGGGCGGCGTGCCGTTCACCGTCGAAACGACGGTCAGGAACATTGACGACCCCTTCGATGGCCTCCTGGACGGCACCCCGGGCGATACCGACCCGGCGGACTACAAAATCATCGAACTGCGCATCTTGTGTGCCTCATGCCCGCGGTTCTCGGATATCCGGATGACCACGACATTGGCTCCGCGCAACCTGGAAGACCCGTCGAAGACCGGGTACCTCCTGGTGCGCGTTCTGGACGGCTCGGGTATCGCACTGCCGGGTGCGACCATCACGGTCACCAACACGGGAGTGACCCCCGCCGTCAACATCACGGACACTTCGGATGCGGACGGCCTCCTTCAGCTCATTGGCCTGGCGACCGATTCCGCGGGCTACCGGGTGACCGTCACCAAGGCGGGCTACTCTACGGACCGCACGTATCCGCCCGGCGAGCCTTCGAACCCGAACCCCGCAAAGCCCGACCTGACCATCGTTGCGGAGCAGCTGACCGTGGCGACGTTTTCCATCGACGTAACGGGTGACGTCGCCTTCACCTCGCGGAGCGCGGTGTGCGGCACCGTACCAGGCGTTGACTTTCTCCTGACCGGTTCCAAACTCATCGGCTCCGCTCCGGATATCCCCAAATACTCCGTTTCGCACCAGACCGGCGCCGGCGGCACCGTGTCGGTCTCACCGCTGGAATGGGACAGTTTCACGGCCCGATCCACGGACGCTTCGTGGGATATCGCCGGGACCAGCCATCCCTCGCCGTTCACCCTTAATCCGGGTTCGTCACTTGCGGTCACCTGGCTGATGGCGCCGAAGGACCCCTCGTCACTGCTCGTCACGGTTACCGGCCCGGGCGGCACACCGTTAAACGACGCGGCGGTGCGCCTTGCCAGCGGCGCGTACGACGTCACGGTCGTCAGCGGACGCAATACCTGGTCCCAAAGCGACTGGAGCGGCGGCCAGTTCAGCCAGCAGAGCGGCGGAATATACACCGCCTCTGCGGGCGTACTTACGCTCATTCCGCCCGGCGGGCCCCACGCAACGGGAAGCTATGCGTGGCTGGAATCGGAAACCGTCGATTTCGGGACGGCGAGCATCTCATTCTTCTCGGCCGGCATGACGCCGTCGTCCCAGCCGTCCGAAACCGGAACCGACAGCGTCCGGCTCCAGATTGCCACGAACAACGACAACGCTACCTGGGTCTATGCGGGGCCCGACGGCACTCCGGCAACCTTCTATACCGGCGCCGGCGGAAACCTTCCCACATTGCACAACGGTAACCGCTATCTCCGGTACCGGGTAGAAATGCGGACGCTGGACCAGGACGCCACTCCCTCTCTGGAAGCGGTCGGCATCACCTACCGCGCCGGATGCCTGCCCGGCGGAAACGCGTTCTTCAGCGGCCTTGCCAATGATACGTACACGCTCACCGTCACAAAGTCCGGTTTCTCCGATTACAATGCGGAGGTTCCCGTTATCGCTGACTGGCAGGGTATTACCGTTCCCCTGAATCCATGACGATGCACCGCCGCGGCGTCACAATCCTGGAATTGCTCATCACCATCGCCGTCGCGACCGGCGTCATGACGCTTGCCACGTATTTCGCCCTCGACGTGAACTTTTTCGGCACACTCCTGGGGAGCCGGCTGGATTCGGAGCGCGGGGTCGAGCGGACGCTCCGGACGTTCATCTCGGAGGCGCGTTCCATGAGCATCTCGGAGAACGGAAGCTATCCGATTGCCGCCGCCGCGGCGAACGGCATCACGTTCTATGCCGACGTGGACGCAGACGGAACGTTCGAACAAATCCGGTACTTCCTGGACGGAACGACGATACGGAAAGGCGTCACCGAGCCGACGGGAAACCCGGCCACGTATCCTGCCGTGGATGAACAGGTGCGGGACGTCATCACCTCCGTCGTACCAGGGCCGGACATCTTTGCGTACTGGGAAGGGCTGTCATGGACCGGGAACACCGCCTCGCTCTCCGCGCCGGTTCCGGTCGCACAGATACGCCTCATCCGGATGCGCGTCACCGTCGACGACGACCCCACGCTTCCGCCCGCAGGATTCACGCAGTCAATTGACGCGACCATCCGTAATTTGAGGGGCGAAATATGAGCATGACCGGATACCGGAACAAGGGCCAGATTGCGGTACAGGTTCTGATTTTCAGCGCGGTTTCCATCATTATCCTGACCGGCTTCGTGCTGTGGGCGGACACGAACGTCCGGCTGGTGTGGCGCGACAGCGACGCCGAGCAGGCCTTTCTCATCGCGGAGGCCGGCATTGAATACTACCGGTGGCACCTGGCGCATGCGCCCAAGGATTACCAGGACGGCACCGGCGCTCCGGGGCCGTACGTCCATGACTACCGCGATAAAGACGGAAATCTCATCGGAACGTTCACGCTCGATATTTCGCCTCCGGCAACGGGCTCCACGCTCCTGACCATCCGGTCTACGGGGACGCTGACCGTGAATCCGGACGCCGAGAAAATCATTGAGGCACAGATGGACATTCCGTCCTTCGCAAAATACTCCGCCATCATCGGCTCGTACGTGTTCTTCGGGCCCGGCTCGGAAATCTTCGGACCGGTCCACTCGAATTCCGGAGTCCGCATCGACGGCATCGCGCATAATCTCGTCACCAGCGCGGTCGCCGAGTTCAACGACCCCGACCACAGCGGGCAGGATGAATTCGGCGTCCATACCCACGTCGCGCCGCAGGACCCGCTCCCCCCTGCAGCCGTGCCGAACCGCCCGGACGTCTTCAAGGCAGGCAGACAGTTCCCCGTTCCGCCCATCGATTTCGCCGGACTCTCTCAGGACCTCGCCAACCTGAAAGCCAGCGCTCAAGCAGACGGCTTCTACCGGAACACGGTCGGCAACAAGGGCTACCACATCATCCTGAAAACAAACGACACCTTCGACCTCTACGACGTGACGGATACCATCAAGGCGCCCAACGGATGCGTCAGCGTTCTGGGCGAGCAGGACTGGGACACCTGGAGCATTGAAGACGAAACCTTTCTCGGTAACTATCCGTTCCCGGACAACGGCATAATCTTCATTGAAGACCACGTGTGGATTGACGGACAGATAAATACGGCCCGGATTACCATTGCGACAGGGCGTTTCCCGGAAAATCCCGCCCACCGGATGCACATAACCGTCAACCGGGACCTTTTGTACACGAACTACGACGGTCAGGATATTATTTCGCTCGTAGCCCAGGGCAATGTGAATGCCGGATGGGACAGCGAGGACGACCTGCGGATTGACGGTGCGCTCCTGGCGCAGAGCAACC
Source organism: Minisyncoccota bacterium (assembly GCA_035620375.1). Taxonomy (GTDB): domain Bacteria; phylum Patescibacteriota; class Minisyncoccia; order 2-02-FULL-40-12; family GWA2-44-9; genus DASPGX01. The sequence goes on along the minus strand of DASPGX010000028.1, from coordinate 29,106 downwards.
GGGTCGGCCGCTACTACTACCGGCCGCCCTCCGGCAACCAGCCACGGTGCTCTCCCAACCACGTCCGCCAGAAAATCACGCTCTACGGGATGATCGGCTCTGAAGAGCGGTACGGATTCGCCTGGAGCGACGGCACCGGGTACCAGCAACGCATCATCATCTACGACCCCAATCTCCTGTTTTATCCTCCTCCGAGTTTCCCCAAGACCTCCAGCTATTACACTCCCATCAACTGGAACGAGATAAAATGACGGCAATCAGCTTCAATTCGTGTGGATAACCGCCGATGCTGCGGCTGGTATAATCAATAGTGCCTATGGTCGATAGGAGCTGGGACGCTCCATGCATGGCGCCCCAGACAGTATCTTCGTATTTCACTAACCAACACATTCATACATGAAAAGAGGGAATATCGGCCGGACCCGTAAGGGTTTCACCCTTATCGAGATTCTGGTCGTCATCGGTATCATCGCCATCCTGGCCGCGGTCGTTATCGTGGCTCTGAACCCCGCCCGGCAGTTCGCCCAGGCGCGGAACAGTCAGCGCTGGAGCAACATTAACACCGTGCTGAACGCCATCGGTCAGCGGTTGGCTGACAACCGCGGTAACTGGCCCACCACGGGCGGTTGTCCGGCGTTGCCGAGCACCTACACGGTTGTCGGCTCGGGTTCCGGTAACTTCGACCTCGCGGCGTGCGTCCAACCGACGTACCTGTCCACGATGGTCGTTGACCCGACCACGAACGGCACCGTCGCCTCCACCGGCTATCAGGTGTACCGCGACGCGAACGGACGGATTAACGTCCGCGCCCCGTTCGCCGAACTCGGCGAGACCATCGAAGTCGTCCGGTAGTTTCTCGGTCAGCATACAAAGAGGCCCTTCGGGGCCTCTTTGTGGTAGAATATGCATATTGTGAGAGCGCTTGTGACCGTATTTCTCCTGGCCGCGCTGTTTTTCTCCCCGGAAACGGTCTTTGCGGATGCACTGTACTTTGAGTTCAACCCGGATTTTGCGGAAAGCCTGCTCGTCGCCTCGTCTCCGCAGCCGGTGGAGCAGGTTTTTCTCCCGTTGAACGACCATTTGAGCGGCTTTGACGTGTGGGTCAGCACCAACGGTACGTCGGGCACGGCGACATTCCAGCTGTATAACCCGTCCTCGACCCTCATCTCCAGCAGGGTCGTCACGGTTCCGGCCATCGCCGAAAGCTCGGGAGGCATGCGGCTGAAGATTGCCCTCCCGTCCCAGGTCGCGGTCACCGCAAATCAGCCATATGTTGTGCGCATCAGCACTGCAATGCCTTCGTTGCGCATCTATTACGCGGCCCAACAGCAGGTCCTGCCGCATAACGCACCCCCGCAGGCGGCTTACACCGGCGGCCTGTCCCGTATCGGCGGTGAGGAGCGGGAGTTCGCCTTCAAGTCCGCCCTGTATGAGAATACCGAGAGCACCGACCCCGTCCTGACAAACGTTTCCGCCGAAATTCTTTCCGTACAGAGCGTCCGGTTGTCGTTCAATGCGTCCGAGCCCGTGGATGCGTCGGTGCAGTATGGTCCCCAGGGCCAAGGTCAGGCGTACACCGTGCCGTACTCGGGTTCGTACACCAGCTGTCCGCTCTCCGTTCAGTCGTGTTCCGTCCTCCTGACGATATCCGACCCCGGCACCGCGCACGAGTTCACCCTCACCGCCAAGGACGTCTGGGGCAACGTTACCCAGGTTAACGGCCAATTCACGAGCGCCGGAACCAGCGTCTCGCCGACTCCCGGCCCGACTACCCCGCCGCCGACCGGAACACCGGCACCGACCCCGCCGCCGGACACGACGCCCCCGGTAATCACCAACGCGCGGGCGGTCAACGTGACGCATGAGAGCGTCAGCATCGCGTGGACGACGAACGAAGCGGCGAACTCCCTCGTGGTCATCCAGCAGGGCGTGGATAAAATCACCGTCGGGGGCGGTTCCGACAGTACCCTGGAGCTGGAACACCTCATCCCTGTCAGCGACCTCGCGCAGCAGTCCTCGTATACGGCGGTCGTGCGGAGCGGAGACGCTTCCGGAAACGAATCGGCTGTTGAATTCACGTTCTCAACGGTGGCTGCGCCGACCCCCGGTCCGGGACCGGGCGGCACACCGACACCTCCGCCCGCCCCTACGCCGACTATCAGTATCGGTCCCTCCGGAGACGGCGACGGACAGACGATACAGTGGCAGGAACCGGCATCAGGCGCGCCGTCGAACGGCTACCGCGTGGACATCATCGGCGCGGACGGCCAGCTCATAGAAACGCTCTACACCCATGACACCTCGCTCCTGCTGGCAAACCTGCCTGACGGCGCGCGTATCGTCATATATGCCGACAACGGCGACGGCGTATTTGAAAAAGTCGGAGCACCCGCAACGCACAAGAAATCCACGCCGTTCCTGGAGCTGTTGTTCACCTACCTGCCGCATGTTCTGGCCGGTGCCGGCGCCGTTGTCGTTATCGGCGCGCTTGTCTGGCGGGCAGTACACAAGAAACCGGAGCCTCCCGCCGGGCCTCCCGGACCACCCGAGGAACCGTCTCCCTTCGTCAGTCACCGTTGAGCCGGCCTGACCACGACGTACCGCGCCTTGAACGCCTGTGCGAACGCCTCCGCAGCCAACACACGGACTCCCTCGCGCTCGTTGAGCTGTTCGGGATCGCTGAAGTATACGAGGCCGCTCTCCGTTCCGGTCATCACAACAATATGCCCCCCGCCGCGGGCGGGGTTCAGCCCGCTGAATACCGATACCAGAACGGGTCCGGACTCAAGCTCCCTGATGAGCTCCGTAAACGCCGCCCCGGGTTCCTTCGGTGTCGGACCCTTGGGTGCCCAGTCACGGTTGTACGCCTCATACCCGAAGGCGCGGGCAAGCGCGACCAGGCCGGCATGCGACCATCCGACGCCTTCACGGTACGCTCCGCTCCGCGTACCCTCACGGAACAATGTTTCCATGTCCGTTGTCCGGTTGCCGGAATCCCCGGCATGCCAGAAATCCATGACCATTTTCAGGGCAGTAATTCCGCACCCCCGCCACTGCCAGGCCGGGTCGGTGATTCCCTGATATTGAGAGATGAACGGTACCTCGTGTCGCATTGGGCTCATCCTACCACGGCACCCGCCGTCAGAGGCGGGCGCTGTGCGATTTTCAGGTGGACCCGACCGGATTCGAACCGGTGACCTCCTCATTGCAAATGAGGCGCTCTACCAACTAAGCTACGGGCCCGTCAGCCGACGGCTTCAACGCCGCATAACGACACATTATAGCACGAAATCTTGATTATATCCAGATTTTTGTATAGTATATCCGGGCCGAGGGCGGCTAGTTCAGTGGTAGAACGCTGTCCTGATAAGACAGAGGTCATAGGTTCGATTCCTATGCCGCCCACAAACCGTATGCCATAGAGGGCCTGCCGTAGCGGGCCTTTTATGGTTCAGGTATTGCCAAAGTCAGCCATTTATGCTACTGTTTCAGCCATGTCGGACCCCAAGACACTCAAGAGCGTAAACACGGCCTTGAAAGAAAAATTCAAGGGGAAAAAGCTCGTCTTCGGGAAAGGGACCGTCGGCGCCCGTATCGTGTTCGTCAACGAGGTTTTGGACCAGGACGGCGAGCGTGAGGGCAAGCCGATGGGAGGCAATCATGCCAAGGAACTCAACCGCCTCCTCCGGAGCGCAGGAATCGACAGCAAAAAGGTGTATGTGACCAACGTGGTCAAATACCGACCCGACGACGACAAGCTCCCGACGCCCAAGGAAATCCGTTCGCACGCGTCGTTCCTGAAGGATGAAATACGCAGCGTGAATCCCGAGGTCGTGGTTACCCTCGGCAACCTCGCGCTGAACGGCGTCGGTCTGCGTATCCCCGTCGAGAACGTGCACGGCAGAACATTCCCTCTCGGAACGTTCAAGCTTCTCCCGACGATGAGCCCGTCCAAGGCTCTCAAGGATCCTTCGGTGAAAAGCCTCCTGGAAGCGGACTTCGCGAAGCTCAGGGACCTCCTGAAAAGCAACTCGGAAGCCTAATGAAAATGACCTCCCCGGAGGTCATTTTCATTTCTTCGGTTTCGCGGCGCGGCTCTTCTTCTTCCGCTTCATGACGCGGTGAACGGCCTGGATGATACCATCCGCATCAAGGCCGAAATGTTTCATCAGGTCCGCCGGGGGCCCGGACTCGCCGAAACGGTCCTGCATCCCCACAAACTCCACGGGAACGGGTCCCGAGGCGGCAAGAACTTCGGCCACGGCCGAGCCCATGCCCCCCGCAATCTGGTGTTCCTCCGCGGTGACCACGGCGCCGCAGGCCCTCGCGGCATCTGCGATAGTCCGTGCATCCATCGGTTTCACGGTGTGGTTATTGATGACTGTGCATTCAATGCCATCATCCGCCAGACGGCGGGCCGCCAGAAGCGCTTCATAAACCAGCGCGCCGCAAGCGACTATCGCAACATCCGAACCGTCCCGCAGTACCTGTGCTTTTCCGATTTCAAAAGGCGTATCGTCGGTCGTGAATACCGGCATTTTTTCCCTTCCCAGCCGGATATATGTGGGCGAGCCGTTGAATGCGGCGGCGAACGTCGCTTTTTGCGCCTGCGGAGCGTCCGCGGGAACGACCACGACCATCCGCGGGATGACCCGCATGAGCGCGATATCCTCCAAAGCCTGGTGCGTGGCGCCGTCAGGTCCCACGGAAACGCCCGCATGGGAACCCGCGATTTTCACGGGCACGTTGTTGATGCAGACCGTCGTCCGGATTTGCTCGTTGTTCCGGCCCGGGCTGAACGTCGCATACGAGGTGATGAACGGAATCTTGCCGTAATTCGCCATGCCGGAGGCCAGAACCGCAAGGTTCTGCTCCGCGACCCCGACCTGTACAAAACGTCCGGGGAATTTTTCGGCGAACCACTGGGTGCGCGTGGACTCGGTCAGGTCGGCGCACAACGCGACGACCCGCTCGTCCTGCTCGCCCGCCCGGACGAGCCCTTTGCCGAACCCGTCCCGCGTGGGAACCATTTCCGCATCGGCGGGGTTTTCAGGGAACGCCAGGTTGTATTTTGCGTTCAGGCTCATGTCTATTCGGGGCTGCACCCGCCGCATACCGCACCGCGCGTTGCGTCATCGGCTCCGGTGGTAATCAGCGCACGGCACAACGCACGCTGGCCGTCGCTCACGCACGAATCTCCTCCCGGAAGGGCCGCGAATGAGCCGGAAAAATCTATACCCAGAACCGGAGGCGCCGACGGCAGGCCCGATGCGATGGAAACGTACAAATCCTGCTTGCCCGCACGGGACAGGTCGGAATGCTCAATCGTCTGCAGGATGTACGCCAACCGGCTCGCGTCCGCCGCACGCGCGCTCCGCGCCGCGAGATGCTGCCAGGCGCCGTAGCCGAACGATACGCCCGCGAGGACGAACATGGTCACCGGGAATGCAAGACGTACGTTCATGGCGCAAAGCAGAGAAAACAGCCCTCCTGAAGTATCTCAGTCCTCGTCCGTGCCGCCTGCGCACAGACGGGTCCGGTCGGCTCATTGCCGCGCGCACAGGCGACGTTCTCCCGTCCCAGCCGGTCCGCCAGTTGCGTACAGAACGACTCCTCGTTGGGCGTGCAGACGCCGTCGTCGCCGACATCGGCGCTGGACTGCGACAGGTCGATGACCGGCGGCGGTGCGGACAATCCGGAAAGCGCATCCGTCGTCAGCTGCGTTTTCGCCTGTTCGGAAATGGGAGCGTCATTAATCTGTCCCACAATGCGGTACGCCTGTTCGTAGATGAACGCACGGTTGTTGGATGCCTCGATATTCTTGTAGAACCCGAAACCGATGGAGCCGATGGACACCATGACCGAGATTATCATTGTGATATCGCGTAGCATGATCCGGTTTCAGAAAACCCGCCCTCCGGACAATAGTATCAGGATGGCGCCGACGGTCACCACGATAATCGTCCACAAAACCATGCGCCGGCCCATACCGTGAACGGGCCTGACCGCTGAAGTCTGGTGCTGTTCCATGCCGTACAGGTCATTCATGCTCGCTCGTAATCTTTCCGCCCAACGTCCGCAGTTCCTGCAGAAACGCCTTGGCCTGGTCGGGCTTGGGGGGAATCCCATGCCATTTGTAGTCAAATTCAATCTCCTTGATGCCCTTACCGGGTATCGTATGCGCGATGATGACGGTCGGTTTCTCGTACGTCGCCTTAGCCTCCTGCACCGCGTCCACGAACGCTTCAATGTTGTGCCCGTCCACCTCCAGCACGTTCCAGTTGAACGCCTCCCATTTGTCCCGGAGAGGCTCCAGGGGCATGATGTCCTCCGTCATCCCGTCGATCTGGATGTTATTGCGGTCAATGAACGCGGTCAGGTTGTTGAGCTTGTTTTTGCCCGCGAACATCGCCGACTCCCAGAGCACGCCCGATTCCTGCTCTCCGTCGGACATCTGACAGTAGACGCGGAACTTCCGCGCATCCATGCGCGCCGCATACGCCATGCCGGCTGCCTGACCCAATCCCTGGCCCAGAGGACCCGAGGTGTTCTCAATGCCGGGAAGATGGCCGCGCTCGGGATGGCCCTGCAGACGCGTACCCAGTTTCCGCAACGTCTTCAGTTCCTCTTTCGGAAAGTACCCCGCGTGCGCCAGGGTCGCGTACCAGACGGGGCACGTATGCCCGTTGGATACAATAAACCGGTCACGCTCCTCCCAGTCGGGCCGCTTGGGGTCGTGGTTAAGGATGTGAAAATAGAACGCCGTATAGATGTCCGCCAGACCAAGCGGACCCGCCGTATGGCCGGAGCCGGCCTCCACAAGCATACTCACGATATCCTGCCGGATATCGTTGGCCTTCTTCTCCAGCTCCTTTATCTTCTTTTCGGAGATATATTCGCTCACTATGCAAGGGCTTTCGCCACCTCCAACACGTGCATGACCAACGAGTTCGTGTATCCGAATTCGTTGTCATACCAGGAGTATACGGCGCACAGGTTACCATCCACGACCGTCGTCAGCGTCAGGTCGGCGATAGCGGCATAGGGGTCCCCGACGATATCGCTGGATACCAGCTGCTCGTCGGACGCCCTGAAGATACCGGCCCAGCGGGACTCCACGGCCGCTTTGCGCAGAATCTCGTTGATTTCCTCCGCATTCGTTTTCTTTGAAGAAACGAAAACGATGGCGGACAGCGAGCCGGTCAGGACGGGCACCCGCATCGCGATACCGTCAAACTTGCCCGTTACCGCATGGACCGCACGGCCGACCGCAATGGCGGAGCCGGTCGTCGCAGGGATGATGTTCGCCGCAGCTGCGCGCCCTTTGCGGTAGTCCTTGCCCTTGGTCGGCCCGTCGATGAGCGCCTGCGTCGCCGTATAACCGTGCGTCGTGTTCAAAAATGCCTTTTCCACCCCGACGGTCTCGGTAAGAATCTGCAGCACCGGTGATGCCGAATTCGTGGTGCACGAGCCGTTGGATGACAGCGTGCACGTCTTCAGCTCCTCGGCGTTGATGCCCATGAGCACCGTCTTGGCGTCCGGGCCGTCCTCGTCCTTTGCCGGGGCGGTCAGCACGACGCGCTTTGCGCCCGCATCCACATGGGACTGCACCTGTTCGTATTTCGTGAACACGCCAGTCGCCTCCACGACAACATCCACGCCCAAATCCTTCCAGGGAAGCTTCGCCAGTTCTTTCTCCTGAATGAACAGGAACGATTGCCCTCCGACCACCAGGTATTTGGACCCTTCGGCCTCCTTTACCGAGACCTCGTGGCCGTAACGGCCGTACGCGGAATCAAACTTGAGGAGATACGCGAGGTTCTCGGGGTCGCCGAGGTCATTGATGGCCACGATATTCAGCTCCGGCTTCGTCAGCGCCAGCTTGAAAAACGCCCGTCCGATACGCCCGAAACCGTTGATTGCAATATTGGTGGCCATGGTACGTCCATTATACCAAACAAAATGCGCACCGATTGAGCATGTTGATACTTAGTCGATGCGCAGCCAGCCTTGCGGGATGAGCAGGGCGGCAATCGCCACGGGGGTCACGAAGATAAGCAACGGCGTCTGCCCCGGCATCAGGATGCCGACGAGGACGCCGACCGTGCACGCGACGGCGAAAAATACGGCTCTCCGAAAGCCCCGGTGCTGATGAATGTGGTTGCACGCGATTGCCGCGAACAGCACATCACCCGCGCCGATGCCCGTTGCCAGGCCGCCGTAACCCGCCATCCGCAGAAACTTCGGGAACGCCTCGGGGTAGTGCAACGCGATGCGGTTCATGAGATCCGAGCCCCAGACCGCGAAACCGTCGAACAGCATCAGTAGGATGTATGCGACGATGAACCCTTTCTGCGTGGCCGTCCGGCCAAGCAACGAGAATCCCAGCGCGACCAACAGAAGCACGGTATTGCCGACTTCATGGACGCCGGACCAGGTGAAGTAAGCGACCGTAACGGCCATGGCGGCGAATGCCGCAGCGTACGGAGACCAATTTTCACGCCGCCAGAGCACGAGTCCGGCAAAGGCCGCATAGGCAATGCCGACGGCATGGAATGCCACGAATGCCTCGGGCGGTATGGCCGGCCCGGGCTTCGCGTCGTGCGTCGCCGGCGTCGGGGTCTTTCCGGGCGCGTGGCCGGGCGCAGGCACCGAAACCGGCGGGGGTACGGCGGGAGCGGTCGTCGTGGCCGGCTTCACGGCCGGCTGGGGCGTAACCGCCTCAGGCACGCCGCGGCCGATAAGCAGACCGGCGACGATGACTGCCAGCGCGATGGCGACGGCGTGGGGCCATTCGATGTAGAAACGCTTTTGCGGACCCCACGTTGTGTCGGCCCGCACAGCGTATGCGACGGCCAACGCCGTCACCAGTGCGAACCAGATAATGGGGTACACCCGGCCTCCCTATGGATTTAAGACGCTTTCGGGATGATAGCCTCCGTTTCCGAAAAAAGAAAGCGCCCTCAGGGCGCCTGGCCCCGAGGGCTGAGAAGGAGGAAGCCGCATGCCAGCGGCGCGAGGATGACGAGCATCGGCACATGGGCGAACAGCGTGTTCCCCATGTTCGCCAAACGCAGGGCGATGACGCCCACGGCGAAGATAGAGCCGGCGTAGGCGAGTGCGAACATTGCCGCCCTGCCGATACCGCGGTGATGCACCAATCCGACGATAATCATGGCCGCAAGGAGCGCGTCCATGACCCCGATGGAAAAGTGGCGCGGGAAGAAGCTCGCCACGAGCAGTTCGGTCGGAAACGGACCGGGCTTCTGCTCAATGAGCTGCTCCATGATGTCCGAACCCCACACGGCATAGCCGTCGAAGCAGGCCATGACGAGCGAGAACGCGACCAGCCAGCGCTTGGTCACGTAGTATCCGCCCACCGCACAGCCGAGCGTCACCGCGCCGAACATGATGTTGTTGTACGTCCGGGGGTCGGTGAAGTAGAACGCCACCAGTACCAGCGCAAGTACCGCCGCGGGAACGTCCCACGGCCGCCATACGCTCCAGTAGCGCAAACCCAGCCATGCCCCGACGAACATCACGACGCCGTGGAGGGCGACCGCCGCGTCACGCGGCATGCTCAGTCCGAGCTTGGCGGTCAGAACCGCGCCCAGGAACAGGCCAACGCCGAGCGTCGCGCCGACATACCAGTGCATGAGCGGCGAACGGACGTACCCGATGACGCTCCTGATGCGCATGCCGTACAGGAGCACAAGCGCCATGATGACGCAGAACCATGCGAACGTCTGCATCCCGAGACCCTCCGCTGTTGATGAACGATTTTATATTATACCACTAAATGTCCTGCGATGCAATTCCGTCGCGCCGAGCGCCGCAAGCCGTTCACGGTGCATGCGCGTCGGATACCCTTTATGCACCTCAAATCCGTATCCGGGATACCGGCGGGCGTAGCGGGTCATCAGTCCGTCACGGTGAACCTTGGCGATGACGGACGCGCATGCGATGGTGAAGACTTTCCGGTCCCCTTTCACGACCGGCAGCTGCTCCATCCCCAGTCCCCGGACCGGAAGATTGCCGTCCACCAGCACCATGCACCCGTCGTCCGGCCCGGCGAGCCGGCGGACGGCGCGGCGCATCGCCAGACGGGCGGCCCAGAAGATGTTCAGCCGGTCTATCGTGCGGGGCATGGCGCTTGCGATACAGAACCGCAATGACGGCTCCCGCTTCAGCTCGGCGGCATAGGCCTCGCGCTGATGCGGCCTGAGCAGCTTTGAGTCGCGCAGTCCCCGGAGGCCGTCGTGGCGGCTCCGGAAAAACTCCGGGCCCAGCATGACCGCGCAAACGGTCACCGGACCGGCAAGACACGCCATGCCGACCTCATCCACGCCGATGACCGAGCGGTAACCCCCGCTCAGCAGGCTGCGTTCCAATGTCTTGTGGGGTATTCTCACGGGCCGACGTTTTGCTACGATAGTCCTCGTATTAGGACATCATAACCAATTTCGCAATGGAACCACTGCAGAAGAAGATTCTCGGATGGACGGTCATCGCCCTTTCGGTTGTCGGGGTGCTGTTCCTCGGGGTCCTGACGAGCCGGACGCTGAACACGGCGACCACGACGAACACTGTCTCGTTCTCCGGGACGGGAACGGTGAACGCCGCTCCCGACGTGGCCGTCGTCAGCCTGTCCATCGTGACGGAAGCGGCTAACTCGGAATCAGCCCAGAATGAGAACAGCCGCAGGTCCGAGGCGGTCGTGAAGTTTCTCCGTGACCGGGGCATTGAAGAGCGCGACATCAAAACGTCCGGATACAACATCTACCCGCAGTATACGTATCCGCGGGGCGGCCAGCCCGTCATCACCGGATACCAGGTGAACCAGAGCATTGAGGTGAAAATCCGCAACCTTGAGGAAACCGACGTCATTCTGGACGGCGTGGTCGGTGCCGGGGCGAACCAGGTGAACAATCTGCAGCTGACCATCGACGACCCGGATAAGCTCCGCGAGGAAGCACGGGCGCTGGCAATCGCCGACGCCAAGGACAAGGCAAAGGCGCTCGAGCGTCAGCTGGGCATCCGTCTGGGCCGCATCATCAATTTCGGCGAGGACACCGGCGGATATCCGGTGATGTTCCGCGCCTTGGAGTCTGATGCCATGGATATCGGCGGCGGAACCGCCCCCCTGCCGGAGATTCCCGTGGGCGAAAACGAAATCAGCGTGAACGTAACGCTGACATGGCAGATTAAGTAGCCCACCCGTTCAACGGCTCGACAGCGACCCAAGTGGGGTCGCCACCCGTATCCCAAATAAATCAACGGCTCATGAGATGAGCCGTTGATTTATTTGGGAGCCCCTCGGGGCGACCCTCACGGGACCCTCGCCGAGACGTGAGCCGTTGAAACGAAGACGCCCTCCGCGAAATGCGGAGGGCGTTGCCGTCAGTAGGCCGTCGTGCGGATGACCGGCTGGAAGAGCCCGGTCCATCGGGGACAGACCGAACCGAACAGACACTTGTCGCAGTCGGGACTCTCCGTCTCCGGACAGTACTTGCGCGCCATCCAGAGCGTTTCGTCCACCTGGGCCATCGTCAGGCCCGATTCCCGGATGAGTTGCTCTACGGCATCACGGGTCCCCACACGTATCGCTTGCTCCTCTTCGGCCGATGCCCAGAGCCGCTCAGTGTTCCGGGCGATGTTCGCGGAGCCGATGTCCACGAATCCCAGACGCAGACACACCCGCATGAGGTGGTAGTCCACGATAGGCGGCCATTCCTCGCCGGGCGCAACCTTGAGGAACCGCTCGGGACGGTTGGCCAACGCCATCGCCAGAAGAAGCTGCTTCTTCTCCAGCCGGTCGTCCGCCCACGGGTTCAGGCCACGGTCCATGTCCATGATAAGACGGAAGCCCCGAAGCGGGCTATTGGTGCTGTTCGCCTGGGCCACGATGTTCAGCGGGTTCAGGTTGCGGCTCGCGAGCCACCGACCGTAGCGCTGAGTGAGATGCACCCGCTCCTCAAAATTCGGCCATGGTGTCGCCTCGTCGTCGGACATGACATCGGCCAGCTGGCGCGGGGTAATATCCGCAAGGTACTTCGGGTCCCAGAGCTCTTCGGAATCCAAAGCCCGTAGGAATAGGCCCCACAGAAGATCCGAGCCCTTCAGGCGCTTTTCGCCGAGATTCCCGTACATCGGCTCACGGTAACCCCGGGAATCTCCCCACCAGAACCCGTACTGGTGCAGGCACGCCAGGAAAAAGAAGTCGACGGCATGCGGATGGTTCACCGGCGGGTACATCCGGTCCAGAACAAGCTCGCCCTTGGGCGTCTGCACACTGTAGAAATTCAGGCCGGAACCCTCGGGTGGGTTTGCCTTCAGATAGGCCGCCACACGGCTGACCTGCTCGCGATTTACCGTTGCCATCACTACCTCCTATGATGTGAGGAACACCTTTCCCTATCACGCATGAACATACAGCACAATTGACAGCGTGGCGTATCGTTGCCCTTTATCGGACGCTTTGGCATAGTGTTCCCGTCCGCCTGTCGGCAGGACAGGTCCATTCAAATCCAAGGAGTTCCGTCATGGGGAAATACCGCTACCTGGTCCTGGGAACCGGCGTCGGCAAGGCCATCGCGTGGTGGCTCGCCCGCCAGGAAGACACGGAGCACGTCATGCTCACGGACATCTCCGAAGAGCGGGCGTTCAGCGTGGCCGACGACATCCGGCCCGGCAAGGAGCACCGGCGGGTATCCGTACGGGCCCGCGCGCTCAACGTGGAGCAGGGCAATCTGCACGACGTGTTTGGGCCGCACGACGTCATCATCAGCGCGCTGCCGGCAAAGTACAGCATGTGGCTTGCGCAAAATGCCATGGAATGCGGCAGGCACTTTTGCGAACTCGGCGGCGTCGTTCCGGTAACGCGTGACATGCTCGGCATGCATGCTCTGGCGGAGGGATTCGGGGTCTCCATCATTCCGGATTGCGGTTTGATGCCCGGACTGGGCGTCGTCATGGCGCAGGACCTTCTGGACCGCCTGAACACCACGGCAGCGAAGAAGGTCGTCATCGCCGCCGGCGGCCTGCCGCAGAAGCCGGAGGAACCGTCCAACTACCAGCTCATTTACTCGGCGGAGGGTCTGGAGCACATGTGCTACGACCCCGCGCCGGTCGTGCGCGACCGGAAGGTCGTGGAAATCAATCCGTTTGACGTCATCCACCGGTTTCCGCTGCAGGAACTGACCGACGTCTGTCCGCAGTTCATGTCGGTGGAGGCGTTCTCCTCATCGGGAGCGTCAGTGGCACCGTGGAACTTCGCAGCGCAGGGCGTCTACCGGTTTGACGAGCTTACGCTGCGTTGGCCCGGATTCGTGGACACGTTCCAGGGCCTCTCACGCGAACAGTTCCGCGAGGTCATCGAACGTCTGCCCCGCACCGACCACGCACATCCTGACGTGGCGTTCATGCGGGTTACCGCGGAGACGCTTTCCGGCGAATACCTCTCCTACCGTCTCCTGGACCGCTTTGACCCGAGATCAGGTCTCTCGGCCATGGAACGGACGACCGGATTTTCCGCCGCAGCACTCGCCCGCATGCAGGCGCAGGGCAGAACCCTGAACGGCGTTCTGACGCCCGAGAAGGCACTGAATGCCGACCGGCGGAAAGAGTACCTGACAGAGGTCGGACGCTGGATAAACATCCGTGCTGACCTCGGCTGAAGGTGAGACGCGAGGCGGTCGCCCCATGGCGGCCGCTTTTTTTCTATCCCGATACCCGCGATGATGCGCCGGACCCCTTCACGATTGCGTCACGGAGCGCCTCGGGCTCGGCAATCTGGTCAATGACGAACTCCCGCGACTCCCCCGCGGTCTGAACCGAAACCGCGCCGAACTTCAGGAGATTTCCGAGAACCCCCGTCACGCGGACCTGCACGTCCTGAATCTTATCCAGACGCAGGATGGCGATGTCCCGGTCAAAGAGGTGCCGGTAATCAATATCTATAAGCCGCCGGTCCGTGACAACCCAGATGTCCAGCCAATACAGGGTCCAGAATTTGAAATACAACGTCCACCCGACGAGGAACCACAGCGCACCGAGGGTCCACGCCGCCCCGGCGGAAACGCCCCCGGGAGCCAGCGCGCCGTACGCGATAAGCGAACGGTACGCCGCGAACGGGAGCACAAGAACCAGCACGATAAGCAGCGCGTGAGTGGCCAGAAAGAACCAGTGCCGGTGAACTTTTATGACGACGCGCTCGCCTTGTTCAAGGGGTATATACATGGCTACAGCGTGAGCACGCCGCCGAGCGCGACGAGTATCGCGGCGGCCGACACCGAGAAGAACAGGCGCTCACCGAACACGAGACGCTCGCGGTCAAACGGGAACCGCCGCCAATGGTATATGAAAATGGCCGCCATGACCCCCCAGAATACGACCGTAAGGGCGAATGCGAGCACGATAAGTTCGGAGGAAGCCGAAAGCCGCAGAGGCAGGCCCAGGCCGGCCGCCCCGATGTCCGGAAGATACGTCGGCAGTTCCGGCTGCATGCCTTATTTTACCACAACACCCGCCATACGGCGGGTGTTGTGTCTGCCTTACGGCAGGAAGGGCCTTGCATATTTGATATAGCCAATCGTCCACCACCGGTGTTTTTGGCCGAACCGGTATAAGGCCTCCGATTTATGCGTCGGACCCGCCGTAGTTCATGCGCCGTGGCGGTTAAGCCCGCTTCCCATTGCTGAGAAGCCAGCGCATATCCTACATCGACATTTACCTTCTATCCGTTCCCCTCCGGAGAGGGAAAGCTTGAATAGAAAGGAGGTGATCCAAGACCAGCTTCCGCTAGCCTTGCCTTGTTACGACTTACTCCCTGTTACCGAGCCTACCGTGTCCCCCGTGTAAATATGGGTCTTCAGGTATTCCCGGCTCCCTTGAGTTGACGGGCAGTGAGTGCAAAACTCGAGAACGTATTCACCGCGGCATGCTGATCCGCGATTACTAGCAATTCCAACTTCATGGAGGCAAGTTGCAGCCTCCAATCCGAACTGGGGGCGCCTTTGATGGGATTAGCTCCACCTTGCGGTTTGGCAACCCGTTGTAACGCCCATTGTATCATGTGTGTAGCCCAAGGCATCAGAGGGCCACGCTGACTTGACGTCATCCCCACCTTCCTCTCCGTTACCGGAGCAGTCCGGCATGACACGTATAACACACCGTAGGGGTTGCGCTCGTTAAGCCACTTAAGGAGACCACTCACGTGACGAGCTGACGACAGCCGTGCAGCACCTGTCCAGCACCCTCGAAGGCTTCTCCGTTTCCGGAGCGTGCAGCTGGATTTCAAGCCTTGGTGAGGTTCCTCGGTTAGAGTCGAATTGAACCACATGATCCACTGCTTGTGCGAGTTCCCGCCTATTCCTTTGAGTTTTAAGCTTGCGCTCGTACTTCCCAGGCGGCCAACTTAACGCGTTAGCTTCGCCACCGGAAGGGTCGATGCTCCCGATAGCTAGTTGGCAACGTTTAGGGCGTGGACTACAAGGGTATCTAATCCTTTTTGATCCCCACGCTTTCGCGATTCACTGTCAGCAAGACGCTAGTAGGCTGCCTTCGCTTTTGGTGTTCCGTGTAATATCAGTGGATTTCACCCCTACACTACACGTTCCGCCTACCTCTCATCCGCTCGAGCCGTGCCGTTTCCGATGCGGCGACAGAGTTGGGCCCTGCCATTTAACATCAGACTAACACGACCAGCTACTCGCCCTTTACGCCCAGTAATTCCGGATAACGCTCGGGGTCTCTGTATTACCGCTGCTGCTGGCACAGAGTTAGCAACCCCTTATTCTCGTGGTACCGTCAAAGTTCTTCCCACGCAAAAGCGGTTTACGACCCGAAGGCCTTCATCCCGCACGCGGCGTCGCTCGATCAGGCTTTCGCCCATTGTCGAATATTCTCGACTGCTGCCACCCGTAGGTGTACGAACCGTTTCTCAGTTTCGTCGTTGAGGGTCATGCTCTCACACCCCCTACCCGTCATAGCCTTGGTGGGCCGTTACCCCGCCAACAAGCTGATAGGACCTAAGCCGCTCCGGAAGCGTCTTGCGACTTTAACATTGCTGTACCATCGGGAATTAGCGGATCTTTCGACCCGTTGTGCCCGACTTCCGGGTACGTACTAAGGTGTTACTAACTCGTTCGCCACTAAACCTTTTCATCCGTCGCCTTGATGTAATCTCAACTCCTTCAAAAAAGGTTCCGTTCGACTTGCATGCCTTATCCACGCCGCCAGCGTTCATCCTGAGCCAGGATCAAACTCTCTTAATAGGAATGGAACTGATTGGCTATATCAAATTGACAAGGTCCCCGGCTGTAGAGCACCCCTCGACGATGCTCGGGGTTTCGGTCACCTTCGGTGACCTCACAATACAACCGCGTTTGCCTCCGGATGGGGGCAAACGCGGGTGTACCGCAGAATAGGGTGGTTTTTATGCTTCTATGACATCCCTCATAGGAGTGCCGCCAGTATACTCGGCATCCCAGAAACCGTCAATAGCCCGGAAAACGGGCCTACCGGGGCCGCAAAATCGTGTCCAGGACCGTGGTCCCGACCTGAATTCCCGCCCGGAGAAGTTCATTCCTCCGGCGTGAACTCTCGGCATCGGACAATGCTCCGGACGCCCCCTGGAGTTCCACCGTCCACAGCTCCATCGCCTTCGTCAGCCGCATCTGCTCGGAAATCCGCCGGTACTGCTCGTTGACCAGATTCATATGCTCCACCAGCTCCCACGGCTGGTTCTGATGCTCGTCGATGGAATGCTGCGCGGCAATCTTTTTCAGCTGCCTGCTGATTGCAGCCCGCTCGTCATCAATCTCCTTCACGCGCTGCTGAATGGCGGCCATGGCCCCCAGCGCATTGCCGCCGTACAGCGCCGTGGCAAGTTCAGTCCGCATGTGCCCGAGGGTCAGGTACCGCTCGTGCTGGGTCGCGTATTCAAGGTAGCCCGGTTTTGCGGCAAGCGTATTCATGTGACCGGCAAGCTCGCTGTTTATCCGCCCGAGTTCGCCGGCGTTCTCGCTCCGCTGGCGCTGGGCGTCCTGCAGCTGGTACTCAATCTGCCGCATGCGCTCCTGGGCGTTCTGAATCCGCATGATGGAGTCATACAGATTCCGGTCCACTATCTGGTTTGCGAAATAGCTCCCTTCCCACATCAGCTCACGCGCCGTTTCCCGCCCGTGGCCCTGTCCGGCCTCCGCAGGCTTCACTCCCATCGTCTCAGAGATGAACCCGGTGACGGCCATTGTCGTCAGCAGAACCGCGGAACGGAGACGGTTACCCCGGCGGCGGACCGGCACCTCGTCAGCGGCTTTAATATCGGCGGTCACCAGTTCGCCGGTACGTGAAGCCGCCCGCTCGAGATTCTCTTCACGCTCCCGCGCGCGCGCCGGAGCAACGGATTCAGTTTGCGGGACCGCCTGCGGTTGTTCGCTCTTATTCGGCATGGGATTGGCCGGACATCCGCTCCAGAACCGCGGAGTCGCCCGTCCGGATATATTCCTGCTTCAGTTTCAGCTCATCGTTCATCTCCTTCAGGGCGCCGGGCGCGCTTTCCGCGCGCTCAAGCAGTGCCGCAACGTCGCTTCCGCCGAGCATGTCGGCGAAATCCAGCCACGCCGACTTGTCGTCGTCGGAAAGCGCAGAGCCCGAAACGAGCGCGGCGAAACGGTGGTGGGCGTCCGATACCATACTGTCAGTATACCAGACCCCCGGATGCCGCTATGCACACGGAATCAGTTCTTTTTGAGACGCTTTTGCCGCCACCGGGCGATTTCCGCGTGGTTGCCCGAGAGCAGAACCTTGGGGACGCGCCACCGCACTCCGGACTCCGGGCTGAACACTTCCGGCTTGGTGAACTGCGGGTGATCCTCCTTGGTCTGGCTGTCTTCATCATGCATGAATCCGGGAACCAGCCGTGATACCGCCTCTATCGCGGCCATCGCCGCGACCTCGCCGCCGTTGAGCACGTACGGCCCGACGGAGACGACCTCGTCGGCGACATGGTCGGCGACCCGCTCGTCCACGCCCTCGTAGCGCCCGCAGATGAACACCAGACGGTCCAGCTTCGCCCAACGCCGGACCGTTTTCTGGTCCAGTTGCTTTCCGCGCGGCGAAAACAGAACGACGCGGGTCTTCCCGGTCTTCCGCTTCGTGATGTCACGCACGGCCTTATAGAGCGGCTCCACCTTCATCACCAGACCCGGACCCCCGCCGTAGGGCTTGCCGTCCACGGTCTGATGACGGTCGGTGGTCCATTTACGCAGGTAATGCGTGCGAATGGAAATCAGACGCTTCTTCTGCGCCTTGGAAATCAGGGACTCCTGTAGAAATCCCGTGAATATGTCCGGAAAGATGGTGATAATCTCAAACTTCAGCATAGTTTGTGCCTCCGTAGTGGTTCTACCACGGATTGAGATATTTCGCCCGAGACCGAGGCGCAGAGCGAGCACTGGAGCGAGGCGTACTCAACGTACGTCTCGCGAAGCGCGCAGCGGCAACGACGGTACCGGGTGAAATAGCCAATCCCGGAGCTGAACGAAAGCCCGCCTCACTCAGGCGGGCGGTGCTTTCGTGAAGCGATTACTGCAAATCACCCAAGACGTCCGCGATGTCCTTGCTCTTGCCGTCCTCGGTCAGGACGCTGCCGGAACCGACGGGCTTTTCCATGCGTCCGCCTTCGGGCTCCTCAATCCTCATGTTCACGCGCGAGTTGTTGCGCATGCCCACGATGCGGGCCAGCGTGCGGATGGACTTCGCCGTCGCGCCGCTGCGGCCGATGAGCAGACCCATGTCGTCCCGGTGCACCTTCACGGTCAGCAGGACGCCGAGTTCGTCCACGGTCCGGTCGACTTTCACGTCGTCCGGATGCGTCACGATGGACTTGATTACGTATTCTACGAACTGCCGGTCATTGTCCTCCATTTCGGAAGGTCTGCCGGCGGCCGGTGCATGCCCTGTGGCACGCTCCGCCATCGGCGGACAGATTAGATGTCGTACGACCGCTACCTATTATTATAGCAACTCATGCGGGGCCGTGTCAATGGCTCTCATCCACAAGGATATTGAGCATCCGTCCGGCGACAAATACGGTCTTTTTCGGGGACTGCTCCCCGATAATCCGCAAAATATCAGGGGATTGCAGCGCTTTCGCGACCGCCGTCCGTTCGTCATCGGTGCGTCCGACGACGATTCTCCCCCGCAGTTTCCCGTTCACCTGAACCGGCAGTTCGTACTCGTCCTCCCGCAGAATGTCCTCCTCGGGCTCCGGCCATTTCTGTACGTGGACCGACTCATGTTCGCCGAGCGTCCCACGCCAGAGTTCCTCGGCCATATGCGGGGCCATCGGCGCGAGGATGCGCACCATCCGGCGGAGAAGGTCCCGCGAGACTTTTGTTTCCGTCTCAAGCGCATTGAGCATTATCATCGCCGAAGAAACCGCCGTATTAAAGCGGAGGTTCGCCAAATCGTCGCCGATGTCCCGGTTCGCCCGGTGAACCGCCTTTGCGGCATCTTCGCTGTCCGCTCCGTCCGCGCTTTCCCAGCGGTCATGGACGAACGCCCAGAAGCGCTTGAGGAACCGGTGCACCCCGGTGATGCCCTTGGGATCCCACGGTCCGCCCTGCTCGTACGGCGCCATGAACGCCAGGTACATACGCACCGTGTCCGCGCCGTACTTGGCCACCTGCTCGTCGGGGTCGATAACGTTCCCGCGCGACTTGGACATCTTCTGCCCGTCCGGACCGAGGATTACGCCGTGGTTCCTCCGCGCCAGGTACGGCTCGGCGAACGGCACCAGGCCCAGGCCGTTCAGCGCACGCGTCCAGAACCGCGAATACAGCAGGTGCATCGTATTGTGTTCCGCTCCGCCGACGTACATCGGCACGGGAAGCCATGCCCCGATTTTATCCTCACCGGCGAACCGTCCGCCATTGTCCGGGTCGGCGTACCGGAGGAAGTACCACGAGGAATCCACGAAGGTATCCATCGTATCGGTTTCACGCTCGGCGTCTCCGCCGCACTTCGGACATGCGGCTTTCACCCACCCCGCGGCCTTGGCGAGCGGAGAGCGTCCGTCATCGGCGGGCCTGAAGTCGTCCAGCGGAGGAAGTTCGACGGGCAGCTGTTCGTCGGGAACAGGGACAAATCCGCACTCCTTGCACGAAATGAGCGGAATCGGACACCCCCAGTAGCGCTGACGGGACAATATCCAATCGCGGAGACGGTATGTCGTGCGGGCTGAACCGTGACCCTTGGAAGCGAGTTCTGCGGTAATCTTCGTTCGCGCCTGCGCGGAATCCAAACCGTCATACGGCCCAGAGTTCGTAAGCACGCCTTCTCCGGCATAGACGGAGCCCCCGGACGAATCGTCTCCTCCGGCCGGTTCGATTACCTGTCGTACGGGCAGGCCGAATTTCTCCGCGAACTCAAAATCGCGTTCGTCGTGCGCCGGAACGGCCATGATGGCGCCGGTACCGTAGGAGCCCAACACGTAATCAGCAACCCAGACCGGCACCTTCCCGCCGTTAACGGGGTTGATGGCGGCTACTCCGCTGTCCACGCCCGTCTTTTCCCGCTCAAGGCGTTCCAGCTCGCGCCGCGATAACGCATCGTCCACGTACGCCCGGACCGCGTCCGGGGCTTCCCACCCGACGTCCATCCACTTCTTCGCCAGCTCGGGAGAAACCGCAAGGTAGGTACAGCCGAACAGCGTGTCGGGCCGCGTCGTGAAGACGGCCACGCTGTGCTTTCCGTCGTCCTGGCCCGGTACATTGAGCCGGAAAATGATTTCCGCGCCCTCGCTCGGCCCTATCCAGTTCCGCTGGGCGGCTTTGGTGGATTCGGGATAATCCAGCCCCTGAAGGTCCGAAGCCAATTCAGCCGCGTACGCCGTCGTCTTGAGCATCCACTGTTCGCGCTCCTGCTGCTGAACCGCCGTGCCGCACCGGTCACAGGCGCCGTCGACGACCTGCTCATTGGCAAGGACAGTTTTGTCTTTCGGACACCAGTTGACCGTCGTCCGTGCCCTGTAGGCAAGGCCCTTTTCAAAAAAGCGGAGGAACATCCACTGCGTCCACCGGTAATATGCCGGGTCAATGGTGGAAACCGCCCGCGACCAGTCGAACGACGCCCCCATGGAGCGGAGCTGCTCCGTCATGGTCGCGATATTTTCCCGGGTCCACGCCTCCGGATGAACGCCGCGCTGGATGGCGGCGTTCTCGGCCGGCAATCCGAACGCGTCAAAGCCGATGGGATACAGGACGTTCCTGCCGGTCATGCGCAAATACCGCGCGAGCATGTCCGGCAACGCGAAGGCGTACCAGTGTCCGATATGGAGATTGCCCGACGGATACGGAAATTCCGTCAGCAACATGAAATTCTCCCGCTCCTTTTCGGAATCGGGAGTCCTGTAGAGTCCGGCGTCCTGCCACTGTTCGTGCCACTTCTTCTCAAGGGAAGAAGGGTCGTACGAGCGCTCCATCGTTTCCTCATTAAAACGCAAAAACGCTTGGTTCACAAGCGCTTTTGCGTTACCAGGTTGCACTTGGATGATAGCATACCCTCCGCAAGTGGTATGTAGATAACTTTAGAATTCACCGTACCTATATACTGAACGGCTCATATGATGAGCCGTTCAGTATATAGGAGGGCTTTCGGGGCGGCTACTTCCCGATAAGAACGAGAACTTCTGCCGTCGTGGAGCGCTCGCCCTGAGGAAGCGCCGTCACCAGCTTCGCGGTCTTCAGCTCCTGCTGCAGCGCCTGGACGGTCGCGAACTTCTTGCCGCCTGTCAGGTCAACGATGAACGTTTCCGTGTAACTGCCCGTCGCGTCGCCGACGGAGGTCACGTTGAACAGCTCGTTCTTCTTCAGCTCGTCGCGCATCGCTCCGGCGAGGCCGGCGGTCGTCGTGCCGTTGCGGACTTCAATAGTGACGGGCTCGGTCGGCTCGGGAGCAGGCGTCGCGCTTGCCTCCGGCAGCGGAGTTCCGCTTCCGCTGGCGACCGGCGCAACCGGCTCGTCCGTGCGCACGATGGGTCCGACATTCACCAGTTTATCTTCAACCGCGTCATAGATGATGGCTTTGTTGGAGTAGACCAGAAGAATATCGCCGTCCTTTGCGCCTTGGTAGAACGACTGGCGTTCGGCGAGCGCGGCGGCGTCAACGATGGCCGCGACCGAGGGCTCCTCGTTGTCCGGAAGCACGAGGAACCGTCCGACGCGCTGGACCAGCCGCGACACCTGCTCCTCGGAAAGTTTCTCACCCGGCTTGATGACGAACTCCTGCTTACCCTTATTGAAGAAATACCAGCCGCCTCCGGCGATGGCCGCGACAAGAATCAGACCCGCAAGCAATTTTGATACGACTTTCATGTGAGCTTCAGACGCCGGTCCCTCCGAAAATCCCGGCAAATATTACGTTGGCGAAAGCATACCAACCGCTTCGGACGAACGCCAACCGACTTTTTCCACAGCTGTGGAAAAAGTCATCCCTCCAATATCGCTCACACGCTCAGAACGGGTCTTTTTCGTCAGACATTCGGAAAAATCGTTATATTGGGGCTTCCAGCGCCGCTCTCGGACATATTTTTACTCCGTATCACCACTTTCGCCCGATGACGATGACCCGGAATCGGGACCGGCCTCCGTTCCGCTGTCACCGGTCTCCCCTGCAGAACTGTCTTCCGCTGTATCTGCCGACGCTCCCTCCCCGGCATCACCGCCTTCGGTTTCCGACGTCTCATCCGCGGACTGATTGCCTGAATCGTCGGCAGTATTCTCATCGTCGTCCGTTCCGGCGTCATCGACGGTTTCCGTAACCTCTTCCCCTTCATCCTGCCCGTCTGAGGTATCGCCTCCTGATGCCCCGCCATCCGCACTCCCGTCCTGTTCGTCTTCCGGCTCATCTGACGGTTGTCCGCCGGACCCGTCCACGGGGACGATTCCGCCGGAATCCAGGAGGCCGCGCAGCTCGTCCTTGGTGATACATACATCCTCCAGACAGAGCCGCTCGGTCACGACCTCGGTGAACACTCCCTTGATGGTCGCAATCAGTCCTTTCTCCAGCGTGATATCCAGCAGTTCCCGCAGATACCCCACAAACCGCTCAAACAGTCCCGCTTCCTCGGCCGTCGGGAAGAGGTCGTCGGTTTCGCCGACGGTGGGCATCCAGAACTGCGGGTTCACGAAGGCGATGACATACTGCTGGGAGCCGGAGGCGTAGGGTTCGGTCAGGGCGGTACCGACGACCATGCCGGCGCGGTTGGCGCGCATGGCGATGCCGGGCTCATCGGAGCTGGTGAGCATGTCTCCCACGGATACGGGGCCGTTCTGGTCGTTGACCTTCACGGGGACGCGGCCGGCGAGGGCGACTTCCACGGTGGGATGCTCCGCCGTGCCTTTGGCGCCGATGATGAGTCCGGGCATGGTGGAGATGATGCCGATGGTGGAGCCCTGGTAGGCTGTGGTGCTGCGGACGACCGCCTGGTTGTAGTCGGCGCCGGGGACGCCGATATCAACGGCGCCGCGCGGGTCGGCGACGATGACGTCACCGGGAGCGATGCCGGATTCGCCCGCGTAGAAGCGCTCGGCATAGTCCACGTCGTCCGTCTCACAGGAGCCGGCGGTCACGATGCCGCCCGAGGTGGTCTGGTTGCCGAGGAATTCATTGGCCGCACAGTCCGTGTCGATGCCGGCGTTGCCGTTGTCGATAAAACCGCCGCTTGCCTCTATGGTCCCAGTTACGGTAAGCCCGGCCGTGCTGAAGAGGCCGATTTGGGTTCCCGCGGCGGAGATGCCGACGCTGGTGCCGCTGCGGAACATTCCCGTATTCGTCTGACTGGTAAAGGTATACGAGGGGGCACCCGCCGAACCGGCGGATAGTTTGGCGATGCCCGCGACCTCAATGTTTCCGGAGAACGACGCTCCCGCACCGCTCACGCCGCCGCTGACCGAGAGGCTGGAACCGCTGAATGACCCGCCCGAGAAGCTTGTTCCGGTGATGGTCGTACCGGTAATCGTGCCGCCGTTCGTGATGTTGTTGCTGTTCAGGTTCAGTGTCCCGCCCATGGTCGCGCCGCCGTCGGCGAACAGAACACCATCCACTTCAAGGTCATCGCTCACCAGTACGTCGCTCTGGCCGGACAACGCATGACCGGTAGTGCCGGTCCCGAAACGGTTGTACGCCGCAGCCGTCACGCCGCTGACCTGGAACAATCCGGTTCCGATATAGATATTGCCCGAATTGGAGGCCAGGATGTTCCCGCCCACCTCCAGCAGCATTTCCGGTCCGGTGGCGCCGATACCGACATTTCCTCCGTTCAGAACCGTCATGACCTCGGTCGTGTTGTCAAAAAGGTTGAATATGTCCTGCGCACCCGCACCGTTGCTCACCGCGAACCGGGCAACCGGATCGGTCACGTTCACCCCGACATTACCGCCGTCCAGAATACTGAATACCTCGGTCGTGTTGTCGTAAATATTCACGATGTCCTGGGATGCCGTCAGGTTGCTGACGTGCAGCGTGGCCGTCGGCGCACTGGTATTGATGCCGACGTTGTTCGCCGAGACGTCCACAAAGAACTCATTACTTGTACCGACCTCCAGGTCGCCGGAAATCGATGCGAATCCCCCAATATCCAGTATCCCGTCAATCTCCAGGTCTCCGGCGATGAACAGATCCTCTTCATCGGTGATTTCACTGCGGCCAGGGTTCGTGTTCGTCGTTTCGTCATTAAACTGGTTGAACGTTTCCAGGTTCGCGTTGAATGTTGCATCGCCGAGGACAAATACGCCGTACTTCGTAAGGGTAAACGTTGACGCCGAAGTGGATGCCGCAATGAAAATATTCTCGCTCCCCGCACTGATGACGTGAAGTTTCGCATCGCCGTCGGACGTGTTCCACGCCAGGCCGTCACGCAGAAGCAGGTCTCCGTCGTCATCAAAGACGGCATTGGCGGAGCCACCGTTCACCACGAATATCTTGTCCGGGCCGCCGTTCTGACTGAGGTTCGCAAACCCGGTATCCGGGTCGTCAACGAACGTGATATTCGCCGTTGAAACGTTCGTGCCGTTATTGCCCTTCACCTTCAGGGTTTCCCGGTTAAATGTCGTGCCGACTTCCAGTTGGCCCGAAATGGATGCGGCGCCGCCGACGTCCAAAATGCCGTCGATCTCGACGTCGTCCGCGATAAACAGGTCGGTAATGGAATCGATTTCCGCCCTGCCGGGATTATTGTTCGTGGCATCGTCGTTAATCTGGTTGAAATCGTCTGCAGCGTTGTACGCCGCACCACCGATTGTCACCGCCCGGTTCGGTCCGATAAGGAACGCACGCGCCGCGGAGCTGGAGGCGAAATTCACGATAAGATTCGCGCCGGCATTGCCTTCCACATCCAGTTTTGCGGCTCCCGCCGTGCTGAACACCATATTCTCGTCCAAAACGAGATTTCCGCTCCCATCAATCATGACACTCGCGTTACCCGCGGTCACGAAGAACAGCTTGTTCGGCGCATTCGTGCCCTCGTGCGCGATGCCCGTGTCGCGGTCATTATTGAACGTCATCAGGGGCGTATCAATTTCGGCCGAGCTGACAAGGGACGGGAGAATCAGGTACGTCGCATTGGTCTGCATCTCTATATCGCCCGATACCGATGCGTCACCCGCAATATCAATGATACCGTCAAGCTCCAGGTCGCCCGAGATGAACAGGTCGTCTAATCCGCCGATTTCCGAACGGTTCGGGTTATTGTTGCCGGAATCCGTGTTGAACTGATGGAAATCGTCCGCGGCCGCGTACGCACCCCCACCCGCAACCATTGCCCGGTTCGGACCGATAAGAAATGCGCGCGCGCCCGAACTGGAGGCAAAATTCACGATGAGATTCGCACCGGCGTTACCCTCTACGTCCAGCTTCGCAGCGCCGGTTGAACCGAAGACCAGGTTCTCATCAAGCACCAGATTTCCGCTCCCATCAATCATGACGCTCGCGTTACCCGCGGTCACGAAGAACAGCTTGTTCGGAGCATTCGAGCCCTCGTGAGCAATACCGGTATCGCGGTCGTTATTGAAGGTGAGGGTGGGCGTATCAATATCCGCCGTACCGAACAGCGAGGGAAGGATAAACAATGTTCCGTTCGTGGACATCTCAATATCGCCCGAAATGGACGCATCGCCGGAGATATCAATAATGCCGTCAATCTCCAGGTCGCCCGAGATGAACAGGTCGTCCAGCGCGCTGATTTCCGTACGGTTCGGATTTTCGTTCGTTGCGTCCGTGTTGAACTGGTGGAACGTGTCCGCCGCCGCAATACCGCCCCCGAATACGATGGAACGGTTCGCCTGAATGACCAACGCCCTGGCGGCCGATGAATCGGAGACGTTCATCAAGATATCGGATGCGCCCCCTTTGACCGTCAGCTTGGCGAGCGACGTCGTTGTGCCGATGCCCACGTTGTCGCTGGAAGTCGTCAGGCGCACATGCGTGCCGTCGTCCGTCCATCCGCCCGCAGTATCCGCGGTGAATGCGCTGTACGTTGAGCAGTCGTCGGAGAATTCCAGCTCATTGGACGTCGTGTTGTAGCGGAAACAGCCTTCATCGCCGGATGCGCCCAGACGGAGAGTGCCCGGCCCGGCATAGATGTCCCTCCAGCGGTGCGTGGAATCGCCCAAGTCATAGGTGTCGTCGGCGTTCGGAAGTAGGTGGCTGATGAAATAGGGCTCCCAGTTCACCGTAAATCCGGCCGACGCCACGGTCAGGTTCGCGTCCAGGACCAGAGAGTCCTCAAACTCGTCGAAGTCCAGGGAGTCGGAACCGACGCCTCCTCCGCAACCGACACACCCGCCGTTGGCATACAGAACTCCGGAGACCGACGCGGTTCCGCCGACTTCAAAATTGCTGGAAACGGATACGCGCGTATTGAATTCGGCCGGACTCGCCGCAACGATAGATTTATCAAAGAGGTTATTGATATCAATGCCGGTGAATGTGGTAACCGCCGAGCCCGGGTTGGACGTAGGACCGTTCAGGCGGATTCCCGTACGCGTGTTTCCCGTTCCCGTGGAAAGCGTGGTGCCGTTCACCGTGATATCAAGTAAACGCACCGCATCGCTGCCATTGAGCGCGCCGGGGGTCGGAGAAAGCGCAAAAACGATATGGTCTCTGTTCACGGGCAGCGTATACGCCGACCAGAATCCGTAGCCGTTGCTTGCACGTTCGGACGCATCAATGATGCCGAGGGTCTCCCCGTAGCTCACGGTGCCGCCGAGCGCGAAGACGGAATACCCGGAATCTTCATAGAAATGCACATTGAAATTATTCGCCGCCGGCCCGAACGTCATCGGCGTATTGAAATTCAGCACAAACCCCCCGCTCGCGATGCTTGTATCCGCATCCAGCGTCATGGAATCCACGAACTCGTCGAAGTCCAGCGAGTCGGACGTCACGCCCGCTCCGCCGGTAACCTGCACGCCGTTCACGAAGAGCTGAGAGATGCTCGCGACTCCCGAAACCTCAAGGTTGCTCGATACGCTGGCGTTCACGGCGAAGAGATTCGCCCAGCGGAGGGCGGAGGTGCCGAGAGAGAATGTGTTGTCCGTGCGCGGCGTAAGATTGGATGCAACCGTGCCGGTGAGCTCGAAATTTCCCGACACCGAGACGTTCGTACCGAATTCCGCTCGCGTGGAGCGGAAATCGACGCTACCCGTACCGCCCCCGTCGATTACGTCAAAGCCGCAAATCATCGACGAGCCGCCCTCGTCGAAGCACTGGAGGGTCGCCGAGTGCGTGGCGTCTTCTGACCGGACGGCGTTCAGATTGAAGAATTCTTCGCCCAGCGAAATGCGTGAGCGTCCGGTCGCATCCGGCGTTACATCCCGGTTCTGGGCGACCAGAGTCGTCCCCGAGCGGAAGAGTCCCATATCTGTGAATCCGGAACCAAACCCATAACTCACCGAGCCGATAGAGCCCGCCGAAGCGGCGAAGAATGACGCGGATGCCGTGCCGGAGATCTCCAGCTTCGCCTGGGGCGCGGTAACCCCGATGCCGATGTTGCCCGCAAAGAAACTGTTATGCTCGGCGCTGCTGTAGATGGCGTAATTGCCCGACGGAACCGTCAGCGCCGACGTGCTCGCGATAAGGATTGAGATGTTGTTCGTCCCGCGGTTCATGCCGTCTATAGCAACGCCGACCAGGTTTGTGATGGTGCCACCGAAGAACGATGGTGACGCGGCCCAGATTCCGAACGAATCGGTCATCGTGCCGCTCAGAGTTGTGGCAAACGATTTCAGTCCGGCCCCACGAAGAATTGTGCCTCCGGTGGCAAGCGTCGTACTTCCGGTCACGCCCTGGGCCCGATATATCGTACCGGCGCTTCGGACACCACCAACACCCAGAACACCCGTCATTTCGGTCGCGGTCCCTGTCCCGATCTGCTCTGAACGCCCGATAATGGAGGTTATGCTACCGGTCATATTCACAGCGCTCGTTGAGGCAATTTGAGCGTTCGCCTCAATACCCGCGATGCCTGACGTTGCTGACGGCGAATCCCAAATAGATTGTACGTAGAGCGGAACCTTCCCGGCTCCGGTCGTATACCGCTTCGCGATGGCAAGGATAGGTTCCCGCGCTGATGTCGCACCGGCGGAGCCCTGGGGACCGACGCTCCGGCCGAGGGACATAAGCGCGTCCGGTGCTGCGGTCCCGATGACTAAGCCGAACCCCCCGCTTGCAATCGTCGTATCCGCATCCAACGTCATCGCGTCCACGAACTCGTCGAAGTCCAGGGAGTCGGAGGAAACGCCGAAGGAGGAGACCAGGGAGCCGCCCAGATAGAGCTGGGAGATGGAGGCGGTGCCGGATACCTCGAAGTTGGCTTCGGGCGTGGTGTCCCCGATGCCCACGTTATTGGAAAGCGAATAGACGTTGTTGGAGGCAGAGGCCCATCCCAGCTGGTCGTTGATGTAGCGGACAATCTGGAGGATGGAGCCGTCGGCGTCAGCGGCGACGGAGCTCGAGTCGTAGGAGGTGGAGGCAAGGGGGTTGAAGATCTGGCCCAGGGTGTAGAAGGTGCCTGCCGGGGAGGCGGACGGAGTCAGGGAGCCGGAG
>DASPGX010000027.1:0-24085 GCA_035620375.1 Minisyncoccota bacterium | reverse complement strand
GACCGCCGAATACGGCGGTCCCTGAGCGGAGCGCGAGCCGCGCACGCGCTCCCGCGCGTGCGAGCGCTCCGCGGTACACGGGCACTATCTACCGGCCCAGCCTTTGTTCTTGAGCGCCGCTTCTGCGGCAACCTGCTGGGCGTCCTGCTTGGACGACCCCTCCCCCTCGCCGACCATGTCGGGGCCCAGAAACACGCCGATGCGGAACTGACGGGCGTGGTCCGGCCCCCATTCGCGGAGTACTTCGTAGTTCGGCGTGAATCCCAGGCGCTCCTGCGCCTCCTCCTGCAAGAGCGACTTGGCGTCCTTGTAGAGCTTCTTGGTCAGCACCTCGTCCAGGCGCGCCATCACGAACCGCAGGATGAACGTCTTGGCCGCCTCATACCCGCCGTCCAGATAGATTGCGCCGATGAGCGCCTCCATGGCATTGGCCAGGATATACTGCCGGGCCCGTCCGGTGTCACGCGCCTCGCCGCGCGAGAGCAGGATGTGCGCGTTCAGGTCGAAATCCGACGTGATGCCCGAAAGCATCGTGGCGTTCACGAGCGCGGCGCGCCAGTTCGTCATCTCCCCTTCCGGGCGGTCCGGGAATTTGGCGTACAGCTCTTCGGTGACGACCAGCTCCAAAACGGCGTCGCCGAGGAATTCCAGGCGCTCGTTATGCCCGACCGGCCAGGTCGGGTTTTCGTTCAGGTACGAACGGTGCGTCAGCGCCTGCCGGAGCAGTTCGCCGTCCGTGAAGGTGTATCCGATGCGCTCCTGGAGCGCGAGCGTGTCATTGGCCATCGTCGTACGATGCCAATTTTCACTTTCCAAGTATCAATCCCGGAGCGGAATTGAAAACTGAAAACTGAAAATTGGAAATTATTCCGCCGCCGCCTCTTCCGGCGCTTCCTCCTTCCGCTCCCCCTCTTCCTCCGCATCTCCGTCTTCCTTCTTCTTGCGCGGTGCGTCGTCCTTGCCCGGCTCACCCATCTCCTTGTACATCGTGCCGAGCACGCCGTTCACGAACCTGCCTGACGATTCGCCGCCGAACCCCTTCGCCAGCTCAATCGCCTCGTTGATGGCGACCTTGGGCGGCACCGCTTCGCGGTCGCCCCAGAGGAGCTCAAACAGGCCGAGGCGCAGAACGTTGCGGTCCACCATCGCGACCTGGTCCAACGGCCACTGCGGCGCCAGGCGCACGATGAGTTCGTCCAGCTCCGCGATATGCTCCATGACGCCCTGCACGAGCTTGATGACGAACTCCGGGTCCTCCAGGCCGCCGCCGAACTCCTTGATGTTGTGCTCCAGGATATCGGGTAACAGGTCGTCCTTGCGGCCTTTGAAGTCCCATTCGTACAGGGACTGCATTGCGATTGAACGTGCGAGGTGTCGTGAAGCCAAGGAACCGGAGGATTACGTACCGTCAGTATAGCACGGGCGCTATGCCTGACCCTGTGCGCGCTTCTTCTTGCGCTCCTGCTTTGCGAGGGTCCGGCCGACGACGTCCACGACCGTGCGCCCCTTATAACTGCCGCAGTACCGGCACACCTTGTGCGGGCGGATCATTTTCTTGCAGTTCGTGCAGGCAAGCAGGCGCGACGGCCTGAGCGCCAAATGGCTCCGGCGGCGGAGCTGCTTACCCTTTGCCATGTGATGGCGTGGAACACCCATAGAGCGCGTACAATAGCATAGAAAAATACGGCGCGCAAGAGCCGAAAACGGCCTTTTCCGTACCAAAAAAATATCCACAATTGAGCCCCAGAATACGGAGCCTATAATGGCCCCATGACCTTCCGCCCGCCGATGCAAACTGAAGAACGCCGGGCGGGTCTTTTTATTCTGCGATGAAGTTCGTCCACCTCCACACCCATTCCCACTATTCCCTCCTGGACGGCCTGTCCAAGATTGACGCGCTTGTGGACGAGGCCAAGAAGCACGGCATGGACGCGCTGGCCATAACGGACCACGGCGTGCTGTACGGCGCGGTGGAGTTCTATAAGAAGGCGACGAAAGCGGGCATCAAGCCCATCATCGGATGCGAGATGTACGTGACGGACGGTTCGCGGCACAGCAAGGTGCCCGGCAAGGACGACAAACGGTTCCACCTCGTCCTCCTCGCCAAGAACGACGAGGGGTACCGGAACCTGATGAAATTGGTCACCATCGCCCACCTGGAGGGCTACTACTATAAGCCGCGCATCGACAAGGACGCGCTCCGCCAACACTCCGCCGGACTCATCGGCCTCTCCGCATGCCTGGGCGGGGAGGTGTCGCGCGCCCTTGCGGCGAACGACTGGGACCGCGCACGGCGCATCGCGCGCGAGTACGAGAACATTCTCGGCAAAGGCAATTATTTCATTGAGCTCCAGCAGCATCCGAATATCGCCGAACAGAACGAAGTCACGCCCAAACTGGTGACCCTCGCCCGCGAACTGGGCATCCCGATGGTCGCGACCCAGGACTCGCACTACACGTGCAAAGAGGACGGGCACGCCCATGACATCCTGCTGGCCGTACAGACGAACAACACCATCTACGACAAGGAACGGTTCAGCATGAACCACGACGACTTTTCGTTCCTCTCCGGCGAGCAGATGCGGGAGAAGTTCGCGCAGCTCGGCGACGACGTCGTGCAGGAGGCGTTCGCGAACACGGCAGCCGTCGCCGATGCGTGCTCCGTCAACATTGACCTGAACACCACGCACCTGCCGCCGTTCCCGCTCCCCGAGGGTTACGCGGAGCCGTTTGATTACCTCAAGGTCCTCGCGTACGAAGGACTCAAGCGCCGGTTCGGCCCCGAACCGGACGCCACAGCCGTCCAACGGCTTGAATACGAACTCGGCGTCATCAAGGAGACAGGGTTCTCCTCCTACTTCCTCATCGTTCAGGACTTCGTGAACTGGGCGAAGTCCCGCGGCATCTTCGTCGGGCCGGGACGCGGCTCCGCGGCGGGCTCGCTCCTCTCCTTCCTGCTGAACATCACGAACGTGGACCCGTTGCGGTACAACCTGCTGTTCGAGCGGTTCCTGAATCCGGCGCGTATCAGCCCGCCTGACATCGACCTGGATTTCGCCGACGCGCGGCGGGACGAGGTCCTGCAGTACGTGGCGGACAAATACGGCAAGGACCACGTCGCGCAAATCATCACGTTCGGCACGATGGCGGCGCGGGCGGCTATCCGCGACAGCGGACGCGCCCTGGGATACTCCTACGAATTCTGCGACAAGATCGCCAAGCTCATCCCCTTCTCGCCGAACCAGGGCCAGAAGGAGGGGTACCTGGCGCAGTGCGTCCGGAACGTGCCCGACGTACGCATCGCGTACCAGGGCGACGCGCAGGCCAAGGCGCTCATTGACGCGGCAATGCGGCTGGAGGGTGTCGTCCGCCATGCATCCACGCACGCGTGCGCCGTGGTGATTACGCCCAAGCCCCTGACGGAATACCTGCCGCTCCAACAGGGCACGGACCAGGGCGACATCATCACCCAGTACGAAATGCACGCGGTGGAGGACCTGGGCCTGTTGAAGATGGACTTCCTCGGACTGGCGAACCTGACCATCATTGAGGACACGCTGAACCTCATCCGCGACCACCACGGCGTGGACCTGAACATCGACGACATCCCCCTGGACGACGCCAAAACGTTCGACCTGTTCCAGAAAGCGCAGACGACCGGCGTGTTCCAATTGGAATCCTCGGGAATGAAGCGGTACCTCAAAGAACTCAAGCCCACCGACGTGGAGGATATCATCGCGATGGTCGCACTGTACCGCCCGGGACCGATGGACCTGATTCCCGACTACGTGGACCGCAAGCACGGCCGCAAGCCGGTGGAATACCTGCATCCGACGCTGGAACCCGTCCTGAAGAACACATACGGCGTCATGGTGTATCAGGAGCAGCTCATCCAGGCCGTGCAGGTACTGGCGGGGTTCACCCTCGCCGAGGCGGACGTTCTGCGCAAAGCGGTCGGTAAGAAAATCAAGAAACTGCTGGACGAGCAGGAAGGAAAGTTCAAGGAGGGCGCGGTGAAGGTCGGCACGCCCAAGCGGATCGCCGACCGGTTCTGGGAACTGGTGGAACCGTTCAACCGGTACGCGTTCAACCGGAGCCACGCGGCCTGCTACGCCATGATTGCGTACCAGACGGCCTACCTGAAGGCGAACTGGCCGGTGGAATTCATGGCGGCGTTCATGAACTCCGAGACCGGCGACGTGGAGCGCGTCGCGTTCCTCATCCGCGAGGCGCGCGACATGGGAATCCGCGTCCTGCCGCCGGACATCAATACGAGCCGCGAGCGGTTCGCGGTCATGGCCGGAACGGGCTCGGCGGAACCCGCAATACGGTTCGGCCTCGCCGGAGTCAAGAACGTCGGGGCGAACGTCGTGCACGCCATCATTGAAGAGCGCAAAGCCGGTGGAAAATTCGCCTCCGCCGAGGACCTGGTTTCCCGCGTCCAGACCGCGTCCATGAACCGCCGGGCGATGGAGTCGCTCGTGAAGTGCGGCGCCTGCGACGCCCTGGGTGAACGCAACCGCCTCCTGCACAACCTTGAGGCCCTGCTGTCATACGCGCGGGAGAAACAGAAGAACGTCAGTATGGGGCAGGTCAGTCTTTTCGGCGAAGACGACGCCGCTTCCCTGCCGCCCATGCAGCTGGCCGCTGCGGACGCCGCGCCGGACTGGGACAAACTCAAATGGGAGAAGGAACTCATCGGCCTGTACGTGTCCGAGCACCCGCTGAACCGGTATCAGGCACGGCTGGCTCTGGAAAGAGTCATCTCCATCAAGGACGTCAAACCGGTGGAAGGCACGACCACGAAGATTGCCGGGCTCGTCACCAGCGTCCGCCGCATCGTCACCAAGACGGGCAAACCGATGCTGTTCTCCCAGGTGGAGGACCTCACCTCGCGCATTGAAGTCGTCGTCTTCCCGAGCATCCTGGAGAAGACACCCAACGCGTGGACCGAGAACACCCTGGTCGTGCTGCAGGGCAAGGTGAACAACCGGGACGGAGAAACCAAAATACTCTGCGACGCGGCGAAGCCAATCGCTGTGCTGGCGTGAGTTGAGCGTTGTTG
This sequence comes from Minisyncoccota bacterium, assembly GCA_035620375.1. Classification (GTDB taxonomy): domain Bacteria; phylum Patescibacteriota; class Minisyncoccia; order 2-02-FULL-40-12; family GWA2-44-9; genus DASPGX01. The sequence continues at coordinate 19,020 of DASPGX010000027.1, read as the reverse complement.
GTTGAACGTGATGCGTGATGGTGGCCGACCCTCCGGGGTCGGCTTCGTTCACGCCAAACCCTTCACGAAAGACGCTCAACGGTAATCCGTGGAAATGGACGAACCTATCTGCTATTCTGGCTGGCATGGACCAGCATCTGGAGCACCTCAGGCACTCACTGGCGCACCTTCTGGCCGCCGCGGTCACCAAGCTGTGGCCCGACGCCAAGCCGACCATCGGACCGGCCATTGAGCACGGCTTCTATTATGATTTCGCCTTTCCCTCCCCCATCAGCGAGGCGGATTTGGCGCGGATTGAGGATGAGATGCGCAAGCTTCTGCCGTCATGGGAATCGTTCGCGCACCGCGAGGTGACTGCCGATGAAGCGCGCAAACTGTACAAGGGCAACCCGTTCAAGCTGGAACTTGTGAACGAACTGGAATCCAAAGGAGAAACCATCACGGTCTACACGTCCGGCGGATTCACCGACCTGTGCCGGGGCGGGCATCTGGCGCACCCGGCCAAGGAGATTGACCCCTCGTCATTCGCCCTGCACAAGCTCGCGGGCGCGTACTGGCGCGGCGACGAGTCCAAGTCCCAGCTGACCCGCATCTACGGCCTGGCGTTCGCGACCAAGGAGGAGCTCGCCGCGCATCTGACGATGCTTCAGGAGGCGGCCAAGCGCGACCACAAGAAGCTCGGCCCCGAACTGGACCTGTTCGTGTTCTCGGACCTTGTCGGCTCCGGCCTGCCGCTCTGGACGCCCAAGGGCACCGTGCTCAGGAACATTCTGGACGATTTCGTCTGGGGTCTTCGTGCGAAATACGGCTATGAAAAGGTGGAGATTCCCCACATCACGAAGAAGGATCTGTACGTGACCAGCGGCCATTGGGAGAAGTTCAAGGAGGACCTGTTCCGCATCACGACCCGCGAGGACCACGAGTTCGCGATGAAGCCGATGAACTGTCCGCACCACACGCAGATTTACGCACGGCGTCTCTGGAGCTACCGCGAACTGCCCCAGCGGTACGCGAACACGACGATGGTCTACCGCGACGAGCAGTCCGGCGAACTTGCCGGCCTTGCGCGCGTGCGCTCCATCACGCAGGACGACGCTCACGTGTTCTGCCGCATGGACCAGGTGAACGATGAGGCGCTGAAAATCTGGGACATCATCCATGCGTTCTACGGCGCGTTCGGCTTCCGGCTGCGCGTACGTCTGTCCGTGCATGACCCGGCGACGCCGGAGAAATATCTGGGCAGTGAGGCGGGGTGGAAGGACGCGGAGCGCATCCTTGAGGCATTGCTGACCGCCAAGGGCATCACGCCCGAGCTCGGCGTCGGCGAAGCGGCGTTCTACGGCCCGAAGCTGGACTTCCTGGGCAAGGACGCCATCGGGCGCGAGCATCAGGTCGCCACCATCCAACTGGACCTGAACATGCCCGAACGGTTTGACCTCGTCTGCATCAACGAAAAGGGCGAACGCGAACGCATCGTGATGATTCACGCGGCAATCATGGGCTCCATTGAGCGGTTCCTCGCGGTCGCCATAGAGCATTTCGGCGGAGCGTTCCCGGCGTGGCTGGCTCCCGTGCAGGTCCGGGTCATTCCCGTGAGCGACAAACACCTCGGCCCCGCCCGCATCAAGGCCGAGCTTCTGCGCGATGCCGGAATCCGGACGGAGCTGGACGAGAGCAACGAGAGCGTCGGCAAGAAAATCCGCGCGGCCGAAACGGCCAAAATCCCCTACGCGGCGGTCGTCGGCGACAAGGAGAAAGACAGCGACGCGCTCGCGGTACGGAAGCACGGCGGCGAAGACGTCGGCACGGTTCCGGTAGAAGAGCTCGTGCGGAGGATACGAAGCGACAATCCCCTGTTATAAAAAACAACAGGGCTCCCGCGAGGGAGCCCTTTCCGTTATTCCGCCTTGTGCTCACGGACGAATCCGCGGATGCGCCAGGCGACCAGTCCGGCAATGGTGACGATGATGAGCGCCTTTGCCCAGAGCGGCAGCCACAGGTACACCAGGCCGAGTAGCCAGGTCTTCATCGCGTTCACGGCGAGCAGGAGCAGGAACGCCCCCGGCACCTTGTGCACGCGGTTCAGTACGATGCCCACCGCCCATCCGAACGGGACGGCACCGAGACCGATCATGATGGGATAGGTCATGTACACGTGCGTGTGCCTGATGATGCCCACGGCGCCGTCCAGCATTCCCTGCTTGAGCGGCGTATCGATTTCCATCTGCTGCCGCGCATGAATCACGAACCAGTTCCGGAACGCGATTGCCGTGTCCTGCGCCTTCCACCAGAGCTCCTGCACGTTCCCGACCATGCCGTGGTACTTGAAGTCGCTCACCGTGCGCTTTGCCGGCTGACTCGCGGAGATGTTCCGCGCAAGCCAGCCCGCGTACCAGTGCCAGTACTCCACTTCCGTCGTCGCCGCCAACGCGGCAACCAGGAACAGGCGCCATCCGTCGAATCCCCAGACGGTCGCGACGAACGGCATGACCACCAGGTCCACGTTCAGGAAGAAGAAGAACACCGCGACCCATGTGGGCCACCGTAGCCACCACCGGGATGCCATCCCTCAACCTCTATTGAAAAGGCCGCTTGTCGCGGCGTTGCTGATGCTCTATTATATCACGTCTAATGCGGAAAGACAAACAACAGAATATTGAAGCCCCTCGGCAAGCTCGGGACGACCACAAGCCAAGAGTGCTTGTGGTCGCCGGTCCGACGGCCTCCGGAAAATCGGATCTGGCCATCCGGCTCGCGCGGAAATTCAACGGCGAAATCGTCTCCGCCGATTCCCGGCAGGTGTACCGCGGAATGGATATCGGGACCGGAAAAGTCCGGCGGGACCGGACTTTTCCGAGTGAAAAGTTAAAAGTGAAAAGTGAAAAGTGGAGGAAGGCGGATTTTTATTCGGAAGGGATTCGGCATCATCTGTTGGACGTCGCTTCCCCCTCCCGGCAATACTCGGTGGCGCGGTTCGTGCGCGACGCACGGCTGGCCGTCGCCGACATCCTGAAGCGCGGAAAACTCCCCATTGTCTGCGGCGGGACGGGTTTCTGGATAGACGCCCTCGTGTACGGACAGAGCATCCCCGACGTGAAGCCGGACGCCAAACTCCGTGCACGGCTGACCGGGCTCACGGCCGCACAATTGTACGCACGCCTGAAGAAACTGGACCCGCGTCGGGCGGCCTCCATTGACCGGCACAACCCCGTGCGGCTCATCCGCGCCCTGGAAATCGTCATGACGACGGGCAAGCCCGTGCCCCGCAGATTCAACGGCTCACCGTATGAGCCGTTGTACCTGGGAGTGTCCCGCCCCTTCCCCGAGCTCAAGCGGCGCATTGAACGGCGCCTTGATGCCCGTCTGAAGTCCGGCATGGTCGCCGAAGTCCGCCGTCTGCACGGTTCGGCTTCGCTCACCGCAAGTCGCGGCGGCCTTAGCTACAAGCGTCTGGAGTCGTTCGGCCTGGAATACCGCTGGGTCGCCCGCTTCCTGCAGAAAAAAATCACCCGCACGCAGATGCGGGACGGACTCCTGAAAGACATCACCGCCTACGCCAAGCGCCAGCTCACCTGGTGGCGTAAAAATCCGGACGTCAGATGGATAGCGTCTCCTTCAGAAGCCGAGAGGCTCGTCAGAGAGTTCGTGGTGTAGCCGCGGACCGCCGTATCCGGATGGGATTCAAGGCAGCGGTGAGGACCGAACTGAGCCGTACTGACGTACGGCGAGGGAGGACCGGAGCCGATAACGCAGAAGACCGCCGGATACGGCGGTCCCTGAGCGGAGCGAGGCAGCACAAGGGCTTTGCCGTGCCGACCGAGCGACGCGAGTTAGCCCGCCAACTCCTTGCGGAGCAACTGCTCCGCAAGCTGCGGATTGGCTTTGCCCTTGGATAACGCCATCACCTTGCCGACCAGCGCCTTCAGTGCCGCCTCCTTGCCCGCCTTGTAGTCGGCGACCACTTTGTCCGACTGCGCGATGGCGTCCTGGACGAACCGTGTCATCTCCGACGCATCCGATACCTGCGCCAAGTCATGCTCCTTGATGAGGTGTTCGGCAGAGTCCCCCGTCTCCCAGAGCAGATGCAGGAGCTCCTGCGCCTTAGTGCTGGAAACCTCGCCCGACTCCACGCGCACGACGAAGTCGGCGAACCGTTCGGCGGTCAGCTTCGTGTCTTGCGGAACGGCGGATGCCGCGTGCAACTTGGGCTGAAGGTGCGTGATGAGCCAGTTCGCGGCCGTCTTCGCCAGCTTGCCGAAGCTCTTCGCTTTTCCGGTCACCGGGTCATCTTCGGCCTTAAGCTCGGAGACAACCTCCTCAAAAAAGTCGCCGAGCTCCTTGTATGCAACGAGCACCTCAACGTCGCCCGCCGGAAGGCCGTATTCTTTGGCGAACCGTTCACGCCTCTGCCACGGCAACTCGGGCAATGAGGCGCGCAATTCATCCAACTGTTCGTCCGTGAATACGACGGGTGGTAAATCGGGCTCCGGGAAGTACCGGTAGTCTGCGCTTCCCTCCTTGGTCCGCTGGCTGACCGTTCCGCCGGAATCTTCGTCCCATCCCCGCGTCTCCTGCACGAGCGTACCGCCTTCGTTTAAGACGGACGACTGCCGGGATATCTCAAAGTCGGCCGCTTTCACGGCCGCGCTGATGGAGTTGATATTCTTGACCTCCACTTTCGTGCCGAGCGCATGCGAGCCCTTGGGACGCACGGACAGGTTCACCTCCACCCGCATCTGGCCCTTTTCCATGTCCGCGTCCGACGCCCGCAGGTACCGCAGAAGCAAGCGCAATTCCGTCGCGAACGCGCGCACATCTTCGGGTTCGGACAGATCCGGGTGCGTGACGAGTTCCATCAACGGTACACCGGCGCGGTTGAAGTCCACCAGCGTCCCGTCGTCCGCATGCACCAGCTTTCCGGCGTCCTCTTCAAGATGGATGCGCTCAATGCGTACGTCCTTGCCGTTCACGCTCAGAGCGCCGTTGCGGCAGAACGGCTTCTGGAATTGGGATATCTGGTATCCCTTGGGCAGGTCGGGATAGAAATAATTTTTGCGCTCAAAAAAAGATTCCTTCTCCACGGAGCAGCCCAGCGCCAAACCCACCCGCACAAGCTGGCGGATGGCCTCCATGTTGGCGACGGGAAGCGTGCCGGGATGGCCCATGCAGACCGGACAGACGTTGAAATTCGGACGCTTCTCGTCCGGGTCGTTCAGGGAATCGCAGAACATCTTCGTCCGCGTCTTCAGTTCCGCGTGGATTTCCAGTCCGATAGTCGGGATATATTCAGCCATGACCCTGCCAATGTACCAAAGAAAAGCCCCTTACGACAATCGCGCGTAAGGGGTCGGGCCGCGCCTCACGCGGCCCCCACGAGCTCTCCGAACTCTTCGTCCAGGTGCGCCATCACCTCCGCAAGCACCTGCTCCACGGTCATCTCGCTGGTGTCGATGACATGTGCGCCCGGCAGGAGCTGTCCGAAACGCCGGTATCCGTGAAGGACGCGCCGGTGGAACCGGCGGGCCTCGGATTCAATGCGGTCGGGCTTCTTGCCCTGCTTCTGCTGACGCCGGCGTCCGATATCGGGGTCCACGGTGAGAATGACGTATCCGTCCGGATGCTCGCCGCCGATGGCCATATCAATCGCCTCGCGGGAGACGCGCTCGGGCAGTCCCCTGCCGGCGATTTGATACGCCATCGTGGACAGGTCAAACCGGTCGGCGACGACCACCGTGCCGTCTTCCAGCGCCGGACGGACCAACTGCTGGATGAACGCGGCACGGGACGCCTGGAACAGGAAGAACTCCGTTTCCGGCGGCATGGTGAACGACTTGTCCAGCAGGATGGCCCTGATGGCCTCGCCGACGGCCGTACCGCCCGGCTCGCGGACGCGCAGGACCGACACGCCGCGGCGCTTCAGCTCCTTCTCGGCCAACTCGGCAATAGTCGTCTTGCCGGCCCCTTCGGGCCCTTCGAAAACAAGGAACACTCCTTTACGGTCACGCATGCGAACCTCCATCGGGCGACCATCATAGCATGCCCAAGAATGCGGTTGTCCACAGAAGAGAAGACCCCCTCGCGGGGGGGGTCGCCGAACTCAGATGAGCCGCGGCAGCAGGCGCTCACGCACCTGGATGCGGAGCTTCGCGAACGAGGGGTCATCCTCGTCGTTGATGATGACCACGTCCGCTTCCTGCGCGATGGTCCGGATCAGCTGTTCGGGTTCGGCGTCGTTCTCCTTGAGGAACTGCTCGTACGTCTTCTCGGCGTCGCCGGGACGTTCGTTGCGCCTCACCATCCACCGGTACCGGAGTTCGGCGGGCGCCTGGATGGAGCAGAGAAAGAAACCGGGAATCTTCCGGAGCATCGGCGCGTCGGCCGGACGCCGGATACCGTGGATAACCACGATGTCCGCGGTCGCACGGATTGCCCGCTCGTAGAGCGCATTGGAGAAAACGTCCTGGCCGAACGCCTTGCGCGCCCAGGTCGAGAACGTCTGCTGGTTCTCGCGGGTCCGCGGCAGGCCAAGAGCGTCCAGACATTCGTTGATGGGATCCGAAAATCCCATGATGGCCGTCGCCCGGGGACCCGCCAGCTCGGTGACGAGATCGCCGACGGTCCCCTTGCCTCCCCGGAGCTCCGCAATGAGCCCGACGTATTTGGGCATCATACCTCCTTAGGATATCAAACTCACGGGGAGCATCCTGACAGAAATAATGCCGTCCTTCAAGCCACTGGGAACTACCACGGACCGCCGTATTCGGATGGGATTCGAGGCAGAGGCGAGGACCGAACCGAGCCGTACTGACGTACGGCGAGGGAGGACCGGAGCCGATAACGCAGAAGACCGCCGAATACGGCGGTCCCTGAGCGGAGCGAGGCGGCACTGAGGCGAAGCCGTGCCTGCCGAGCGGCGCGCGCACTTAACTCACATCAATCCCCATGGAGCGGGCGGTACCCTCAACAATCTTCATCGCCCCCTCAACGTCGTTGGCATTGAGGTCTTCCATCTTCTGTTCGGCGATGGTCTTTACCTGGTCCTTGGAAACTTTGCCCGCCTTGTTCTTGTTCGGCACGCCGCTTCCCTTGTCCACGCCCGCGGCGACGCGCAAAAGGTAGGCCGCCGGAGGCGTCTTGAGCTTGAATTCAAACGACCGGTCCTCGTAGATGGTGATTTCTACGGGAATGACCTGGCCCGCCTTGTCCTTGGTCGCCTCGTTCACCTGCTGGCAGAACTGCTGCAGGTTGATGCCCTGGGGGCCAAGGATGGTGCCGACCGGAGGCTGCGCCGTTACCTGGGCGCCGGTCACCTGAAGTTTCAGAACGGTTTTTACTTTCTTTGCCATGGTGGGGTTATATCTTCTTCATCTGCAAAAAGTCCAGCTCCACGGGGGTCTCACGGCCGAAGATGGTGACCAGCACTTTGACGCGGCCACGCTCGGGGTCAACCTCGCTGACCGTGCCGTCAAAGTCCTTGAACGGGCCGTCGGAAATCTTCACGCGGTCCCCGACCTGCACGTCCACCTGATACTGCGGCTCCTGCACGCCCATGCGCTCCATGAGCGTATCCACCTCCGCCTTGGCCAGCGGCGTGGGAACGGTGCCGGCGCCGATGAATCCGGTAACGTTCGGCGTGTTACGGACGACGTACCACGAATCATCGCTGACCAGCATCTCCACGAGGACGTACCCCGGGTAGATCTTCTCCTCGATAACCTCGCGCTTTCCGCCCTTGATGCGGATTTTCTTCTCTTTGGGTACCAGTACACTGAAAATCTTGTCCTCAAAGCCCAGGGACTCTATGCGCTGCTTGAGGTTCCGGGCGACGTTATCCTCGTATCCGGAATACGTGTGAATGGCGTACCACTGGCGCTCGGTTGTCTGAATCTGCTTCGGCATGGACGTCAGTTCACGATGATTCCGAGGATGAACGCGAACAACGCGTCCAATCCGCCCAAAAAGGCCGCCATCACGAGGGATGCGCCCAGGACAATCAGCGTGTAGTTCACGAGTTGGCGGCGCGTCGGCCAGGCGACCTTGCCCAGTTCCACGCGCACTTCCCTCAGGAATTGCAGTACTCCGGTCATGCTTTGGAGGCTATATAAAACGCCCGAAGGCGTGCGGATATACTACCAAAACCCTTGCCTGGCGTCAAATATCGAGATTCTGGACGCTCTGGGCGTGCGTCTGGATGAACTTCTTGCGCGGCATGACGTCCGAGCCCATGAGCACGTCAAACGTCCGGTTCGCCTCCTCGGCGTCTTTGACCGTCACCTGGTACAGCATCCGGTTCTCCGGATTCATGGTGGTCTCCCACAGCTGGTCCGGGTTCATCTCACCCAGACCCTTATACCGCTGTATGGATACTCCGCTGACCTTCGCGGCGTCTTCGCCCTCCACGGCCAGCTCGGGCTCTTGCTGTCCGTCCAAAGGCGTTTCCTCGAAGCCCTCGGCCGCCTTCTTTGCCTTGGAGGTCTTTTTGGCTCCGCCCTTCTCCTTGGCGGTCCCGGCGAACTCGGCGACCAGCGCATCGCGTTCCTGGTCCGAATAGGCGTACCGCACGGCGGACCCCTTCGCAACGCGGTACAGCGGCGGCTGTGCCACATAGATGTGTCCCCCGTCGATGAGCTGCGGGAAGTACCGGTAGAAAAGCGTCAGCAGCAGGGTCCGGATGTGCGCGCCGTCAACGTCCGCGTCGGTCATGATAACGACCTTGTGGTACCGGAGCTTGCTGATATCAAACTCATCGGCGATGGCCGTGCCAAGCGCGATAATGAGGCTCCGGACCTCCTGCGACGCGAGCATCTTGTCTATCCGCGCACGCTCCACGTTCAGAATCTTTCCGCGGAGCGGAAGAATGGCCTGCGTCCTGCGGTCACGTCCCGCCTTGGAAGAACCGCCCGCCGAGTCGCCCTCAACGATGAAAATCTCCGACTCGGAAGCGTCGCGGCTTGAGCAGTCTGCCAGCTTTCCGGGCAGAGTCAGCCCGTCCAACGCGCCCTTGCGCAGGACCGTCTCACGCGCCGCCTTGGCCGCCAGCCGCGCCTTTGACGCGAGAATGACCTGCTCCAGAATGCTACGGGCGTCATTGGGGTTGCGGTCCAGCCAATCGGCGAATTCCGCGGCCATGACCGATTCCACTCCGGTCCGCGCCTCGGGGTTTCCGAGCTTCGCCTTCGTCTGCCCCTCAAACTGCAGGACGGACGACGCGATTTTTATGGACACGATGGCAATAAGGCCCTCGCGGACGTCCTCCCCCGACAGATTGTCGTCCTTCTCCTTCAGGAAGCTGTTCTTGCGCGCATAGTCATTCAGGACGCGCGTCAGTGCGGTCTTGAATCCCGTCATATGCATCCCCCCTTCGGTCGTGTGGATGTTATTCGCGAAGCCGACTTCTTTCGTATTCAGGTCGTCCACGTACCGCAGCGCGATTTCCACAAACATGTTCTCGTGCTGCTTTGCGACGTAGAACGCGTTCTTGTGCTTGGCGTCCAGGCCGTGCGCGAGGTACTCCACGTAGGAGACGATTCCGCCCTCAAAGAAGAACGAGTACGTCGGGAACTGGGGTTCCTTGCGGTCTTTGGGCTGGACCGGATTCCGCCTGTCCACGATGTCAATGCGGACGCCCTTGGTCAGGTACGCCTGCTGCCGCAGGTGCGACAGGATGGTTTCCATCCTGAACTCGCGCTCATTGAAAATTTCGGAGTCCGGCTCGAAGGTGATGACGGTCCCCACTTTGCGGCTCGTGCCGGTCTTGCGCACCGCCTTTTTGGGCTTGCCGCGGACGTACTCCTGCTCGTACACGGCGCCGTCGCGGTGGACCTCGGCCTTGAGCCACGATGAAAGCGCGTTCACGACGCTGACACCGACGCCGTGCAGTCCTCCGGCGACCTTGTATGCTTCCCCGCCGAATTTCCCTCCCGCATGCAGGGTCGTCATGACCGTCTCCAGCGCACTCACCCCCGTCTGCTTGTGCTTCTCCACGGGGATACCACGGCCGTTGTCCTCCACGGAGACGCGGTTGTCGGGCAAGAGCGTGACCGTGATGAGATTGGCGTGGCCGGCCATCGCCTCGTCCAGCGAGTTGTCGAACACCTCCCAGATGAGGTGATGGAGCCCGTCAATCCCCGTGGAACCGATGTACATGCCCGGCCGTTTCCGGACAGGTTCAAGCCCCTCCAGGACATAGATATCGGAGGCGGAATATGAGGCCTTTTTGGACTCTTTTGGGGCCATAATACGCAAGCGAGGGCCCGCCAGAGGGCCGCATCGCACTACATGTATTGTACTCTTTCGGACAAGGAAATCAACTTGCCAGACGACCAAAAAATCGGCCTACAAAGCCGATTTTTACCGCATCGAAGCCGAGAGTACGTTCACCGGATAAGCGCTCCGAGCTCGTCCTGAAGCGCCTTCTTGATGGCCGTCTCCGCGGCGGTTACTTCCGTATCCGTCAGCGTCCGCTCGTCGGAGCGGTAGACCATGCGGACCGCGACGCTCTTGCCGTACTCATGACGGGAGAATTCCGGCGCAAGCTTCTCGTCCCCCGTCGGCACGAAGATGTCCACGACGTCCACATCGCGGACCAGGTCCGAGGCGTCCGCACGCTGGATGGTCTGCAGGATGTCCCGGATGCGGACGTCGTCATTGACCAACATGGAGATGTCGCGCTCCACGGCCGGGTACTTGGGCAGGGGTTCGTACTCGCGCTCGCCCTGCGCATGGCGGATGAGCGTGCGCAAATCAAATTCCGCGACCGCGACGGCGCCTCTGACCTTCAGCTTGGCGGCGATGGCCGGATGCAGAAGCCCGACGACTCCCACCGCAGTTCCGTTCCCTGTTTTGACTTCCGCCGCGCGTCCGGGCGCGCACCACAGCGCCAGAGTGGCGAACGCGAACGGCGGCACGTCGTCGTATTGGATGTCCGTTATTCCCATCTCCTGCAGCATAAGATCCGCGGCGCCCTTGAGCTCAAAGAAAAGCTCGCCGGTATCCTTCTTGGCACCGACGGCAAGCGCCAGGCGCGAAGTTTCGCGGCCGTCGCCGGTAAACCGGTGACCCGTTTCAAACAGCCGGACGACGTTCGCGAACCGGAGATTGTCCCGGACGTTCAGCACGAGACGCGGCAGGAGGCTCGGACGCAGATACCGGTACTCCTCGGACTGCGGTTTTGCGAGCTCACGGAGCGTCGTCAGTCCGAAAATCTCCTTGAGCTCATCGGAGATAAACGCATAGTTGTACACCTCCGCGTACCCCATGCCGGCAAGGCGGTGTGCGAGCACCGTCCGTTCACGGATGAACCCGTACTCGTCCCACGGTACGTCCTCGTCCTCGTTGAGCCAGCCCCACTCGTCATACGCGTACACGACCGGCGCACGCGACGGGATATTCTCATAGCCGTACACCCGCCCGACCTCTTCAATAAGGTCCTCCTGCCGTCGGATGTCCGTCCGCCACACGGGCGCGGCGACCGACATGGAGGCTCCCGAACCGGAGACCGTGAATCCCAGGCCCGACAGAATCCGCGCGATTGCGTCATCGTCCACGTCGGCGCCGAGAAGTCCGCGCACATACCCGGTGTCCAGCATCAGGGTGACGGGCTTGGACGGGTGCGGATAGGCGTCCACCGCGGCGGATTCCGCCGTCCCGCCCGCGACATCCTTGAGCAGCTGCGCCGCCCGGGCCAACGCGCTGACCGTCATCGCGGGTGCAATGCCGTAGGAGAACCGCACGGAGGCGTCCGTGCGCAGATTCAGCCGCGCGGTGCCGGCACGGACAACCGACGGGGAGAAATTCGCCGCCTCAATCAGAATGTCCTTCGTTCCCCCGGAAACGGCCGTGGATGCGCCGCCCTTGATGCCCGCGATGGCGACGGGCCCCGAGCCGTCGGCGATGACCAGAACGGACGGATCCAGCCCGTATTCAGTGCGCGCATCGTCCAGCGCCGTGAGCTTCTCGCCCTTGGCCGCCATGCGGACCGTGATGCCGCCCTGCAGTTTCGCCAGGTCAAAGGCATGCAGGGGCTGGCCCAACTCCAGCATGACGACGTTCATGACGTCCACGACGTTGTTCACGCTGGAAAGTCCGAGCGTCTCCAGACGCATCTTGAGCGATTCGGGCGACGGGCCCACCGTAACCCCGCGCACCACGAGCGCGGAATACCGCGGACAGGCCGCCGCATCCGTGATGTTCACCCGTACGGCGTCACCGCCCGTATTCAGGGAATAGTCCGGTCCGCGAAACTTCCCCCCGGTCAGCGAGGCAAGCTCCCGTGCCAGCCAGAGGTGCGCGAGAAGGTCCGGACGGTTCGGCAGAATGTCCGCCTCAAGATTGCCGTCATCGCCGACTTCGGTCTCGCATGCCTTTGCCGAAAGCACGGCGGCCGCCTCCTGCGCGGAGACGTCCGTGCCCGACAGCTCTACAAGCCATTTCCAGGAGAATTTCATGTTCAGAATTGCCTCAGGAACCGGATGTCGCCACCGTGGAAAAGGCGCACGTCATCGATGCCGTATTTGAGCATCGTCGGGCGTTCCAGGCTCATCCCAAAGGCGAACCCCTGAAACTCACCGGGCACGTACCCGACCGCCTTGAACACATCCTGGTGGACCATCCCCGCTCCCCCGATTTCTATCCAACGGCCGGCAAGCTTGCCGCGCGCCGCCTTCATGAACACCTCAACGCTCGGTTCGGTGAACGGGAAATAGCTCGCGTTGAATCTGACAACGATTCCCGGGTCGTTGAAATAGCGGCGGTAGAAATGCTCCAGAATGCCCTTGAGGTTCGCCATGGAGACGCCGTCCGCGCCGCGCCGTGAGACCATCAGCCCCTCCACCTGGTGGAACTGGAATTCATGCGTCGCGTCGGTCGCCTCGTTGCGGTACACGCGCCCGGGTACGATGATGCGGAAGGGCGGCTGGTGCGCCTGCATGAACCTGACCTGCATGGGAGAGGTGTGCGTGCGCATCAGCGCGTCCTCGCCCTTGAGCCAGAACGTGTCCATCAACGCGCGGGCCGGGTGGTCGGGCGGGATATTCAGCGCGTCAAAATTGTTCCATGCCGTCTCCACCTCCGGGCCTTCCAGGACGCGGAATCCCATGGAGGAGAATATTGCGTTGATGCTCTCCTGCGCCTGCGTCAGCGGGTGCACGTGTCCGCGGTCCCTGCGGAGTCCGGGGGCGGTCACGTCTATGCGGTCAGCGACCTTCGCCGCGACGCCGCCCGCTTTCTCGGCGGCCGTGCGGAAGCCGTCCTCCAGTTCCTGCCGCAGATTTTGCAGTTTCGGCCCCCATTCGCGGCGTTCCTCTTCGGCACGCTCCTTGAGTCCACGCAATAGTTCGTTCAGCTCTGACTTGCGCCCCAGATGACGCACCTTTGCCAGCTCCAACTCCGCCGCGTCGCGCAGCTGCTCCCATTCCTTCTTGGCGGCGTCTCTGATGCGCCTGATGCGGTCGTCCATGCCACTTATTGTAGCAATGAAAAACGACACCCGAAAGGGTGCCGTTTTTCATTGCGCGAGCGACGGGATTCGAACCCGCGACCTCCTCCGTGACAGGGAGGCGCTCTAACCAGCTGAGCTACGCCCGCAAAAATGCGCGCGCGGCGAGAGGGACGAGGGGCCCGCTGTCACCGGGCTAACGCGGAAACGATAATACCGCAGAACCCAAAATAACGCAACTAATCGTCCAGCGCCGGATGCCACCAGATGCGCTCAATTTTTCGGTTCCCGCCGTAGGTCGCATGGTGCTCCTCGGGCATCAGCGTGCTGTTGGACCCGTTGGAGACGGCACGGTCGCCGCCGATATAAAAACCCTGGTGCCAGTGCATCTTCCCGTCCGAACCGCCGGGCTTCTGTTCCCAGGTGATGACCGCACCGTCGCGGAGTTCTTCAATCTGCCGCCAGCCGTTGCGCTCCATGTCCTTCTCCGTTGAGCCGACGTTCGCGTGTGTGGATGTCAGCCACGGAGCCTTGCCCGCGGACTGCAGGGCGGGATTCTGCAGATACAGTACCGCGGAAACGAACGCCGCGCAGGAGAGTCCGCCGTCAGCGAGCGCGTTGATTTTCCCGCCGTCCGCCTCCACGAAATACGTACGGAACATGTGGTTCTCCCCCTCGGCGGCATTGCGGACCATGGCCAGATAGTTCTCTTTGAACAACGACATGTTGGAATCCTACCATATCTTCCCTCAATGTAATCTGGTGCCCATCGTTCCGGCTCATCCATCCGGCGCGTAGCGCGCCGGGACTGTCCTTCTGTAAGTCCGCATCCTACCGATGCGGCCCGATTCGCAACGGGGCCGCGAATCGAAAACGGCCCCGAGATTTATCTCGCGGCCGCAATCATCAAAACGCGCAGACCAATTCCCAGCGCGAGCCGAGGCTCTGCTGCATCACGCCGCGGCGCTCGTCCTCCGTCACCCCGGACAGGCGCGTGCCGGGCAGGCGCCGGGAATGCATGGACATGATGAGCCGCTCGTGCGGCTGGAAGTCGCGGAACCGGTACGTATCGGTCGAAGCGCTCATGATGCCCGACGGGCCGGACGGCTCCAGGTGGTCCAGTCCGAACGTGTGCGCCAGCTCATGGGCGACGGCAACCGCGAAGTTGTCCCACCCGTGCCAGCGGTCCAGGTGCCGGAACACGATGCGCGCGCTGATGATGACGCCGTCATCGCGTATCTGCGTGTACGCGATGCCTGCGGCGTTCGGATATTTGCGGAATCCGTCGTCGCCGGCGTCCACGGTGACGGTAACCGCCATGCCCGCACCGGACACGTCCACGCCGTACTCCGGCAGCTCCCCGACGGCCGATACCAGTTCCGTTCCGCGGACAAGGGCGTCGTATGCGTCGCCGTTGTTCCGGATATCGGCCGACGGCGTCACCGCCACCGCCCGCACCGCCACGGCGGGCCGCCGGAGCTGTCCCCCGTCGCTGCCGCGGTAGGAGAACGCCCGCGTCCAGCGCACAGGAAGCTCCGCATCGTCAGGCCACAGCCAGACGGTCTGCCCGCGGTCGGTCGTACGGAGCGTGAGAAAGCCCCCCGCCGTCACCGTAAGCTCGCTCCCCTGCCGGACGACGTCCGCGGTGACCGGGGCACCCGTACGGCCGGAAAGAATTTCGGGCGGGCCGGCCGGCGGGCCTGGCTCCAGCGAACCGGTCGGGCCGGCCGGCGAGCGGTCGTGTCCGCATGCGGCGGACAGAATCAGCGCAAGCGCGTACGCGCCGCGTCGGATGTTCATCAGCTGCCTCCGAAGAAAACGGACCTATGGGTTTATAGACGCGCACGCCCCGGACGTCAAATCCGGCGCGGCAGACGGACGGCCGAGGAAAGCCGCTCGTAGAGCTCGCGCACCGGCACGCGCTCCTGCTCGGCCGAGTCCCGGCTGCGGAGCGTGACGGTGTCGTCCTGAAGCGTCTGAAAGTCCACGGTGACGCAGAACGGCGTGCCGATTTCGTCCTGGCTGAAATAGCGCTTGCCGATGTTCCCGCGGTCGTCCCAGGCGACCGAGAAGTCGGCACGGAGCTCGTCATACACGGATTTTGCCTTCGCCACGAGTTCGGGCTTGTTCTTCAGCAGCGGAAAGACCGCGGCCTTGTAGGGCGCCAACGCGGGATGAAGTTTAAGCAGGACGCGCTTCTCCTTGTCCTCCTGTTCTTCCGCGTAGGCCTCAAGCAAGGTCATCAGGAGCAGGCGCGTGAGCCCGAACGTCGGCTCAATGACATGCGGGACGAACTTCTCCCCCGATTCCGGGTCCTGATACTGCAGGTCCTCGCCGCTCTTCTCCATGTGATTCTTCAAATCAAAATCCGTGCGGTACGCCAGACCGAACATTTCCTTCCACCCGAAGGGGGTCTCGTACTCAATGTCCGCCGTCCTCTTGGAGTAGTGGGAGAGCTCGTCCTTTTCGTGCTCACGCACGCGGAGGTGCGATGAATCAAATCCCATGTCCGCCAGCCACGCCTGCTGCTCGCCCAGCCAATATTCAAAGGTTTTCTCCCAGTCCTCCTCGCGGATGAAGTATTCAAATTCCATCAGGTCGAACTCCAGCGTCCGGAAGATGAAGTTGCCGGGCGTGATTTCGTTACGGAACGCCTTGCCCACAGACGCGATGCCGAACGGCAGACGCAGACGCGTCGTGTCCAGGACGTTCTTGAAGTTCACGAACATCGCCTGGGCGATTTCCCCGCGCAGGTACACCCGGCTCTTGTCCCCTTCCACGGAGCCGATGGACGTCTGGAACAGAAGATTGAACTGCTTGGGCTCGGTGAATTCCTTGGCGCCGCAGTTGGGACAGGCACCGTCAAGCTGGTCCGCCCGCCACCGGCTGTGGCATTTTTTGCATTCCACCAGCGGGTCGGAGAAGCTGCCGACGTGTCCCGACGCCTCCCAGACCTTCGGGTTCATGATGATGGCGGCATCCAGGCCGACCATGTCGTCCCGCGACCGTACGAACCGGTGCCACCACCAGTCGCGGATATTGTTCTTCAGCTCCGTGCCGAGCGGCCCGAAATCCCACGAATTCGCCAGTCCGCCGTAGATTTCCGAACCGGGGTAGACGAAACCCCGCCGCTTGGCGAGCGCAACCACCTTGTCCATCAGATCCGCTGCCATAACGCGCATCCTACCGCATGTTCCGGCCCGAATCCAGCCGTCGTGCGGGTAGTTGACATACTATATAATAATGATATAATACAACCCTTGTCCTTGAACAAAGGACTCCTCGTATCGCAGGAGGTTCGCCTTGGGAGAGCTGAAACAGCATTTCCGGCTGTTCTACCGGCCGTTTCTGGCTCCGATGTCCGTCATCATCGCCATCATCGCGGTGGAGAACAGCATCGGCCTCTCCATCCCCTGGCTGCTGGGCCGGCTGGTTGATTGGATGCACGCCCGCGGCGACATGCGCGACGCGATGATGCTGGCGACGAGCATCGCCTTTCTCTGGATGGTGCTGAACTACCTCGGAAACTTCCGCTGGCGGTTCAATCTCATCCGGCTCGTCCAGCCGCTTCGCCTGCATGTCATGCGGGTAACCATGGAGCGCCTGACGAAGCTGTCGCTCGCCCAGCACCTGGACAAGCACAGCGGCGTCAAACAGAGCGTCATCGCCGAAGGGCAGGACGCCGTGCGGTCCCTGATGGACGCCATGGTGTTCCAGATTTCCCCGCTCGTCATTGAATGCGTCGCCGTCATCTGCCTGCTGGCATGGGCGAACGGGATGATGGCGGGCGTGGTCATCGCCGGCGCAAGCATCTTCGTGTTCTGGGCGCGGGCCCTGAACCGGACCATCGCCGAGCCGCTCCGCGAACTCAAGGAGGAAGGCCACCGCGAAAGCAAGTTCCGCAACGACGTGATGCGCAACATGGAGCTCGTGCTCCTGACCGCGCAGGAACCGCGTGCGGTGAACGAAACGCAGTCCAGTTACGCGCGCATCCAGCAGCAGCACCGGAACATCTGGATTCCGTACTCGCTTGATGCGACGTCGCGGGACAACACGCCGCCGCTGACACGTCTGGGCGTATACCTGGCGGGCATCTGGCTCGTCTGGAACGACGCGGCCAGCGTCGGGAGCGTGCTGACCTGGTGGATATGGACGGCGGACGTCCTGAACCGCGTCGGCAACATCGGATGGATTTGGCGGGACATCATGGAGTACATCGCGTCGGCGCGCGTCTTCGGCGACCTGCTGAACACGGAGCCGCAGATTACGTCGCCGCCCGACGCCGTCCGGCCCGAACGCTTCGCCGGACGCATCGCGTTCCGGGATGTCTGGCTCACGTATTCCGGCCATGAGCGCGAGTCAGCGGACGACGGTACCGCACATCCGGTATCCCGGAACGCATCGCTCCGCGGAGTTGACCTCGCCATCGAGCCCGGCCAGCGGGTTGCCTTCGTCGGACCGTCGGGCGCGGGAAAGAGCTCCATAGTGTACACGCTCATGCGCGGACAGGATCCTGAAAGAGGCACGGTCACCGTGGACGGCCACGATTTGCGACGCCTGGATATCCGGCAGTGGCGCAGCCGCGTCGGCATCGTCCCGCAGACGGTCCATCTGTTCGACAAGAGCCTGCGGTACAACATCTGCTGGGCCACGGGAAAGGACCCGTACGAAGTCCCCGACGCCGACCTGGACCGCGTCATCGCAATGGCGTGCCTGACGGAACGCGTCAGCTCGCTCCCCTACGGCTATGACACCATCATCGGTGAACGCGGCGTAAAGCTTTCCGGCGGAGAACGCCAGCGCGTGGGCATCGCCCGCGCGCTCATCTCCGACCCGGACGTGCTCGTCTTTGACGAAGCGACAAGCAGCCTGGATGCGGAGAACGAACATCTCATCCACGACGCCATCCGGACGGCGAGCCGCGGAAGGACGACCATCCTCATCGCGCACCGCCTGTCCACAGTCGCGGATGCGGACCGCATCTTCGTGGTCGACGAGGGACGCGTGGTCCATGCCGGACCGCACGCCGAGCTTCTGTCGGTCAGCCCGCTGTACCGGTCGCTGGTCCAGCGTCAGAATAAGGTGTTCTGAGACCGGAGGGTCCTCTGCCGCAAGGCGGCCGGGGCCCTCTTTTATTTCGTCGGTCCCGTGCTACGATTGGCGGGCGAGTTTTTTCACGACAAGGAGGATACCGTGAGCGACCTGAACCAGCTGGTAGGATTTCTCGTCAAGCTCGACGAGACCAAGCAGGAGCTGGAAGGCTCCGGCGCCCGCATCGCCCGTGCGAAGGAGGGTCTGGAGGCCAGCAGAGCGAATCTCGCCCTGCTCCGGCAGGAGCTGGACGGGCGGGCCGAGGCCATCGCCGAGTACGAACAGAACGTCAGCGAGCGGAACGAGCGTTTCCGCGAAGACGCCCGGAGCATTCTGGAATCCGTCGCCGATTGGCGGCAGGAAGAGGCCGAGCGGCGCGCGAGCGAGGACGAGCAGGCGGCGAATCTGGAGGAAGCCGCACGAGGACTCCTGGGCGAGGACAACGACTCACCGGCCCAGCCCGCGGCACGGGAGAACGCCGCCGAGACGGACGG
>DASPGX010000026.1:0-6230 GCA_035620375.1 Minisyncoccota bacterium | reverse complement strand
TCGCAAGTCCCAGCACGCGCCAGTCCAGGGACAGCGGGATGGGGCTGACGGGTCCGGCCGCGAGGATGACCAGGCTGAACATGCCCAGGGCGATGAGTCCGGCGACGCCGGTCAGGATGATGCTCTCAATCAGGAACTGCGCCATGACGGCCGTACGCGTCGCGCCGATGGCCTTGCGGATGCCGATTTCACGCGTGCGCTCGCTGACCGTCACCAGCATGATATTCATGATGCCGATGCCGCCGACGAGCAGGGAGAGTCCGGCGATGGCGCCGATGAACGCCGTAATCATGTCCAAAATATCGCCGACCATGCCGATGAGGTCCTCCTGCGACAGGACGCTGAAGTCCTCCTCGCCGCCGTGGTTGGATGCGATAACGTCCGTGACGCGCTGTTTGTAGTCGTCAACCGATCCGGCTTCCGGTGCCTGCATGATGATGCGGTGGATTTGGCGTACGCCCGTGACTTCCCAGCCCGTCTCCAGCGGGATGAGGATGATGCTGTTCATGTCCGGGCCACCGAAGCTCGCCGCGCTGTCCATCGCTTCCAGTACGCCGATAACCGTAAACGAGCGTCCGCGGAACTCCAGGGTCTTGTTCAGCGGGTTCCGGCCTTCGCCGAACAGCTCATCTGCGGCGCCGGCGCCGATGACCGTGACCGAGGCGCGGGAGCGCTCATCGGCCTCGCTCAACGCACGCCCCGATTCAATGTCGGCATTGAACGAGCGCTCGATGCCGGGGGACGCGGCAAGGATGAATGCGGCCGGCAATTCCGTCGCACCTGAACGCACGGAACCGTTTACTGCCATACCCACGACGATGTTCTCCAATCCGGCGACCTGCGTACGGATGCTTTGGACGTCGCGCTCCGTAATGGTGCTTGCGCCGAACTGCGCCGCGAATCCCTGCTCCTGAACATTGCCGGGGAGGACAGTCAGGATGTTCGCCCCGAGGTCGTTGATGGAATCAGTGATGCTGTCGCGTACGCCGAACGAAAGCGTCAAAAGGCCCGAGATGGTCAGAATCCCAACGATAATGCCCAGCATTGACAGTGCGCTGCGGAGCTTTTTGGCCCGCAGAGACTGCACGGCGGAGCGGATGCTTTCGGTGATGAGGGCGCGGTTCATGAAATGATTTCACCGTCGCGGATACGAACGATGCGCTCGGCCCGTTCGGCCAGGTGCTCGTCATGCGTGACGATAATCAGCGTCTTCCCCAGGCGGTGCAGAAGCGTGAACATGTCGAATACGTACGCGCCGGTCTTGGAGTCCAGGTTGCCGGTCGGCTCGTCCGCCATAATGATGTCCGGGTCGCAGATGAGCGCCCGCGCCAGTGCGACCCGCTGCTGCTCACCGCCGGACAACTGCGACGGCCTGTGGTCTGCACGGTGGCCGATGCCGAAATATTCCAGCATCTGCATGCCGTACGCAGTCCGGTTCACGGTGATGTCGGAGTATGTCAACGGAAGAATGACGTTCTCCAGAGCAGTCAGGTGAGGAAGCAGGTTGAACTGCTGGAACACAAAGCCGATTTTCCGGTTCCTGAACCGCGCAAGCGCGCGGTCGTCCAATCGTACAAGATTCTGCCCGTCAATAACGACGTTTCCCAGGGAGGGACGGTCAAGCGCGCCCATCAGGTGCATGAGGGTGGACTTGCCGCTGCCGGACGGTCCGAGAATACTGACGAATTCTCCCGCGCCGACGGTGAGCGATGCGTCTTTAAGCGCGAAGAACGCGCTTGTACCCGAGCCGTACTGCTTGTAGACGCCGGTGAGATGAATCATGGATGCGGTCGTATAAAATATATTATACACCCAAAATAGTAAGTAGTCAAAAACTGGTTTTCCGCACCTTAAATTCTGCTATGATGGCTGCATGGGATACGCCGTACTCGCGCTCGTGACATTCTGCATCCATTTCGTCTGGGAGCAAGCCCATGTCGGACTGTATACGGGATATGAGCGCCTTGGCTCCGTTGTGCCGGTCACGGTATATGCGACGCTCGGCGACGTTGTCTATACGCTTGCGGCGGTCGCATTCGTCGGATTGGTAAGGGGTTCGTGGTCATGGTTCGTCCGTCCCGGAAGCCGCGATGTCGTCGCGCTTACGATTGCCGGCCTGGGTATTGCGGTGTTCGTGGAGTACAAGGCATTCGCGCTCGGCCGGTGGGCATACACCGAGGCGATGCCGCTCGTCGGTGGGTTGGGGATAAGCCCGCTCCTGCAGATGACCCTGCTTCTGCCTCTTTCGGTCGTGCTGACCGGCCGGATTCTGCGTCGTATGCGCCAGAAAATGTGGTAACATGGACGTATGAGGACGGAGGGAGCCACAGGCAGCCGCCGTATTCTGGGCGTCCATGAGGACGTGTTTCTCCTGTTGGTTATGATACTCGGAGTCGGCGGTCTCGGAGCGTTTGCGAGCGGCGTCGGTCCGTCCGATTTGCGCGTCCTGCTGGTTTCCGACCGTGCATTGTACTGGATTGCGACCACGGCCTTGGCGGCGTTTGTTGCGCTTGTCCTGCTCAGGAGCCGTCGCCGTGCCCTGCAGGAACGTGCCACGCTCCGTACATTTCTTGACGGTGCGGGTGACGGTATTATCGCGGTGGACCGCTCGTTCATCGTCACACTCTGGAATCCGTCGGCCGAACGCATCACCGGATTTAGGGCATCGGACGCCGTCGGCCGGCCGCTCCGGGACGTTATCACCTTTCACCGCGAGCGTGACCGTGCGGAGAGCATCGTGTTCATTGAGGAGGCGATGCTGTACGGGGAGCGTCGTTCCATGCCGGAGAGCATGTACGTTGTCCACAAGGACGGACAGGAGGTTCCCATTGCGGACAGTGCCGCACCGCTGACGGACGGCGCGGGAGCGGTGACCGGCTGCATCATCATATTCCGCGACGTCGGCGAGGAGAAAAAGCGGATGCAGTTGCACTCGGAATTCGCCCACGCGACGCACCAGCTCCGCACGCCGGTCACCAAGGCGCTCTGGTCCCTGGAGTCGGCGCTGGAAAAGAATCCGGTGCCGCGCGACGAGGTGCAGGCGGCGTTCCGCGCCATTCAGAGTCTCCGGCGCATGGTTTCCAAGGTCGTGGACGTTTCCAAGCTTGACCAGGGTACGGTCCGCGTGCGCGTTGCCGACGTGAAGATCGCCGCTGCCGTGCACGAGGCGTTGGAGGCCGTGAAGAACGAGGTGAACGTTCCGTTGCCCGAACTGAACGTCGCGGAAGTTCCGGACGACCTCACCGTCGGGGCCGACGAGGTCTTGCTCAAGGGCATTCTGACGGAAATCCTTGAGAATGCGGTCTGCTACGGAAAGCCGGATGGCCATGTGCGGGTCAAGGCGTACCGCGCCGACGGCTCGGTGGTCATTGAGGTTGCCGACGACGGGCTTGGTATCCGTGCGAAGGAGCAGGAATTCGTATTCTCCAAGTTCTTCCGCGGGAGCAACTTCGAATCGTCGCGCTGTCCGGGCGCCGGACTGGGGCTGTGCATCGGCCGCGGATACGCCGAGCTGATGGGCGGCAAAGTATGGTTTACCAGCAGCGAGGGAGAGGGGACGACGTTCTTCGTGTCGTTGCCCGCCACGGGGTAACCGTGATAGCATCAGAAAACATATTTTCCCATGGTCAAGATTCTGACATTTCCGGTCCGTCTTCCCGGCTGGGTCCTCAAGGGCCTGTACCGGCTTTCGCATA
Organism: Minisyncoccota bacterium; assembly: GCA_035620375.1. Lineage (GTDB taxonomy): Bacteria > Patescibacteriota > Minisyncoccia > 2-02-FULL-40-12 > GWA2-44-9 > DASPGX01. The sequence continues at coordinate 2,535 of DASPGX010000026.1, read as the reverse complement.
CGCAGAAGACGCGCGGGAGGATTTATCCGTATTACGCATTCCCCGCGGCTATCGCGCTGTTGGCGACATTCATCATCATCAGGACCGTTGTCGGCATCTGGCCCAGCCTCGGCGTCCAGATCAACGGCGTCCACGTCCATCATTTCACCTGGGGCATCCTTATTCTCGCGGTGACGGGATTTCTGGCGCTCATCCTGCAGTCGGGTCGGGCAAAATATATACTTGCAATGTCCTGGGGATGCGGCGTGGCGTTCATCATGGATGAGTTCTATCCGTGGCTTCACCTGGACGACGCGGCCCACCTCTTTGAGCGGTACGATGCGGTCATCTACACCGCCGCGGTCCTGGTGCTCGCCATTCTGATGCCCGCGGTCATTGACGGCATTCGGCGCCCGCGGAGCGAGCTGAAAACCTGACATGACATTTTCCGAGACTCCGCTCTTCTACGCATTCCTGTTCGGACATCTGGCTTTTCTCATCACCGGCCTGGGAGCGGTGATTATCACCGACGTCGTCGCGTTCCGGTGGATACGCGGGAAATCCGGGACTACCGCATTCGTGAAGGCGGCGGAGGTGACCCAGCGGGCCGTCTGGACCGGGTGGATCGGCATGGTCGTCACGGGCGCCGGGCTCATCACCATCAAGGGGTTCGTGGATTCGCTTACGGCGATTAAGATTTTTCTGGTCCTGATGGTCGGACTGAACGGATTCGCCCTCCATTTTCTCAAGCACGCGGTGTCCGGCTCCTCCTCCTACGGAGAACTCCCTGCGGTGCATAAATACTACGTCTATTCCACGGGACTCGTCTCGCTCGTCGGCTGGTGGGGCGCGTTCGCCATCGGGTTCATGCACCGGCATATCCGGCATTACTGGGACTGGCCAGCCACTCACTGGCCGGCAATCTACAGTATAGCTGCGGTCTGGTTTGTACTGGTGCTCATCGGCGCACTCTGGTCCCGGCAGTATCATCGGCGGTAAAGGAAAAGAAAAAGGGCCGGGAGCGTCGCTCCCGGCCCTTTCGCAGACCGTGATGGTTTAGTACTCGTCGTCTTCGCCGCCGGACAGCGGCCCGAGACCGGCGAAAAGCGGATCGGCGTCGCCGCCCAGTCCGCTCCTGATGGTTCCGAAGGAACGGTCCGGCCCCGGTTCCTCACCTTGCCCCCTGAGGAGGCTGGCCAGGAGCAGTGCCCCGATGGAGCTACCGATGTCCGCGTTCTCCGCACCGCTCCCGTGGAAGGGACAGTTGGGGTCTCCGCAGTCCCCGTCGGGCGGTTCCTTGACCGGACCGGGACCGGGCTTGTTGCTCACCTTGTCCAGGACGGGCAGGAGGCTGGCCAGCAAGCCAAGCTTGCCCTTGGCCTGCTTCTCCTCGGCTTCTTCGGCGAGCTTGCCGTCCCAGGCCCGGGGTACGCTCACGCGGTAGGCCTCGGCGAGCCGGTCCTTGAGCACGGCGCGGACCCTGTCGGCATCGCGGACGCCGATGAGCTCCAGCGCCTTGTCCAGCTTGCCGATGAGGTCCACCGGCGTGGCGTTGCCCAGGGCGATGGTCAGCACCGCGGTTAGCGCCAGGTCGCGCGATTCCAGGTCCGTCATGTAGCGCTCGTAGTCGCTCCGGGTCTTCCGCGTCTGCGCGTCGAGCTGCCGGCGCAGACCGGCGATTTCTTCCTGCTGGAACCCGGCCCGTGCTTCCAGTCCTTCGCGGTCGAGCTTCAGCACGGCGATGCGGTCGCGCAGCTCCTGAACCTTCGGGCGCTTCTTGTCCTCGGGCCCGGCCGGGATCTTCTCGTCACCAAGACACATGGAACCCCCTCTATAAGTCGGCGGTTGAGGTGAGTGGAATGGTAAGGTTGCTTCAGATTATATTATACATTATAAGTTAGTATACGTCAATTTCCAAAACCGGACGCCGGTTTGTGCCCGGTACGGCCGGCGCGCTATAATGGCCGGGTATGTTCAACCTGACGCCGTTCGCGCTCCTCTTCACGCTTGCCTGCATTGGCATCAGCGAGAGCGCGTACCTCATCCGCAAACGCCGCGCCGCCGAGCACCCCGTCTGTCCCATCGGCCAACACTGCGGAACGGTGCTGTCCAGCCGGTACAACCGGTTTCTGCCGGGCATTCACAATGACGTGCTCGGGCTGCTTTTCTATGCGTCGTTCGCCGTCATCATGGCGCTGATGGTCATTCTGCCGTTTCCGCCGTCGTATCTTCCCGTCTGGGCGTTCTGGATGCTCGCCGGTGCTACGTGTATGTCCGTGGCCCTTATCTTTATTCAGTGGAGAATTCTGAAAGCCTGGTGTTTTTGGTGTATCATGTCAGCAGGCACCGTGTTCCTCATGGACCTCATCGCGCTGGGCGCATCACTGACATGAACCGTCCGTCATCGCATCACATTCTCCGGGTTGGGACCGCCATTACGTTTCTCTGGATAGCCGTGCTTATTTTCCGTAGTCCCGAGGCGTGGGGAGGACTGCTTCAGCCGTGGGCGGCGGGGTTGCTTCCCGTTCCGCTCAAGGAGGCGATGTACGCAACGGC
>DASPGX010000025.1:0-51094 GCA_035620375.1 Minisyncoccota bacterium | reverse complement strand
TTGCCGTTCCTGGACGAGATAGAGAAGTTTCCCGGCTACCTGGAGTGGGAAACGGTCCGCCAACTGCGTACACACACAAGTGAATAGAGAGAACGGTCCGCTGCGGCGGACCGTTTATCATTTCTTCTTCACCAGCGGACCGTAGGGAGTATCGTCAACAGTCCAGCCCATTTCCCCGAGCTGACCGCGGATGCGGTCGGCGACGTCCCAGTCTTTGCGTGCCCGTGCCTGCTCGCGCTCACCCACCAGAGCATCCACTTCCGCCGGAGCATGCGAAGCGGAGGGAACGACGCCGAAAACTTCCGAAACGAATGCAAAGAAGGATTCCGCTGCGGATGCATCTCTATCGGAAAATCCCTCCTCCGCGCCCGCGTTCATTTGCGCGACCAGCGAGAATACCGCGCCGAACGCCTTGGGAGTATTCAGATCGTCGTCCATTGCGTTCTCAACCTCCGCACGTGCGTCAGCAACGGCCACGCCGAATCTGTCGGCGGCTTTATCCGAAGAGAAGGTTACGAGTTTCCGCCGGAGCTCCCCGAGACGCTGCACCGCGGCCGCCGATGCCTTGAGTGCCTCGTCGGACAGCGCCAACGGTTCATGCCAGACCGCGGACAGGAAGAAAAAGCGGAGCGCCTCGGCAGGCCACTGCTTCAGCGCATCGCGCAGGGAGATGATGTTGCCGACCGACTTGGACATTTTCCCGCCGGCAACCTGAAGGAATCCCGCGTGCATCCAGTGGCGGACGAACGGCACCTTGCCCGACGCCGCCTCCTGCTGGGCGATTTCCGCCTCGTGGTGGGGGAATTTCAGGTCTATACCCCCGCCGTGCAGGTCGTACTGGGGCCCGAAGTAGGCCTCGGTCATCGCCGTGTCCTCGATATGCCAGCCCGGACGTCCGCGTCCCAGTTCGTCGTCGTCCCATGACGGCTCGTCCGGCTTGGAAATCTTCCAGACGCAGAAGTCGCCCGGGTTGCGCTTGTCCGGGTTCTCGTCAATCCGGCTCACCGCGTCGTCCGCCTGCAGGGCGGTCCGGCCGGAGAGTTTTCCGTAGCCGGGGAATTTGGCGAGGTCGAAGTACCAGCCGTCGCCTTCAATGAGATATGCGAACCCCTTGTCCCGGAGCGCCTTCACCTGCGCGATGACCTGCGGGATGTGCTCGGTGGCCCGTACGAACGTGTCCACGGCGGTATTGCCCAGCGCGCTCATGTCCCGCATGAACTCGCGGTAGTACCGTTCGGCGTAGGCCGCGGGGTCCTCCTTTTCCGCGGCGGCGCGGGCGATGATTTTATCGTCCACGTCCGTGATGTTCTGGATGTACCGCACGGCGAACCCGCGGTACCGGAGCCACTTTGCGGCGACGTCGAACACGGCGAAGGTCCGCGCGTTGCCGATATGCACCAGGTCGTACACCGTCGGTCCGCAGACGAACATGTCCACGTGCTTGTCCTTGCGCGGCTGAAGAACTTCAACCGTGCGGGTCAGTGAGTTGTACAGGCGTACGGTCATAGGATTCCGGTCTCAGGAGAATAAGACAACGAACGAACCGGTCAACATGATGAACATCGCGCCGACGCCCAGCCAGTGCACCGAGGGCGCGCTCGTGTGTTCGCCGACAATCTTCGGATTGTTCGCCATCTGGATGATGAGCATCAGAAGCAGGGGAGCGACCGCCGCGTTGATGATGGCGACCCAGAACAGCGCCTGGATAGGCGAGATGCCGAGGAGCGGAACAAGAACGCTGCTCAGGATGGCGAGCACCATGACGACGTAGAAGTTCCGTGCCTTGGAGAACGGATGGTCGATGCTGGCGCCCCAGCCGAAGGATTCCGAAAGGACGTACGCTCCGCCGCCGGCAAGTACGGGAATCGCGAGCAGGCCGGAACCGACGAGGCCGACGGAGAACAGAAGGAACGCGTACCGGCCCGCGATAGGCTCAAGGGCAGAGGCGGCGTCGCGCAGGGACTCGATGCCGTGCGCTCCCGCGCCGTACAGCGTGGTTGCCGCCAGCGCGATGATGAAGAACGCGATGGTGTTGGAGAAAATCATGCCGAGCTTGGTGTCGGTATCAATCTGCGCCAGTACGCCGCGCGGCACCTCGCGGAACTTGCATATCCGCAGGCCGGGGCGCTCCTGGCGCGTGACCTCGGCTTCCTCGCTGGCCTGCCAGAAAAAGAGGTACGGGGACAGCGTCGTTCCCAGGACCGCGAACATCATGAGCAGGCCGTCGCGGTTCCAGGGGATGCCCGGCACGAGCGCACGGCGGAGGAGTTCCGGCCAGTCCTGTCCGACGGTTACCGCCGCGACAAGATAGACGAAAAGCGAGAGCGCGAACCATTTGAAAATGGCGGCGATGGTGCGGTAGCGCAGTTTGATGACCAGCACGATGACCAAACCCGCGGTGACGACCGACAGCACCGGAACGGAGAGCGGGATGACGAGGTTCAGGGCGCCGGCCATGCCGTAGAGGTTCGCGGCGACGTTCAGTACGCTCGTGAATACGACCGTGACGACGGTGATGCCCAGCACCCACGAGGGATAGTGGCGCTTGAGGTTCCCCGCGAGTCCGCAGCCCGAGAGCGCGCCGATGCGCGCACACATGTTCTGGATGGCAATCATGAACGGCGTCAGGAACACCACCATCCAGGAGAGTCCGTACGCGAACCGGCCTCCCGCCAGGGAGTACGTGGCGATGGCGGAAGGGTCATTGCCCGCCGCGCCTGTCGTCAGGCCGGGTCCGAGCGCTTTCCAGAACTTCGTCAGCCGTTTTCGCATGGGTCAAGTATAGCATCGGCTCATGGCCGGTGCGACGGCGGGGATGCTTGAAGAATGCGGGAATTTATTGTATAATGAATAATCGTACCCCGACAACGGAGGAGGGGGATTGGCTAAGGCGCTGGTGATTGTTCTGCACGAACGGCGCTTCTTTCATGAGGCGAAATTGTTCGTGCGCTATCTGCGCGACTCTGCGCGCGTTCCGGTCTCCGTCAGGACGGTCAGGGACGGAAGATCAGCCGTTACCCGGGGACACATAACGGAGTTCCTCACCGGTGACGATGGGACCGTTCGCCTTCTCGCGTATTTCGGGCATGGCGAGGCGGGACGGTGGGTTACCACGCCCGGGGAGACGGTTCTGCGGTTCTCTGACCTGTCCGACCTGCTGGAATCGGCAGGAGGGCCGACGCTCATCGTGAATGACAGCTGTTTCGCGGATACGCTCGGCTTCACGCTGGACGTACGGAATGCGGATGCGTCACGGCACGGCGTCATCAACGCATCGGGATTCAGCGAGATTGCCTGGCTGGATATCCTCTCCGAGCTGCTGTGCAGCCGGTGGGACCGGGGCCTTCCGATGATTCAGGGCACCGCGTTCAACTGGGGCTCCGAGTACACGTTGTGGCATCCGGAGGAAGTCCGGACGTTCTGGTCGCCGCTCCGGGACGCGTTGAGTTACGCGCAGACCTGGCTCCGTTCGGCGGCGGCGGGGTGGCGCCGTGAGAAAGTGCTCCAGCAGACCATCACGCGGTGGGGGGCTGTCCTGGACCACCATTTTTATCCGAAGGAGTGAACCCCGGCCGAGGCCGGGGTTTCCGTTTGCTCCGCGCCGTCTTTTGCTATACTGAAGCATTATGAATATCACATCACGAACCCGTGGCATGACGACACCGCTCGTACTGGCGTTGGTACTCGCCGTAGCCGCGCTTCTGGGCGCTGCGTACTACGTGGCGCAGGACCGCGAGGCCCCGGAAGGCGCTGTGACCGGCGATGAAATGACGGAAAAGGACGGGGACGCAATGATGGAGAAGGATGACGGTTCGATGACGGAGGGCGACGGGGATTCCATGGCGCAGCCCGGAGCCGGTGACTCAGGTCCGGCGCCTGTGCCATTCGTCCCCGAGGGCAATCTCATCTCCGGTTCGGTCTCACCGCTCATAGACTTCAATCAGGCGGACTATGACCGCGCGGTCGCTGACGGCCGCGTTGTCCTACTGTATTTTTACGCGAACTGGTGTCCTATCTGCCGTGACGAAGTTCCGCGGCTGTATGACGCGTTCAAGGACCTGACGAATCCGCGCATCGTCGGTTTCCGCGTGAACTACAACGACAACGAGACCGATGATGACGAGAAGGAGTTGGCACGGAAGTACGGCATCGCGTATCAGCATACGAAAGTCATTATCAAGGGCGGTGTCCAGGTTCTCAAAAACGGTGAGGCATGGAGTAAGGACCGTTATCTGGCTGAGCTTGCGGATGCGGTGAAGTAATATATATGGAACTTTCCCTTGGCATCGCATTTATCGCCGGCATCATCTCATTCCTGTCGCCGTGCATCCTTCCTATCGTTCCCGGTTTTTTGGCGTACCTTGCCGGCACGACCGTAGCAGATGCATCGGGCCAGCGCCGGCAGGTCTTCCTGAACGCGCTTATCTTCGTGCTCGGATTCTCCGCGGTGTTTGCGGTTCTCGGCGTCGTGCTGAACACGGTTCTGTCGACAGTTGCCTACGACGCACGCATATGGCTCTCGCGCGTCGGCGGCGTCCTTATCATCATTTTCGGACTGTATCTGACTAAACTCATCCGCCTTCCGTTTTTGGAGCGGGAATACAAATTCCGCGTCGCGGGTACGGGCATACGTTCGCGGTACGTCACCTCCTTCCTTTTCGGCGCCGCGTTTGCCGCCGGGTGGACCCCGTGCGTCGGCGCGGTATTGGGCGGCATTCTCACGCTCGCCGTGACTCAGCCGGGCTCCGCATTTTTCCTGCTGATGTCCTATGCGCTCGGGCTGGGCATTCCGTTCCTCCTGGTCGGTCTGTTCGCCGCGGGTGCCCAGCGGTTTATCGCGCGGTACGCCAGGGCGATGGAGTACCTCACCGTCGTGTTCGGCGTCGTGCTCATCGTGCTGGGAATCCTGGTATTCACCTTACGACTGGAACGCGTCGCCAGCTTTGAGCTGTTGAACCGTTTTCTCCTGACGCAATGACCCTCGGGTACCGCAAATGGACGCTCACCGGCGCGATTGCCGCCATCGTGCTCGTCATTTGGCTCATCCAGCGGGGGACGGTCATGCCGCCTCCGCTCATTTCGGACGCTGATATTCCGCTTGCGACTCCCGTTCCCGACAAGGAATCTCGCTATGCACGGGCCAAGGAGCTCGTCGGGGTGGGTGAATTCATCAATTCACCGCCGTTCGCCCTCGCGGATTTCATCGGCGAGAAAGTCATCCTTATCGATTTCTGGACGTACTCCTGCATCAACTGCCAGCGGACCCAGCCGTACCTGAACGATTGGTGGTCCAAGTACAAGGACGACGGTCTTCTCATCGTCGGCGTCCATACGCCGGAATTTGAATTTGAAAAAGACCCGATGAACGTCCGTAAGGCGGTCGCGCAGGCGGGTATCGGCTATCCCGTCGTGCAGGACAACGATTATCAGACCTGGAGGGCGTACCGGAATCAGTATTGGCCGCGCAAATACCTCATTGATGCGGACGGATACATCGTCTACGACCACATCGGCGAGGGTGCGTATGAGGAAACGGAGCGGAAGATTCAGGAGCTGCTCATTGAGCTTGCCGGACGCCGCGGGACCGATGCGGATGCGGTCACATCGGACATGGGCACTCCCGAGGGTGCTGTTGAAGTGGAATACACCAGAGTCGGGACGCCGGAAATCTATCTGGGCGCGTGGCGCAATGAACAGTATCTCGGCAATGCGGCAACGGGGACGGAGGGACTGCAGTCGCCGGCGATGCCCGGCGATGATGCCCGTAAGGCGAACCTCGTCTACCTGGGCGGACGGTGGGACTTCGCGTACGAATACGTACGCTGCGTGAGCGATTGCGTTCTCCGCATCCGATATACCGCCAGGCAGGTGAATATCGTCGCCGGTGCACCGGGCAGCCGTGATATAACGGTGCTCCGCGACGGGGCGGAGTGGGGGAGTGTGCGCGTCTCGGACGAGACCCTGTATACCGTCGTGGACGACCCGGAGGGATACGGCACGCATGAACTTGAGTTGCGGATTCCGGCGGGCCTGGACCTCTTCACCTTCACCTTCGGCTAGGATGTGGTCCGGCGCCGCAGCCCATATTTAACGGCTCATCCGGTGAGCCGTTAAAAAAGACAAACCCCGGAGAAATCCCGGGGCAGGTACAACGTGCGCGGCGGCCGTCAGAAGGCGCCGAAGGTGAAGCCGAAATAGGCTGACGAGCAGAGGCAGGTCAGAGTCAGGATGAGAAGTCCGACCGCGACCGTCGTATGCGCCGGCTTCTTCTGCGCGGCATCGCCAAACCCGATGCCGAAGATGACCGCGAGGAACAGATACCATCCCCAGATGGAATCCGTCCGGTCCAGGCCGAGAGCCGCGGCCTGCCTGCCGAACAGCGCTCCAAGAAGCAGGCCGGCCATGGACAGGCCGAAGAGCCCCCATGCCAGCAGCCGGTTGTCCTTGCGGGCTGTGTCACCGAAGCCCAGCGCGAAGATGAAACCGATGAAAAGGAACCAACCCCACATGCGGTACCTCACTTTCGCGCCCATGATACGTCATGTTCAGATCATGTCAAGCGTGTATTGACGGACGATGAATACACCTGTATTATCTGCAGGTTGTTTGACCTATGAGGGTCCATTTCGGGAGGAGAATACGTGAAAAACCGTTGGTTCATCGCAGTGGCGCTCATTCTGGCCGCCGGCAGCGCCGGGGCCCAGGAAACCGCACCGCCGTTCTCAGCACAGCAGGTAGGAGAGCTCGTCCCGCTGAAGCAGAGCGTCCTGACGGTACAGGACCTTGCCGCCGCCGGACTCATGGAGCCCGTCCGTCTGCAGGAGGCGACCGACCGTTACCTGGGGCTTGCCGGGCGGATCGCGGGCCGGCCGGTGACCCTGGACGAGCTGATGGCGGTGCAGAGCGGTCCCGGGCAGCTGACCGCCCTGCAGAAGTTCGCGGGATTCATCACGTTCGTGAACATCCTGTGGGTCATCGCCATCATCATCGGCGTGGGTTCGTTCATCTACCTGTTCGGGGACTTCGCCCGGCTGATGTTCGAGATTCTTGCCGCGATTCCGCTCGTCCTGTACGAGCTGGTGTTCTACGGCATCAGTCTCGGCCTCATCTTCTGGGCGGATTCGTTCCGGCCGGGGGTTTCCCACTACGTGGCGTTGACCGGATGCCTTCTGTTCGCCGGCGCGATGGGCTTCACCATTTCACGACGGAACCTGACGCGGGGCACGGGGTTCGGATACTTCGCGGTTCTCGCCGCGTTGTACGCGTGCGTCGCCCTGCTCTATACCAGCTCCATGATCGGCTTCCTCGCGGTCATCGCGCTCATGGGCGCGCTCGGGTTCTCGGTCATCGCAGGTCCGCTCTGCTACTGCATCGGATTTCAGTCCGAGGACGCCTTGGGCAAAGCGACTGTTGCGGCCATGGCGATGCTCGCGGCGTTCGTCGGCTTCACCATCGCCGGCACGGGAACGCTGGAGGTGTTCCGTCCCGGTGCGCTCTGGATGGGGAGCTTTGTCGGGTTCCTGGGGCTCCTCATCGCGTCGTCCAAGTGGTACGAGCGGAACTTCCCGTATGCGGTCATGCAGGTCGTGACCGTCATCGCGGGCATCGCGGCGCTGTTCATCGGCTCCGTCTGGCACATTTCCGAGTTCCAGCGCATCGGCGGGACGTTCTTCGCCCTGTATCTCGTGGAGAAGTACGCCGAGATTCCCGTCCGGAGTATGCGCGGATACGCCGTGCTCGGTCTGACCGGTTCCGCATTCGTCTACTGGTTCTGCCTCACGGTTAAGGACAATCCCGAGGCCTGGCGGCCCTTCCTGCTCTTCTGACCTGCCCGTCCCTCACCAAGTCTTTGGTGGGGGACTTTGCTTTTGAAAGCGAAACCCGGACGTTGCGTCCGGGGGTGGGGGGCGTCAGTAGCCCAGATAGCGGGCGACTGCGGCGCCGAGCAGGGTCAGTGCGCAGAGCGCGACGAACCCCGTCTTAATCTCCGCTACGATACCCTGTCGCGCCAAAAGGACATGACCGATGGTGGAACCGATGGTCAGATATGCCAGCTCGGCAATGCCGAGCCAGAACAGTACATTGGAAACGAAGTGCACCGGGACTCCTTTCTCCGAACCTGTGGTGTCCGCGTTACGGTACATTTCGGACGGCGGGGAGTCAACATTGTGGACAGTTAGCACTCTTGACGTTGGAGTGCCAGTTTAATAGACTGGCGGTATGGTCAATGGACTGCTAACCGAGCGGCAGCACCGGCTGGTGAACAAGGTCATTGAGGAGTATATCCGCACGGCCGAACCGGTATCCAGCAAGCTCATCGCGTCCAGCGGGTATTTTGACGTGCAGTCGGCGACCATCCGCAACGAGATGGCCGACCTGGAGGAGAACGGCTTTCTTGCGCAGCTGCACACGTCCGGCGGACGGGTGCCGACGGCCAAGGCATACCGGCTTTACGTGGACATGCTGCTCTCTCACGAGGGCGTGACCATCAACCACGCGGCGCGCCGGCGGATGGACGAGATGCTTGCGGAGGCGGATTTGGGCGACCCCGAGGCGGTCAACAAGGTGCTTGCGCGGACCGTGGGGCAGTTGTCCGGCGCACTGGTGATGGCGAGCATGTCCGAGCACCCCGACGCGTACAAGTTCGGCCTGTCCAACCTGCTCGCGTTCCCCGAGTTCCGCGAGATGGACCGGCTGGCGGGGCTGACGGAATTTTTTGACCATTTTGACGGCATGGTGGAGCGCATGCACCGGCAGTTCTTCGGCCGTTCGCAGGCACGCGTGCGCGTGCTCATCGGCGCGGAGAATCCGGACGACCGCATCAAGGACGAAGCGCTCATCTGCGCGCGGTACCGGCTCCCCGGGGGCCATGAGGGGACGCTGACGCTGGTGGGCCCCATGCGCATGGATTACCGCAAGAACATCGGCCTGATGACGTATGCGGCTCAACTCGCAGAACGGGTCGCGAGTTAAGCAAGTAAGAATTCCAAAAATGACGAATGACGAAGTGAAAACGGAGGCGAAGACTGTGGAAAAGGAGAAATTTCTCCGGCTGGCGGCCGATTTTGAGAACTTCAGAAAGGAACAGGCGCGGATGCAGGAGGAGATGGCGAAGTTCGCGTCGCAGGCGATGACGCTCCGTATGCTGGAGGTTCTGGATACGCTCCAGGAGGCCGTTGCGCAGGCTCCCGGGTCCGTCCGGGAGAACACGGACTGGTTTGCGGGACTGGAGAATACCGTTGCGCAGTTCCGGCAGGTCCTGCAGAAGGCGGGTGCGGAACCGATGGATATTTCCGGAGGAGCCGAACTTGATCCTGTCACCATGGAGGCCGTCACGGCCGTTCCGGGTGGTGCATCGGGTACCGTGCAGTCGGTCCAGCGCGCGGGCTGGACGATGCACGGCAGGGTCATCCGTCCCGCGCGCGTCATTGTTTATCAATAAATAGTAACGGGTCCATCCCGGACGCCGCCGGCCCGACGGGACGGCGGACGGAGGGAGAAACCGTCGTATCAACCATTATGCCCATTACGAAGTACGATCCGTTCCGGGACCTTGAGCGGTTCTTCGAGGACGATTTCTTCGGGTTTGTTCCCGCGGTGCGCCGCCATCTGGAGCCGTCCATGGATATCTACCAGACGGACAAGGAACTGGTCGTGGAACTGCAGGTCCCCAAACTGGACCCCAAGGACATCAAAGTTACCGTGGAGGACAACGTCCTGCGTGTGGAGGGCGGTTCGGACGAGACGCAGGATGAGAAGGGCCGGCAGTACCTCCGCCGGGAAATCAAGCGGGGCAAGTTCGTCCGTATGCTGTCCCTGCCCGTGGGAGTGAAGGAGGATGGCGTCCGTGCGGCATTTGAGCACGGGGTACTGAAGATAACCCTCCCGAAGGCGGAGGAGTCGAAGCCGAAAGCCAAGGAGATTGAGATAGAGGTGAGGTAACCGTTGGTTGCAGGTGTCCGGCGCTCGTACGGACCGGCGCCGGGAACACGTAACGAACATAACTTACAGAACCATGAGCAAAGTACTGGGCATAGATTTGGGAACAACGAATTCGGCGATGGCCGTCGTGGACGGCGGTCAGCCGCGCGTACTGGAGAACGCCGAAGGCATGCGCACGACGCCGTCCATGGCCGCGACGGGCAAGAACGGCGAGCGGTACGTCGGCGTGACGGCGAAGCGTCAGGCGGTCACGAACCCCGCGAACACCATCTTCTCGGCAAAGCGGCTCATCGGCCGGCGGTTCAGCGACCCCGAGGTGCAGAAGGACAAGGCGCTGTTGCCGTATGAAATCCGGCAGGGCGCGGGGGACTCGGTGGAGGTGAAGATGGGCGACAAGTGGCACAAGCCCGCGGAAATCGCGGCGATGATACTGCAGAAGATGAAAGCGGACGCGGAAGCCAAGCTCGGCGCGAAAATCACGGAGGCCATCGTCACCGTGCCGGCGTATTTTGACGATTCCCAGCGGCAGGCAACCAAGGATGCCGGGGAAATCGCAGGGCTGACGGTGAAGCGCGTCATCAACGAGCCGACGGCGGCCGCGCTCGCCTACGGGTTCAACAAGAAGAAGGACGAGAAAATCGTCGTCTACGACTTCGGCGGCGGTACGTTCGACATCTCCGTGCTGGAGGTTTCGGCCGACACCATTGAAGTGAAATCCACGGGAGGGGACACGCATCTGGGCGGGGATGACATCGACCAGCGCATCATCGACCACTTCGCCGCCGAGTTCAAAAAGGACCAGGGCGTGGACGTGTCCAAGGACCAGCTGGCGCTTCAGCGCCTCAAGGATGCCGCGGAGAAGGCCAAACACGAGCTTTCCTCCACGGCACAGACCGAGGTGAATATCCCGTTCCTGACGGCGGATTCCGCAGGGCCCAAGCACTTCACGCTCACGTTCACCCGGGCGAGGCTGGAATCCCTTGCCAAAGAATACATTGACAGGTCCGTGGCGCTGACCCGCGACGCCGTGAAGGAGGCCGGACTGTCGCTGTCGGACATCAATGAAATCGTCATGGTCGGGGGGCAGACGCGTATGCCGGCGGTCGTGAATGCGGTCAAGGAACTTTTCGGCAAGGAGCCGCACCGCGACATCAACCCCGACGAGGTTGTCGCCATCGGCGCGGCCATTCAGGGCGGCATCATGCAGGGCGACGTCCGCGACGTGCTCCTGTTGGACGTGACGCCGCTGTCGCTGGGCATTGAAACGCTCGGTGGCGTCGCGACGCCGATGATTGAAAAGAACACGACGGTGCCTACCTCCAAGTCGCAGACGTTCTCCACGGCGGCGGACAACCAGCCGTCGGTTGAAATCCATGTGACGCAGGGAGAACGGCAGTTTTCCAAGGACAACAAGTCTCTCGGCAGGTTCATTCTGGACGGCATTCCGCCGGCGCCCCGCGGCATCCCGCAGATTGAGGTGTCGTTCGACATCGACGCCAACGGCATCCTGTCGGTGAAAGCCAAGGACAAGGGGACGGGGAAGGAGCAGTCCATCCGCATTGAAGGTTCGTCCGGCATCTCCAAGGAGGAAAAGGAACGCATGGTGCGGGAGGCCGCGGAGCACGCGTCGGAAGACACCAGGCGCAAGGAAGAGGTGGATTCGCGCAATGCCGCGGAGACGCTCGTCTACACGACCGAAAAGATGGTGGCCGACAACAAGGACAAGCTCAAGGAAGAGGATGCAAAAGAGCTGGAGGAGAAGGCCGCGGCCGTGAAGGAGTCGCTCAAGGGAACGGACCTGGCCGGCATCAAGGCGAAGGCCGACGAGCTGGCCAAGGTCGCCCAGCGGGTCGGTGCGGCGATGTACGGTTCGGCAGGCTCACCGCAAGGTCAGCCGGAAGGCGGACAGCCCGGCGGGTCCGAAGAGCAGAAGGCCGAGGAAGTGAAGGAGGACGGTAAGTAGGCAACTTGTCCCACACCTGCAGAAGCTGGTGAGGGATGATATGATGAGCATCATGCCGCACAAGCGTCTGATACTCATCGCGGCCTCCGCACTCTCCGCCGGCCTGACCTGGTGGACGGGGCACCGCTGGCTCTCCGCGTTCGGGGATTTCGGCGACTGGCGCCTGTACCTTCCGCCGCTGCTCCTTGTCATCGTCTTTGCGGCCGTTGCCGGGCTTTCGCTGGCACTACTGCGCAACCGCTGGGACCGGCTCGCCATCATCGCGTTCTCCTGGGGGATTTTCGTTGCGTTCTTTCCCGCCAGCATCTGGAATCTGTCCGCGCTTCCGGTCTTCCTATTGCTCCTGATGCACGCATCACGACGGAGCATTCAGGAGCGCGATGAACGCCAGAAGTTCAATGCGCGTGCGGTCGTCGGCGCGGGTACGCGGTTCATCGTCCTGGGCATGTTCCTGATGGTGTCGCTGGGCTTTTATTCCCTCCGTGCCGAGGACGGCATCACGCTGGATGCGGTATCCGCGAGCGTGCAGAAGCAGGTGGACGCCGCGTATGAGACGGATTTCGTCCGTGAGCAACTTACGGACGTGCCTCCCTCGCTGCAGTCGCAGGTACGTCGCGACGTCGCGCGCTCCGTGGACTCGTTCATCCGCCGGTGGCTCAGTCCGCTCGCGCCGTTCCTGCCGCCCATTCTCGCGTTGGTGCTGTTCCTCGGTCTGTGGAGTGTCGTGGGGCTCATCCGCGAGCCGGCGCTGTGGCTCGCCGCTGGACTCTTCTGGGTATTCCGGAGGACCGGGTTCATCGTTATTGAAAGCCGCGAGGTCACCCGCGAAGTGGTGGAACTCTGAACGAAAAGGCCTCCCGTTGAGGAGGCCCGGCGTCATAGCAGCGGAGGCGCCGGCAGGATGCCGAACGCGATTGCCGCGCAGTACCAGAGGATGATGCCGACGACGCCGGAAAGCGCCGCGGCCCGGTAATTCCCGTAGCGCAGGTCGCTCGGAACGCACAGGAGGCATATGAGCCCGAAACCGAAAAACACGATGCCGGCGAGTTCGGGCATTACTTGTTCTCCTTCGGCGCGTCCGTACGCTCGGTGAAGAAGAACCTGATGCATAGGATGCCGATGACGAGCACCGGAATCTCCAGCAGGATGAGCATCACCGGGTCCATGACGGGGAGCGGCCTGAAGAGGTTGAACGCCGCGGCGAGCGGCGGATACGCCCGGATGGCGAACCGCTGCTTGCGGTCCGGCTTGCGGAAGACGAGGCGGAGAACGACGGCCCACAGGACGAACAGCGTTCCGAACTGCAGGAATGCCCCCGTGGAGAACGGTGTGACTTCCGGTACCATGCACGCTCCTTGGTTGGGAAACGACCGTTTATTACTCTACTGAGATATGATATAGTAGTCAATCCCATGCCTGCTGACCCGTATACAACGCTCGGCGTAGGCCGGACGGCCTCGGCGGAGGACATCAAGAAGGCCTACCGGAAACTTGCGCACCAGTACCACCCCGACAAGAAAGGCGGGGATGAGGCGCGTTTCAAGGAGGTGAACGAGGCCTACCAGATATTGTCGGACCCGAAGAAGAAGGACTCCTATGACCGCTTCGGACATGCAGGAGGTCAGGGAGGAGGGTTTAGGGGAGAGGGAGGAGCATACCAGGATTTTGATTTTGACATGGGCGGATTCGGGAGTATTTTTGACATGTTTACCGGCGGTTTCGGCGGGGCCGGCCCGTCTCGCAGGCCGCCCAAGGGAGAGGATTTGAATCTGTCCGTTGCGGTTTCCAAAGGGGACCTGGGAAAGTCCAAGGTGTACGAATTTGACGCATTTGATTCCTGTCCGGCATGCGATTCCACAGGGGCGGAAAACGGCAAACGCAAGACATGCCCTGACTGCCAAGGCCAGGGACGCGTGCGGCAGGCGGTGCGGACTCCGTTCGGCACGTTCGCTCAGGTCGCGGCGTGCGCAAAATGCGAAGGCGAGGGCAGTATTGCGGAAAAGAAATGCGGGTCGTGCGGGGGTGCGGGTCGCAAGAAGTCGCGCCGTAAACTGGAAATCAAGCTACCGAAGAATCTGAACGACCGCTATCTGATGGCGTTTCCGCAGGAAGGCAATGCCGGACCCAAGGGAACCCCGCCGGGCGACCTGACCGTTACTGTACGAATCAAATAAAAGAAGGAAGTCCCGAGCGAAGCCGAGGGGAGACCTGACCGTGACAGTCCGGGTGAAGTAGGGTACCCTACGGACATGAAATCCCTTTCGCGCCTCGCATTTATTCACGCGTCGGGTGTTGTCGCGTACGTCTCGGTTCTGATACTGGGAGTGCATTTCGGTGACAAATTCATCAGCAAGGATCCCGGCCTTCTCGGTCCGGCCGTTTTTCTTCTGGTGTTCGTCGTCTCCGCCGCGGTAACCGGCTCGCTGGTATTCGGACGTCCCGTGCTGTGGTACGTTGAGGGCCGGAAGCAGGATGCCATGCGGCTGGCGCTCACGACGGTGCTGTGGCTGGCCGGGTATGCCGCAATCGGGGCAAGCATCATCGTCTTCCGTTAGGCCCATTTCCGGAGGTTGACGTGTCGCGTGAGATTCTCCGTCTCCTGCCGGAGACGATGCCGAACGAGGAGCGTGCCATCTTTTTGGTGGCAGTCCGAGAACAGCCGGAGATCCTGGAGTTCTTTGTCAGGGTTCCCGACCTGTACGGGTATCTCCGCGAGACCGAGGACGTGGACCCGTACACCGTGGAAATCGTCATCGCCGCCCTGAATCACTACTGCGGTCCTTGGGAGGCGGTCTTCGCCGTCCTCATCGGGTATTACATGGCGGAGATTGCGGATATCGTGCCCGATACAGAGGGGTTCCGCATTCTCGGCAGGCGGATACTCCGCTATCCCGCCCTGCGGTTGAACCGCGACGGCGCGGCATGAGGTCTCCGGTACGGGGGCCTTTTCTATTGCACAAAGAGGTGGTATAATATATCCGGTTGTTTCACCATGTTGAAGGAGGCCTGCATGTCGAGCATGTCCGCACCCGTTCACTCAGCCGCAGAAGCCTACGCGTCCCTGATGCGCACGTCCGAGGGCCGCGACATCCTGTCGTATGCCGTCGCGCTGGACGACCTGGAAGCGGTCATCCGGAGCGCGCCGGTCGCCGAGGCAACCAAGGAGGCGCTCATCGCGGGTCTGAAGCTGCACGCCAACGGCGCTCAGGCGCTGCCGTACTACGTTTTCATGCTGGTCATCGGCGAGCTCGGCGAAGAGTTGGAGGACGACGCGGGTATCCGCATCGTCTGCAACACCATCCGCCGCTCGTCGGACCGCCTCCCCGTCATCGCGTACCCCGGGCAGACCATTCATTAGTCCTGCCGGAAAAGAAAACACGCCCCTCACTCGCCGCAGCGAGTGGGGGGCGCATTGCGTTCAGGGCCTGTCCAGAAACGGCCGCAGGAGGCGGAACGCATTCACGACATGCTCGTCCCATGCTCCGGTCCTCGTATCCAGACTGTCCAGCCGCCTGAACTGAGGGTGGCGCATCCATGCGTTGAAGATCCGGTTGCCGACGTCCACCGCAGTCCGATAGTCCTCGCTTCGCGCCGGGTTGTTTTTCCTGATGCGGTCGTAGATGTGCTGAGGTGGAACCGGGAGCCAGAGTACCGCGTCGTATCGCCGGTACTCCGCCTCCAGTGAGGTGCGGAAGAGTTCCTCCATTTCCGCGATGCCTCCGGGCAGGTATGCGGCACAGTCCACGGTGCCGCGGTCCACAACGACCGCGTTCTTTCCCTCCGCGAGCGCCTGCTCCATGCTGGTCATTTCAAAGATGAGTTGGGTGCGCCAGACGGCACGCTGGAACCGACGGAGTGCCATCTCGTCCCCAAACGGCTTGATGCCCACCTGGCCGATGATGATGGTGGCAACCTCGGGAACAATATGCGCATTCGGGAACCCGGCGCGTATTTCCTCCAGAAGGGTGCTCTTGCCCGAACCGGGACCGCCTGCGATAACGACCCGGCGGATCCGTCCGGTCAGGCGGCGTTCCAGCGCAGTGACGGGGTCCGCGCCCGTACCCTTCAGGTCGGTCGCCAGCCGCGCAAGATGAAGGTTCGTCAGAGAATCCGTGACTTCCACGGCCGACGTGACCCATGCCGGCAGTGACGCGCCGGCAACTTCTTCCTCGCTATCGCTCTCGTACTCCAGGATGACCACGTTGTGCAGTTCGCCGAAGAACGCATCCAGGGTCCATTTCCCGAAGACGCTCCTGCTCTTTTCGATGCGGTGGTCGCAGAAGCCCATGAGCATCTCCGCGGTCTTCAGAGAGATGGAGTGCTCGTCCTCCTGCCGCACCATTCCGGAGCCGGTCTTGCCCGTGATGACGGCCGAAGAGCCGTTGAGGATGCGCACACGGAGGCTCTGTAGGGGACTGGAACGCTCCATGTACCCTTGCGAGATGACGATGAGCTTATCCGCCTTCGGCATCTTCTCTTCGTCGACCGAAAACACGAGCCAGCGCCGCTCTATTTCCTTGCCCATAGTACCCCCTGTACTGCTAATGAAGCGGCTCTATTATATCAACTTTTCAGTATTTTTCAACAGTCACGGATATCCGTTCTGCACACAAGGCGTATAATAAGGGCATGGACTGGCAGGCCCTCTCCGAGGCGCTCAAATCCTATGATTTGGACGCACTCCTGCTTTCCGCGACGGACGTACGCGGCCTTTTCGCGGTCCTCGCAGGCGTCATCGTCTTTCTGTACGGCATCAGCGTGGGAAAAACCCGCGCCATCCTGTCGCTGTTGAGCATCTACGTGGCGTACGCGCTGACCCTGCTGTTTCCTTCCACGCAGTGGCTGGAGCAGCTTGCGCCGGAGAACGACCGTCCGCTCGTACTGACCGGCCTGTTCGTCGTGTTGTATCTCGCGGTGTTCGGCCTTCTGAATCTTTCCGTACTCAAGCGGCGCCTGACGCTGGGCGAGCTGTCCATCCCGAAGGTTCTGCTCGTCAGCGTTGTGCAAATCGGCCTGCTGGCGAGCGTGACGGTGTCGCTCCTGCCGCCGGAGCTGACGAATGAAACACTGGATATCCTCAAACCCTATCTGGCGGGCAGGGGAGCGTTGTTCGGCTGGGCCGTTCTGGCGGTCGTGATTCTTCCGTTTATGCGGGAGAAACGGCGCTCTGGCGGCATGACTGTCGATGGATAGAACCTCCGCGCAAAGGCCGCCCTGCCCCGCAGAATAGTGGGACGACGGGCGGCCTTTGCCTTTCAGGTCCATCCCGATGCCTTCGTTGCCGCTCCGTTCCTCGTTCGCCGTACGTTGAGTACGGCTCACTCTGGTACTCGCTCTGCGCCTCGGCCTCGGGCGGACCCGGAGGTTCTCTAATCGCGCGAACTGAAGTATTTGCCTCATTTTGTAGCAACAGAAACGGCTCAGTGAGTGAGCCGTTCGGTCTTCCGCATCCAGAAGTAGCGTAGCCAGACACCGCAGGTGTGGCCGAGAGCCGCGTGCCAGCCGAGCCATTCGTTCCCGAACCGGTGACCGTACCACGCGGCGCACGCCAGGCCGACGAGCATCGCCCACCATGCACAGCGCCTGGCGATGCGCACCTTGAGCTCCGCGACCTCATCAACGGGGGCCTGCTCACTTGAGAGCGCCCGCGTGAGCGCGTGCCTGTTCGCGGCGGTGACCGCGGCGCAGAGCGCGAATCCAAGGAACAGGAATGTCGCCAGGACAGCGAACACCAGCATTACGACCTCCGAAACCAAAGCGGGCCTACTTGGCCCGCTCCACGTACGTACCCGTCTCCGTATTCACGATGATGCGGTCCCCTTCGTTGATGAACAGGGGAGCGTTCAGCGAGGCGCCCGAGTCCAGCTTCACCTGCTTGGTGCCGCCCGTTGCCGTGTCCCCGCGCAGCGACGGCGGGGCCTCCACGACCGTGAACTCCATTTTGATGGGAAGGGTCACGTTGATGATGTTCCCGTTCCACGACAGCGCCTCAAGGATGGTGTTCGGCTTCAGGTACTGCGACTGATCGCCGATGATGCCCTCGTCCAGCTCAAAACGCTTGGACGGGTCGTCGGGGTCCGCGAACCAGAACTGGCCGCGGTGGGCATACAGGAACTTCACGTTTGAGCGGCTGACGTCCGCTTCCTCAAAGGTGTCGGACTGCGCGAAGTTGCGTTCCAGCTGCTTTCCGGAAAGCAGGTTCCGGAAGACCGTCTGCACGACCGGGCGGCGCTGCTGCATCTTCAGGTGATGCGTGGAAACGACCACGCAGGGCTGGTCTTCGTAGATAAAGTAGGTCTTCGGCTTCAGTTGATTGACTCCCAATGACATAAAAAAAGCCTCCCAGGCGTTTATTACAACATCTGAATCGTACCACGCCGGCTCAATCCTGTGAAGAGTCCGCAAAAAGACCGGAAACCTCGGTGATATCGGCGCCGAGACCCTTCAGGGACGCCGCGAGGTCCTGATAACCGCGTGCGATAACGCCCCGGCGGTCATGCAGAAGACTGGTTCCCGACGCGGCGAGCGCGGCCAGGAGCATCGCAGCCCCCGACCGTATGTCCGGGCGCAGGAGCATTTCATTGCCGGCCAGCGGCGTCGGCCCCGATACCGATATGACATGCGGACCCTCCGTCCGGATAGTGGCGCCCATATCCTGCAGCATCTGGGCGAAACCGAAACGGTCGTCGTACATGTATTCCAGGAATTTCACGGTACCCCGGCACTGCGTCGCCAGCACGACCATCGCGCTCATCACGTCCGTCGGCAGCCGCGGCCACGGCTCCGCCTTAATGACACCGAGCCTCGAATTCAGCCGGAGGGTGCTGCGGGCTCCGTGAATGCGCCACATGTTCTTTTCCGGAAGTATGTCGGTGCGGACGCCCATCCACCGGAGGTAGCGGTCAATGAGCTCCAGCGAACCGGGGTTACGGAAAACGATGTCCACGTTACCGCGGCTTACCGCGGCGGCAACCGCGAGCGTCGTCGCCTCCATGAAGTCGTCATCGCAGCGGACAGGACGTACCGGGCGGGTGCGTCCGCGCGGCCAGCTGATATTCAGCACGCTGGAGCCGGTTCCGGAAATCCGCGCTCCCATCGCGCTAAGCACGCGGCACAACGTAACGATGTGGGGTTCGGTCGCAGCCCCGTTCACGGTCAGCGACTGCTTCCGGCCGAGAAAGGCCGAGTGCAGCAGGACGGTTTCCGTAGCGGTTACCGACTGCTCGGTGAGCCAGACCTGCAGGCTCCCGGCGGTTCCGGGGTCAATGGCTCTGCTCACGGTCAGAACGCCGCTCCGGTCACTGACGCGGACGCCCAGATCCGCAAGCGCGGACGTATGCGCGGTAATCGGACGCGTACCGATTTTATCGCCGCCGGGCTTGGGAAGCGTGAATTCCTTCCAGAGGCCCGAGAGCGGCCCCAGAAGCACGATGGAGCCGCGGATGCGGGAAACCACCTCGCGGGGCAGGTCGGGCATCCTGTTGAACATGCGTACGCGCTTGAGCCGGAGCGTATCCGTTCCGTCCCATGACGATGAAATGCCCAGATGGGCGAGAATGTCCGTAAGAACCATGACATCCCGGATGCGGGGGATGTTCGTCAGCACCAGCTCGTTTCCGGTGCGCGGAAGCAGAAGCGATGCCGTCATTGCGGGCAGTGCCGCGTTCTTATTGCCGTGAACCGCAACGCGGCCGTTCAAGCGTTTGCGGCCGACGATTCTCCACGTTTTCCGGTCAGAAACAGCCATTGACATATGAGGATAAACGCTTTGCGATACTACAGCAAGAGGGGATTGGTCCGCCATCCCCAGAGACGGACTTCGGGCTCCAGGAGTACGCCCGTCATTGCGGACACGCGCTCCTGCACTCTGGATGCAAGCGAAACGACGTCACCCGCACAGGCACCGCGCCGTGCCGTAAGCACCAGCGCATGAAACGGAGAAATCGCCGCACGCCCTTCACGGTAACCCCTTCCGAATCCTGCGGACTCAATGAGGCGTGCGGCGGAAACCTTGACGTTGCCTCCGCCGGCCGGCCAGGTCCATGTCCGGCCCCCCGGCTCACCGGGAACAACCGAACGCACACGGGCGAACGCAGCCGCATCAATGACGGGGTTCTTGAAGAAGGAACCGGCGGACCGCAGTTTCGGGTACCCGCGCATCGCCAGGGCGCCCTTTGAAGCGCGGATTTTCAGAACGGCCTTACGTACCTGCGCCAGCGACGGTTTGCCGCCGGAGAAACGCCCCGCCAAATCCTGATACGACAGTGTCGGTGCGCCGCCGGGCTTGAGCAGGAGACCGACTGACGTGACGATGTACGGTTCATGCTGGAACATGCTGGTCCGGTAGCCGAATGCGCATTCATCGCGTGTGAACGTGCGGAGTTCGCCGGTGCGCATATGCACCGCGGTTACCGTATGCAGCGTGTCCGCCACGCTTTGGCCGTAGGCGCCGATATTCTGCACGGGGGCGGCGCCGACAGTCCCGGGGATGCCCGAAAGGCATTCAATACCTTGAAGGTTCAGCCTGACGCTACGTGCGACGAGGTCGTCCCATGTCACGCCCGCGCCCGCATGTACCAGGACTCCATCGGCCGACGATTCGGTGGAGATTCCCGCGATACGGTTTGCGATGACGAGGCCGTTCAGCGGAGCGTCGTGAATGAGCAGGTTGCTCCCGCCGCCGAGCAGATACGCACGTGCGCCGGAGCGGGCGGCTTCCGATACGGCGGCGGACAAACCGGAGGCCGTTTTCGGAGAAATGAAAAAACGCGCCGGCCCTCCCAGGCCGAAGGTGGTGTACCTTGCCAGGGAAACATCGCGGCGCGTCATGGTCAGCGTTTGAACAGCAGCGTGGCTCCGAAGATGACCCCGCTCGTAAGGATGATGAGCGGCCCGGGGGGCGACGCGGTTACCGCGGCCAGCGCGACACCCCCGATACCGGAGAGCGCACCGAACACGGCGGACAATGCCATGTACCGTGTCAGCGAACCGGATATGTTGCGTGCGGCAGCCGCAGGGATGATGACCAGGGCTCCCGTAAGCAATGTCCCCGCAATCTTGATTCCCAGCGCCACGACCAGCGCGACCGCCAGCATGAACAGAAGGTTCGCGCGGCTGACGTTCCTGCCGCTCGTACGCGCAAGGTCGTCGGAAACGATACCCAGCACCAGCGTACGGCCCTGGCGGGCGATGAGCGCGCCGATGACCACGACCGCGGCGATTGCAATAAGCACGCCCTGCATCGTGACGTCGGCGATGTCTCCGAACAGCGCTTCAAGCAGCTCGGGTTCGGGAGTCAGCAGCAGACCGAGGGCGAGACTCAACGTGAAGATGATGCCGACGATGGTCTCCGAGGGCAGCGCGGTTCGCCGCTCCAGCGCCCAGATGATGACGACGGCAATTGCAAGGGCGCCGAACGCGCCCAGGAACGGATTGAATTCCGCGAGGAGCGCAACGGCGATGCCGGGCAGGGCAACGTGCGAAAGTGCGTCGCCGACCAGCGCCATCCGGCGCAGTACCATCAGCGAGCCGACGTAGCCGGCTCCCACGCCGATGACCAGTGCGCTGACAAGAGGTAGTGCGAGTTCAGTGCTCATGGACGTTCTCGTGTTGAGGGAAGGCGACATGGCCTCCGTACAGCTTCTGCAGAACTTCGGCATCAAGCGCCTGGCGCGGCGGTCCGTGACAGACGAGCCGCTCGCTCACGCACAGAACGTGGTCGGCATGCGCGTAGACGATATCCAGGTCATGCGACACCAGAATGAGCGTCATGCCCCGTTCGCGGCGGAGTTCGGCAAGTAAAGAGTACACGGAATCCTGCCCCCCGATATCGATGCCGGAGGTCGGCTCGTCAAACAGCAGTACGTCGGGGTCATCAGCAAGCGTCCACGCGATGAGTACGCGCTGCAACTGGCCGCCCGAAAGCGTCCCGATGCGCTGATTCATGACGTGGTCAATGATGTGACGGCGGGCGTGTCCGGGTTCACGGTGCTCCGCGCCCAGACCCAGCCTTTCCAGCAGTTCCAGAGTCCGGTCCCGCGCGACGCCCTTGAGGCCGAAGAACTCGGCCACGGTGAGCGGCAGTTCCCGGTCAACCGCGACGAACTGCGGGACATACCCGACGCGCACCCCGGCATTCCATGACACGCTGCCCGTGTACGGCACGAGGCCCAGAAGCGCGCGGAGCAGGACCGTTTTTCCGGAACCGTTCGGTCCGACAATGGCGACCGAGCGTCCGTGCTCTATCGTAAAGGAGATGTCGCGGAGAACGGACCGGTCATCAAAGGTGACGCCCAGTCCTGTTACGGTGAGAATATTCTGCTGAGCCATAGTATATCCAGGTGTTCTTCTATTCTAATACCGAACCGAGAAAATCGCGATGGCCGTTCGTGAAATCGCGTGCGGACATCGCGTTCTTTCCTGCCGCCTGGAGCTCCCGGAGAACGACCGTGCCGTCCGGGGTATCCACGAGGATTTCGCCCTCAAATCCGAGTACCCTGCCCGGACCGGTCTGCGGTTCCTGATGACGGTGAGCTTCCGCCCTGAGGATATTGAGCGATTTCCCCTTGAATGTCGTCCACGCGACGGGCTCTCCCGCCATTGCCCTGACCTTTGCCGCAACCCGTACCGCGGGCTCATTCCAGTCAATGCGCGCGTCCTGACGGCTGAATTTGCCGCAGACTGTCGCCGCGGCGTGGTCCTGCTCCACGGGCTGGATGCCGTCCATCGCGTACAAGGGGAGCTTTTCAGCCAGAAGCTCCGCACCGATGCGCGAAAGGCGGTCAGAGAGCTCGGGCGCATATTCGGTACCGTCCAGGGAAATGCGGTGCTGCGCCAGCACCGGCCCATGGTCCATCTCCGCATCCAGGAGCATGAGCGACACGCCGGTCTCGGCGTCACCGTTCAGCAGAGCCGCACGGATAGGGGATGCGCCCCGCCATTTCGGGAGCAGGGACGGATGAACGTTCACGAATCCCAGGCGCGGCGCGTCCAGATAGCGTGCGGGGATGAGTTTGCCGTAGGCTACGACGACGCAGAGGTCCGGCGCCAAGCGGGAAAACGCGGCGAAGGTGTCGTCGTCCTTGAGCGTTGCGGGCTGGAAGATTTCATATCCGAGCGCCGCCGCGCGTACCTTCACCGGAGAAGGGGAGAGCGTGCGGGAGCGGCCGACGGGTTTGTCCGGCCCAGTGAAGACTCCGGCGACGGTATACTGACCCGTTCCCAGACGCTCAAGAGCGGGAACGGCAAACGCGGGAGTTCCGAAGAATGCGATGCGCAGAGGTTCCATATCACCGCGAAGTATCGCCACCCTTGCCTGCGCGGTTCCGTATGGTCAGGCCGTTGAGGTGGTCCGTTTCATGCTGCAGTACGCGGGCGAGCATGCCCCGTGCGCGGAACTTCACCTTGTTCCCGTTCTCGTCCAGAGCCTTGAACATGATTTTCTTGCTCCGCGGGACAATAACCCAGTATCCCGGAATGGAAAGGCAGCCCTCCTCCATGTCGTCCTCCTCTTTGGCGGCATCCGTAATTTCCGGATTGGCGAACGCGTCGGGGACGCCGTTGTCGGCGGCAAGTCCGGCGTCAATGACGAAAAGCGCCAGGTCCTCGCCGACCTGGTTCGCCGCGAGGCCGATGCCGTTGTTGGCCTTCATCGCCCCACGCATCGCCTCCAGGAGCGCGGCATGGGTTCCGGCCTTCAGGTCCTTCCCGGTGACCGGCTCGCACGTTTTAGCGAGGCCGCGGTGGGGGACTCGTACGATATCCATAGGTTCCTATTATCCCACGAAAGCGACCTAACGGTCAATTTTCACCGGCGTATTGCGTTTGGCACGGATATCCTTACGCGTCATGGTCAGAAAAAGGGCCCCGCGGTTCCGGATGGGCGTCCGCCGCTGTTTCAGCTCGCTCCAGATTGCGACGGCGTCGGGCACGCCGACGTCCAGGATCCGTCCGAGGTACATGGCGAACTCCTTGGGTTCGCGGCACCACTCGCTGATATCCTTGGACAGAAGATGCGCCTCCGAATGCATGGTCCGCCGTGTTTGCGCGTCCGCTTCCCGGATTTTAAAATCACCGCGAACGGCGCGGAGCGGCTCCATGGTGCCGACTTTCCGGCTCAAATCCGCCTGCCGGATGCGGCACTGCATGCAAATTCCTCCGATGAAGCGGTGTCCGAGACGCTTGCCTTTGCAGGGCGCGGTGCCGTTCATACGGGTATCGTACCCCGCCGTCCGCGGGGGTGCAAAGCCCGCTGATTCTGGTAGAATCGTGCTATGACGGTAAAAGTGCGCATTGCCCCGTCGCCGACGGGCGCGTTGCATGTCGGTACGGCGCGGACCGCGCTGTTCAACTGGCTCTATGCCCGCAAACACGGCGGGCAATTCATCCTGCGCATCGAGGACACGGACCTTGAGCGGTCCAAACCCGAATATGAGACCGACATTATTGACGGACTGCACTGGCTCGGCCTGGAATGGGACAATCACGAGATACACCGGCAGTCCGAGCGCCTGGACATCTACCGCGCGCACCTCAAGCGCCTGCTGGACAGCGGTAAGGCGTACGAGCGTAAGTACACGGACGAGGAGAAGGAAGCAATCGCGATGCAGGGGCGGACGCCGCGGGATTCCATCATCGCGCTCCGCCAACCGTTGGAGGACCGCGACATCGCGTTCGACGATGAAATCCGGGGCACGGTTTCGGTGAACTCAAAGCATATTGGCGCCGTGTCGCTCGCCAAGGACTCCGATACGCCGCTCTACAACTTCGCGGTGGTCGTGGACGATTTGGAGATGGGCATCTCGCACGTCATCCGCGGAGAGGACCATATCAGCAATACGCCCAAGCAACTGCTCATCTACGAGGCGCTGGGGCAGGCGCCGCCGAAGTTCGCCCATCTGCCGCTCATCCTCGGTCCGGACCGCAGTAAACTGTCCAAACGGCACGGTGCGACGAGCATCAACGAATACCGGAAGGACTTTCTTCCGCAGGCGATGGTGAACTTCATGGGGTTCCTCGGGTACACCTATGACGAGGAGATTTTGGACGCCGCGGCAATGGCGGAGCGGTTTGAGCTGGGTAAGGTGCACAAGAGCGGTGCGGTGTTTGATATCAAGAAGCTGGAATGGCTCAACGCCCGGTACCTGCGCACCCTGGACCCCAAGGCGTTCAAAGAGGCGGCCGGACTTCCGAACCTTCCTGATGCGGCGGTTCCGCTGATGACCGAGCGGCTGGAGCGGCTGAGCGGGGTGGCGGAGTTCGCCTATCTCTGGGAACGTCCCGAGTACGATGCCGCGCTTTTGCTGTGGAAGGAGGATGACGCGGCGCGTGCGGCGAAGGCGCTGTCCCTGTGCGTCCTGCTTGCCGACGGGGGAGCGCTCAATCAGGCGAACTTGGACCAGACGGTCGCCGGTCATTTTGACGGACAGAAGGGGAGTGTGTACTGGCCGCTGCGCGTCGCATTATCCGGACGGCGCAACAGCGCAGGGCCGTTGGAAATCGCACCCGTCATCGGCCCTGCCGAGACAAAGGCGCGTATTGAGACGGCAATCCGCAAACTCTCATGAACCGGTTATTTACTGCATGCATCTGTTTGGTTGTCCTGGGTATGGCGACTCCCGCCATGGCGCAGGTTTCCGACGAAGAACGGTACCGCCAGCTGCAACAGCGGTATGAGGAACTGCAGCGCGAGGCAGACCGCGTGCGCCAGAGCCTGACGGCTACGCAGGCGGAAAAGCAGACGCTTCAGCGCGAAGTGAACAGCATCAAGGGCCAGATCAGCTATATGCAATCCAAGATTAACGCCACGTCGGCGAAAATCGACCTCACCAACACGGAAATCGGGCGGATTGAGGAAGATATCAGGCTGACGCAGCTGGAAATGGACGAAAAGCGCGGAGCGATTTCCCGCCTTATCGCCATCCGGGACCAGCAGGACCGCGAAAGCCTCATCGCCAACCTTATCCGCTTTACGAACCTTTCGGACTTATTCCAGCAGGTACAGGATGCGGTCAGCGTTCATACGCGCCTTTCGGCACTGCTTACCGAGCTGTCGGACGTCCGGTTCCAGCTGGAGACGGATAAATCCGACCTTGAGGGAAAACGCACGGACCTGGAAGAGCTGAACGACGAGCAGTTCCACCAGAAGGCCGGGCTGGACGAGGCGCGGTATGCACAGGAGAAGCTTCTGACGCAGACGAGGGGCCAGGAAAGCGCGTATCAGAAGCAGCTGGCGGACATCGAGAAGCAGTCGGCAGCGTTCTTCAAAGAGCTCCGTGAGCTTGAATTGAAGGCCGCTTCCGGCGGCTTTTATATCGTGGATATCACCGCGACCGGTGTGCCGCCTCCGGGCACGAAGATATTCTCCGCTCCCGAGGCTGCCGGCTACCGTGTCACCCAGGGGTACGGCATGACTGCATACGCCAAGCGCGGCGCGTACGGCGGCGCCGGACACAACGGGTACGACATTGCCAGCGGCCTGGGCACGCCCATCCGGTCCATCGGTGCGGGAACGGTTGTCGCTAACGGAACCAGCTCGGGGTGGGGGAACTGGGTCGCTATCCAGCACCCGCCCTACAACATGGTCAGCGTGTATGCCCACATGAGCTCGTTCACGGTGAAGGCGGGGACACAGGTTACGACGTCCACGGTCATCGGCTACGAGGGCAATACCGGTTTCGTCACCGGGCCGCACCTGCACCTGTCGTTGTACACGAAGTTCGTCACGTTCCTGGGTTCCAATGGGCAGCTGGCGTTCAATTATATGGACGGCTCCGTGAACCCGGCGAGCTACATAAATTTTTAGGAACCTGGTAGGCTGTTGCCCTCGGAGGATCATACCGTACGGTCCGTTATTCATTATGTATGAGATTCTCCGCGTTTAATGCCAAGGCGATTGGGGAGCCGAACCGCATCGTAGTGCTGGGCATTTTCATCATCTCGCTGGCATGGTTGTTCTTCGGGACCGGAAGACTGCTTCAGGGCAGTTCGGGCAGCGGCGACAACGCCATTCGTTTCGGAACCGTTGAACACATTCTGTCTGAAGAGGAACGTCCGGCCGGCCGGTTCCAGTCCCAGCTCTACCAGAGAGTCACGGTGACGTTAGAAAGCGGCGACAGCGTGATTGCGGAGAATGACGTTATCCGCCTCCGAGAGGGCATGTCCGTTTGGCTTACGGTGCAGGCGGAGGGGACCGATGCGGAATCATATTTTGTCGTCCTGCCCCAGCGAGGTAACGGTATTGCGCTTCTGGCGGCTCTCTTCGGCGGACTGGTTGTTCTGGTTGCGGGCATGCACGGGGTCCGTGCGCTCGTCGGCCTTGCCGCATCGCTGGCAATCATCCTCGGCGGGCTCATACCGTGGATTCTCAGGGGCGGAAACCCCGTGGTCGCGGGTCTTACGTGCGCCCTTCTGATATTGATGGTTACGCTCTATGTGACGCACGGACTGAACCGTAAGTCGTTGTCGGCCCTTCTGGGAATACTGCTTGCGCTTTGCGTTGTCGCCGTACTCACCTACGGTTCGGTCAACTGGCTTGCGCTGACCGGCTACGGCTCCGAGGAGGTGCTCTATTTGAGGCACGAAGCACCGGAAGCGCTGAACTTTGCCGCACTGCTTATCGCGGGAATCGTCGTTGCGGCGCTTGGAGTGCTGGATGACGTGGCGATTACGCAGGTTTCCACAGTCAGAGAGCTCGCCTCGTCAAATCCGGCGCTGCGCGGCATGCCCCTGTTTACCAAGGCCATGGTCGTCGGCAGGGATCATATCGCGGCGGTAACGAATACGCTCGTCCTCGCGTATGTCGGCTCATCCTTGCCGCTCCTTCTGCTCTTCGGCCTGAAAGACTTTCCGCTTTCCTTCATCGTCAGCGGAGATCTGCTCGCCGAACAGATTATTCTGACCCTGCTGTCGTCCATGGGCCTGGTGCTCGCCGTTCCGTTTTCTACCGCCATTGCGGTGCTTTGGCAGAGGCCGGAGAAGGCATAGAGGACTCTGTACATGCCTAATCTTAACGGCTCACGAGGTGAGCCGTTAAGATTTTCACACGGTATTTTCGGGGTCGGTCAGCTTCCGTCCAACGTGAAAGTTCGGCAGATGACCAAGGGTGCCACATGCCTTGGGGCAGGCGATTGACAGGATTCGGACTCATCGCGAACGGTTTTATATTCGGTGCCGGTACCTAGCGTAATCGTTTCGCGGTGCCCGGTAGCCTGCTGATACGCTTCCGGAGACCTACAAGCATCAAAAAATTGTCGTTTCGGGGGAGTGGTTCCGGGGAAGACACCGGCCATACCAGACGGGGCATAGAATACCGTGTGCGACGTATCCTGCGCACACCGGGACATTACAGAGAAGAGGGAAATTTTCGGGTGATTTTCTTATTTGTGACAGATGGCCGGATTGGCCATTTTTAGATGATTCGGGGGAGTGGCCTGGGGGTGTAACGACGCATAATCAGCATTGTACGACGTAATCCAAATCGAAAAGGGCGGTCCCCCGCCCGGATTTGGATTACGTACGTACAATGCGGCGACCTTGTTGCGACGTTCCCCATCGCAAAAGGTCGCCCCCACGTTGTGCGATAGGATGCCCTATCGCACAACGTTGCGGGAGCGGATGCGTTTCGTTACCCTTACAGGATGAACCGCCTCGTATTTGATATAGAAACCGTCGGGACGGACTTTAATGCCCTGGACGAGCACTCCCAGGAGTACCTGACCAAGGGCAAGGAGACCGAGGAGGAGCTCAAAATGGTCAAAGAGGGTATGGGATTCTCTCCCCTTACCGGCCAGATTGTCGCCATAGGCGCGCTGAACCCCGATACGGGTAAAGGGGCCGTATACTACCAGAGTCCGGGGGCTGACGCCGCCGAGAAGGAACAGGAGGACGTCCGGATGGTCAGCGTTCCCACGGAAAAGGAATTGCTGGAGAAGTTCTGGGAGGCTGCCGCCCATTACCGGCAGTTCGTCACGTTCAACGGCCGCGCGTTTGACGCACCCTTCATTATTGTCCGGTCGGCGGTGAACCATGTGAAGCCGACGCGGAACCTGATGCCCTACCGGTACGGCGACGACCATATCGACCTTTATGACCGTTTGGGATTCTTCAATGCGGTGCGGAGGAACATGAACCTGCATATGTGGTGCCAGGCGCTCGGCATAGCCTCTCCTAAGACGCACGGGGTCACGGGCTACGACGTCGCTTCCCTGTTCCGTGACGGCCGGTACGGCGACATCGCCAAATACTGCATGGACGACGTCTACGCGACTGCCGAGCTGTTCCGGTACTGGGACGAATACGTGAACATCAAATGAGCGACTACGCGTCCCTTGCCGACTTCCGCGAACGTGCGGGGTATGACATCGACGGCGTCTGGTATCCCCGGATTACGTCTATTGTGTCCATCAAAGCCAAGCCGGCCTTGTACCGGTATTACGCCCGCATGCCGGACTGGCGTACTGCGGACGAAGCCAAGGAGCGCAGCGCGCAGGAAGGGACGCTCGTGCACCTGACCGTTGAGGCTATTCTCAAGGGCATGCCCATGGAGGTGGAAGAAGGCATCCGGCCGGCCGTGGATGCCTTTCTGGAGTTCCGGCGGCACCATGACATCCGTCCCCTGCTTATTGAAGAGCGCGTGCTCAGCCGGGAGCACGGGTATGCGGGGACGATAGACATCCTCGCCGAGCTGGACGGCGTCGTCGGAGTGCTGGACATCAAGACATCCAAGGCGGTCTACCGGGACTACGGCCTGCAGACCGCGGCATACATGCAGGCGCTTTCCGAGCGCAGCGACATTCCCCCGCCCCGCACGACCTGGGTCCTGCGGCTGGACCAGTCCCAGTCATGCGCAATCTGCGGCGCCTCCATGCGGAACAAGGGCGGCAACACGCGGGTCACCGGCGGCCGCTGGCGGTGCCAACACAGCTGGGAACCGATGCAGGGCCATTTTGAGCTCAAGGAGGTCGGTGATTTTGAGCATAACTTCAAAGCGTTTCTGGGGGCCAAGACTCTTTGGGACTGGGAGTACCGTTCATACCTTGACCGTCTGGCGGGGGCCGCCGGGAGTCGTTAGGCGGCCAGCCCGCCCTTGAGAGCCCTATGGCCGGCAATTTCCGGATAACGTATACCCCGCGGCTTCCGCGGCTGCGGCGGTGGCGAACCAGACCTGATTTTCCTGACCGATGGTCTTGGCTCCGGAGCACCAGGAATGGTGGTACTTCTTGGATGAGGATTTTGCGGAGACGACGACGCGCATGTCACGCGCGGGAGCCGGACCGACGATGCTTTCTGCCCCGTCAGCGGGGGTCATAATGACGACCGGCTCCGCGGAAACGGTCCCCATCCTGCCCAGGGAATACGCGGAAACGGCCAAGAGGCCCAGGCACGCGCCCGCCCAGAGGTTCCAGGCATAGGGTTTGATCCAGACACCCACCGCCCGAACTGCCTCCAGAGAGCTTTGCGGTTTTATCACGATTTTGGGGTTATACCGGGGAGCGCGAGGGCAGAACAGGGGCTATTCGGAAAGGCGTCCGGAAGCCTGTCGGGCGGCTGGGTGTACGGATTGACGGACTCCCCTATTTTTGCTACTATGGTTCCCGTTCGCATAACGATACCTACTACGACCCTATGGCACATGTAAAGGCCGTCGGCGCAGGAAAATACGGTAAGGATTCACGCCCGAAATACCGCGGCGTGAAGCTGTTCGCCGGCGAGAAAGCAAAGGTGGGCAGTATTCTGGTCCGGCAGACCGGCAGTTCCATCTGGCCGGGCGATGGCGTGCGCCAGGGCGCCGATTACACGCTGTACGCCGTCGTGGACGGGACGGTCTCGTTCACCACGAAGCGGAAAGTGAACTACGACGGACGGCGCAAGACCATCAAACTGATACACGTCACCGCATAAGTGCTCTGAAAATAATATAAGCGGTCCGCTGCGGCGGGCCGCTTATTATTTAAGGAGACAGCGCTACTTACTCTCGGCGGCGATGACGACTTTGACCGTGGCAGATACGTTGTCGGTGAGTTTGACCGTAACCTCGTGTTCCCCGACGGTCTTGAGCGGCTCATCCAGCTGTACTGCTGAAGCCTCAATCCGGGCTCCCGCGAGTCCGCTCAACTCGGCGGCAACGTCCGCGGGCTCGATTGCCGCGAACAGCGTGCCCTTGGCATTCGCCTTGCCGGCAATCTGCACGGGCGTGCCGGAGAGCTTCTCGGCGGTCGCCTTCGCCTCGTCGTCCGCGAGCTTCGCGGCGGCGAGCTTCTTCGCCTTGATGGCCTGAACGTCCTTGGCAGCGCCCTCGGAGGCCGCGCGTGCCAGGCGCCGCGGAATCAGGAAGTTGCGCGCATAGCCGTCGCTGACGTCTTTGACGTCCCCGACCTGACCGACCGACCTGATATTGTCCAAAAGGATGACTTTCATGGTCAGAGATTATTGACTATTTCGACGGCCTTGTCCAGCTGCGGGTCCTTGCCGGGAACGCCGAGTTCCACGTCGCCCGCGTTGATGGCGTCAATATCCAAAAGCACCTGATGGGTCGGCGCGATGCCGAAATCGGAGATGGACACTCCGGCGGGCGTCAGCCATTTTGCCACGGTGACCTTGAGCGATGAGCCGTCATTAAACGATTCAAGCTGCTGGACGGAGCCCTTGCCGTACGACTGTTCCCCCACCAGCGGAATGTGGCGGAGGTCGTGCACGGCTCCCGCAAGAATCTCCGACGCCGATGCCGAACCCCCGTTGATGAGGAAGACCGTCGGCAGGTCGGCGAGCTGCGCACCGCCGGATGACCGGATGGTGTGCGACACTCCCCCGCCGAAGTTTTCAAGAACGACCACGCTGTCCGCGGGCAGGAACCAGCCTGCCAGATTGACCGCGGAGTCCAGAAGGCCGCCGGGGTTGTTGCGCAAATCCACGATAAGACGGTCGGCGCCCGAATCCAGAATTTCACGCGCGGCCCGCGCGAAATCGGCGTCGATGTTCTGGTTGAAGGTGAAGAGTTGCAGGTACGCGACATTGCCCTCCAGCATCACCCACTCCAGCGACGGTATGCGGACGACGTCGCGGGTGACGGTGAACACCAGCACTTCATCAACGCCGGAGCGTTCAATTTTCAGTACGACCGTCGTTCCCGGATCGCCGCGGATGCGGTCAACGGCCTCCTGGACGTCCATGCCGTCCGTGAAAACGTCGTCGATATGGGTGACATAGTCGCCGGACTTGATGCCCGCGCGGAATGCCGGAGTGTCCTTGAGCGGCGAAATGACGGTAAGCCGGCCGTCCCTGACGTTGATTTCCATGCCCACGCCGCCGAACTTGCCCGATATCTCCTCATTGAAGCTCTGCGACCGGACCGGTTCCAGATACACGGTGTACGGGTCGCCGACGCTCATGACCATCCCCTCGATGGCTCCGCGAAGGAGCAGTTCCGTATCCAGCGTATCCTTGTCCACGTACCGTTCGTGGAGCCTGTTCCAGACCTGCCAGAAAAGGCCGAAATCGACTGTTTCCGGCCGGCCGGCGTCCTGATTGATAATTTCCTTGATGACGGACCCCTGCGGCTCATCCGCGAGCGGAGTCCTGAAATGTCGTCCCGCAAAAAAACCGGCAACGAGTGCCGCGCTGACCGACAGGATGATGATGAACCGTGAAGAACGCATCAGGACGTACGGAGTACGGGACGGTCGCCGCGGATGCCGTGCTTGCGGAAGTACCGCCAGGCATCGGCGAGATGCCAGCGCGTCGCACGGTTGAACAGCGGGTCAAGAATCCCGTAGCGGCCCTTGGACGACCGGCCGAGATAGTGCAGAAGAGACGCGGACGGTACGTGCACGACTCGGTATCCATTTTCCCAGAAGCGGTGTGCCCAGTCAACGTCGCTCAAATAGTGGAACAGACGCTCGTCCAGCAGTCCGACGGCGTCCGCGGCATCACGCGTCGTCATGAACGCGGCGCCGGAAACCCAGTCCACGTCCATCGGTTCCGTGCCGCGGTTCCGGACAACGAACCGCTCGGACTCCGTGCGGGCGCCGGGCAGGAACGACATGCGGCGTGCCAGGACGGTGAACGGGCGGTAGAACCGGAAACTTGAGTCCTGGTCCGAGCCGTCGAAATTCACCAACCGCGGGCCGGCGAGGCCGACACTCGGGTTTGCGGCAAGAAAACGGGCCAATTCGTGTACCGCACCCGGCCGGGCGACGATGTCGTAGTTGAGCGCGCAGAGGAACCGGCCCCGGCTTGCACGGAAACCCTCATTCACGCCGCGCGTATACCCGGTGTTTTCCGTGAGCGGAACAAGCCGGACGGCCGCAAGCTCCGCGATGAACGGTTCCTGCAGGACGTTCCTCGTTTCCGGAGACGTCGCGTTGTCGACGACAACGACCTCATAGTCGCGGTGACCGGCGAGGGCGGACGCCAGCGATTTCAGGCACAGCCGGAGCAGGGCCGGATTACGGTAACTCAATACCGTGATGGATATTTTAGGGTTCATCGGTAACGCCGGGCTCCGGGGTCGTGATGACCGGAATGGACGCCGCTCCCGGGAGCCGGCCGATAAATTCCTTCAGGTGGTCGAGGGTGTCGCCGCGCGGCAGAAGATGGTACGCGCCGTCCTCGATTTTGTCGTAGAGAAGATTTTCCGTGGTCGGCACGTACCGCCGGATATTGCCGCCGTTGCGGCCGAGGTCCGCAAGCCGCTTGATGGTGCCCGCGTCGAGGATGTCCAGGTCCGTTTCCACGTGCTTGTTCAGCGTCGTGATGATGCCCATGGCGGCGATGGGGTCGGAAATCAGGCCTGATACCGTGAGCTTATCCTTCACCGCAAGAATGACCTGCTGTTGCCGCCACGCGCGGTCGAAGTCGCTGGTGGAATAGCGCGAGCGGACGTAATACAGCGCCTGTTCGCCGTTCAGCGTGTTCTCCCCCGCGGGAAGCGAGAATTCGTAGCCGTCCTCGCCCGCCCACTGCTGGCTCTCCGTGAACGGCTTATCCAGCGTGATGGTGATGCCGCCCAGCTCGTCCACGATGGAGGCGAACGCGGTGAAGTCCAGGACGACGGCATGGTCAACCCACACGCCGGTTACGCGCGAGAACAGCCGCTTGACTCCGTTCACCCCGAGACGCAGGTATGCGGTATTGATGCGGTCGGTGACGGTGTCCGTGATGCGCACCGTCAGGTCACGCGGAATGGATACGAGGGACGCGTCTCCTGTCTTCTCGTCGACGCTCAACAGGAGGATGGTGTCCGTCAGGTATCCCCCGTTTTCAGGGTCGTCCTTTCCGCGGATGCCCAGAAGCAGGACGTCCAGGCGGTCATTTTCCTTCGCGGGGAGCCGGTACTCGGGGTCGTCGTCCAGTTTGGGGAGTTTCGGTTCGTCCGCCACTCCGAACAACGAACTGATGCGCCCGCCGGTGATGTCGTTGACGATGCGGATGGGCGCGTCCCAGACCCTCCCGATGAGGAACATGCCGAGCCATGCGGTACATACGATGACGGGCGGAATGAACCACCGGCGTACCTGGCGCCGGCGTCGTGCCGAATTCGCGATAAGCGGAGGAAGTTCGTGCATATTATGCGGTCAGGAATGTCCGGATTTCCCCGGGGGTGCGCTTTGCCCGTGCCATGACGCGTTTGCGCCTGGCCAGCATGCGCGGCAGGAGCCTGAAAAAACGTCCCCATCCCGCAAGAACCCGCGGCTCAAAGAGGAGCGCATATCCCTGAACCGCGGCCTCGCGGACCAGGATATACGGCGCGTCCTTCAGGATATTGATGATATGGTCATTCTTCACCAGTGTAAACCTTCCGTTCACCCAGTCCAAACGACGCTTGGCGAGCGGTATGGCCGCACGCTGACGGCGCCGTGCCAGCTGGCCCAGTACGGGCGTGCGGGCGACGCCCTTGGTCGTGGAGCGGTCGTGCCACCCGACGGCCGCATTCACGAGGACCTGCCGCCATCCGAACAGGTTCATGCGCCATCCCATGTCCACGTCGTCGTTATAGCTGATGCTGCCGACGCGGTAATCCGTGTCGGCGAACCGGCCGTCAATCCGGCAGTCGTCCACCGCGCTCCGCCGGAATACGGGAACCGCGCCCTCCACGGCGAAGACGTCCTTAATCCCCGTGCGCGAACCGTCGTCCTTCTCGCCGTGGCCCGCGATGGTGACGCGCCGGCTCCGGGTAATGCGGAAACCCAGGGCGTCCACGAGGTCCGACTTTTCCGGTCTGCCGTTGCGCCATTCCATCTGCAGGATTCTCCCCTGCACGGCGCCGATACGCCCGTCCTGTTCCATCGCGGCAACGGCGGCGCTGATGAATCCCGGCTCCAGGACGACGTCCGTGAGACACACGATGTACGGCGCGCTGTCCAGACCGAACATCGCCTCCTGCGCCGTCCAGAAACCGGCGTTCTCCTCATTGCGGACGTATTTCACCCCGGGGAAACTCCGCGCGATGTCGGCGGTGTCGTCGGTGGAGGCGTTATCCGTGAGGATGACCCGTATCGCGGGATAGGTCTGCGCGGCCACGGATTCCAGCACCGGGCGCAGCCATGCGCCGCCGTTATGAACCGCCATCTGGATTACGACGTCCTTCATGAATACTGATGAACGGATCCGCGCATGAGGGCGAACAGAATACCGAACTGCAGGAGAACACGCTCGTCCAACAGCGTTGCGTCGGTCAGCAGGTACGCGGCAACCCAGGGCACCGCAAACAGCATCCATCCGGCGAACGGAGCCACATTGGGGTCCGGTGAAGCGGTGTACAGCCGCCAGGCGTCACGGAACAGGACGGCCCAGAGGAGGACGAACGCAATAAGCGATATCAGGCCGGTTTCGGCGGCAACATGAAGCCAGATGTTGTGCGCGGTGGAGCCGGCCTTGGCAAGGATGACGTTCTGACCGAGCACCGTGGGAAAGTTTCCGATGCCGACGCCCAAAAGCGGATTATTCCCAATGGACCGGAGCGACGCCCCCCAAATCTCCAGCCGCGCGCTGTTTGAGGTCTCGCCGAAATCCACGATTGACCGGAGGCGGTCCGACAGTAGGTTGCGGTCCCCGCCGGACAGCAGGAACTGCGGGGAGACAAAAATCGGCCAGGCGATGGCGAACAGGAGGTAAAATGCGGCGAGCCATGCCGTCAGGTACTTCCAGAACGAACGCCGCGCGCCGTCCGTGCCGGTCCGGCGCATCCACCAGAAGAGCACGAGCGACAGGGGCACCAGGCCGACTGAGGCGGCCCAGATGCCGCGGGTTCCGGAGAGGATGGCGGCAAGGAAGCCGAGGACAATCCAGAGGACGGCCAAGGTGCCCCGCGTCCGGAGCAGAGGCCGGAGCGACGTGATTCCCGCCCGTGTGCGTTCCCAAATGGGCGCCAGGGCGAACGGGATAATGCCCCCGAGCGCGAAGATGACGTAGATGGGGAATGAATGGGAGTCCGGAAACAGCGAGAACATCCGCAGGGAAAGTTGGGGACCGTAGTACGCGAGCCAGGTATTCCCCACGCGGACGGCGATGAGCGACCACAGCTCGCCGAACTGACGCATCTGAATTCCCTCCCCCCAGATGCGCATGAACGCGTACACGTCCATCAGGTACGTCGCCGCCAGCTGGACGAAGCCCGCGGCGATGACGAGCGCGCCGGACCACCCGATGGCGCGGATGAGTTGTCTCCGCCACTGCGGCTCACCGCGTACCAGCATGAACGCGACGAACGGGACCAGGAGCGCGTTCGCAAAGTAAATGATGCGGCGCAGTGCGGCAACAACATCAGTGGCCTGGGTGACCGACGCCGCGGCCATGATGAAAAGCACCGCGCAGAGCGACGCCGCGGGATACCGGTGAGGGGCACGGAGCCAGGAGAAAATCCCCGAAAGCGCGCCGAGCCAGGACTGGGTCGTGAAGAACCACTTCAGGAAAATGACGAGGGCCGCCAGGCGCCACATATTGAAGTTGTCGAAGTCCGTCGTGATGGGGATGGCGACGAAGGCGGGAACGGCGAAGGCGAACAGAAGGACGGAGGTACGGACCGGAACCATGGCCGCCCAGAGCACCCACGCCGCCGCCCAGAACGGCACGACGGCACGGGGAAGCAGTCCGGAGACGACCAGCGCGAAAATAGCGAGGTGCAGCGCGCCGGCAATCTTCACGTCGTCAGTTTGTAGTTTCCAGCGGCTCATGCGGTCAGTGAATCCATGATGCGGACGAATCGGTCAGCGTGCGCTTTCCAGGAGTAGCGGGCGACGATACCGGGTCCGGCCGACAGAATGCGCTCACGGGCGGATGCATCGGCCAACGAGCGCCGCATGGCGTTTCCAATCCCCTCCCCGGTGATAGGCGTCGGTACAAACACGGCGTCGTTGCCGTAAATCTCCCGGTTCACCGGCGTGTCTGCGACGACGGGAACCGTCCCGTGCGCCAGAGCCTCCAGCGGGGGCATGCCGAAGCCTTCAGTGTCGGAGACGTACACCAGCGTGCGAGCGGAGCGGTAGGCGCGGGAAAGCTCCTCTTGGGGTACATATTCAG
The DNA here is from genome assembly GCA_035620375.1 of Minisyncoccota bacterium. GTDB lineage: Bacteria > Patescibacteriota > Minisyncoccia > 2-02-FULL-40-12 > GWA2-44-9 > DASPGX01. The sequence goes on along the minus strand of DASPGX010000025.1, from coordinate 13,674 downwards.
CGGACGTCACCGCCTCCCGGTCCAGACGCCGGTTAATGTCAGAAATAAGCTCCGCGATGACCGGTTCGGGGTACTTGTCCCTGCCGATGAACCGGAACGTCAGTCCGGCACGTTCCTGCGCGAGATGCTCAAAGGCCTCAAGGGTTTCCTTCAGGTGCCGGCGCGGGAACGCCTGTCCGATGAAGAGGAAATCACAGCTTGTAGCTTGCAGCTGGTAGCTGGTAGCTTCCGGAGGCACGATGCCCATTTCGTTCACGACGATGCGCGAAGGAGCGACGCCCAGCCGGGTCAGCGCGCCCGCCGATGCGTGCGAGATGGCCATGATGCGCCGGGCGAACCGTTTGGCCCAGAACGTGCCGAAAATCCGGTACGCGATGCGGTAGCGGAACGCGAGGGCGGGATTGCGGGACTCGCGGAAGATGTCATCGGTAAGCATCACCAGCGACGCCACATGCGGCGGATGGATAATCGGCAGCATGTAGTTCGGATAGTAGATTGCACGCACGCCGTCGCGCGACGAGTCCCACCAGAGGCGGAGCGGGAGCAGGACGTAGTAGTGCAAGGAGAACGAGGACGGCGCCCATGACCCGAAGACCGATTTCATTCCCACGGGCCTCCGGACAAATAGCGGATGGTCGAACAGCGGATCGTCGCGGAGCGGGTTATTGGAGTACAAGATGAAGCGGTACTTCCCCTGCAGGTCGTCGCGCAAAGAAAGCTCCCGGAGGAGCTCGTAGACCTGGCGTCCCATCCCCCATGTGGGACCTTCCAGTGCTTCACACTCAATGCCGATGGATATCGGGCGCTTCGGGAGGGATGTAGCCGAACCGTTTGGCATAAAAATCAACGATGCCGGCCATGATGGCCCGGGATTCGGGCCGCCGCGCCGGCATCAGCAACAGCTTCACGGACTGCCTGACAATACCGTAAAAAGCGGCGAACGGCAAGGATTTCCGTACCCACCACGGACCGTGTGTTTTGTTGAACAACAGGGCGTTCCGCGCGTGGTAGCGGAGCAGGAGCGGCGCTCCGAGCTTGCGTGTGCTTACCGATACGCCATGCGTGATTGACGGAGCGGAAATGAACCGGACCGACACCCCGGCGCGGCGGGCGCGGAGAGAAAAATCAGCATCTTCAAAGTACAGGAAGTATCGTTCATCAAGCAGGCCGGCCTTGGCGAAGGCATCGCGGTGGACCGCCATTCCTGCACCGACGGCATACAGCAACTGAGAATGTTCAGCGCCTAATTTTTCAATTTCGTATATGTGCGGAAGGGTCGGCTTGAGCCATTTCACAAGTCCGGCATATGCGATGCGTCTCCCTTCTCCCCGGTCACTCCCCTCTTCTGATAGCGGGATGCCGACCACCGCGGGCTCCTTCGGTAAGGCCGCTTTCAGGTTGCGGATGAAATCGCCGGAAACCGTCGTGTCGTTGTTGATGAGGACAATCCATTCCGCGGATTGGGCCAGCGCCTTGCGGATGGCCAGATTGTTGCCTCCCGAAAATCCCAGATTCCGTTCGTTCAGCACCAAGTCAGCCGAAATCGTCGTTGAACTTATGAATTCCCCGACGAGCGCGCGGTCTCCGGGCGCCGACGCGTTATCAACGACGATGACGTCGAAATCACGGTCAGACTGCCGCTCAAGCGAACGCAGAAGGCCCAGCGTTGCCTCGGCGTTATTGAAGTTGACGGTGACGAGAGTGAGCATGTCAGCGGCACGATACCAGACGCTTCATTCTCGCATCAAATCGCGATGCGTTGAACTTCGTGGCATGGGCGGTGATGAGCGCGCCGTCGTACCGTCCGGCCTCCAGCCGGATGACGCCTTCGGCAAGCGCTTCGGGAATCGCGTCGTCAAAGAATTCTCCGGTGACGCCCTCGCTGACCGTTTCCAGTGCACCGCCCGCGCGCAGGGCCAGGACCGGACGCCCGAATGACATCGCCTCCACGGGGGTCATGCCGAAATCCTCTTCGTTCGGGACGATAAGCGCGCGGCATCCCGCAAACCAGCTGGCGAGCGTACGGTCGTCCGCGGAGACGAAATGCACGTTTGCGGGAGCGCGGCGTGCGAGCCGTGCGCGTTCAGGACCGTCGCCGACGATGACGAGCGGCCGGTTGAGTTTGGCGAATGCGTCGACAAGCATGCCGAAGTTCTTGTGCGGCAGGAGCCGGCCCACGGCGAGATAGTAGCCGAGGTCCGATGCGGACCGCATCCTGCGGTCGGTCGGCGCGGCAAGGAGCGGCGGATGCAGGACTTCGGACTGACGGCGGTAATATTTGGCGATGCGTCCTGCTACCGCTCCGGAAATGGCGAGCATCACGTCCGGGCGTTTTGCGGCGTTGGCATCCCACATCCGCAGCCAATGGCGCGCAAGCCGAGAAAGCGGTCCCCGCCGCTCGTATTCGGCGTTGCGGTCCCAGAGCATCCGCGACGGACTGTAGCAATAGGAGATGTGCCGCGTGCGTGTGCGTGTCACGACGCCCTTGGCGAACATCACCGACGAAGAGACGACGACGTCATAGGCGGAAAGGTCCATGGACTCAACGGCCGCCGGCAGAAACGGCGCCAATGCGGCAGGACGCGTCCGCAGGACAGGCACCCTGCCCGGCCATGACTGCCTCACGTCAGCACCCGGAAGCCACGTACGGACAAACTCATCCGAAGCTGCAAGCGTATACACCGGCGCTTCGGGCCAGATGCCGTGCAAGTGCAAAAGGACGCGCTCCGCGCCTCCTCTGTTCAGTAAGAAATCGTGTACTAAGGCAATCCTCATCGCTTCGCCGTGATACTTTTTTTATACGTTTCGAGGTTTTCAAGAACGATGCCCGTTCCCCGCGCGACGCAGTACAGCGGGTCGTCGGCAATCTGCGCGGGAACTCCCGTGACGCGGGTGACGAGCTCGGCGATATTGCGCAGGAGCGCTCCCCCGCCGGAGACGACGATACCGCGGTCCATTACGTCAGAGCACAGTTCAGGCGGAGTCATCTCCAGAACGTTCTTGGCCATCTGCAGAATCTCACGCAAGTGGTCGTTCAGCGCTTCGGTGACCTCGTTGGACGTGACGGCGACAGTTTTCGGCAGGCCGGTGGCCAAGTCGCGCCCTTTGATGTTGATGGAGTCCTCCGCCTGAATACGGACCGCGGTGCCGATATTGATTTTGATGAGTTCCGCCGTGCGCTCGCCGATGGCAAGGCCGTGCTTTTTCTTCACGTATTCCACGATGGCCTGGTCGAATTTGTTTCCCCCGATGCGGACCGACGAGGACGACACGATGCCGCCCAGTGAAATGACGGCGATTTCGGTCGTTCCCCCGCCGATATTCAGAATCATGTGGCCGACGGGGTTATGGATGGCGACCTTGGCGCCGATGGCGGCGAGCACAGGTTCGCGGACCAGATAGACATCCTTCGCCCCGGCGTCCATCGCGGACTTATGCACCGCGCGCCGCTCCATGGACGTGATGCCGGCGGGAACGGAAATCAGAACCTCGGGGCGCATGAACCCGAACCACCCTCCGGCGCGCCTGATGAAGTGCTTGAGCATCGCGCCTGTGACGCGGTAGTCGGCGATGGCGCCGTCGATGAGCGGACGGACGATGGTGATGCTGTCCGGCGTACGGCCGATCATGTCGCGCGCCTCGTTCCCCACCGCGAGAATGCGGTTGTCCAATGCGGAAATGGCCACCACTGACGGTTCGTTGATGACGATGCCCTTTCGCGGCACGAACACGACCGTGTTCGTGGTGCCCAGATCGATGCCTATCTTCGGCATAGCAGGCGAATCGTAGCGCAGGAATCGTGCTTTATCAACCGCAAAAAGTGTGATATAGTATGTACTTATGGCTATCAGTCTGCAGGTGCGCCGCCTATTGTTCTGGGCGGCGGTCATCATCTTCGGCATCGCCGCGTACGTGGCGGTTTTGTACGCGCAGGGATACGAATTCAGCTTCCGCGACCGCCGGTTCGTCCGCACCGGTGCGGTTACGCTGGATGCCAATGCGCAGGCGGACGTCTTCATAGACGGCGAGCATGCCGGAGGCACGTTCCTTATCGGCGATACGTTCAGCCGCGGCCGGTTGCTCCCCGGCACCTATGAGTTCCGCATGGAGCGTGATGGGTATTCCACATGGACGAAAACCGTCCAGGTGCAGGAGGGGCTGGTGACCGACTTTCCGCGGGTGCTCATTCTGCAGACCGACGAGACAATCGCCAGCCGGTCGCGCGGGCTTATTGACGAGTTGATGGAGGTGGCTGATGCGGTTCCCTCTCCCACGCCGACCCCCGCGCCTTCCGCATCGGCAGGCGCGCAGGCAACGCCGTCTCCCGTGCCGTATGCATTGGTCCGCGGCGTGCTTACCGTCAACGATGAGCGGGTCGCCACGGGCGTTCTCGGTTACCGGCTGAGCGGCGATGGCGCCAAACTGATGTGGTTCACCCGCAACGAGGTTGTGGTCCGCTGGCTCACGGATTCGGATGAACAGCCGTTCCGGACCGCCGGCGACCAGGTCGCGCTTCTGCGCCTGACGACCGTGATTGACGGTGCGGTATGGTGGCCTGACGCGTACCATGTGGCAGTCCGGTCAGGCAGCACCTATCACATTGTTGAGTTGGACGACCGCGGGGGCACGAACATCATCAGGTTTTAGTTGTTAGCTTGTAGGAAGACATTTAACGGCTCACGCAGTGAGCCGTTAAATACATACACTACTCCCTATTCCCGTTCATACAGATAGACCTTGAAGCTCCCGAAACGCTCCTGCTTCAGGAGCCGGAATGGGTGCTTTTCGGTGTTTATGGCAAACGACGAAGCCAGTATCCGCGCACCGGGCTTGAGCGAGCGGAGTGCGCCGGACGCGAGTGTCTCGGTGATTTCGGGAAGCAGGTACAGGTATACCAGGGTCGCTTCGCCGAGGTCCAGTTTACGGATATCCCCCGTCAGAAACCGCGTCCGGTCCTGGGTGTCCGCGAACCAGGAGCGTACGCGCGACAGGAACACCATCAGGCCGGCGACATCGTACCCCACCGCCCGCGCAGCACCCGCTCTGACGGCCGCCACACTGAACCGGCCGTCGCCGCATCCCAGTTCATACACCACGTCGTCGGTCCGGATGCCTGCAAACGGGATAATCTTCCGGAGCGTGCCCTTGAAGGTCGGCACGTACGGCGCGCCGGCCGTAATCGGCCGGAGCAGGAGGTAGAGCAGAAGCGAACCGACGATGACCTGGAATATGGCATCAGCAAGGCCGGCGGTCATGGATTGGTCGCCAGAACGACGATGAACAGCGGCGACCGGGCGTTCTTGGCGGCGATGGAATCGTACTTCTCCCGCCCCGCGGGGCTCAAGCGCACCCGCGGCTTCACCATTTCAGGCTCCACGATGCGGTCGATGGCCAGTCCCGAGTGGGCGACATCTTCCAGGAGCGATTCTTTATCGGGGTGGTTGTAATAGATGACGCGGATGTCACCGGGCAGTACGGCGGTATGTTCGGCGAGCGTAATGCCCCGTCCGTTCGTATATTTCTTTCCGGTAGCCGGCTTTGTGCCCCAGTATCCCGGATGATGCGCGGAGAACAGGAGCCGCCCCCGCGGCTTCATGACACGGCGAACACCGGCCAGCAGCACGTCCCAGTCGTGCGCGTAATGAAAAACGAGGGACGAGTAGACGAAGTCAAAGGAGTTCTCGGGAAATTCCAGCCCCATCATGTCCATGACCCGCGTTTCCATGCTCGGGTACTTCCCCTTGGCGATTTCCAGCAGGCGCGGGGCGACGTCTATTCCCACGATACGGCGGGGATTCTGCGTGACGAGGGACGCCAGCTCCTCCCCCGCCCCCACGCCGATGCAGAGGATTTCCTTATGCTCCAGGTCGGGCGGGATGAGGGACGCCATGGCCGGCTTCTCCAGCAGGCTGTGCGCCACGTTGTCCGCCATCGCGTCGTCCCAGGCCTTCGCGCCCTCGTCGTACGCCTTCGCGTTCGCTTCGGTGTGTCTCATTCTGGGATGGTAGCACACCTGTCTTGACGCGCGAACGCTATGCGATTATGATGGACGCCCTTTCCCAAACAAGGAGGTCGCCATGCCGTTGCCCAAGCCGGAACTCGTCCTGCATCACGACGATTCCCCCTGCAGTGCGCGCCTGAACTCCGGATTCTGCCCGGAATGCGGGTACGTCCCCGACATGCAGAGCACGTGCTTTTACTTCTACTGCACGTCCTGCCATGTCCCTTTGGATAAACTGACCTGCCCGCAGTGCGGCCAGGCCTACGAGTACAAACGGAGCTGAAGCTCCCGCCCGGTCCCCAGGGACCGGGCCTTGTACGGAAATCAGATCCGTCGCTTCAGAACCATGTCCGCGTACGAGCGGGACAGAAGGTCCGCCTTCCGGATACCGAACTCTTTCATGTACCGCCGGCACTGCGCCAGAAGTTTCGGGCGGCCGATAGAGCCGTCGCGGTCGATGGCCTCAATCTCCACGAACTTTCCTATGCCTGCGAGTGTGTCCAGATGGAACTTCACGTTGCCGATGAAGTAGATTTCGCGCCTCTTATCGACGACCGTAAGAATACCCAGTGAGCGCGTAAGGAGGCCTTTGAGCGACGACTTGGGTTCGGTGTGGAAGAGGGTGATGTGCGAATCCTTGGGCCCGGCCTTGTTGGCGCGGACATAATGGATGAGCGTGTTTTCAATATTGCCCTCGCGGAGTTTGAGCCGGCCGTCCGGCACGCGGAAGTAGGTGTCCACCTGACGGTCAGTACCTCTGAAATCCGCGCCGTGGGCTTTCAGAATGCGCCGTAGTGGAATGTGCGACTCGCATCGCGCCTTAATCTCCACGTTCAGTTGCCGACCGTTGAAATCCCATCTCATAAACGAATGGTAGCACAAACGAAAACGGCCGAGCCTCCGGGGAGGACCGACCGTTGCGGCGCTATTGAACGCCGAAGAACTTGGGCAGCGGCGCGCCCGTCTGCGCGGAGCGCAGGAAGTGGAACGCTGACCAGCCGCTGACTGCGATGACGAAGGCGGTCGTCACCGCGCAGAAGACAATGCCCCCGAACGCGAGCCACTGGCCGGCGGTGAACGTGCCGGTCCTGCTGATGCCCGGTACGACGGCCGACATCCAGTAGATGAACAGCGCGGTGCCGGACGCCGACAGCAGGGCGAACGCGATGCCGAACGCGCGCTTGGTGTTACGCTCCACCGGGGTACTCCGGCCTGCGCACGAGGCTTACGGCGTCGCGGGCGACGTTCGCCATGAAGTCCGGGTCCTTGTGCGGGATGGCGTCCTGGAGCGCTTTCAGCTGGTTGCGCCAGTCCGGCGGGAAGAGGAACAGGTCCAGCTTCGCCGCACCGGCCGCCGACTTCGCCTCGCGCAGGACGTCGTAGAAGTTCGCCGACAGCACCTCCTCGGCGATGTCCTCGCGCAGGCTCGTCCGCCGGTAGCCGTCCGGTCCGTGCGGAATGTGGTGCAGGACGGCCGTATCCAGCAGGAGCATGAACTCGTAAGCAAGCGATTCCTCGGTGACGAGGATGAGGTCCAGGTCGCGGCCCTCGCCGTCGCGGGCGACGCTGCCGAACAGCAGGACCTCGGCGATGCGCGGGTGCCGCAGGAAGGCGGTTGCCACGCGGTGCGCACGGGCGCGGTCCGCATGGACCGCCTTGGTCTGCCCCTGGCGGACGACCGTACCGCCGCAGAAACCGCAGTACATGGTCTTGCCGTGGGCGCACCTGGGCAAGTTCTCCGTCCGGCAGACAAAGCACAGGCCGCGGTGGCCGTGCTTACAGCGTGCCGTCGGGTCCGTCAGAATCTCGGGCAATCAGCCCTCCTTGGTTGGGCAGGAACGGCGATGGGCATATTATACCATTTGAGGTTGCCAGAGTCAAAATGCCGTGGTATAATGCGGAAATCGGAGGTCGTACATGAACAACACGGAACAGACTCCCTTTCCACGCTTCACCCGCGCCGTGGACGCGTTCGCGATGTTCGCGCTCAAGGCGTTCTTCGTCGGCTGCATGCTCATCCGGTACCTGCTGTACGGCGGATTGAACCTGGTCGGCCGGGCGCAGGCGCTGGAGCCGTCCCTCATGTCATCGCTGACCGGCGGTCTGCTCATCGCGTTCTGCGTGTGGTGGGCGATCATCGTACCGGCAGTAGCATACGACCGGCTGAAGTACCGGAACCTGCCGGTCACCGACATGCATGCGGTCGGCTTCGTCATCGTCCTGCTGTTCCTGGGCACAATCGGGAACGCGCTGGTGGCGTCATGAGGGGGCATGCACGGTTCCGTAAGTACGCCATGCCATGGTGGTTGTACGCGGTGCTGACGCTTGGAGTCGGTGCGTTGTTCGTTTTCGGCGGAATCAGCATGGGCATCGCGCTGGGAATTCCCCGCTTCCTGGAGGTCAGCGACGCGTTCACGCATCTCACGCTCATTACTCCGCAGATGCTGCACGAGGCGCTGCGGCAGGCTCCCGCGTACATGCTGGCTGTAATCGGCGCGGGGCTCGTCATGTTCGGTCTGGTGGCCGGTGCAATTCAGTGTTCCGACTGGATGACCGCGCTCGCCGACTGGATATGGTCGCGCACGGAATAGCCGCCCTGTTCGGTAAGAAGCCCGCACGATGTGCGGGCTTCACTGCGTTCAAAGGCCTAAATCCGGCGTCTCATCCTTCGGGTACGGGAAGATGGCGGCGCCGTACCAGAGATGGCAGGCGTGCATGAACTCGTCCACCGACCGCATCTGCTCGGTGCCCGACGCGGGATCGAAGTAGAATATCCTCGGCCTCGAGACCTGCGAATCCCACTCCGTCATGTGGACCGGAACCACGTAGTGGCCGCTGTCTGTGGAGCCATAGCTGTCCAGAAGGCGTGGGTTGATGTTTACGATGGGCGGCCATCCGCGCTTGAGGGCATGGTCGATGTGGCGCGCCTGGACGGGCTGCAGACGGAGGTCGCCGCCGGCCTCCATGAAGCGGCGGAGCAGGCGCGAATCGCCCTTCCAATCCTTGATGTCGCCCTTGCACGCCAGCGATGTCGGCTTCTGCGCCAGACCGTTGAGGACGGCGTTGTGCTCGCGTCTTCCCTTGATGAGGGGGCGCATGCCGCGGCAGAAGTAGAACAGCGTGACACCGAACCCCTGCTCCAGGAAGTACTGCGCGAGCGGTCCCGTGCGGATTCCGTGCCGGGTCATGCGCAGAGCCTTGGCGATGGCGAACTGCGAGCGCCGGATGCCGTGCGCGGAGAGCACCATGCTGGCACTCGCCGGTCCGCAGAGCACCGACTTGTGCGGTTGTTTTACCGGTCTGATGTTGATTTCCAATGTGCTCCTCCTATCGGACGCCTCCGTCGTCGCGGAACGCCCCCGCTTCGGGCAGCTTCCACTCGTGCGCCGGGTCCGTGATGAAGGTATGCGCGGCGTGTGAGCCGCCTTGGTACCGCGTGACGATGGTGCGGACGATCCACCCGCCGGGCACGCGCAGGCGGTCGGACACCACGTCACCGCCGGCATACTGCCTGTTCTTCTCCAATGGCTGCGGCAGCTTCTCCCACATTTCAACCTCCGGTGCGGACGGTATCATATTGAGCGGGCAGGGATAATTGAGTTAGGTCGTGATTTGTGGTATAATACGAAACAAGGAGGACGTTCCATGACCTACGAGGAGGACCGCGAGCGCAAGCGCCGCTTTGCGCGCATGATGTGCATCATCTGCGGCCTGGCGATGTTCGTCATCATCGCCGCGGACGCCGCCATGCGCCACCTGCAGTTGGGACCCTACTGAGCCCCGCGTGAGAAAGCCCCGTGCTTTCCGCGCGGGGCTTTCTCATTGAAATCAAACGGCCGGGGTGGGGTTCCCCGGCCGGTAGCGGTCAGTCGTCATCGAAGACGGCTTCCGCGAAGAGCGCGATGACGATGCTCCAGAAGAAGCCGAGGTCAAAGATGAAGAAGCAGATGAGAAACGCGACGACCCCCATGGACTACCTCCCCAAATACGCGATTGCCGCGTCGATTCCCGCCATCAGGGCGTTGAACCAGATGCAGTCGCGCGAGTACATCGTGCCGTTCACCCGGCCGAAGTTCGTGGCGAAGACCGCGGTAATTGCCGTGGAACCGTGGAACCCGATAATCATCGGAATCGTGAAGTGTACGGCGTCCGGCGGCAGGGAGCGGTCCACGACGACGCACGCGAGCAGGAGCATGCTGAGACAAAGCCATACCACGTGTCCGCCCGAGCGGAACCGGTAGCCAAGGACGACGACTTCGTCCTCCGGGGTGGCAATTCTGTTATCCACGGACTACCTCTTCTGCCGCGTCCAGGGCAGATGCAGACCGTCGTCCGCGTTGCGCGGAACGAGATGCACGTGCAGGTGGAATACGCTCTGCGTGGCCGCCTCGCCCTTGGACGTGATGAGGTTCCACTCCCCGCCCTTCGTCCGGGCGACGATGGCCGCATGGCGCATGATCCGCGCCGTGACGCCGGGGTTCTCCGCAAAGTCCGTCACATGCTCCCGCGGGATGACCAGCAGGTGGCCGGGAACCACGGGATTCAGCGGTGGGATGACAATTTGTTCCGTAGCCCCGTCGAACATGGGGCAGAACGGACAGGGCTTGGCCATGGGCTCACTTCCGGTGACGGATGTTGCCCGCCATGGTGTTGGCGTCGCCTCCGATGTTGCCGCCGACGTTGATGCTGCCGGCCATGGTTTCCACGTCGCCCTTCACGTCGCCCTCGACCTCCACGTCGCCGCTTTGGACTTTTACGCTGCCCGCGTCACCGGATACGCGCACGGACTGGCAGGCCGCGATGTCCAGAAGCTCCACGTTGCCATCCACGGTGATGACGATTTCCTTGGCATCGGGCGTGACGTCCTTGCCGTCCACGATGACCTTGTTGTTCCGGATGACGACGCTGGAGCCCGAAAACGACATCCCGTTGATTTTGATTTCCGCCATAAAACCTCCGGAACCGATTATACCACGCAAAATTGAATGAGTAAAGAATCTGTGGTATAATGGGTCGACGACCTTTCAAGGAGGGGTAGTGCGCAGATACTATACGTCGTTCGTCGCGCGTCTTCCTCTCTCGGGGAAGTTAAAAGTCCACCAGCTGGCCTTCGGCGTGTATACCGCCAGAGACCCCGGTGAGGCCGAAATGCGGTTCAGGAGCTTCGCGAGGACCATCGTGGTGAGCCATATCGGCCACGCCCTGCAGCTGGTTCTGGTCGCATGGGCCCTGACCTTTCCCGCGCCGTCATGGGTGAGAAGCTTCTTCTCCCTGTACGCGCTGGCGAACATTCTGGCGCTATCCGTGCAGGTGCCGCTTGACCTGCGCGTGAGGCGGCGGTACCGGTCCGGACGGTATGCCCGGAGGGTGCACGAATTCAAGCCGGGTCCGGTGGGCGATGCGGTCTTCGCGACGTGCTTCACGTTCGGCGGACAGATTGCGTTCAACGTCCTGCTGTACGTCTTCGTGGTGCGTGTGCTGTGAAACGTAAAGGGGAGCCTACGGGCTCCCCTGATGCTTTTCTGCGGCCTACTGTGCCGACGGTTCCGGTTCGTTCTGCTTCCGGAGCAGTTCGTTGTAGCGCTCCACCGCTTCGTTCCAAGTATCCCTGTCCAGGGACCCGACGCCGTGGTCCAGGTCCCGCCCGATGCCGTGCAGTTCCTCGTACTCGTCCTTCGTCAAAGCCATGTCAGACCTTCCAGCGCTTGCCCGTCACGGACCGTCGTGACGGTTCCGTCGGGTGGTGCGGCACCTTGCCCGAACCGCCGCACGAGGGACACGGAACCGTGAACGTCCGGAGCTCCTCGGAGTAGCCCGCGTTAAGCATCTCCTGACATGGCCCGCATCGCCGTCTGGGCCGCTCCGAGTGCGACTCGGGCAGGACGTCCGACAGTCCGCCGCACATGCCGCAGTAGTAGTACATCGGCGAACCGGCGTACAACGAGCTGTTGTCTACCCGCTTCTCCTTGCCAGCCCGCGTGATGCGCTCCTGCAGTGCACGGAGCGCGAACGCTTTCCCGGCATCCGTGGAAAGGTCCGGTGGCGGGGCGGGTCTGTTGGACAGCTTCCGCCCTCTCCGCGCCGGTCCCCGGCGGGGCTTTCTCTTACCGCGCATATGCACCTCCGGCGCACATTTCACCACATAATCGTATAGAACACAAAGGGGAGCCCACGGGCTCCCCTGACGTTTTCAGACGGCCTTTTCTGGCCGGTCACGTATGACCGAGATGAGAAACCAGAGGATTCCGCAGCTCAGCAGAAGGTCGCCGATACTGAACATCGCGATGAGATTGCCTTCCACGAATGCCGGGAAGATGTCGCACAGAAGCGGGACGCGCGTTCCCGCGTTCATGGCATGATGACATCCCGTGCAGTTCGCCAGAAGCGCCTCGACGCCTTCCATGACCAGGACCGGCATGCTCAGGCCGTTCAATCCGGTTGCCAGCGCATTCGCGATGATTCCCGTCAGGAATATGACAACGGGAGCGATGAGCCGGAAGCTCATGACCAGAAGTACGGTCAGTGCGCCTTTCCGGATGAGGCCTTCCCATCCCTGCGGAATGTCGTACATCCACTCGACGGCCGTCAGGAGAATGTAGAACAAGGCCCACCTGAGCCAATATTCTTCCCCATGCGGGCGGCGGAACAGGGAGCGCCCGCGCGCGGTGATGACGTACGTCGCCACGGTTGCGAGAACCGCCACCCGGGACAAAAAGTAAAAGAGCATCAGGACCAGTCCCACGCCCACCTCCGTCCCATGCTATACCACGCATCAACGGCTCACGCAATGAGCCGTTAAAACGAACGAGCCCCGGAGGGCTCGGTGAAACCGTCGATGCGTGAACCTATTCCTGTCTGAACTTCACGTCCTGCCGGGTTGCGGCGCGGTTGGCGGCGTTGGTGATAAGGCCCAGGGCCTCGGCACGCGCCTGCGCGTAGCCCAGCCAGCGTCCCCGCTTGGCGGCCATCCGCTTGCCCCGGAACGTCTGGAGCTCACGGAGCATCCAGAGGATGTAGCAGGCCTGCAGATACGGCTCCACCAGACCGTCGATAGTGTCCGTGAGCGCCTCGGCGTGCGGATACCGTCCGGCGACGGCTTCGCGCAGAACTGCGCACGACTTCGGGTAGTAGCCGTCCATCAGCGCCTCTTGTCCCGGAGGAACGACCACCGGATTCGTCTGCGCATGTTCACCTCCGCTCTATGTCCGTCAGGAACGTCCGCTCCTGCAGGAGCCTGAACCGCGGACCACGGTAGTTCAGCTCCGGGCGGTCCACGTCTTCCAGAAACATGGCCAGGTCGCGGTTCGCGAGCAAGCCCTTGTGGTCGCCCCGTTGGGGAATGTACACGACCGTCAGCTGTCCGGTCTCCGTGTTCTCCGCGACGCCGATGACGTCGTAGAGATTCCCCTTGAAGTGCCGGTACACGCCCGGCTTCACCGAATCCCGTGAAAGTGCCACTGACTCCACCTCCGAGATGTGGTTGTATCACGGGTAATTGAGTTAGTAAAGGATTTATGGTATAATAGACCTACGTACCCTGACACCTTGGAGGAGCCCGGAATGGACGTGTTCGGATGGATTGGTGCGGTGCTTCTGGTGTTCGCGCTTCCTTTCTACGTCTACTGTTGGAGTCAGATGCCCCCGCTCGGCGGGTAAGCAACGGCCCCGCAACG
>DASPGX010000024.1:0-47249 GCA_035620375.1 Minisyncoccota bacterium | reverse complement strand
CGTACTGCGCACAGTTGGAGCACGGCACGCGTCCGATGTCCTCCACCCGGAAGAATTCGTGGATTTCGGAGTATTCCACGACCGTCTCACGCGAGCGCTGGAACGAAAACGCGAGCCACAACGGTCCCGCGGCCCGGTACTCGAACGTACCGGTGAGGGGCAGGCCCCGCTCCGAAATGCCGTTGAGCGTTCCCCGTTCCCATGTGATGTACTCGTCACCGATTTTCCCGGTGAACCCGCCCGGACCGGCCTTGAAAACGTCGTGGCCGTTGGCGCAGCAGAGCGCAAGCACCGGCGGATTGAAACCGATGGTTTCCGCACCGTGCTTGCGCAGGTACTCCTGCCGCCAATTCAGCACCCACTGCTGGAGACCGTCGTCGGCCCGAAAGCTGTAATCCAGCCAACCCTCGCGTGCTGGACTGGGACGGCCCGTGACCGTGGCAACCGAGGTCCCGAGGGAAACCTTGAACCGCGGCTCCTCGTTCTTCTTGTCATCCGCGACAGCGGACGACGCCAGGGCCAGAAAGGCCGCGGCAACGATGAAATGACGCATGTTGTAACCTCCTTTGCGTCCCGTAATAGTGATGCCTGAACTTTGAAGAAGCGGTAGCTATATACCGAAATAGTTGACATCGGTCAAATACATATGGAAAACGGGGTTCCCGCGTGCATGCGGGAACCCCGTCGGTTTACTTTGAGGAGGTGTGCGGACTGCGCTTGGCGTCCGCCTCGCGCTCCGCCTCACGCTCTGCCTCGCGGAGCTCATCGCGCGTCATGGAGAGCGCGGCCTGGTCGCCGAACACGCGGCGGGCCATGTAGTCCATCAGGCCGGACAGGCCGCGGCTGACCAGCTCGTACAGCTCGCGGATGAAGTCGTCCAGGAACCATCCCAGCGCGGAAACCGGCCACCACCAGACGAACCGTCCGATGGCGTACTTGTTGCGCGCCGCCGTGGGCACGACGCCGTAGTCCAGCAGGACGTCCTTGTCGAAGTGCTGGCCGTCCTCGATGTCGGTGCGGTACCGCGACTTGCTCAGGAAGGCGTAGAAGTCGCGCTTCTGTATCAACGAGAACGCGCCGGAGACGCCCTCCCGCTTGCGGAAGGTGCTTTCCAGCTCGCCCAGCTCACGGCTCTTGCGCGAACAGAAGAGCTGCCAGCGGAACAGCGCGTAGATGCCGCCGATGAGCACATAGGCCGCGGACCATGCCAGCGCGTAGCGCCAGTTGGCCGCCGCCCACGCGGCGATGTCCAGCTTGCTGACGAACTGGACGATCAGTCCGGTGCCGACGACGAGAGCGAGGGCGCCCAGGCCGCGGCTGCGCGAGACCGAATACCAGACGCAGCAGAACGAGCCGCCGAGCAGGAGCCAGAACCCCATCTCGCCTACCAGGAAAAACGCGGCGAGCGTGGCGAACACCCCGCCGAAGAACTCGAACATCGGGAACCTCCTCTGCGAAAGTATCGACTGCCGGAGGGCAGCGACGGCAAATAATAACACATTTTATGACATATGCAAGTCCCTTGAACATACCTCATAAATTATGGTATAATATACTCCGACGCGTTCGGTACCGTACCCCACACATTTCCAGGAGGAACAGTCGGAATGCAGCACGCAGCGCGGGTAAGCAGTGAGCAGCTTCAGGGACACGGATTGGCGGTCCTGGCCTCGGTGAACCCCGAGCTCAGGCTCCAGCTCGGCGGACTCCTCTACTCCGACTCGGACGGCCTCGGCGAGCCCATCTCGTCGGACGACGGTGACGGCATGCCGATGAACTGGGAGGAAGCCCAGGCACGGCACGACGTCATCCTCGCCCAGGACGAAGACGACGAGTTCGACGACGAAGAGGAAGACGACGAGTTCGACGACGAGGAAGAGGACTGGGACGAAGACGACGAGAAAGACCAGCTGGACGACTGATTCGCCCGTTCCGACGCGACGCCCCCGGCATGACCGGGGGCGTCTTCACGCTCTGTCGGACTTTTCGTCCACAACGGCGGACCGCCGGATTCGGATGGGATTCAAGGCGCAAGCGAGCACTGGAGCGAGCCGTACTTGGCGTACGGCGAGCGAAGCGCGGAGGCCAGGCGAAGGTTCACGATGGCGTGCTTTAGCCGCCATTGGAATCGCCTCCGGCAACGAAGAAGACCGCCGAATCCGGCGGTCCCCAAGCTGAGCGAGGCGGCACAAGGGCTTTGCCGTGCCGGCCGAGCGGCGCGATTACTCACGCTTCAGTAGCTGCGAGAACTTTTCGCGGACTTTGGCAAGTTTGGGTTCAATAACGACCTGACAATACGGATCGTCGTTCTTGTGTTTCTCATAGTACTTCTCGTGATAGTCCTCCGCGGGCCAGAACTTGTGCAAAGGCTCCACCGTCGTCGCGACGTTCAGACCGTCCGACCGGAGGCCGGCGATGAACCGCTCGGCGGATTCCTTTTGCGCCTCGTCACCATAAAAAACAACCGAGCGGTATTGGGGACCGACGTCGTTTCCCTGACGGTTCACCTGGGTCGGGTCATGCGACGCGAAGAACACGTTGAGCAGGTCGTCGTAGGAGATGACCGACGGGTCGTATTCAAACCGTACGACCTCCACGTGGCCCGTGTCCCCGTGGGACACCTGCTCGTAGGTCGGCTTCTCCGCGATTCCGCCGGCGTATCCCGGCTTCACCGCGATGACGCCTTTGAGCATGCCGAACACCGCCTCGGTGCACCAGAAGCATCCCCCGCCGAAAACCGCGACCGACGGCGCCACTTCTTCCATGATTGTCCCAGTATACCGCCCTCCCGGATAATTGAAATATCGGATACATCG
Source organism: Minisyncoccota bacterium (assembly GCA_035620375.1). Classification (GTDB taxonomy): domain Bacteria; phylum Patescibacteriota; class Minisyncoccia; order 2-02-FULL-40-12; family GWA2-44-9; genus DASPGX01. Next base: position 44,433 of record DASPGX010000024.1, on the reverse strand, counting down.
GATATTCTGTTCCGGCACGCTCTTTCCAAGGAGAGGCACCAATGTCAGAACGTCGCCGCCGCCTGGCGGCAATCCGCGGCGTCCTGGTACGGACGTTTCTGCTGAACCTGCTCGTCTGCGCGGTCAAAATCGCGCTCGGCATGTTTACCGGCATCCTCGCCGTGACCGCCGACGGCATCCATTCGCTGGGCGATTCGCTGTCCAACGTGGCGGGGTGGTTCGGCATCAGGCTGGCTGACCGCGAACCCGACGAGCGGTATCCGTACGGATACGACAAGTTCGAGGCCATCGCCACGCTGGTCATCGCCGGTATCGTGACGGTCACGTTCTACGAACTGGTCACCACGGCGGTACAGCGGCTCATGAGCGGCCCGCAGAACGTGGTCGTCCATCCGCTCGTCCTCGCCGCCATCGCGGGCACCATGGTGGTGAACTGGCTCGTCGCCCGCTACGAACACCACAAGGCGCATGAGCTGGGCAGCGAGCTCCTGCATGCGGACGCGCACGAGACGTCCAGCGACCTGTTGGTCTCCGGCTCGCTCATCGTCGGCGTGTTCCTCATCGGACAGGGACTCTGGTGGGTCGACGGCGCGCTTACCCTGGGCATCTCATTCGCCGTTCTGCGCATCCTCTGGGCCATCATCAAGCCGGCGGTGCGCATCCTCGCCGATGCGCAAGTCGTGGATTCGCAACGGGTGCACGACGTCGTGATGGCCGTATCCGGAGCGAAGTTCTGCCATGCCATCCGTTCGCGCGGCCATCCGGAAGCGTTCTTCCTTGACCTTCACCTGGGCGTGAACCCCGCGCTGGCCATCGAACAGGCGCATGACGACGTCTGCCACCGCGTCAAAGAGGCGCTGCGCAGCGCGTTCCCCAAGCTCCGCTCGGCGAACATCCACATCGAGCCCGATACCGAGGCCGGCCGGGGACGCACCAACAGCGTATTCAGGGCCACGGACCCGTACGACCATCATGAAAAGCGCGGCTGCTGAAAATGCGAAGCCCACCGGAAACCGGTGGGCTTTTTTGCCGCTCATTCCTCGGGCAGGGGCTCGTAGCCCAGCCACGTCCGGATGAGATTGCGGAACGTCCGTTCGTCCATGTCGGCGAACAAGCGGTACTCTTCCTTGCGCTTGGCCTCCTCGCGCATGAATGCGATGAACGCATCCTCGCCCATATACGCGTAGGCGCAGTGCTCCGCCTCCCATTCGTCGCGGTCCTCGTCTCCCGATTCGGGGTCGTCCAGATGCCCGAGTACCGCGTGACAGACCTCGTGAGCGGCGTCATGACGGAACGCGCCTTCGGGATGGTCGTTCAGGTACGCAATCTTCACGTAGATGATGAACATCCCTCTTTCGCGCAGCGGGTCGCCGTCCGGAATCTTCGCGATGGCCGCAGGCATCTCCGGGTCGCCCTTCAGGTCGGCGTTCGTGCGGGCCAGAACAATGCGGCCCGGCGCGTTGAGTGTCCGGGCGGCTTCCTCCACCTCACGTCCGAAGCGCATCAGAGCAGCCAGGCTCTCATCGGCGGCATCCGGCGGCGGCTGCACGGGCGCCTGTGCCGCAACCAGGACAGCAAGCAGAACGGTACCGAACATCGTATCCTCCTAACGGAAAGTGCGGGAATCGTAATTATTATACCTCTCTATTAGTACGAGGTCAATTTTCCTGCAGAATGCTTGACTTTTGCAGTTTTTTATGATAATATGGTACAATCGTGGCCCGGATTCACCGGGCCAGCTCTTTCCCCTGATACAAGGAGTGTGTGCATGTCCGAGACATCGCGTACGCGCGGCGCCGTCGGCGTCATGGAGCGTCCCGAGACCCCGTCGGCGGTCGTCCTCCGCCCCGTCTACACCCTGAACATCAACAAGTTCTGGGTGGCCGCGGAACTGGTGAACAACCACGTCTGCGGGAACGGCACGGACGGCGACTTCGAATGCGCCGTGAACCTGTCCGCCGACCGGCTGACCCACGAGGGGTTCGTCATCGAGGTGGAGACGTTCACGGAGCACGTCCGGACCGCCTTCGCCTACGACATGTTCAAGGCGTCCTGCGAGGAGCTCTGCGGCGCCGTCGCGAACGTCGCGCACCGGACGGTTCCCGGCCTCGTGGCTGTGACGGTGGAGGTCTTCAACCGCACCGGCTCGGTCACGCTGGCGTGGGAGCTGGGCCAGGAGGTTCCGGCGTTCCCCCGCAAGGCCACCGTCAAGGAGGTCCGCGAGACGGAGGATGCCCGGTACGAGCCGGACTACCGGCCGTCGGCCTGCTGAGCATCTCCTGACGCAACCGAGAGCCCGCCGCGCTACCCAGCGCTGCGGGCTCTTCTTCTTTGATGCACAGCTTCCGCGGGCATACAAAGGCCGGCATCGCAAGGATGCCGGCCGACGCTCACCGCTTTCCGAACCAGCGGCGCCAATGCCACCACGGATACCAGCGCATGGGCCGGCCGTCCATGACCAGCAGCGACCCCTCGTTCACCGTCCGGTGAAAATCCACGGGCTCGGCCATCTGCATCGGAACGCCCTTTTCCCGTGCACAGGACCTGCAATGGCCGTAGAACAACTCCCAGCCCTTCTTTCCGCAGTACCGGCATTGCAGGTTCGGCGGTGCGCCGAACAGTCCTCCCGCGTCCGCGAGATACCGCGGATGCTTCTTCCATTCCGGTTCGCTCACGCTGACCTCCTCTCACGGCTGAACACGGCACCATAGCACCCGGCAGATGCCGATTCAAGCATGCCGGAACGTCTACTGAAGCGCCGCACCGAGCGGAAGGACCGAAACTTCCGCATACGAGAGCTCCGCGACGTCCTGCCATTTGAAGCCGTTGCGCACGAACGCCTCCTCGGTCATCACCGGACGGCGCTGGCCGTCAGCCGTGAGAAGATACACACGGTTGTCGCCCTGCGCCCGCGCCAGATGGGCGCGGTAAATCTGTACGTTGGCGCCGACACGCGTCCATTCGAACAACCATGCCGAAAAATCGTCCGGCAGACGTATGCATCCGTGGGAATACCGCGTCCGGATGGGATTGCCGTCCGGCGTCAGCGGAATGGAGTGGAAATAGTACCCCTGAAAAAACCGCATGCTCAACGGCATCAGCACGCCCGAAAGCCGCGACACGTGCATCTTTTCCTTGGACAGGATGCGGAACATCCCCGTGGGCGTCGCGGTTTCGTCGTAGGGATTCCCCGTGCCCGCAACGCTGCCCGAACGCACAAGCTGGCCGTGCTCGTAGGCCGTCAGTATGTGGTTGTGCAGATTGACCCTGATAAGCTGGTCGTGCCCCGGGCTCCAGACCGAAGCCAGGACCATGCCGGTCAGGTACTCCCGGAGATAGGTGTCCTGGGACGCCAGATGACCGTCCAGAACGAGCCATGACGGCCCCAGAACCAGAAGTGCGATTGCGGGCAGAAACAACTTCCGCATCATAGTCCGATTCTACCATTTAACGGCTCATGACGTGAGCCGTTAAATGATGTCGGCCCCCAAGACCTATTTGCACGGAGCAAACTCGCAGTTCGGGCCGGTCCTGCCGACATACGAGCCGTCGGGGCACAGTTTGGCATCCGCCGGACATGCTATGCCATCACCCCGGATATCCTCAACGAAGCGCCGGCCGTCCGGAGTCCAGCACTGGCGGGGGTACGATTCACCGACGGGATACCGCCCGGCACAATCCTCGAACGAACTGATTTCGCCGCCCGCGGCCTTCTCGTATCCGTGGTCGTACCCCAAGTAGTACCCCGCCGAGGCGGCGGCCAGCAGGAGGACCGCGATGGCAAGATTGAGTTTGCGGTTCATGGGCGGTGAATACCGAGTTTTACAGGGTCGTCCGATGCAAATTCGTTCTTGATGACGATATCACCCAGAATATCCAATTCGGGATGCTCGCGGAAGGGTTTGTCCGGCCGGTAGACCGCGACAAAGAGGTCCACGGGAACGAATTCGTCTCCCCGTCCCATGTCATTGTACGCCGTGCCCTTGCGGGTGACTAATTCCGTGACCGTGTGAAAAAACACGACATGCGGCTTGTCCGCGTCCCGTTCGCCAAGATGCTCCTGCCGCCACCGCAAATCGCTCATCGTTCCCGAACCGAGGTTCGAGGTGCCGATGCCGCGCCTCATCAGTTCCCGGCGGATTGCACCCTCAACATGGGTCTTGCCGACGTTGACACCGCTCCCGTTGATGTACACCACCAGATCCCGTCCGGCGGATTCGTACAGTTCACAGATGCGGTCGGTCGCGGCCGCGACGCCTTCCGCGAATCCGAATTCGCGCTGTTCATGTGATTCAGCAGGTTGCGGAACTGCCTCGCGACCCATGATAACGGCTACATCTGCGCCGCTCCGGCGTCCGGACCCTGCGTCTCTTCGGGCGAGTGCGGCATAGGTTCGGCATGGACGGGGCCGTCACCTCCAGCCGGGTCGGCGCCGTACTTGTTTGAACCCTTGGTGCCCTCCTGCGCCGCGAACACCAGGAGGATAATGGCTCCGATGACCGGAATCAGCCCGAGCAGAAGCAGCCATCCGCTGCGGTTTGTGTCATGCAAGCGCCGTGCGCCGACCGCCAGCGAAGGGACCAGCACCGCCAGTGAATACAGCATGCTCAGCGCCTGAAGCCGGGTGAACGAAATAACCAAACCGATGACGAAGTTGACCAGTACGAACGACCAGAACTCCCGCCGTCCCGCACGTCCCTCAAACGCCGCATACTTATTGAATACGACCGTCTTGTACGCCTCAACGAATGATTCCACGCCCATAGTGCGAAATATGAATTGATACGGTGTACGGGAATCCTACGACCGATGGCCCGGGAACGCAATCGGTCCTATCCACGGCATTTGGCATGGCGTGGTATGATTGATACCGGAACTTTCACGAAAGGGGTGAGTCATGACCCGCGGTACGGGTCCCGCGCTCTATGCCGTGGAGATTTCGGACCTCCACGTCGGGCGCAAGGCGAGCCATGTGCGCCGTCTGCCCGACATGCTGGAACCGCTGCTTTCGGAGCGGCAAGTTCCGCTGAACGTTTTCATTCTGGGCGACTTCCTTGACCGGAGCGACGACCTCATCCGTATGGACGGCTCCGTGAAAGAGAAGGCGCTCCGCGGCCTGCCCAAGGGCCAGCTCAACATGCTGGAATTCCTTGCCGCCGCCCATACGGAGCGGCGGGCGAGCATCACGGTGGTGGAGGGAAACCACGACCGCACCCGGGAGCACCGCCTCCTGCACGTCAGGCCGCACCCGCTGTTCCCGTATCCCGTCCGCGAGTACATTCATTTTACGCTCGGGGGGCAGGGGTGGCTCGGCGTCCACGGCCATTTCCTGGACCCCGAGTGGCTGCACAAACGCTGGCTTTCCGAAGGCGCGAATGATGCGTACCGGCTCCTGCAGAAATGGGACTCCGAAGACGCGCAGTTCGCCCGCTGGGCGGAAAAGCGCGTCACGGGCGGAAGGCGCCGTACGCTCAAGAAGCTCCTTCCCGTCGCCGCCGTCCGGTATGCGCATGCGGTCAGGCTCACGGAGGCCCGGCTGCGCGATCTGCATCCTCCCGTCCGCGTGAATCACATCATCTGCGGACACAGCCATGAGGCTGTCGAGGACCGCCGCATCCATCCGGCGCGCCCGTATGATGACGTCGGCCCGGACGACCCCGCGGCTATCCACTACCACAACGCCGGCAACTGGGTGGACCGGCCCAAGGACGGCGGATGCGGATGGCTCGCCATCCGCCATGACGGTTCCGTGAAGCTGCATCACCACGACTGGTGAAGAAAACGCCCCGACGCACGTCGGGGTTTCCCTTTCAGGTATCAACACCCATCTCCGCTATTTCTTCACGTAGTAGACCCAACGCCCCGTCGTGCCGATTTGCCGGATAAGCCCTTCCTGCTCCAACGCCTCAAGATACCGCGTTGCCGTTGCATCGGAGATGCCCAGCGCTTTCTGCACGTCGCTGTTGGTCACCTCCGCCCCGCCCTTGAAGAGACCCCAGAGCTTGGCGCGGCGGGATTCGTCGACCGATGCGGCCGGCCGCTTGGAAAACTCGTGCCACGCGAACACGCCGAGCGCGGCAACGCCCACCCAGATGCCGACGGCCGGATTCACGAATCCGAAATACGCGATAACCGCCGCCGATGCGACTGCGAACCATCCCTCCTGCGCGGTACTGAACCTCATATCACCAGTATACACCAGCTGCCGCCGTGGGCTGTGCAAAAAACCGGGCCGCTACCCGCCGAACGCGCCATCCAGGAACTTCAGCGTACGCGACCATGCCGTGTTGGCGGCATCCTCACGGTAGTTCGCATTCTCCCCTCCCCGGTAATTGAAGAACGCGTGCCCCGCGCCGGGATACGTGTAGACCGCATGCCCGTCATCCTGCGCATCAAGCGCCGAGGACAACCGGCTTACGTTCTCAAGGGGGATTCCCGCGTCCTCCTCGCCGAAGTGCCCGAGGATGCGCGGAGCGTTCGAAAGGTCGGCCTCGGGGTCAAACTGTCCGTAGAAGACGACCGCGGCATCCAGTCCGAAATCACCGGTCGCCATCTGGAACGACCACCCACCGCCGAAGCACCAGCCGACCGCGGCAAGGTCATCGGCGCGCACAGACGCGTGGCTTCTCAGGAATGCCGCAGCGGCCGACAGGTTCGCCATCGCACCGGGGACATCCGCACGCACGGCGGACGATAACGCCCGCGCACGGTCCGAATCGGCCGCGACTTCGCCGTCATACATATCAACCGCGAGCGCCACATACCCCTCGGCGGCGAACCGCCGCGCGGTGTGTTTGATATCCTCATTCAGACCCCACCACTCGTGGATGAGCACCAAGGCCGGATATGTACCTCCGTTATCGGGCTGGGCAAGGTATCCGGTTACTCCCTCGGCATATTCCACTTCCACGGCCACGACGTCATGCCCGGCCGGACGGTACAGCGCCAAAATCACCGCTCCTGCGACGATAAGCGACGCTACGGGAATGAGAAGTTTTCTGGGGGATATCATATGAAGTTAGTATACCATGTAAGAAAAAGGGCCGGTCCCGAAGGCCGGCCCGTGTGTCCGAATCCGTCAATCGACCGTCGCTACGGCGCTCCCCGTCGTGATGATGCCCTCCTCGAGCACTTCGGCCCGGAGACCGCCGCGTTCGTGGAACGCTTCCTTGAATCCGGGCTTTCCCGAAAGCACGGACGGGCGGGCGCAGGGACTGCAGTGCTCCACCCCGCGAAAGCGCGCGGAGCCGACCGTGAACTCCCTGCCGATGAGCGACAGCAGGTCCACGCCCTGAACGACGATATTCCGGCGCGTATCCGCCATCGTGAAGGGCTGCTCGCGTCCGGTGTTCACCCTGCGCAAATCCTCCAGCGCGAGGAACGAGACCTGCCGGATGGTCCTGCGCTTGGCATTCGTGAACGCTCCGCGCCCTTCGGCGTACCGGTCGCCCTCCAGCCCCTTTCCCTCGACGGCGCGGACCCACGACACCTGCCGCATGGGGCGGCCGGCATCGTCGGTGATGTAGATGTCTACCACCTGACCTTTCATGGAACCTCCTGACGGCACAGGGTACCCGAAAACAAGGAAAATGTAATCCCTGAACCGATACTCGGGATAATTTGCAACGGGGCTGTCATCCGGCACGTTGTGCCGGTCCACATCCAAACCTGAAATCCTACGGCCCGCTGGCCTGAGGATAATTTGCAACGGGGCCGCAAATTAAACGGGAGCCGCATCGCGGCTCCCGGGTGACTATCCGTTCTCTTCCTGGGCCTTTTCGGCCTCGCGGATTGCGGCGTCCAGTTCCTTGAGCACCGCGACGGCGTCGGGGTTGCCGACCTCCTGCGCGTCGGATTCGTCGCCGTTTCCGCCCTTGCCGCCGGGCGGAATCTGGGCCTTCCAGTTCTTACGGAGTGCCATCTGACGCCTCCGCGGCGGTCGCACCGTCCGACGTGCCCTTGGGGAGCTTCGTCCCGACGAGGCGATGCCCCGTGGGAAGCGCATCGGATAGCTCCTTGAGCGCATCCTGGTGGTCCAGGTTCAAGTTCTCCTTCAGAAGCGCGTCCGCTCCGGCGGCGAAGTCATCCACCACCACGCCGACCCGCTTCTTCGCGGCACGGTCCCGGCGCATGGCGAACTTGACCGCCTGCTGGACCGCAGCCGCGACCATCGCGCCGTTGCGCACATGCGCAAGCGTGAACGCTTCCGTCCGCTCATTGCCTTCCTTGTCCCGCAGAAACATCTCCCGCAGAACACGCGGCGTGTCGAACAGCTCCGTGACGACCCGGTCCGCGGCCTGCTCACGGGTGAGCTTGCCGGCCAGCGGAACCTTTTTGAGGTTCAGCATGGCGATGGTCCGGGCGGCGGCGCGGTCCGGACGCGGGATGTAGATGCGGCGGTCCACCCGTCCGTCACGGACGACGGCGGGGTCCAGCGCGGAAGGCCGGTTCGTCGCCAGAATGACGATGGCGCCCGAATCCTCCAGCCCGTCCATCTCCGCCAGGAACGCGGCGACAATGGTGACCTCCACGTCGGAGCTCACGCCGGTGCCGCGCTTGTAAAGGATGGCGTCGGCCTCGTCGATGAGGATGACGGCGGGACGCCCGTTCTCCAGCTTGAAGCGCCTCGCACGGGCGAACAGGCTCCGGATGATGCCTTCGGCGACGCCCACGTACTTGTCCAGGATTTCGGAGCCCTTCACGTAGAAGAACCCGCCCTTGATGGTCGTGGCCGCCGCCTTGCAGAGCAGGGTCTTCCCGCATCCCGGAGGACCGTACACGAGGATGCCCTTGGGCATCGGGAAATTGTAGAACTTGTAGAGCTCCGGCTCGGTGTATGGAAGCTCCAGCACTTCGCGGAACTCCAGCTTGGCGTCGTCCAGCCCGCCGATGTCGTCCCACGAGACGCTGAGCCGCTCCTCAAAGAGGAACCGCTCCTGCCCCTTGCCCAGGTTCGCCACTCCCGCGGACGCCGTCGGGTCCAGCACGAGCCGGTCTCCCTTGGCGACCGCGCCGAGCGACTCCGCGTGGACGATGATGCGGGACGAGCCCTGCCACTCCACCTCGCTGCGCGTGGCGTCCAGCGTCCGGCTGACAACCGCCGTCTCGCCGATGCCCGGACCGGAAACGACCTCCACAATCTGCAGCGTCTTGCGCGAGAGCGATACCGTATCGCCCAGCCGGACCGTCAGATGCCGGGGAAACTCCACATCCAGGCGCTGTCCCTGGAAGCTGACGACGACCGCCGCGGGCACGATGAGATCCAGCCCGCGCGGAAGCGGGTCGCGGTCCGGCCGGTCATGGCCGGTGCCGAACTTCTCCAACTGCCCGTCGGACAACCGCACGGCGACGTCGTACTCCGGGTCGTCCGCCCACAGGTCGTCGTCTTCCACGACCCCCCTTGTGTCGACCGGCGTGGCGTTCCCTCCCCGGGTTTCCCGCACCTTTACGGGCGCCCCGGCCGTGAACTCGGTCGGGTGCGCGTCCGTGCGGATACGCTCCGGGCGGATGTCGACGACAACGGCCTGCGGCCGCGGCTGCGCCTTCAGGGCGTCCAACACTTCCTTCTGCTCCGTGATGATGCCCTTGGCGTGCGTCAGTGCGTCCTTGAAGCGCGAAATGACGCCGGATGAACCGGCAGCCAGAGAGCGCTCCGCCGGCGTGGGGTCCGTCCGAGACGGCGTACCGTCCCCGGCAATCTTGCGCGCCCTTTCCACCGCGCCGTCCAGCGTGTCGTCCATGGTCTTCCTGAACCGCTCGAAGAGATCGCTCATCAGTCACTCCGATCTGTCTGCCAATTTTCAGCGAACCTGCCTGCGGTAGGCAGGCGTGGGCAATATTTTAGCATTAAAAACGTGTCTGTCAAATTGAAACGGGGCCCCCATGGACCCCGTCGGCTGCCTACCAAATATCGGTGATGCCGATGAGCGCGAACACCGCCATCGCGGACAGCGCCGCGACCGCCAGCGACCGGCGTACCGTCGCCCGCGCGATGAGTACGCCGCCCAGAAACATCTTCAGGAAGGCGACGGCGGACAATACGAGCGCCGTGCTCAATCCGGGTATACGAGCATGGAATCCTCGCCCGCCTCCAGGTAGATGCACTCCTCCCCTATGTCCCGGCAGAGGGTCGCCAGGAACTCCTGTAGGAGCGGAACCTTGGTCCTCTTCTCGTCCTCTTTGAACGCGACGCGGAATTCGCGCAGCTCGTCGTACTCGGCGTATCCGTTGCCGAAGTACCCGTAGATGTTCCCCGAAGCGCAGGTGTACCCGCCGAACGTGCGGTGCAGGAACGTATGCACGGTCTTGGCAACGCTCTGCTTGGACTTGGAGTACTTGGAGTTGTACACCTTGATGGACGGAATGAGGAACAGCGCCCGCCGTCCGAGTGAAACTATCCTCATGCGAACCTCCGCACATACTATACCACATTTTATGAAAACGACAAACCCGCCCGGAGGGCGGATTTGTACAATAGATACGTGGCGGCGGCTTGCCCTCTCCACGCGTTCTGGATTCAGTATAGCATACCCCGTATTGCAATGCAAGAGGAAAAGAGGCCTCCACCTGAACCCGGACGGGTCCGATGAAGGCCTCTGCTCACGGCGCGGGACATTCGGGAAGCGGACGGACGTCACGGCGTCCGCGCACCCAGTCGTACCACCGCGCGACGTACGGGCCGGCGACGGCATATGAACCGTTTTCCGGCTTCTCCACGTCGATCTGCACGTTGATGCCCAGCAGACGGTCATCGCTCACGGCCGGTCCGCCGGACATCCCGTGGCGCAGCGTCTGCGACATCTGCACGGTGGGCATCCGGGAGGGCCATGGCCTCGTGCTCATGCGCGGCGTGCACGGCGAAATGATATCGCCACGGATGACCTGCTCCACGTTGCTGACGACGCCCAGCGCGGTCAGCGCCGAGCCCGCCGGCGGCCAATCCTCGCTCGGTTCCAGATGCGGCAGATTCTCGGCGTCAACCTTAATGAGCGCAAGATCGGCAAGCGGGTCCATCGCGACGATGCGTGCGCGGGAAATCTCGTGCCACTCAATCCTCGGCACCAGCTCGCCGTCGCAGAGTCCGCCGTCGTCCATGGGTGCGTAACCGTATCCGTGCCAGGCTGTGCCGTCGGCGGCGATGACCCGCAGCGTCACGAACGCGATGCGCACGTCCGTGGCGAACATGTCATCCATACCGATACTCCGGCCGTTCTTCAGCAGGATGCCGGCGCACATCTCAGGAACGTCGTAGACGATGTCCGCGACGTGACGGGCCGTCAGGATGTATCCGTCCGCGGAAACGGCCGAACCGCTTCCCAGCTTCTGGACCGTGTGACTGGCCTGCACGATGATGCCGGATCCGGCGCCGTCCTTCGGTTCTTCGGGTTCGTGCGGAGTACCCGTCACCGTGTATTCCAGGTGCACGCGGTACACCGAGTCGGCCTCCGGCGGGCGGTTGACGTACGTCAGCGCAAGCACCATCAGGTACGCAACCAGAAACATCACCGGCGCCGCAGCAGCGGTAATCAGTGCGGCGACGAGCATCAATTTCAGAGTCCGCATTCACCACCCCCTCCTCGGTTGTCGGGAACACGATTTCTTACTATACCACATAAACATCGGGAAATCAAAAGGCCCGGGTTCGTCAAACCGCGGGCCTTTCCCTTACTTCAGATCATCCGCGAAGACATCCGCGATGACCTCACGGTCACGGACCGGGAGCTTCTTGAGCACCTGGCGGAGTATCTGCCTGCGTTTGCGCCGTTGTGCGGCCGCTGCGCGGCGTTCCTGGCGCTCCCGCCGGGTGGTTTCAGGATTTTTACCGTCGCGGCGCATGCGTCACTCCCCGCGGATGCCCCGCGCCACGCCGCCGCCCCTGAGCTCCGCACGGAGCTTCATCCAGAGGTTGCCCAGGACGTTCTGGCCGTTGCCGTCCGGGCCGCGTCCCCAGAAGCTGTCCACGGGCGAATCCTCCACGATGAGCCGGTCGCCCGTCTGCAGAAGCTTGCGCCGCACGTACTCGTGCTGGGCAAGCTTGGCGCGGAGAACGTTCTCCATCACCAGCGTCTTGATTTCGTGCCAGCTGGCCCGCTTGTGCCCGGAGTACTCCTTGGCGAGAAGCTTGGCCTCATGCGCCGACGTCGCAGTTCGGATGAGGTCCTGGATATGCGGGTCGTCGAACTTGTACCACTGATACGCGTGCTCGGCCGTATCAAACGTGTGGCCGGCGACGGTGACCCGGAACGCCGAGAAGTTGTCCAGGCAGTAGTACGGCTGCATGTAGAACAGGACGGGACCGTCCTGCGTCTGCGTCATGACTCCTCCTTCACGGCCTGCGCCGGCCGGCAAAGTACCAGATGAGGGGCGGAGCGGCGAACAGCGCGATGAGCAGAATCCAGAACAGAATCTGGATGAGCGCCCCGCTCACGACGTCCCCTCGCGTCCCTCGCGCACGAACCGTGCGATTTCCTCGTACGCCGTGTCGTGCACGGCCTTGCGGACGCGCGCGAACCGGACGGCCATGATGAACTCCCCGCGCTCGGGCGTCCGTCCGACGTTTCCGTACGGGAACCGGTCCGTCATGTCCACCTGGTCCTGCGGAACCTCGGTAAGCTGGAAGAATTCGGGTCCGTGCGCGTACAGCTTTCCGCAATAGCAGTACCACGGCGTCGGAACGCCGTGCTCGGCGAACCCGTCCAGGTCCAGCGCCTTGTCGCATCCGGGACAATAGCCTACGGGCACGGACCCTCCTCGGGCGTCAGCGCGAATCCGGTGGGCTCTCCGATGCGGCTGCCGAACAGGATACCGCCGAAGCCGAACGCGAGATTGAACTTGGCACCGCATCCGGCGCAGAGAACGTTCATGCAGGCGCCCCCTTCGGGACCCTGCAGGAGCTTGCCCCCATCGCAGTCCGGACACTTACCCTTGGTTACCTCGATGTACCGCCGTTCCGAGGCGGTCAGTTCCGTTCTGCCCTGCGACCGTTCGGTCACACGCGGCTCCGCGGGTACGGCAGGCTCGACGCCGTACCGGACCCGGAAAAGCCGCCGCACGAAAACGTCCACCAGGTACACCGCGCCGAACGCGACGGCCAGGGTGATGCCCAGCCAGAACATCCCTTCCGGAGTCACTCCCATCTCCTGCATACCGCCTCCCTTGTTCAAGAATGGACATGTTTTACCATATTTTGAAAAACATTCAACGGCTCATCAAATGAGCCGTTGAATGCCGTCGGATGGAGTTCTCCTAGAATGCGATATCGCCGCACGCGACGTACACCTGCGCTTCCTGCGGTGACTTGTGCACGTTGACGGCCAGGGGGCCTTCGGCCAGGAGCTCAGCGAACGTCGTCGCCAGCGTCGTCACAGAACCGCCGTCCGACGGGAATTCCAGCGGGTGCAGGACGCCGCCCAGTTCCGCGCATGTCCCATGATGGATGTGCGCCGGCTGTGCGACGCCCGCGGGCTGGCCGTTCACCGTCAACGTCACCCGCACAGAACCGTCGGTCTCCTGCAGAACGGCACTTCCGGATTCTCCGGATGCGTTCTGCTCGGTGAGCAATACGTGAACCGTCCCGTTACCCGGCGCCATTACGTAGGAATACACGGCCCATGCCGCTACCGCGATGACCAGTGCGATGAGAAACGTCTTCATAGGGTCTGTGGAAAAACACTACTACCCCGTCATTGTACCACGTCCCGGAATCATCGGTTCAACGCCAGGGAACGCCGAGGCGGGGCAAGAGCCACCGGTCCGCTCCCCACCACCCGGCAACCTTCCACGCCAACGCCAGCAGCACCGCGAGCGGGGCCAGTACCGGATTGATGCTGACCGTTCCGGCAAGAAGGAAATTGAGATTCATGAACGCGCCGAAGAACGCCGCGATACCGGTGAACGCGCCGGCGATGAGCGCGAGTCCGACAAGCGTCTCACCGTACGCGATAACGTGCCCCCAGAACGGCGCGTACGGCAGGATGCAGTTCTCCAGAAACCATCCGTACCATGCCTGCACGTCCGGGTGCGCTCCGCCGGTCTTCTCCAGCGCCCGCGCAACGAATCCGGCAAGCGCCGTTCCCGCCGAGTCCCCCGTCCAGGCGTCCGCACCGACCTTGCCCCAGCCGGCATGCAGCCACGCCCAGCCGACGTACACGCGCACGACGAGCCACAGGAGAGCCGTCCGCGTATTGCCGAAAACAAACTTCGCGAACGGAGGGTCGGAAATGCTGTGCGGATGACCTTTCATCCCTAATACCGGATGAGATAGTACGCGCCCCAAGCGACGAGAAGCATCCACATCGCCAGCACCGGCCACGATTTTCGCATGAACGACCGGTCGTTGACTGAACCCTCAAATGCAGCGAACAGCTCACGGGCATACGGACGGAGGGAAAGCGAGAACAGAAACATGACGACGAAGAATGACGCGAAAATCTGCACCACGGTCAGTTCGCGCGTGAGATACCAAAAACCCGCGATGACCGCGATGAGCGTGATCGGGAAGAACAAGCGGTCCGTATAAAACGGCTTGGAAACCTTCTCAAGCCACCACCGCGGCCTAATCAGTACCACCGCCATCTTTACAACCGAGAGTACGATGACCGCCCACGCCATCCATTCAAGTGGAGTCATAGGAATGGGGTTAATTCCCTTACGTTCCCATTCTACCACCCCACGGAACAGCGCGCGGCATCATGAGTGGATACCGCGGAGGGATGCTCCTTGCGGGCTTCTTCGTCACGTGCGGAACCGCCTGACCCGTACGACCGCAATGACAATCATGCCGGTAATGGCAGCCACGGCGAGCGCCGCTGCGGGACGGTTGACGGACGGCGCAGCCTCCTCTCCGCCCGCAACGACGGGCGCAGGGGTCGCAGTCACTGATTCCGTTCCGTATCCGGAGCCGGGCACGGCAGTCGGAACGGGAGTGTTAGTGGGTGGGACCTCAACGGTCGGAACGGCCTGCTCTGACGGCTCAGGTTCCGCTGCCGGACTCTCCGGAATTGAAGGCTCCGGTTCGGCCGACGGACCGGGCCCGTAGTCGTAATCGTTGTGATACGTTGCCAGCGTCTTCCTGCCGTCATCGGACGGCAAATCATGTGCGGCGGAACGCAAGGGCGCAATTGCCAGAGGTATGACCAGCACAATTCCGGACAGAAGACGCCTCATAGCTACTGAACGCGGCAGCCGGTGTACGTTACCGCACCATTCTCTTCCAAAACGGTGTAGCCGGACTCCTGGCGAATCTGGACCGTGCCGTCCTCACTGTTCCAGAATTTCGTCTCCGCATCCTGCGTCAGCTCAACGTCGGCACTGTCGGTACCGAGCGCATAGCCGACATTTTCTTCGTTGAATTCAAGGACAAACGACTTCTCGTCAGCGCAGGCGTACGTCACCGAAGCCACCTCCGGCGCCTGCTCCTCCATCGCTCCGTCGCCGTCACGCCTTACCCACCAGACCACCGCGATTACCGCCACTACGACGAGCACCAGCCATTTCTTGTTCATACGCGTAAGGTTACTTAGTACGGTACTCCTACCCAATACCACCCCGAATCATGCTGTACAATCCCGCTACCCGAGCAGCCCGAATGCCTTATAGACGAACACCGCGGGCCAGAAGACGGCCTGGAGCAGGTCCACCAGGAAGCTCCCGAACGTCTCGTACCCCCGGATGGCCCACCAGATGCCCCCGAGCATGCCGATACCGTACACCGAACTCCCTCCCGCGCATGAGATGTGTTTCATAATAATTCCATTATACACAAACAGCCCGCTACGGCGGGCCGTTTGTGTATAAGCATTTATCGCTATTTGACGCTCACTTTTGCCGTGAACGCGGCTCCGCCGGCCGTACCGGATAGCGAGTAGTCTCCGTACGAGACGATTTTCCAGGTGAATTTCGCCTCGCCGTTGTCGCCGGCGGTCGCGGTCTGCTCCGCATTCCCCGAAACACCGGGTCCGGCAAGCTTCGCCGTCACCTTTGCGCCAGGTGCGCCTTTGACCGTCGCATAAACCTCGCTGTATTCGCCCGGGGCGACATGGTCATATGAGAGATTCGCGGACGCTGTCGCCGGAGGCGGTGTCGGCTCATCAGCTTCTTCCGTCGGAGACGGCGTCGGCGTCTTCGTCTCGCTCACACACAGATTCTTACCATCCTTACCGTCCTCGCCCGGCGGGTTGCCCGTGCCGCCCTTTCCGAGTTTGCCCGGCAGACAACCGGCACCGCCGTTGCCGCCGTTGCCGCCCGTTTCGTTCTTTTTGGCGCCATCCGCACCGGAAACCGTCGCACTGCCGCCCTTGCCGGGCTTGGACACTGCGGCACCGCCGGTCCCACCGTTACCGCCGGGACCGCTCGCGTCACATGCGCCGCCATCGCCCGCCTTACCGCCGTCCGCGCTGGAGATGCCGCCCTCCCCGCCCGTATCCTGCGCGCCCGGTGTGCGTACCGCACCGCCGCCGATGATGGCTCGGGCGTCGCCGCCCTTGCCGGCGGTCGCCGTACCCTTGCCGCCGTCACCGCCCTTGTTCCCGCAACCGACGCCGGCGCCACCGGTTCCCGGAAGCGCATCAGCATCACCGCCCTTGCCGCCCACTACGGAACCGACCTGGACGTTCGCCACACCATTGACCGTTCCTTGCTGGCTCAGGCGCTTGCGGTTCTCAGCACCCGCACCGCCGGTCGCCGTGGCATCGCCGCCCTTTTCGGACGGGCCGCCGTCCCTGCCCAATGCAAGAGCGAAACCACCCTCACCTCCCTTGCCCGGATTAATGGTGAAGTCACCCTCAATGGTGAAGCTCTGGGTACCGAACAACTTGAAGTTTCCCGCTTTGCCGCCCTTGCCACCGACGGCCGTTCCGGGGTCGCAGTCCTTATTCGTCGAAGCATCACCGCCCTTGCCACCGTTGCCAAGGTTCAGGGTCACATTGTTGATTCGCAGGTTCGGCGCCCGAGCCATGAGACGGAATGCATCTTCTCCGTTTTTGCCGACTGCATTGCAGTTCGTATCCATATCAGACGCACCTTCGCGGCCGTCCGGACCGGTCAGGTTCAGGTCCGTAAGATTCATGTTGTCCACGCCCGGCGTATCGATAAGCACAATCTGCTTCTTACCCGGCTTGGGAGTGCGGATAACGAACTTTCCCCTGAGGGTAACGTGGGATTCGCCCTGGGCATACGCGGTCGCACCCAGCCATGACGCATGGCGGATCACGTTGCCCGAACGCGCGGCGACTACCTCATCGGCCCATGACGAACCGATGGCCGACGCATCATCGGCAAGAGGCCCCAGCCTGGGTCCGGCACCCGTTTCTCGTTCCACGTCATCGTAAATGCTGTCCAGGCGGTTCAGGTCGGACGCCAGACGCTGTGCGTCGTCGGAAATGACGACCGAACCGTCGGCGTCAATCACGGAGCCCTTCTCCGCATCCAGAGAACCGGCAAATGCAATGGCTACATCCCCGCCGGAGGCGCAAGACACTTTCCCGCCGAGTACAAGGTCGCCGTTCACCGACACGGTCATACCGCCTTCACCGCACGCAAGCTCCCCCTGAATCTCCAGATTCCCGTTCACGGTCAGCGAAGCCCCGCCGGCAAGCACCCAGCGGTGACGCGCGGGAATAACCTGGTCTCCGTCCAGAACGGTGTCCTGCGCATACGTCGTCGTCTCGACGCGGATAACAAACAGTACGGCAAGCACCGCTACGATCAGGCCGACCAGTGCCGCAAGTCGTGATTTTTTCATGAGAAAATAGATTTAGTTGCTATTCTGCGATAGTAGCATGGGCCGTGCATGGCGGAAGACGCGCCGTGGACAACAAAACCCACCGGTCAGCCGGTGGGCGCGGTACTACAGCATCCCCGCTTCGCGGAGCATCTGACCGAACACTTCGGCGTACTCCAGGGCGTCGTCCAGCGCGTTGTGCGTGTGCGGCATGGTCGTGGGGAACTCGGCCCAGATGCGCGAGCGCTCCACGCGCTCGTCGGTGCGCAGCCCGCGCAGGCGGCGGTAGAACTCCCTGCCGTCCAGCGTCTTCAGGAAAGGATTCGTGATGCGGGTGTGGCGGTAGTACCAGTCCATGTAGCGGAAGTCGTATGCGACGGGCATCGCGCAGTACACGGGGATGGCATCGCCCGCGACCGCGTTAACCCACGTACGGGAGGCGTCCATCGCGGCCCACGGCTGCATGCCGTTCAGGCGCAGGTGCTCGCGGGAAAGGCCGTGAATCTTCTCGGATTCCGTGTTCCATCCCGTCTCCGGCTCCGTGAGCTCCTGCAGTTCGGCGTAAAAGCGCTTGGACGGGTCGCCGATGGCCACCAAGCCGAACGAAACCATGCTGGAGCGCGGGGGCAGGACGTACGGCGTTCCCGGAGGGCCGCCCACGCTCCCCTCCACGTCTCCGGCGAAGTAGCAAAATCGCATCGGGTCACCTCAATTCTCAAAGAAATCAGACTATTATGACAGCGTCACACCTTCCGTCAACTTCCCCGCTCCCGAACCGTCAATTTCGGAGACAGGCCAAGACGGGACCGAGGACCGAACTGAGTCGTACTGAAACGTACGGCGAGGGAGGACCGGAGGTCCCAACGCCGGAATGGCCCGAAATTGGCGGTTCGCGACCTCCACGAGCGCGTAAATAATTAACGGCTCACCGAGTGAGCCGTTAATTATTTACGGGAACGCTCCATGCGTGGAGGGAGCAGGGCGTGTTCAATAACGTCGTGCATGCCCCGGACCGGCTGAAACTTGAGCCGTGAGGCGACTTCCTTGGGAAGCTCGGCCAGGTCCTTCTTATTGCTCTCCGGAATGACGACCGTCTTGATGCCGGCACGGAGCGCAGCCAAGGACTTCTCCTTGAGTCCGCCGATTTCGGTGACTTTCCCGCGCAGGGTGATTTCCCCCGTCATCGCGACGTCTTTGCGGACCGGACGGCCCGTGAACAGCGACACCAGCGCCGTGGTCATGGCGATACCGGCCGAGGGACCGTCCTTGCGGACCGCGCCCGACGGCACATGGATGTGCAGGTCGTCCTTGAGCAAATCGTTCTTGATGCCGTACTTTGCGACATAGGTGCGCGCGTACGAGAGCGCGGCCTGCGCGGATTCGCGCATCACGTCGCCCAGCTGCCCCGTCAGGGTAAGCCGGCCTTTGCCCGGCATGCGGGTCACCTCAATCGTCAGAATTTCCCCGCCGACCGGAGTCCACGCCAGTCCCGTGGCAACGCCGACCTCGTCGGTTTTGTGCTTATCCTCATGGGAATATCTCGCGGCGCCCAGATGCTTGCGCACGTCGCGCACGGTCAGTGAAACGGTGCGCGTAGTTCCCGACTCCACGTTCGCGCGGGTCACCTTGCGGACGATGGACGCCAGCTGGCGCTGGAGCTCACGGACGCCCGCCTCGCGCGTGTATTCGTCAATGACCGTGGTCAGCACCGCGTCAGACGCCTTGATGTTGGTTTTCTTCAGGCCGTGGTCCCTAAGCGTCTTGGGCATAAGGAACCGCTTGGCGATGCTCAGCTTCTCCCTGGCGGTGTACCCGGGAAAATCGATGATTTCCAGACGATCCCGGAGGGCCGGCGGTATGGTCTCCAAGGAATTCGCCGTCGCGATGAACAGGACATCGGACAGGTCGAACGGCACTTCCAGATAATGGTCGGAAAATGCGTTGTTCTGCTCCGGGTCCAGCGCCTCAAGCAGCGCTGCGGACGGGTCACCCCGGAAGTCCATGCCGAGCTTGTCGATTTCATCCAGCATGAAGACCGGGTTCTTCACCTTCGCCTGATGCATGCCCTGGATGATGCGGCCCGGCAGAGCACCCACGTAGGTGCGCCGGTGGCCCCTGATTTCCGCCTCGTCGCGCATGCCGCCAAGCGACACCCGCACGAATTTGCGGTCCAGTGCGCGGGCGACGGACTGCCCGATGGACGTCTTCCCGGTTCCCGGCGGCCCGAACAGGCAGAGGATGGGCCCCTTCAGCTTGCCGACCTGCTTCTGCACCGCCAGATATTCAAGAATGCGCTCCTTCACCTTCGGCAGGCCGTAGTGGTCCTGGTCCAGCACGCGCTGCGCGGCCTTGAGATCTATCTTGTCGTTGGTTTTTTCGTGCCACGGCAATTCCACCAGCCAGTCCAGGTAGGTGCGGATATACGAGGTCTCCGGGCTCATCGGCGGCATCTTTGCCAGACGGGAAAGCTCTTTGGTCGCCTTGGTAAGCACGGCCTCGGGCATTTTTGCCTTTTCTATCTTCTTGCGCAGGACGTCCAGCTCCTCGCGCTCATCATCAACGCCGAGCTCGCGCTCAATGCTCTTGAGCTGCTCCCGGAGAAACATTTCCTTCTGCATCCGGCCGATTTGCTTCTTCGTCTTCTGGGCGAGGTCCTTTTCCGCCTTGAGCACGTCCATCTCGCGCGTCAGATACGCGTTCAGCTGGCGCAGGGCGTCCGCATGATTGCGCATCTCCAGAATCTTCTGCTGTTCGGAGACCTCCAAGTTCAGGTTCGCGGTCACCAGGCCGATAATCTGCTCGGCGTCCTTGAGCTGGCTCATCACATAGAGCACCTCGGGAACGACCTGCGGGAACGACCGCGCCTTGGCGACGGTCTGGAACTGCTCCAACACGCGGCGCACGAGCGCTTCGTCCGCGGCGGATGAACCCGTGCTCTCGGGCAGGATGGGCTCGTACCGCACCTCAAAGAACGGCTCATGCGTCATGAACGCGGAAATACGGGCCCGCGCCACGCCCTCCACGTCGATCTTCCAGGAACCGTCCGGGAGCTTGAACGCCGAGATGACGCGTCCGATGGAGCCGGTCTGGAACAGGTCCTCTTCGTTGACGTCGTCCTCAAGATTCCGCTGGGTCGTGAACAACACCAGCCGGTCGCGGGACATCGCAGCCTCAAGCGCGGCTACGCTTTTGGACCGCTGGACCATCAGCGGTATGACAAGCTTGGGGAACAGCACCGTGTTCTTCAGCGCGATGAGCGGCAACTGCTCCGCGACGGTCATATTGTTGAGCCTGATTTCGGGCATTGTGGCGGAATACTAACAGAAATTAGCAATCTTCGCAATATACTGCTAATCCGGCCGGTGCTCCCATAACCGGGCGTACAGAACCGTGAGCAGCGGCAGAAACACGGAGGTGAGCACGTCGTGCAGGTTCCCCAGCGGATATATAGAAAAGCCGTATGAAACGCTGTCGTACAGGTCCTTGGCCTCCAGACCCAGCGCGAGGACTACCGGCGCGATAAGGGCGTGCCAGCCGGTCAGACGGATGCGGAACATCCTGGCGGCCGCCAGGAACACCAGGAACGCGATAATAATATGAAAGCCGTCCCGCGACAGGCCGAACACATCGCCCAGCACGAGCTTCATTGATTGGTAGTCCGAGATTCCGTTCATATCCGCTTCGTCGGGATACCGGCTCTGCGGAGCACCGCCTGTCCCTCGGCCAGCCGGTATGCGTTCCTGTAGTATACGGCACTCGCACCGCTGTTGACGATCATCTTGGCGCACATCTTACAGGGCATGCACGTGCAGTAGACAATCTTGGTCGGGTCCGCCACCCCCACTTTGATGAGCGCGTTTGCCTCCGCATGGATGCATCCGCACTTGCCGGGCTCGTCGCTGTCGCATGAGTTGGGAAACTTCCTCGCGTTCCCGTTATAGCCGTACGAGTAGATGCGCTGACCGTCGGCCGAGGTAATGATACAGCCGACCTGCAGACGCGCGCATGTACTGCGCCCGGAGAGCAGCTCCGCGAAACCCATCAGTGTTTGGGACAGCGTCTGCCGTTTCATGGCGTAGCCCTCCTCTATATCTTGGTTTGTATCGCGAATATCATGAAAGCTCAATGGTCTGTCCCGCTTCCGGAATGACCGCCTCGGTCCCGAGTTCCTTGGCGATGCGGCCAGCGAGCGCAGTAACGCCCTCGTCCTCGCCCTGAACGACGAATACCCGCTTCAGCGTACCTCCCTGTCCCGCATTGCGGCAATACTCCACCAGGCCGTCCTGGTCGGCGTGCGCGGAGTACGCGCCGAGAGAATAGACGTGGCATTTGACCGGCACGTCCTCGCCCATGATGCGGACGACCGGCTCCTTGTCGCGGATGCGCCGGCCGAGCGAGCCTGACACCTGATACCCGATAAACAGAATAGTGCTGCCCGGATCCGGAAGATACCGCCGTTCATGATGCAGGATGCGTCCACCCGTGCTCATTCCCGAACCGGCGATAACCATCTTCGGTCCCGGCACGGTATTGATGGCCTTTGATTCTTCAACGGTCGGCGTAACCCGGAGCCACGGGAACTGGAACAGTCCGCCGCTGTCTGAAAGAAGTTTTGTGGCGTGCTCGTTGAAGTACCGCGAAAACTGGCTGTACATGTTCGTGATATTGATGGCCAGAGGAGAATCCACGAACACCGGCATATCGGGAAGCTCGCCGGCTTCAAACAGGTGGTCCAGTTCAAGCAGAAATTCCTGCGTCCGCTCCACGGCGAACGACGGCACCATGATGGTTCCGCCGAGCTTGTGCCCGCGGCGGATAATGTCCAGGAGCATTTCCCTGCGCGCCGTGCGCGCCTCATGGAAACGCGACCCGTATGCCGCCTCAACCGTCGTGTAGTCCAGGCCGGTGGGATAGTCGATATCCTTGAGCAGGATGGACGGCGGGTTTCCCATATCGCCCGAAAACGCGACTCTCCGGGTCTGCCCTTCTTCGGAGACCGTGAACACCACGACGGAAGAACCCAGAATGTGGCAGGAATTGTAGAGCTCGAACGACACCTGCTCATTGAGCTTCACCGGCTCGCGGTACCGGACGCCCCTGAACAGGGAAATGACCTTCTCCATATCCTGGTCGTCCCAGAGCGGCGGTACGGATGCCTCGGCGGCCTCACGCACGATATGCCCCAGAGTGTCGGGGAGCGCGATTTCAATGATGCCCAGCGTCGGCTCGGAGCCGTACACCGTGCCGCGGAACCCTTCGCGGTACATCTTCGGCAGGCGTCCCATGTGGTCCACATGGCTGTGCGTGATAAACACGAAGTCCACCGTCTTCGCATCGTACGGGAACGGTTCGTAATTCAGCTCATCGTTGTAGCGGGAGCCCTGGAACATTCCGCAGTCCACGACGATGCGGAGACCGCCGGCCTCAAAGAGATAGTTGGAGCCGGTAACCGACTTGGCCCCGCCGTGAAAGGTAATCTTCATAGTCCGATAAGAATGGCCGCCAGGTACCCCAGAATGGACATCATCGCGACCGGTGGCAAGGCCGCCATCGGCATCGCCTCGCGCTGGCTCATGAACAGCCAGTGCGTCAGACCGAGGCCCGCGAGCGAGAATGCGCCGATGAGCGCGGCCGAAGGAACGGACGTGGAAACGACGGAAGACGCCAGAACCAGCGGAAGGCCGATGTCACCGGAACCCAGTATCATCACGCGATCCATGTCCCCTGCCTGCTCGCCGGTATCGAACAGGTGGGAAAACCGCACGGGAACCAGGAACCCGAATACGGCACCGGAAATCATCATGCGCTCGGCAATGGCGACCATGTGCCGCGTCCGGTACACCGCGATGATGTCGTAAACCGAAAGCGCGGCAAGCATGATGACCGCCCCGTTGGGCGTCAGGCTGCTGCCCAGAAGCGCGCTGACGCCGGCGATGGCGACGACCATCGCCAGATTATGCAGGAGCAGGGGCGGTGCGAAACGGGAAACGAACCGCCATGCACGCGCGTATTGCGAGCGCGACAGCAGCGGCGCCACCGCGAGTACCGCGCCGAACACCGTATGCCACGGGGGCGGCAGGAATCCGGACGCCACGTACTGCGCACCCACCAGAACCGCAAGCGCCATCGCCACATGCAGGGACCAGCCGCCCAGGCGAGCCGTCCGGACGATAAGGACGGTGAACCCGATAAGCACGACGCCGAATATGAGGATATTCTCCGGCGTCGGTTCAATGGGCTGGATTACCGTGGGAAGCTTGAGCGTCAGGTGACGGAACGCCACCCAAATGCCGACCGCGACCGTCGCGGCATACAGGAACAGTTCGGTGATAAAAAGGGATGTCCGTTGCGCCACCCGTATCAGGGAGCGCGGACGATGATGACGCCCGCCTCCTGTTCGTTCTCACTGTTATGATACGCGAAAACGCCGCCTTCGGCGAATGTGAACGCGAACGAACTGCCGACGGGCACCGGCCCGTTACTGTCGAATTCGGGACGGCCCGTCCGCGGATTGAGCGTGCCGGCAATACGGACCGACCGCGGACCCTCGTTCCGGAACGTCACGGTATCACCGGCGTGGATGCGGAGGTTCGTGGGACTGAAAACGCCGAATTTGTACGTAACGGTATACACCCGGGCGGCGCGCTCGGAAGGCGTTCCGGATGCCACCGGAGCGTCAGCAGGTCCGGACTCCCCCAGGAAGCGGATTGCCGCGACCATGCATACCAGGGACAGAATGATGAGGACCCAGAAATTCACCGGCGCATGCGGCTCTTTGGGCTTAGCGGATGCGAGTAGCGAGGTAAATGATTCCATGAAAGCGGCGATGGAGGATGAAAGCGTCCCGCACCTGCTGAGGGTACGGGACGCGGTCGCATGATTCCGGGACCGCGATTCCGGTCAGACCGGAATCTCGGTGAGCAGCCGTCCGGCGAGCTTGGCGGCCTTGCGCAGATGCATGTCGCGCTGCGTCCCCCGTCGTTTCTCGTAGGGCAGATAGTAGATGTCCAGCTCCGCGGTACGCCCGTCCAGATCCGCCCGGACGCGGCCGCGGTTCCCGCCGCTCTTGTCCACGAACGTGAGCGGCGGCCTGGGCGCATGGCCGTTCAGGCTCCGGTAGTGATGGCGCGCTTCTTTCCAGAAGCCGCCGTCGGCGGTGAAAATGACCCAGCGCGTGCTGTCGGTCACGCCGGACATGCGCCAGCCCATCATCCGGAACACGTGCCGGATGATGTGCAAATCGGACAGGCCCGGTCGCTCCAGGTGCTTGGTATGGGTGACGACCTTCACGCCCTCGGGAAAACGGTGCTTACAGAGATGATGCTCGTTCGTCTTGCACCCCGGCGCGCACGGCCAGAGCTTCGGCAATCCGGCATCAAAAACGACGACGAGACGGACCGTGGGTTTCCGTTTTCGGCTCAAGCAGGACCTCCATCAAAGAGCTTTTGCCGAGGCAACGATAACACCCGAACCGCTCATTGACAAGGTAATCCCTCGCACGGGTACTCGGGACGCTTTTCACGGGGAGAAAAGCGAAAACCCCGTTCCTGGCAAGGAACGGGGCGGAATCTACACCTTGTGGAAGTCGGTTACGACGGCCTCGGTGCCGTCACTGACCGCAACCTTGCGGTAGTCGCCGAAAAGGACGGGCGCTTCCCCCTGAAGAATCGTGAACGCGCGCATCGCCGCGGCACGGATGGAGACGTCCGAGTGTTCACTCGCACGCATCTCCGTGAAATGGCGCCACGACCGTACGTTGCCCGTCACGACGATGGGTGCTTCGGCCGCATTGGGCAGGAACTCGCGGGCCGCCTGCTGGACCTTCTTGCGGCGGTCCGTACGGGCGTCGCCGTGCATCAGTCCGGCGCCCTCCTCCTGCATCGCCAGGAACCGCTCGGCGTCTTCGTCGTATTCGCGGGCCGCCCGCTCAAACCGGGTTTCGGCGAGCGCGACGAGTCCTGGAGTCTGCTGGTACTCGGGCTTGAGGCAGAACCGGAGACGGGAACCGTCCACGTACCGCTGGGACACCTGCGAAAACCCGAAACCCGCGCGGTGACGGACCATCTCGTGCGTGACGCTCCGGGAAATGCCGTAAAACACGAACGAATAGTACGCGTGTTCCAGCACCGAACCGTGGCCGGACTTCATGATGTTGTCGAAGTACCGGTCCACGTGCTCGTTCATCGTGCGCCTGGGCCCGAAACTCAGGTAGCAGAGCTGCCCGCAGAACTTGCAGAGCTTCTCGGCGGGTCCGAGTTCCACCGGGTCGTTCAGGTAGTCCGAGAACCCGAGGTCGGCATCGAACCCCTCAAGAAATTCCTGGACGCCGTCCAGGTTTACGTCCGGCCGCATGATGAGCACAACGCCCGGACGCTTCAAGTACGGCACGCCGTTGGGCGTCCGGTGTACGTCGGCATGGATGGCCGGAAATCCCTTGGACACGGTTCACCTCTGTTGGAAAAAGAGCGGGGCGCCCATCATACCGCAACCCGGAAAGTATGCCTGTGGAAAACAAAGTCCCCGCCATGTGCGGGGACCGGGTCAGAAGAACAGCGCCTTGATGATAAGCACAATGCCGCAGATATGCAGGCCTCCGCCGGCAAGACAGGCGAACAGGCCGAGCACCGCCCAGGCAAGCGTGGACGCCGCATGGGTCCTTCCCTGTGTCATGGCCTCCTGCATCCGGTCCATGCACCGGGGAGCCAGCCAGAACACGCCCCAGGACAACGCGTAGAGTACGATTCCCGTCAGCAACGGCTACCTTCCTTCCAAAAGTTCCTTGACGACGTTCTCGTCCGACCAGGGAACACGCTTGCCTCCGGCCACGGCGATACTGGTCTCCGAGCCCTTGCCCGTGATGACGACGATATCGCCTTCTTTGGCATCCGCCAAGGCGTTGCCGATGGCCTGCCTGCGGTCAAGAACACGCTCAACTTTCTTCTGCCCCGGCCCCGTGACGCCCGAAGCGATGTCCTCCAGAATCCGGCCGGGGTTTTCATCATACGGGTCTTCGTCCGTCAGATAGATGGCATCACAATACTGCTCGGCAAGCGCGCCGAACTCCTTGCGCTTCCATTTATCGCGCCCCCCGCCGGCGGCGCCGAGCACGCACAACAGCCGCCTGGCGTCCGGCTTGAGCGCTTCGTACACGGCTTTGAGGGAATCGGGCGTGTGCGCGTAGTCGACGACGACGCCGAACGGCTCCGTCTGTACCCACTGCATCCGGCCGGGGATTCCCTTCACATCCTCCAAAATCGGTCTTGCGGTGGGCAGGTCCACGCCGTACATCGCCGCCGCCGAAAGCGCGGCAAGCGCATTGAGCACGTTGAACCGCCCGCCCAGGTGTATCCGGAATTCCTGTCCGTACACCGTGAACGACGAACCACGCATTCCCACCTGCACATCGGTCGCACGCAACTCCCCGCCGTGAATGCCGTAAAAAATGCGCTTGCCCGCGGGGTGCGAGCCGAACCGCTGCGCCTCGCCGTCGTCCGCGTTAATGACATGAATGCCTTTGGTTATCCGGAACAATTCTTCCTTGGCATCGCGGTACGCCTCATACGAACCGTGCGCCTCCAGGTGCTCGCGGTGCAGTCCGGTGAAGACCGCGCCGTCAAAACGCACGCCCAGATGGCGCCTCTGCGCAATGCCTTCGCTCGGAACCTCCATCACCAGATGCGTGCACCCCGCGTTCACCGCGCGTTTGATGAACTTCTGCAGGCGCCAGCGGCCGGGCATGGTGTTCTTGAGCAGGTTCGGCCAGCGCTCATCACGGATGGAATATCCGAGCGAGCCCACCGAGGCCGTCGGATGGCCCGCACGCTCCAGCAGCAGGGCGGTCAGATAGACGACCGTGCTCTTCCCTTTGGTACCGGTTACGCCGATGACGGTGAGTTTGCGCGACGGAAAACCGTACACCAGCGCTCCCGACCACGCCAGGAGCGGATGATATACCCGCGCCCCCAAATCGAAGAGGCGCTTGGGGATAAAGCGCTTGATGAGCTTCAGCGTTGCATCAAGGATTCCTTCGTTAAACATATGACGTCTTCAGGTTCGCATCACGACGGTGCCGGGCAACGGCAAGCTCCAACAGCCGCCGGATAAGGGTATCATACGGCAAACCGCTGGCCGCCCAAAGCTTGGGATACATGCTGATGTCGGTGAATCCGGGAATCGTGTTCACCTCGTTCACGTAGAGCTTCCCCGCCGGCGTCAGGAAGAAATCCACGCGGGCCATGCCCTCGCACGACAATGCACGGCAAGCGGCAATCGCCGTCTCACACACCCGACGCCGCTGCGATGCAGTCAAGCGTGCCGGGATGACGAGCGCGGCGCCGTCGGGGTCGACGTACTTCGCCGCATACGAATAGAAGTCGTGCCGGGGAACGACTTCACCCGGTACGGATGCTTCCAACCGCTCGTTGCCGAGTACCGAGCACTCCAGCTCCCGTCCCGCGATGCACGCCTCCGCCAGCACCTTATGGTCGTACAGGAAGGCGTCGTTGAGGGCACGACGCAACTCCTTGGCGCCGGAAACCTTGTGCACGCCGACCGAAGAGCCCAGCGCGGAGGGCTTGATGAACACCGGACTGCCCAACCGCGATATGAGCGCCGTGAACGACGGATGCCGCTCACCCTTGCGGAGAACCACGAACGGCGCAACGGGGATTCCCGCATCCGCCATCAGACGCTTGGCCGTTTCCTTGTCCATGCCGACCGCAGAGCCAAGGACGTCGGGGCCGACATAGGGCTTGTCCGCAAGCTTGAGCATGCCCTGCACGGTGCCGTCCTCGCCGAAGGGACCGTGGATGAGCGGAAACACGACGTCCACGGAGCGCCCGAAGAGCACGTGAAGATGCGCGGAAGAGATACGGCCGCTCTTGGGAACCGTAATCGCGGTAACCCGGTGACCCAGGCGCCGGATGCCCGCGATGACGTTGGTGGCCGAGCGCAACGAAACCTCGTGTTCCGCGGACTTGCCGCCCATCAGGACCGCCACATGGAGTGCCCGTTTCATGAGTGTCATCCTACCAGTCCGGCGTTGCCGCACCAGAACTTGCTCCTACATATATTATATTGTATAATATTTAATCGTCATTTCCCATCCAAGGAGAAACAGATGGTGCAAGAACGCATCGCGGTGTATCCGGGTTCCTTTGACCCGGTACACAACGGGCACATCCACACCCTGGAACGCGCCCTGGAGCTGTTCGACCGGGTGCACGTGGTCATTGCGTCCAATGCGGACAAGACACCGTTCCTCACTCCCGTGGAGCGCGTGGACGTGTTCCGCTGGTTTGACGAATTCCGGTGCAAGGGCGCCGGCATGGGCGGCGGGAAGTTCCCGCTGTTGACCGTCACCGTATTGCCTCCGAGGGAGTTCACGGTCACCTACGCGCACCGCGTCGGTGCACGGTACATCGTCCGCGGACTGCGCAACGGCAGCGACCTGCAGTACGAGCAGACGCTCCAGCACGCCAACGCCAAGCTTTGCGGGCAGTTCGGTATTCCCGAACCCGAGACGTGGTACGTCAGTCCGCCGCTGAACGACGAGCTGTACACCAGCTCCTCGCTCATCCGCGGATTCATCGGGATGGAGCGGTGGGAGGACGCAATCATGCCGTTCGTTCCCGGCCCGACGCTGCAATTCCTGCGCAGGAGGTTCGGCCGTGCCGACACGACAGCGGTTCGCTAACACCTGGCTTGCGGTCGGCTGTACGACCGATCCCGAGCCCGTGTACCGCGACCTTCGCCGGCGCTACGCCGAAGACGGCCGGTACTACCACACGTGGGCGCATATCAGCGAGTGCATCGTGCGCCTGGACCGGTTCCGTCATCTGGCGAAGCATCCGGACGAAGTGGAGATGGCGCTGTACTGGCACGACGCGGTCTACGCATTCCTGCGCGGGAGGAAGCCCGTGGAGGACAACGAGGAACAGAGTGCATGGCTCTGCCGCGATGCGATGGTAGCCGGAGGTGCGCCGGACGACGTCACCGTCCGGTGCATGTCGCTCATCATGGCGACACGCCACACGGGCGATGTGCTGACCGGCGATAAGGCGCTGGCCGCCGACCTGGACATGGCCATCATGGGCGAGTCCTCCCGGCGGTACCTGCAGGCGTCGACGCAAATCGCCTCGGAATACCAGCAGGGCATGAACCTGACGCACGAACAGTTCCGCGAGGGACGGACCAAGTTCCTGACCAGGACGCTTCAGCGCTTCATGGTCGGCCCGCCGTTGTTCCATACTGCGGAACTCGCCGCCAAGTACACGCGGCAGGCGGAAGTGAACATCCGGCACGAACTGGACCTTCTACGGTTCTGACTCCCCCGACGGAAAACGCACCCGGCGCTACGCGCGCCGGGTGTTCTTCTTTCATCGCGGCAGATGCCGGTAAACGAAGTACCAGAAGGAACTCAGCGGCCGGTCAAACGACCCCGGCCGTTCCCGTACCGTACCGCCCCATCCAAGCTTGAAGCGCGTAACCCCGGGCATCCGCCGGGCGTCCACGCCCCAGAAGTCGTACGACGCGAACCCGTTCTTTTTATAGCGGAGGATGAGGTCCCAATGCAGCGCATGAGGCGCCATGAGCTGGCGGAATTGCCGGTCGGAAGCCCCGTGCAGATAATACGCGGCATCGCCGTGCTCAAGTACAAGTGCGGCGGCCAGCGGCCGGTCGTTCGCGAACGCGGCATACAGGCGCGTCCGGAGCGCGCTCCCCTCCCTGCCGAAATACGAAAGAAGTTCGCGGTAATAGGCGCGGGGATGGGTCCGGAAGCCGTCACGCTCGCCCGTGCGCCTGAGCAGGTTCCAGAACACGTCCGCGTCGCCTATCTCCGCCACGCTGACGCCTTTGCGCCGGGCCAGCAGGACGTTGTACCGCGTCTTGTGATGCATCGCCGACAGAAGCGCATCCTCGCTGCGCGACAGGTCCATGACGACGGTCCGCTGGGGCTGAAGATACCGGCGTGAAGGCCGGGGACGGAACCCGTTCCGGTACAACTGCTCCATCACCGCATCCTGCAGGGGTTCCAGCTTCACGAACACGCTCTGCTCTTCCAGCGCCAGTCCCATGAGCCGGTCATGGAACCGCTTGACCGCATTGTGCGCGCCCGACGCGTTCAGATTCAGCTCCGGCCCGTGCGGAACGTACAGATAGTTCTTCCCCAGCCGGATGTCGTGCCGGATGACGTTCGCCCGCATGATGCCGTCATCCAGACGCCAGACCTTGCGGCCAAGAGCGCGCTGGAACGCAAGCCAGTCGGGAGTGTTCAAAAATGAAGCCGCCATAGGTCCAGTATACCGCGGAGCGGCGCATATAAAAACGAAAGAGGGGGACTTCGTCCCCCTCCCTACCTGCCGCCATAGCCTCGCTTACGTCCGCGGAACCGGCAGCGGAATGCCGTAGCGGAATGACGCGGCGCCAAACACCTCGGGATGCGCGGGCCGCACGTACCGGAGCCATGTCCGCACGCCCCAGGCGATGACGCCTCCCGACGTGGCGCTCATGAGTACCGTCGCCAGCAGGTTCCCGGTCAGGCCGATGGCGAACCACCCCGCACAGACGGTCAGCGCCAGTCCGAGCAGGCACCGGGCATACAGCCCGATGAGTTCGTCGTGTGCGAGCCGGTTCAGTGCGCACAGCCGCGGAACATTGACGTCCAGCTGACGGTAGGACGCACCGCAGTAGCGGCAATGCGCTGTTCGGTCATCCACCGGCGACCATAGCCGGCATTCGGAATCGGGACAGAGCACTTCCGGACCCATCCGACCTCCTTACGCGGCGCGCATCAGATGCGCGACGTGATACGGAATCTCGTAGGCGTGGCCGGCGGTATCACCGCCGGGATTCACCCACTGGAATCCGACCTCCAGAAGCACTGCGGCGACATCCTGCGGCGACACCGTCGGTCCCTCCGTGGGTTCGTACCGGCGAAGGCGCTCGATACTCACCATCGGAGCGAGCGCTCCGGCACTCTCCCTGAAGGCCCGGACGAGCACGTCCCTGGCATCGTCCTCGGAGCGCACCACCGTGAAGGCCTTACTGACGGTAGCCCCGGAAAACGCCACGTCGCCGGTGTAGATTCCCGGTGACGGAAGCTTCGACTGGCTCATGTTACCTCCGTAGGAAACGTACAGAGAAATAGAATACCAGATTTTATAGAATCGTCAAATCTACTTCCCGAGCACCTTGAGGGCCAGTCGGACGCGGTCGCGCAGGTCCTTGGCTTCCTTGGCGACCTGTGCCAGCGCCTCCTTGGACTGGCCCTGCGAGTACCCCAGCGCCATGAGCGCCTCCAACGCCTGATGCTCCTCGTGCAGGGAGGACGTCCCCGGGGCGCCGAGCGAATCAATCCAGTCAACTTTGCCCTGCAGTTCCACGACCAGCCGCTGGGCGGTTTTGTTCCCCAGCCCGGACACTTTGCGCAAAGCCTGCGGGTCTTCATTCACCACGGCCTCCTTGAGGTGCGCAGGGTCCACGGTGGACAGGACGTTCATGGCGGTCTTCGGCCCGAGGCCGGAAACGGACGTCAGGATGCGGAACAGCTCCAGATCCGCGCGTGTCGTGAAGCCGTACAACTCGAATTCCCCTTCCCGGAGGTTCAGCCGCGAGTACACGTGCATCTTGACCGGTCCCTGGGACTTTGCTAAAATAGGTAGTATTTTGGGGACCACTGTAAGGGTGTACCCCACACCCCCGGCGCTGATGACCACGTATTTATCGCCGATTTCCTCAACTTTTCCCTCAATGCCGGAAATCATATCGGCTTCATCATAGCACACGGGGTACGCATGACGAGATGGCAAACTTCAAGCTCAATTCAACCTACCGGCCGGCCGGCGACCAGCCCGAAGCCATTGAAAAACTCACGGGCGGGTTGAAGGCGGGCAAGAAACACCAGGTACTTCTGGGCGTCACCGGCAGCGGAAAGACGTACACGATGGCGCACGTCATCGCCAATTACGGCCGCCCGACCCTCGTCGTATCGCACAACAAGACGCTCGCGGCCCAGCTGTACCGGGAGTTCAAGGACCTGTTCCCGAACAACGCGGTGCACTACTTCGTTTCATACTTCGATTACTACCAGCCGGAGGCGTACCTGCCGAACTCGGACACCTACATCGAGAAGGACTCCAAAATCAATGAAGAGATTGACCGGCTCCGGCACGCGGCGACGCAGGCGCTGATGGGACGGGACGACGTCATCATCGTGGCGTCCGTGTCCTGCATTTACAACCTCGGCGACCCCGAGGAGTACAAACAGATGGGACTGGAGCTCTTTGAGGGCAGGAAGATGTCGCCGTCCGCCTTCATTCAGAACCTTACGCGCCTGCAGTACGCGCAGGACATCGAGCTCAAGCGCGGATGCTTCCGCAAGGCGCACGACGAAATAGAGGTCGTCGCGCCGAGCGCGATGCAGATTACCAAGGTGCGGTTCCGGAATGACCGCATCATCGGCATCGGCATCGCCGACATCACCGACCCCGACGAGATGGAAACGACCAACCCGCGATACGAGCGGGTTCTGGAGACAACCGTATTCCCCGCAAAATACTGGACGACAACCGACGACCACATCCACGTCGCCATAGAGAACATCCGGAGCGAGATGGAAAAGCATATCAAGAAGCTCAAAAAGACAGGGAAACTTGAGGAGGCGGGCCGCCTGCAGGAGCGCACGCTCGCCGACCTGGATATGCTCAAACAGACCGGATACTGCTTCGGCATCGAGAACTACTCCATGCACCTGGACTTCCGCAAGCCGGGCCAGCCGCCGTACACGCTTATCGACTACTTCAAGAGCAAGGGGGAATTTCTTACCATCATCGACGAGTCGCATATCTCGGTCCCCCAACTGCGGAGCATGTACAACGGCGACTATGCCCGTAAGAAGACGCTCGTGGACTACGGGTTCCGCCTTCCGTCGGCGATAGATAACCGGCCGCTCAAGTTCCCCGAGCTCACGAAGCTTCTGCAGAAGACCATCTACGTGTCGGCGACGCCGGCGCCGTATGAACTCGGCAAGGCCGGGAAAGTGAATGTTGCCGAGCAGGTCGTCCGTCCCACGGGCCTTCTGGACCCAACGATTGAGGTGCAACCGACGGAGAATCAGATTGAGCACCTTCTGGAACGCATCAGGGAACGCGTTTCTTCCGATGAGCGCGTCATCGTCACAACGCTGACCAAGCGCATGGCCGAGGACCTCGCCGAGCACCTGGCGTCAAACGGCATCAAGGTCAATTACCTGCACTCCGAGATTAAGACCCTGGACCGCCTGAAGATTCTCAAAGACTTCCGCACGGGCATTCATCAAGTGCTCGTCGGCGTGAACCTGCTCCGGGAGGGATTGGACATCCCCGAGGTGTCGCTCATCGCCATCCTGGACGCGGACAAGGAGGGCTTTCTGCGCAACACGACGACACTCATCCAGACCATGGGAAGGGCCGCCCGAAACGTGAACGGGCACGTCATCATGTACGCGGACAAGATGACCCGGTCTATTGAGGCGGCCATCGCCGAGACCAACCGCCGCCGTGCGAAGCAGGAGGTGCATAACACGGAAAACGGCATTACGCCGGCGACCATCAAAAAGGCCATCGGCGGGTTTGACCTGCCGGTTTCCCGGAACGGCTCTTCCGGCTCACGCCGCGGGCGCAGGGACCGCGATGAGGACGACAGCGCGTTCGGCATCGGCCGCATCGCTCCGGCAGGCACCGGCCGCCGTGCTCAGCAGCTGACGCAGCTCAATAAGCTCATGGAGCGGGCTATCCGAAAGATGGATTACGACCAGGCGCTCCTTCTTCGTGAGAAGATTCAGGCACTGAAGCATGAGGTTTAATGGTCCGCCGCGGCGGACCATTGCGGGGCTTGCGGAATCCCCAATCCTGTAGTATTCTATCCCGGCTAATCAATACCCATGCCGAACACCAAATCAGCTGAAAAGGCCCTGCGGCAGTCGGTCAAACGCCGTGAGCGGAACATCGTCATCGCCAACGCCTACAAGAACTCGGTGAAGGAGTTTAGGCGCCTGGTGCAGAGCGGAAAGTCCAAAGAAGCCGCCCAGTATCTGGCCAAGGTCCAGCAGCGCCTGGACAAGGCCGCAAAGACGGGCGTCATCAAGAAGAATAAGGCGGCACGGCTCAAGTCGGGAGCCGCCCGACTCCTCGCTCCGGCGAAATAACAGGAGCCCCGTACGGGGCTCCTGTTATTATCCGGCACTCCGTGCCGGTCCGCATCCAAATCGGAAATCCTACGGCCTGCGGGCCTCAGGATGATTTGCAACGGGGCCGCAAATCAAAAGCCCGCTCCAGCACCGGTATCGGTGGGGCGGGCGGTTCCGTCAGGGAATGTCCACGCAGATGGGCGAATCCGTGATGGCGATGGGCTCCAGCAGGTTCCACCCGTCGGTGACGAACGGATCGGTAAGCCAGTGGTCGTTGTAGGCGCGCCAGTAGGCGATTTCCTGATTGGCCGCAGTGACCTGTGCGTAGACCTGTTCCGCCTGGGACGCGCAGATGAGCGCCGCGTCAGCGCGCAGCTGCTCTATGGCGGCCGCCTTGCCGGGAAACTCCACCCGGCTCTGCACGGCCGCGATGCCGCCGATGAGCGCTACCATCAGCACGATGACCACGAGGGTCCATGAAAGCCCGGAAACGACTCTCTTCACCGATGCCTCCTCGCCTGTGAACGGTCATATACTGCTACAACTCGAATGTTCTGTCAACCGCGCAGGCGACGGGCGCTCCCCAGGATTGACGACGACGACCCGGAACTCCGCCTGCCGCCCTTTGCCCGCTTGGCCACATTCAACACAATGCCCAGCCCCGCCAATACCGACACCATGGACGTTCCGCCGTAACTGATGAATGGCAACGGCAAGCCGGTAAGCGGCATCAGGCCGGTTATCGCCGCCATATTCACCGCGGCCTGGGTAAGTATCCATATCGCCATGCCGCCGGCCAGGAGCTGGCCGAACGCATCAGGCGCCCGCATGGATATCCGGACAAGCTGATATCCCAGCGCGGCGAACAGGAGAAGTGTGAATACCGCCCCCGCGAAGCCGAGCTCCTCGGCGATGACCGCGTAGATGGAGTCGGCGATGGTCTCCGGCAAAAATCCCAGCTTCTGCGTACTCTGCCCGTAGCCCACCCCCCAGAGACCTCCGGCGCCGATGGCGATCAGCGCCTGATTGAGCTGCCATGACGCGCCGCGCGGGTTGTATTCCGGATCTACGAGCGTCCGGACGCGCTCCAGGCGCTCGGGACTCGTCGCCACGAATGCGCCGAGCGCAACGACACCGACCAGGCCCAGTACCGCGGTCTGCTTGATGCTCGAGCCCGCAAGAAAGAACATGCCCAGGGCGATGGCCAATACGATGCCGAGGGTACCGAAGTCCGGCTGCCGGATAAGCAGCATCGCCGAAAAACCGACGATGAGTCCGAACGGCAGGAGGCCGAACTGCCAATTTTTCACGCGGTCCGTTCCCGCGCCGAACCATGCAGACAAGTATATGACGAGTGCAAGCTTGAGAAATTCACTTGGCTGGAACGCGATGCCCATGACGCTGAGCCAGCTTGTCGCGCCCTTGAGCCGGATGCCGAAATCGGGCACGAACAGCAGGACCATCAGCACAAACGCCCCTGCAAGAATGGGAAGGGCGAACGGCCGCAGATGCCGGTAATCGACGCGGCTCGCCAACAGCATCGCCGCGACGCCCGGCAGGACGCCGTACAGAAGCTGGTGCACCACGAAATAGGACGGCGAACCGAACTTCTGCTGGCCCTGCACGGAACTGGCCGAATACAGCATGACCAGCCCGAACACCAGCAGCACGACGATAATCCAAAACAGGCGCCGCTGCATGCCGCTATTGTAGCGTACGGGAAGGAGCACGGATAGCGGCCGGGCAGCGTATATTGAAAAGTTTTTATTTTTATTGCATAATATTTACCGGAGGCCGAATGACCTTTCCGGATGCTCTTTGGTGGTACCTTCTGCTCATCGCCGTTGCGCCCGTCCTCTTGTTCGGGCTCGCAATCCTCATCGCGCTCGTCATCTACGTCCGCGACAGCATGCGCCTTCACGGGCTGATGAAAGACCTGGAGATGGACCGGGTGGCGATTGCTCAGCGGGCCGCGGACAAGGATGTCAGCGGTCTGATGAACGACATCGCCGCGAAACTACGCGAACGCGTTGAGCTTCTGTGCTACCCCACGGAGCGCATCGCCCAGGAACTGCTCCGGGAGGAATCGCCCGAGAGCGTCGCGGACGCGACCGGAACGCTGGTCAGGATCCATCAGCTCCGGGAAGTCCTCGCGCGGACGAACCCGGAGGATGTCTGGTATCTGGACGTCAGTCCTGAGCGCCTGCTGAGTCCGTCCGCCCGCGAACGCTTCTCCGGCGTCGCCGGCGACTGGCTCCGGCTGAAGCGGATGTGCGGCATATACCGGAACTACATGCGCCGGTACGGTGCGGCAATCTCGGCTGCGGAAGCAAAACGACGCGGCACGCCATAGGCGTGCCGCTTCCCCTTTTCAGGGCAGATACGGTCAGAGTACCGTGCGCATGAGCTCACGGATAACTTCCGCGTTCAACGGAGGAATCACCGAATCAACGAGGAACAGGGTCAGCGCGATGATTGCGCCGACTGCATTGAGCATCCAGAAGCGCATCGTAATCTGCGTCTCATGCCATCCCATCGCCTCGAACGTATGATGTATGGGCGTGGAAAGGAAAACTTTCTTGCCGCGGAACTTCTTGCTGAGGGTCTGAATAATGACGCTCGACGCCTCCACGAGCGGCACAACGGCGATGAGCGGGAGCAGAAGCGGCACGTTCAGAAGGAGCGCCGTGGAACCCGCAACGAATCCGAGCGCCATCACCCCCGTGTCACCCATGAAGAACTTCGCGGGATAGATGTTGAACCACAGGAACGCGAGGAGACCGCCGATAATCGCCGCAATGAACACCGCCAAATCCATGCGGCCCTGGTCGAACGCAATGGCGCCGAGCGCGCCGAACACGGTCAGGAACACCCCGCCCGAGAGACCGTCCAGCCCGTCCGTGATGTCCGCGGAGAAGCTCGTGGCCACCATGACGGCGACGAAGAACAGGAAGTACCACACGGGGCCGATGACGACATCTCCCAGAAACGGCACGTTCAGCGCATCCCGGCCGAGTTTGGCGACGAACCACCAGCCCCCGACGCCCGCCAGGACCGTGAACAGGAACAGCCGCTCCTTCATGCCGAAACCGCTGCGGCGCTTGATGCCGGCGATGTCGTCCGCCATCCCCGCGATGCCGGCAACCACAAGAAACGCGAGCGGGAGGTAGGTTTCGGCCCGGCTCAGGAAGTTCATGCGGCTCCAGAAGCCGTCAACCGTGCCGTGGAGCGCCCAGAACACCAGGGTCAGCAACGCGACGGACGCCCAAATGATGAACCCGCCCATCGTCGGCGTCCCCTCTTTCTTCTTGTGCAAGGCATTGAAAATCGGCGTCGGACCCCAGAATGTGTCCGACTTCTTGGCAATCTCCTTGCCGCGCGCGAAATAGCGCCGCAAAAAACGCATCCACAAGGGCTCCAGCGCGAGCGCCAGAAAAACCGCCAGTGTAGCGACGGTGAAGATGCGGACGACGTTGAATATGGTGAACCCTTCCATGAAACGTCAGCGCCAGGCCTGTTGCACCCAGTCCACCAGCAGCCGGGTATCCGAGAACCGGGAGCGAGAACCGAGGACAGCACTTACGATTATATCATTCTTTTCAGGAATTTCCACTATCAGCAGCATGCACCCCAGCGCGCCGTCGGTATTCCCCGTTTTGCCCCATATGATGCCGGGAAAATCATCCAGGAGCGCATTGGTGTTCTTGGCGACATGCTGAATCACGCCGTCGGCCGAAGATACGGTGACCTCCGGCTCGCGCATCACGGTCCAGAGCCCCGGATACCGGACCGCCTCTTTGACCAGCCGGATAAGGTCCTTGACGGTCGCATACGCCGTATCATCAAGACCGGCGGGGTCCGTGAACAGCGAATGAACCATCCCCAGCGACTCCGCACGGTCATTCATGCGGCCGACAAGGTCGATGCCCTGCGACGACGCGTGCGCCGCGAGCGCGTACGCCGCATCATTGGATGACTCCACAAGCATAAGGGTCATAAGGTCGCCGACCCTGATGCGCTCTCCCGCGAACAGCGTCTGCCGGATGCCGTCAACGCGTACCGCCGACGACGCGACCGTAACCACGTCGTTCACGGCAAACAGGTCGTGCACCACGAGTGCGGTCAGTACCTTGGTCAGCGAGGCGATGGGCGCGCGGACCGTATCGTTCTTGGAATACAGAATAGTTTCCGTACCCAGGTTATAGACCAGGGCGGCGTTCGCGTCAGGCGCGGGCGTCGGCAGGGTGGTATCCAGAACGGGCGCATACGCCGGTTGTGCCGCCGGCAGAATGAATGCCTGGGCCTGTTCGTCCACGGGGGTGGCCGCAGCGATGACGGGGCCGGGAGCCGCCGTTTCCGGCGCGGGCTCCGGGGCCGCGACGCCCCACCGTGTCGCGGCATAGCCGGATGCGGCAACCAGAATGATGGTGATGAATAGTCTCATGGACGGTGAACGCCAAAATATCCGGACCCCCGGAACCCGCGCGGATTGCGCCGCTATTTCTTGCCGACGCTCAGTTTCAGCTCCTTGAGCTGCTCGGCGGGCAGTTCCGACGGCGACTGCATCATGAGGTCGCGCGCATCGCCGGTCTTGGGGAACGCAATGACCTCACGGATGTTCGGCTCATTCTGCATAATCGCCATAAACCGGTCCCATCCCCACGCGATGCCGCCGTGGGGAGGCGTGCCGGACGCCAACGCCTCCAGCATGTGTCCGAAGTTCGCCTCAATGCGCTCATCCGCGAATCCCATGGTCGAGAATACCGCACGCAGAAGGTCAGGACGGTGCGCACGGATTGAACCGCCGCCGATTTCCATACCGTTCAGGACAACATCATACTGCGAAGTCAGAATCTCCCCCGTCTTCTCGCCCTTGAGCAGCCATTCCGCATGCTCGGCCTTCGGCGCCGAGAACGGATTATGGGTAAACGTCCACCCGCCGGCATCGGTCTTCTCGAAGAACGGAAAGTCCACGACCCAGCAGAACGCCAGGAGGTCCGGGTCGTCGGGGTCCTCGCGCAGGTCCGGACGGTCCGTCTCATACTTCGCCATAGCTTCCCCATAGGAGAGCACGGGAAACGGCACCTGCTGGATGCGCTTGTTCGGCCAGAGCGTGCTGACCAGATGAATGAGCAAATCCTCGTTCAGACGCATGACGTCCTCGCGACCGACGAAACTCATCTCCATGTCCAGCTGGGTAAACTCGGGCTGGCGGTCGCCGCGGGTATCCTCGTCGCGGAAACAGCGTGCGAACTGGAAATACCGCTCCGCACCGGCCGCCATCAGCAACTGCTTGTACTGCTGGGGCGACTGCGGCAACGCGAAGAACATGCCGGGATACAGACGGGACGGCACCACATAGTCGCGGGCGCCCTCGGGCGTGCTCTTCGTCAGCACCGGCGTTTCAATCTCCGAAAAATCGCGTTCCGCGAGCCAGTTGCGCGCCGCGAGCATCGCCGCATGCCGCATGATGAGGTTCGTCGCCAGACGCGGACGCCTCAGGTCGGCGTACCGGTACTGCAGGCGCGTCTCCTCCCCGATTTCAT
Organism: Minisyncoccota bacterium; assembly: GCA_035620375.1. Classification (GTDB taxonomy): domain Bacteria; phylum Patescibacteriota; class Minisyncoccia; order 2-02-FULL-40-12; family GWA2-44-9; genus DASPGX01. The sequence continues at coordinate 4,001 of DASPGX010000024.1, read as the reverse complement.
AGCCGTCGGTATCCAGCGGCATGACGGGCGTTTCGGCCTCATTGAGGATTTCCAGCTCGAGAGGTTCGGCCTCCACTCCCCCGGTGGGAAGGTCCGGATTGCGCATCTTCTCCGGACGTTCTTTGATGCGGGCTTTAATGCGTACCACCCATTCGTTACGGAGCTTCTGCGCGTCGTCATAGCCCGCGGTCTTGGGTGAAAAGACGACCTGCAGGACGCCGGAACGGTCGCGCAGGTCGATGAACACCAGTTTTCCGTGGTCGCGACGGTTCGCGACCCAGCCGAACAGGTCCGCTTCCTTGCCGGCCATGTCCTTGGTCTGGAGTATGGATATTTCCTTCATCAAATCAGGGAAATCGTAGCACAGACGCGGAAAATCAAAAGAATTGCCACGGCCAGTATTTCGTGGTATACGATATCCGGACGTTTTAACGACACGAGGAGGTTTCCGTGGGAGAAACAGGCCTGTCCGAGGGCGTCGCCGCCATCGAGGCGGCCCGCGACGATTCGCGCAACCGCGGATTCATCGCCGGACTGTTCGAGGCACAACCACGCGTGGAGTTGCTGCACCGCTTCCATCTGCGGAAAAGCGACCCGGAATTCCGCGGCTATCTGGGACGGTTTGCGGATACGCTCGCGGAGCTCGTGGACCCCGAGGAAGTGGACCGCACGGGCGAGCTCCCGGATGCCGCAATCACGGCGTTCCGGAACATGACGGCGTTCGCCCTGAAGGTCCCCAAGGAGTACGGCGGCCTGGGGCTCACCCAGTCCGACTACCAGGAGCTCGCCGTCGCGCTGGGCAGCTGGTGCGGCAACAGCGTCGCCATCATCTCGGCGAACAACTCGCTCGGCGCGTCGGAGACGCTCAAGCAGTTCGGCACCGAGGACCAGAAGCGCCGCTGGTGGCCCCTGATGGCCGCCGGCAGCATTTCGGGACTGGCGCTGACCGAGGCGGACGCGGGCACGGACGTGACGAACATCGCGACGCGCGCCGAACCGGTATACAGCGACAGCGGCATCCTGAAGGGCTGGAAGCTCTACGGGCGCAAGCAGTGGTGCACCAACGCCGCCAGGAGCGACACCGAATTCCTGGCCGACGTGCTGGTCATCGCCGCCCGCCTGCCGGACGCCGTCAGGGACGGCAAGCCGCGCAAGCAATACGGCGCATTCATCGTCCCCACCGACCGGCCGGGCATCTCGCTCATCAAGCGGAACCGGTTCTCAGGCCTGCGCGCGCTGTACAACGGGGACATTCTGCTGGACGGCGTCTTCGTCCCCGTGCAGGACCGCATCCGCGACGCCGCAAAGGCGGCGCGTGGCGGGGAGAGCGACGGCCTGGGCATCGCGCTGTCGTGCATCACCATCGGCCGTCTCACGCTGCCCGCGGCGGCCCTGGGCGGCATGAAGCGCATCCTGGAGATGAACCGTACGTGGGCCGGCGAGCGCTCGTCCATGGGACACCGTCTGGGCGACTATCAGACCATCGCCCAACTGGTCGTGCGCACCGCCGCACGTACCATGGCGCTGGAAGCCGTCACGAAGCTGTGCGGCATCTGGGCCGACGAGAAACTGGACCTGCGCATCGAATCCGGCGCCTCCAAGGTCCTGGGGACCGCGTGGCTCCACCAGGCCGTGGACGACCTGTTCATCGTGCGCGCAGGCCGTGCATTCGAGACGTCACAGTCGCTCGCGTTGCGCGTCGGTGAAAAGCCGTGGCCCGCAGAACGGATGCGCCGCGACGAAATCATCAACACCATCTTCGAAGGCGCCAACCTCGCGCTCATGCTGCAGGCGGGCCGCGAAGGCAACGCCGAACTCATCAACCTCGGCATGCCGGGAGTGCCGACGGGCAAGCGACTCTCCAGCGCGCAGCGCGTCGCCGCGGCGATGGTCCGGGCGCTCAATCCGTTCGGCCTCTCCGGCCCCGGCCTGGGCGACTGGGACCGTCGGCTGGCCCGTCAGAGCCGCAGACTGACCCGCGACAGCTTCCTGGCCGTCGCGCGGTACCAGAAGAGCCTGGAGCGGAGCAATCAGCTGGCGCTGGCGGACCTCGGCAGGCGCGCGATGGACATCTTCGCCGCATACGCCGTGCAGGCCTACGCGCACCACCTGACGCCCGACGGCTCCGCCCCGCTGGCCGCGGAACTGGCGGACTGGTTCTGCCGCGACACGTTCGCACCGCGCACCGCCCGGCGGGACATCATCCCGCTGGCCCGCCGAATCATCGCCGGCGAAGCCTCATGGCTGGAACGCGGCACGGTGACGGATATCACGGGCTGAAGCCCGAGGCCCGGACGCAGGAGCGTCCGGGCCTTTCATGTTCATTCCTCTGTCCGCCCACCAGGACTCGAACCTGGGACCATCTCCTTCTCGTTGCGAGCGAGGATGATGGCGCGTCAGCGCCGTTCATCCGAGCGACACAACGACAGCGAAGCGGTAAAGGGAGTTGCTCTTCCGGGGTCTATACAATTCATTCCTCTGTCCGCCCACCAGGACTCGAACCTGGGACCATCTCCTTAAAAGGGAGTTGCTCTACCAACTGAGCTATGGGCGGATATCAAGCGGGAAAATTATACCACGAGAAACGCTCCGCTTCAATTACCGTAATACGCTTCATGATGTAGGATGCCCGAGGAGTTCCTTCATGACAACGGAGAAAATTCTGTCGGTCGTCGGTATGTACCGGCGCCGGATGGAAGCCGAGGGCATCCCGAAAAGACGGATGGACCCCGCGCGGTACTTCGGCTCGCAAACCCGGCGAGACCTGCTTGCACATGCACATTTCCTTCTGGACGGCGTGGAGGAGTACGCCAAGGACACGGAACGTGCCGGCAAGACCGGGCGCCATCTGGGCTCGGTGCAGACGCTTCTGTCTGTATGCGGATGGTACACGCTTCAGGAACTGATGGACCACAATAGGCCGGATGGAACGGCCAAGGAGGGGTGATGATTGACCGTGAGAAGGTGTACGAAGCGCTGACGCGGGAGAACGACTACGCCATGGGATTCGGCGGGCCGGAACACGACGCCCGGTTCAGCTATATGGACTGGATTGCGTTCGCCCGGCGGTATCTGCAACAGGCCGAGGACGGCTACACCGGGTTCTGTCCGGACGACCGGGCCATCCGCCAGCGCCTGGTGAAGGCGGCGTCGCTTCTGGTGACCGCCCTGCAGCACCACTGCAAGAGCGAAGAGGAGCTGAATCTCATCGCCGGCGTCTCCAGCGAGCAGTTCCCCGTGGACGATTCCCCGGCGGCACTGGAGCCCTACAGGCGGCATTTAGCCGAGGGCAAGCCGATTCTCGACTGACGTGACAGGGCACCCTTCGGGGTGCCTTTGATTTTCATGCGATTTCATGGTATAATGTATGTATTCAGGGAGGTTGCATGAAGCGAGCAGCGACGTTCATCGCCGCATTCCTCATGGTCGCGGCGGTGAGTTTCTACGCCGGGTTCGTGGAGGGCATGAACCGCGGCGAGGACCAAGCCTACGCCGACATGTCGAGATAACCCATACACCCGAAGGGGCGCCACGTGCGCCCCTTCACTGTTTTTAACGGCTCATCTCGTGAGCCGTTAAACTATTTCTTCCCCAACGCCTTACCGATGAGTTCCTTGAGATCCACCGGTGCGGACGTCAGCGTCGCCTCCCCGTCCTTTTTCGGTTCTTTCGGCTGGATAGCACGGCCCTTGAAATCCACGGCACCCCCCTTGAGCGCGTCCAATGAAGCGCCGGGCTGCGGCGGCTTCTCCGGCATCAGCGGATTGCGGCGCGGCTGCGGTTGACCACCGCCTGCATTCTGACCGCCGTCGCGGCGCGGTCCCCGGCCCCGGTCGCCCCGCGGACCACCCGAATCGCGGCGCGGCCGGTCAAATCCCCCGCGCCCCGCCGGCTGGCCGCCCTGTGGACGCGGACCGTCCCGCCGCGGAGGCGGCGCGCCAGCGCCGTAGCTCCGGCCGGCAGGCCCGCCCGGGCCGAAGTCCCTGCGCGGCGGCCGTTCG
>DASPGX010000023.1:0-17484 GCA_035620375.1 Minisyncoccota bacterium | reverse complement strand
GGCGGAAACGGATGCCGTGTTCGCTTCCAGCGTCGTGAACTGTGCGGAGGCGGTGAAGTTCGTGGTGCCGGAGAACGTCCAGTTGCCGGTCACCGTCTCGTTCTGGGAGAGGGATGCGGGACCGCCGGCGCCCCAGTCGAGGGCGAGACGGGCGTCGGGGTTGGCGAGGTTCAGGACGAAGTGCGCGGCGTCAAAGGAAATACTGGACTTGTTCGTGAACGCTCCGGCGAATCCTTCGCGCAGGCCGACGGACGCGCCGCCGCTTCCCTGCAAATCGGTGCCGCAGGAGAACGTGCCGGATGCGGAGGCGTACAGGAGCTTGCTCGTCGCCCCGTTGCAGTTCACCAGGCCGGCGCCGAAGAACTGGGATGCGGAAGCGAAGCCGGACACCTCAAGATTTTCCGAGATGGACGCGAGGCTCAGATTCGTGTCTCCCGCGATGGTGATGTTGTTGACCGTGATGTTGGAGATGGACGCGACGCCGGTCACCTCAAAGTTCTGCGTGATGCTCGCGTTGTTGGAGAAAATGTTCCGCCACTGGAGCGGGTTCAGACCGAGCGAGAAGACGCCGTTCTGCGACGGCACGAAGTCGCCGCCGATTTCCAGTCCGCCCGACAGCGACGCGTTGCCGGTGTCATAGAGCGTGAACGACGACACCGACGAACCCCCCTCAAAGAGCGCGATGTACAGGCGGTCCAATGTCGGGTCGTACGAGATGGACGCCTCATCGCCGTCCACACCGATGTGGAGCGAGCCGGGGGCGATGTACTGGTCCCGCCAGCGGAGCGCGGTCGTTCCGAGGTCGTACGTGTCATCGGCGGCGGGAATCAGATGCGTCGCCCAGCGCGGCCACTGCGTGATGGTGAACGCACCACTGGCCGACGATACCCGCCAGTTCGCGTCCAGCGTCATATTGTTCACGAACTCGTCAAAGTCCAAAGAGTTGGAGGTGACCAAGCGGCCGGTATTGAACGTGACCGCACCGGAGAACGACGCGCCGTTGCGGAATTCCCAGTTGCCCGTAACCGTTTCATCCTGCGACAACGAGGCGGGACCGCCGGCGCCCCAGTCCAGACGGACGAAACCGAGCGATGCCGTGTTGGAAAGGTTGAAGTGTCCGTCGTCAAACGACAGGCTGGTAATCTTCGCGAGTGTTCCGCCGATGGTACCGAAATCCAGGCCGAGGAACGTTCCTCCCGAGTCCGTACCGCAGGAGAAGCGTCCGGTGGACGCATCCCAGAGAAGCTTGGAACCCGATGAGTCACAATCCGTCAGGCCGGCGCCGAACACGGCGGACGCGGACGCGTACCCCGAAACCTCAAACGCGCCCGACTGGGACGCGTTGGTGCCGCGCAGGGACAGGCCGCCCATGGTGTAGGTGAATCCGTTCAGGGATACGACCGTGTTCGCGTCCAGCGTCATGGCGTCCACGAACTCGTCGAAGTCCAATGAGTCCGAAGCTACGCCTTCGGGCTCAATGGCGTAGGGCACCGCCGCAAGACGCTGGCGCGGGAGCATTTCCTCAAAAGGTCCCGTCGCCGAGAGACTGGAGACGAACACCCGGAGGTACGTACTCGGGTCGTTGAAGATTCCCGACGTCAGCGACGCCATGTTGGACAGCGAAGAGTCGCCGAGAAGGACGTTGAACACGCCCTGCGTGACCTTCGCCGTCGTCCCGCTGGAGGTGTGACTTTCCCAGAGCTCCGTTCCGCCCGTCGCGGAGTCGTAGATTTCGAACCGGAAGAAGTAGTTCGTTCCCGAGCCGCCCAACAAATCGCCGTCCTCGTCCGTGATGCGGCCCTGGAAGCTCAGAATCTGCGGAGAGTCGGCATGCGCCGGGGCGACCACGCTCACAAATGCAAACAGCGCAGTGAACGCTACGCTCAAAACAATGCGCCTTGTTCTATCTCTCCTGGGCGACATTAGAAAATCATTCTGCCTCTCCTAATTTTATCCCAAAAACCGCTGATTATGCAGGTAATCTGTGCATAACCGGCGAAAAAACGGGTGGAGCATTCAAAGCGGAGTCAACGCATTGAATGTGGATATTTTCTGGGTCATAATCTTGCCGAAAACCGGCGCTGATTCGGACACGCTTCTTGACGGCCGTAAACTAATGGGCTATACAAGTGTCCATGAAACGCCTCCTCCGCTACGCCGCAATTTTGGGGATAATCACCGCTCCCGCGTTCCTCGTTGAGCTCCGAAATACACCCGTTACGTCGGGACAGGAGCGGCTGCGCTGGGACAACGGACGGGCGATCTCGGAGGAGCCGCACCCGCGGCTTATACGGGTCACCGAGGACGGCGATGCGGTCGTTCCCGTGCTGGAGGACGGTTCGTTCTACCGTCAGATTGCGCTGAACCCCGGTCTGGATAAGGTGACCTGGGACGACGCGTATTGGTACGTCTGCGACGGGCGGGTTATCTGGGAGGCAGACGACATCCAAGCGGTATCCCGGTGCACGGAACTGGCCGACTAGTTCATGGCGGAAAAATATTTAACGGCTCACGCGGTGAGCCGTTAAATATTTCAGCGAAAAAAAAAATAGCGCTTTAATCTCTGCGCATGATGACCGCGCCGACGACGAACAGTCCGGTTGAGGTCAGGGCGGACAGGAGGCAGTACGGACAGTACGCGCGCAGGACGAACGCCTGCACAGCGACCAGATACGCCGAGGTGAGCAGGCCGACGGTCGTCAGCCAGGCGGCCCAGTGCACGAGCGCACGCCTGCCGATATCCAGGTACGCCACCATCAGCACAATGAGCAAGGCGTAATAGCCCAGTCCCATGGCCGCGACCGGAATGCCCGCAATCTGCGCGTACGGGCTGGTCAGCACCGTGCCGCACCCCTCGGTGAACGAACACGGGGGGATTCCGCCGCGGACATGTTCGGCGGTCAGGTACGCCGAATCGGCGAATCCGATGACCGCCAACAGGAGGAACAGGACGATGAGTTGCTTAGGGAGTCGGCGGGGCGGCATTGAGCACGCGGCTAAGAAAATCCTCCAACGACGTCAGGCCGGTCATCTGCGCGCCGTTCAGAAAGAACGTCGGCGTCGCATTCACCCCCGCGGCAAGCGCGCCGTCCAGGTCGGCCTGGACCGCGTCCTTTACCGCATCGCTGTCCATGTCGGCTTCAAGTCTTGCCGTATCAAGTCCCAGCTCTTGCGCATAGGAAAGGAATGCGTCGCGCGCCCCCTGGGAGGAGCGGCCGGACCACGTCCCCTGCTCGTCAAAGATGCGGTCGTGCATTTCCCAAAACTTCCCCTGCAATCCCGCGGCTTCCGCGGCACGCGCCGCAAGATCGGCGTTCGCGTGGATATTGCGGATGGGGAAATGACGGTACACCAGGCGCACGGTCCCTCCGGAGTCCTCCATGAGCTGCTGCAGTACGGGATGGAACGCCTTACATGCGGGGCACTGCAGGTCGCTGTACTCCACCAGGGTAACCGGCGCGTCGACAGGTCCGCGGATGTTCTCGTCATCGGTCACCGCGACGGCGAGCGTGCCGTCGCCCGCGGGCACGGCCGCGCGCTCAGACGCTTTGTACAGCCCCCATGCCCCTCCGGCAAGAACGCCCAGGACGATGACCCACAGCAGCACGCGCTTGAGCACGCGGCGGCGCGACGCCGATGACTGTTCGCCGCGCGCATCCTGGCGCCGCTGTTCGCGGCGCTCCTTTTTGGTCAGCGGGATTTGCGGTTGGTCGTCCATGTGAACGGGCGCACTGTAGCACAAGCGCCGCTACGAATCCAGCGTCAGCGCGTCACCGTGATGACCTCCCCGTCCTCGGCCTCCGGCGCACACACGGTCACCCGGCCCGTGGACGAACGGCTGATGCGGTATCCGGTACCGTCCGAGCCCGACGCGGCGGAAGGATCAACGGGGAGCTCCACCAGGTACCGGTCGTCATCCGTCAGTTCCGTCAGCGCCAGCAGGCCGCTACATGAGGAGGCGCCGGTTCTGCAGATTTCATTGCCGGCCGTGCCGGGACAGTCGGACGTCGTCGGAATTCCGGACGGCAGGGCGCCGTTGTTATCCAGCGCGAACTGATACACCGCATTTAGGATGATGTTCACGTCCACGCGGCGGCGCGAATTGCGCGTCTCCGTGACCCGCGCTCCCGGATTGAGCGCGGTGATGACCAGACCCGCGAGAATCCCGATGGCGGCAACAACAAGCAGCAACTCCAGCATCGTGAACCCCTTGCGCGGATACATCGGAGAAATCATAGCACTAAAAGTCGGCAACGTATTCACGGGACAGGACCTGCACCGCGGTCACCTCTCCGGACGCGTTCACGGACAACAGTCCGCTCACCAATACACGGGCGAACGCCCCGCCCGATTCACCTTCGGCATTCAGACTGAACGATGCCGATGCGGTAAACGGCGGTATCGCACAACCGCCGTCATCAAACGACAGAGACTGGCTGCCCGCATATCCCGGCACGTTGCGCAATTCATGAAGCGCGTGTTCTGCACAGGCATCGGCGTGCCACTTCGCCCGTACGCCATCCCGCGCGATGCCTTCGCCCGTTTCCGCATTCCACGACACCAGAATCATGAAGAGCGTCGCGGATACGGCGACGATGAAGAACACAATAACGACGCTCATCGCGACGAACCCCGTAGCAGATATCCGACCGCGCTGGAGGCGCACGGGAGAGGAACCCTTGTCGGATATTCGCTGCAGGGCGAATCCCCGTGTGCCGTTATTGCGGCCGCGTAGTACTGGTGACATAGGTACGTGCATATCTGAATTCCTCGGACACGCTGGCGTCTGCGGCGAACGACATCGAAAAGGTGACCCGGATGGTATCCGTCCCCCCTGTCCCGAGATTTTCCACAAGCAATCCCGCAACGACGACGTCATCATCGGTCAGGGCATCCGAACGCGTCGCGGTCTGCGCGTACAGTACCCCGTCGCTCACGACGAATGACCTGCCGTCGGTAAGTAAAAGCGCCGTCGCTGACGCGCCGGAGTCTGGCTCCGCCACGTCCGCCGATTCCAGTGCGGAAACGAGCGTCGTCATCGCCCAGTCGGCCTGCCGGTCCACGATTGCGGCCGTGAGAAAACGATTTCGGATGGAGCCCACGAGCTGGATGCTCTGCACCAATACGACAGCAACCGCACCGGCGACCGCCAGATACAGCATAATCTCCAGTAATGTGAATCCCCTGCGCTTCATTGCCAGTTGGTGAACCGGGTAACCGCCGAAACGCTCCTCGTTCCGAAGCGGCTTTCCCAGCTTACGACGCACTGCACCTCTTTCTCATCGGACGAAATGTCGGAAACGGTCATCTGCCGTGTATGGATGTCCGCGGAATCGCTCGCACCCGACAGCGTCCATTGTCCTCCTGCGACGACGAGTCCGTGCGTACCCACGGAAAGCGATGTGATGCCCTGGCTGTCGCGCAACCATCGCGCCGCGTGAAGGCATTCGGAAGCTGACCACCGGGCCTGCGTCCGAGCCCAGAGAGACGCTGCGGCATCAGCGGAATACAGCAGACCGCCGACCAACACGGTAACGATGAGGCCCGCAATCGCGAGCGAGAGCACCAGCTCCACAAGAGAAAATCCCGCACCGGAGCGGGCAGAGGACGCTGCACCCGCGCCTTTTAAAAACCGCCCGCTCGGTGATGGGACATGCTCGTTACGGTCCATACACGATGGTTCCGACATCGTTTACCTGTACGCTATATGTTTCATCATCATACGTGACCGTCACGATTCCGGAGGATGCCGGGACGCCCGTATGTTTGGCGAAGACGAATTCAGACGACCCGGATACGAGTACGCCGGCGGAAAAATCAAACACCTCATCGTACGCGTCGTCCCGGGAGGCGAAAGACTCACCCTTGAACACCGTTGCCCCGTCGCCGGCGACGGACACTCCCCACGAGTCGTCGGTACGCATCGCGACGGCGCTCGTCCGTGCGCGGATGAGCGCCTGCTGGATAAGCCGCGATGCGGATGCGCCGGCGTCCCGGGCGCGGAAAGTCCGCACCGTCAGGAACCCGCTGCCCGCAACCAGGCCGATGAGCGCGGTGACCAGCATGACTTCCAGTAATGTAAATCCCCTTCGCATGGCATCGGCTCAGTTCACATTCCGCAGGATGGAATAAATGGGCGTGATGACCGCGGAGGCGAGCACGACAACCCCTATCCAGAGCAGGAACAGCAGGAGCGGCTCAAGCGTCGCGGCGAGATTCTTCGCGCGTACATCCAGACGCCCCTCGTACACGGCGGCGAGTTGCGACGACGTCGCGCCGAGCGTACCCGTCTGTTCGGCGGTGATGAACAATTGCTGGATATTCGCCGGAATGAGCCTGCGCGCCTTGGGGCTCGCGTCAAAGAAATGAGCGAAGCTCTCTCCGTCCGTCACCGCGCGCTCCATTGCGGCATAGAGCCTCCGGTATACAACCAGCGGACATGCCTCGCGGACCGCCTGAAGGGATTCGGGAACCGGTACACCGACCTGCAGCAGCGAACCGAATACCTGGCCGAACCGTGCGAGCTCGCTGTCGCGCATCAGCCCGCCGACTCCCGGAGTCCGAAGCAACAGCCATTGCCCTGAACGACGGGTCGCCGGCAGAACGAACAGTACGACGATGAGCGCACCGACAACAGCCGCACCCGCGGGAACCGCGATGTACCCGTATTGCTCAAGAAACTCCCCCGAAGACAACAGCAGCCGCGTCAACAGCGGCAGCTCGGCGCCGAGATTTCCGAAAACACCGGCCAGGCGCGGAAGAATATACCAGGATACGAACACCGCAACGACGAGCGCAACGCTCAGCAAAATGGCGGGGTACAGCATCGCCGAACGGACGCGCGAACGGAACTGCCCTTCTTTGCGGTGCTGTTCAACCGCAGTCTGCAGGTGCTTGGCCAGCTGTCCGCTCTCTTCACCGACGCGGATGAGCCAGATGCGCTGTGCGGGAAGAATGCCGTGAACATCCAGAGCCTGCCAGAGCGGAAACCCCTCCTGCACGGTCGCGAGGGCTTTGCTCAGCCGGCCGCGGAGACCGACGTCGCGGATGGACCGCGACGTCGCCTCCAGCGCGGAAGCCGCATCCACGCCCGACGACGCAAGCAGAGCCAGGGATTCCAGCACCGCGCCCTGGCCCGCGCCGGACACGCGTCCGAACAGATATCGCCGTGGCGACGGACGGGTTGCCGCAAATGCCGATGAAAGGGATGGAGACATGCTCAGGATGCGGGATTGGCGACACGGACGACCTCTTCCAGTGTTGTCGTCCCGTTCTTCACTTTGTCCATCCCGTCCTCAAACATGGAGCGCGCACCCTCCTGTTGGGCCAGTTTCCAAATCTGCTGGGCCGTCGGCCGTCCTACGAGCAGCTCGCGCATCTTCCGGGTAACCGGAATGAGCTCAAACAGACTGATGCGCCCCCGGTATCCGATGCCGTTGCATACGGGACATCCCTTCCCGCGGTACAGACGGTACTTCCGTGAGTCAAGAAATTTCTGGGCTTCGGGCGCGATGCGCTTCACAGCCTCCGCGGTCGCCGGTGCGCTCACGCGGCACGATTCGCAGATACGGCGGACAAGGCGCTGCGCGATAATCAATTCCAGCGTGGACGACAGAAGGAACGGCTCAATGCCGATTTCCGTCAGCCGGACCGCGGCGGTAGCCGCGTCATTGGCATGGAACGTGGAGAAGACCATGTGGCCCGTAAGCGCCGCATTCACCGCGACCTCCGCCGTTTCGCGGTCGCGGATTTCCCCGACCATGATGATGTCGGGATTCTGCCGGACAATGGCCCGCAGTCCGGTGCCGAACGTCAGCCCGGTCTGCACATTGACCTGCAGCTGATTGATGCCGGAAAGCCGGTATTCTACCGGGTCCTCAATCGTCGTGATGTTCATCGCCGTACGGTCAAGTGTCTTCAGCGACGCATACAGCGTCGTGGTCTTTCCGCTCCCCGTCGGCCCTGTCGTCAGGATGAGACCGAACGGCTTCGCGATGGCGGACTCGAGCATCCGCTGATGGTCGCCCGAGAGCCCCAGCTCCGTAAGCGCGAGGCTCCGCATGCGCCCGGTCAAGAGGCGCATGACGATTTTTTCTCCGTCCAACGTCGGCACGATAGACACCCGGATGTCCACGGAGCTGTCCTCCATGGCGTACCGGATGGCGCCGTCCTGCGCGGAGAAATGGTCGTCCAGACGCATGCGGGCGAGCACTTTCACCCGGTTCACGATAAGCGGATGCACTTCCCGCCGCAGCCGGACGGCCTCATGCATGACGCCGTCCACGCGGAACCGCACGAGCATGTGCCCGTTCTGCGGCTCCAGATGGATGTCCGATGCGTTCACGCGAAGCGCATCGCCGATGAGCTCGCCGACGATTTGCGGACCCAGAGCCCCTTCGGAAACCCGGATACGCGACAACCGCGCCGACAACGGCGCGGTTCGCGAGCGGAGCAGGGGTTCAATATCTTCGGGAAGGCCGTACGCGATGCGCACCTTCTTGCCGTTGAACGATTCGGCGAGCGCGGACGACAATCCGCGCGAGAGCGGCTCGTCGGACGCCACGGTGACCGAGTCGTCGGTCTCCTCGTAGAGCACCGCGCTGAACTTCCTTGCGACGTCCGCAGGAATGCGCTCAAGCATCTCCTGCGTCGGCGGACGGGAATTGAGGTCCGCGTACGGGATGCCGAGATCCTCGGCTGCGGCCTGTCCGAGAAGGTCGCGGGTGATGAATCCCTCGCCCAGCAGAACGTCGCGGAGCGGAGTGTCCCGGGCCGCACTGATTTCCCGGGCGCGCCGAACGTCATCCTCGGACAGGTATTTGTTGCGAACCAAAAGTTCGCCGATATCAATTGTGGTTCCCTCCTTTTCTGGCATCAATCCTTGAGCTTATCGCGGACCATGTCCACGATGGCGCTCAGCGACGTATCCGCCTTGATGAAATAATCCTTCGCGCCCAGCGATTTCGCCCGCTCGATGTCCTCCTCCTGGCCGAGATTGGACAGCACGATGGTCGGTATCTTCGTGCCGCGGCTTTTGAGCTCTTCCAGGACCGCGAAGCCGTCGGTCTCCGGCATGATGAGGTCCAGAAGAAGCATGTCGTACTTCTTCGCCTTGAGCTCCGCAAGGCATTCGGAGCCGTTCGTCACGGCCGTGACCGTATACCCGGCGGACTCCAGCTTCATCGCGAGCGCTTTCGCCAGCGGAAGTTCATCCTCGGCAATAAGTATCGTCCCGTTTGTGTCAGACATGACGCCATTGTATCAGACGAACGTCCGGTTCCAAGTGCGATTGTGCGCATCGCGCCGCCGGTACATGGTACAATGAATGCGGTATGCGCATCGTCTTTTTTGAGACCATGCCGGGCGAGCGCGAGGCGTACGAGAAGCTCCTCCCGGAGGGACACGAACTGCAATTCCATGAAGGAAAACTCTCCTCCGACGAGGATGTTCTGGCGCTCGCAAAGGACGCGGACATCATTTCCGTCTTTGTAAACTGTGAGGTGACGCGCCGCGTCATCGACTCTCTGGACGGCCTGAAACTCATCGTCACGCGGTCCATGGGGTATGACCACATTGACGTGGCATACGCCAAGCAGCGGGGCGTCCGCGTCGCGAATGTGAAGTCATACGCGGCGCATCCGGTGGCCGAATTCGCGTTTGCGCTCCTGTTGAGCGTCGTCCGCAACGTCAGCACCGGTCACCGCAGACTCCGGGACGGCACGAACTGGGATATCCGCGACCTGCAGGGCATGATGCTCCACGGCAAGACCCTGGGCGTCGTGGGAACCGGCCGTATCGGACGGCAGGTGTGTGCGATTGCCCGGGGGTTCGGGATGCACGTGCTGGCGTTTGACGCGTTCCCCGATGAGAATGCGGCGAAGGAGGCGGGATTCTCGTACGCAAAACTGGACGAGGTACTGGCCAGGGCCGACGTCGTCACGATTCATGTACCGTACATGAAGGACACGCATCACCTCATCAACGAGGAGGCGTTCGGCCGGATGAAAAAGGGCGTATACCTTATCAACACCGCTCGCGGGGAAATCGTTGATACGCACGCGCTCATCGCGGCCTTGCGCAACGGTACGGTCGCCGGTGCGGGTCTTGATGTGCTTGAACAGGAGCGCGCGCTCAAGAAGGAGCAGGACCTGGTGATCCGGGACACGAAGGGTATTGATTTTGAGCTCCTGACGGCCAATCATATCCTGCTGGACCACCCCAAGGTTGTCGTCACGCCGCATATCGCGTTCTCCACCGCGGATTCCATGACGGAAATCACCAAAACCACCGCAGAAGCCATCAATGCGTTCATCGGGGATACGGAGTTCCCCTTCCTCTGACATGCCTGTTATCCGCAACGAAGCACACCTGGCCTCAACGCCGGCGCGCAAAGACGCGCTTGCCGTCATCCGCGCCGGCTGGGATGCCATCGCGACGGCGCCGGTCGTCGCGCGTTCGGTTTCTCTGGACGGTGAGGACGTTCTGCATATCTCCGGCCACCGGATTCCCCTGAGACCGTACCGGCGCATCTGCCTCATCGGATTCGGGAAGGCCGCATGTGCGGCCTCGGAAGAGCTCAAGCGCATCCTCGGCGGGCGCGTCACCCCGGAAGCGGTCATCAGGAGTTCCGGAGCGGCATGTGCTCATCCCGAACACCTTTCCGGCACCCATCCGCTCCCGTCCGCGCAGAACGTTGAGCACACCCGGAAACTGCTGGGCACCTGTGCGGACCTGACCGGAGAGGACTTGGTGCTCGTCGTCATTTCCGGCGGCGGTTCCGCGATGCTCTGCGGTTCTCCGTCCGAATGCGACCAGGGACAACGGCTGTACCGTGACGCGTTGCGGTCGGGAATGACCATTCATGAGCTCAATACCGTCCGCAAGCATATCTCGGAACTCAAGGGCGGCGGTTTGGCGAAATCGCTGTACCCTGCCCGCGTCATCGGTCTCATCTTCTCGGACGTGCCCGGTACGTCGTACGACATGGTCGCGTCCGGCCCGACCTGGCCGGACGTCACGGACGCCGCTGACGCCCGGGCGGTTCTGGACCGGTACGGCCTTTCCGGATATGAGCTGACCGAAACGCCCAAAGAGGGAACGTGGTTCACGAACGTGACGAACATCGTGCTGGCGTCCAACCGCATCGCGCTTGAGGCGATGGCCCAGAAAGCGAACGAACTGGGATATCCGGCATCTATCCTTTCGGACAGCGTGTATGAAGAGCCCGCGCAGGCCGTGGACCATATGCGCGGGGTTTCCGCCCGCGCGGTGGTCGCGGGAGGAGAATTCCGCATCGTGGTGCCGGACGGCGGCAAGGGCGGGCGCAACACGCGGGCGACCCTGACCGCGCTGGAGCGCATCGGGAATGAGGAGTTGTTTATCGCGTTCGCCTCCGACGGACTGGATAATACGGACGCGGCCGGAGCCATCGCCGACGCCGTAACACGGGAACATGCCCGTGCGGCCGGCTTGGACGCGGCGGCATACCTGAAGGACTACAACGACTACGCCTTTTTTGAGAAAAGCGGCGACCTCATCTTCACCGGACCCACGGACGCCAACGTATCCGACCTCATGCTGCTACTGAAAGAATAGGATTCATCTTCAGAAATAAATAACGGGGGAGTCCGCATGGGACTCCCCCGTTCGCATCGGAGGGTTATGATTCCGGGTTGTTCTCTAAGCTATATATCCGATGCCCGGAGCGCGGTCAGTCGGCGCAGTTGAAGAGCGACAGGTGCGAGACGTCCTTGCCGTTGGCCGAGCACAGCTGCTGTCCCGCCGAGACGTTCAGGAAGTAGATGTACTCCCTGCCTGCCTTCAGCAGAACGACCTTCGCCGAGGAGGGCGCGTTCACGCACCCGGACTCGTAGCCGGGCTTGCTGAACAGTGCGTACGGACCGGGGCTCACGTTGCTGTTGACCCAGGCCGTCTCCGTCGCATCGCTGCTGTTAGCCAGCTCGAACGGCTGGGAAGCCTGGCTGGTCGCGGGGATGTCGGCGCAGGTCTCCTCCACGCTGAACTCGTATTTGTCCTTGCAGGTGAGCTCGCCGTCCTGGACCTTCAGCGTGAAGCTGTAATCGCCGGCCGGAAGATTGCTCGCATAGCTCGCCGTTCCGCCCGGAGACACGTTCCAGGTGCCGAGCACGCCGTCGCCCTTCTTGAACGTGATGCCGGCCGTACCGGGCGGCGGATTCCAGCTCGCGGTGCACGATGCCCCGCTGCTGCTCCCGCTGCACGAGTACAGACTCGCGTCCACGTCCTCGCAGGTGCGCTCTTCGCACTCGTCGGTCTGCACGGAGCCGGACTCCTCGTCGCACCGGGTCTGCGCCGACCACTCGATGGTCAGGCCGCAGGCGGGGACGCCGAGGTTCACGATGCCGGTATCGCCTTCCGAGAAGTTGAACTGCCGGCCGCCGATGGTGATGGTCCCGGGCTGGGACGACCTCACCCGGTAGACCAGCTGTCCGCCCTCGATGAGCTTGACCTTCACTTCCAGGCTGGACTCGTCGCAGGTCTGCTCCAGCGGAGGAATCGGCTTGACGAAGGTCTTCCTCGCCGAGCATTCCAGGTTCTCGGGTCCGTAACTCAGGATGTACGTCGTCCCGAAGCTTCCTGCCGGACCTCCAGCCGGCGGGCGGTCGTAGGTGATCGGCAGTGCCGGCGCAAACGTTCCGCCCGCGGGAGCCACCGTACCGCTACTGAAGGTCACCTGGGTCGGCGTGAGGTCCACACCGATGTCGCCGGAAATTGCGGGCGCCTCGTAGTCCTCGCAGGTCGGGTTGTTGCCGACGGTGATGTCCAGACCGGGGTCGCACTCCAGATTGCCGGCCGTGAGCACCAGGCTGATGTGATACGCCTTCTGCGGCTGGGACGGGTAGCTGTGCTGGACGGCCGTGCCGGACGTCACCGGCTCGCTCGTCCCGTCACCCCAGTGGATGACGCCCTTGACCTTCACCCCGCCGATGTCCGGGGCGAACCGCGGCGTGAGCACGACGGTGGAACCGTCCTGGTTCACGCCCTCGAACCGGCCGTTGATGCCCTCGCAGGTCGGGCAGTCACGGCCCGAGTTGATGACCTTGCCGCCGGCGCCGCCGCCGAACGAGCTGACCGCGACCTCGCCGTTCCGGAAGTCGTTGTCGAACTGGAACGAACCGCAGAAGTCGCGCGGAAGCTCCAGGCGGTGCGTCCAGACGCGGGACTCGCCCGGGGGGATGTTCTCGCCGATGATGAGCTTGTCCAGAACCGGCTGTCCGGCCGGGTTCTTATCCCACGGGTCGCAAGACGCCTTGGGATTCTGGAACAGCGCCGGCTTGGGGTAGCCCTCGCGGCCGGTGTTGTTGGTGATGCGGGCGACCTCTTCCAGGACGTCAACGCCGGCGTACTGCGGGAGCGCGAGCTCCGTACAGCGCTGGTCGGCGAAGTTGGAACTGAGCCGCTCGACGACGACACCGTCGCGGCCGCCGACCGTTCCGGGAGCCGCGGGCGTCCCCTGGGTCGGCTGCTCCGCCGGCTGGCCGGACGGCAGCACGAGCCCCGTACCGGACGTGGGCAGCGGACTCGGCGAATTCGGTCCCTTACCGCAGGCGGCAACGACCAGACCCGTCAGCAGCAGAGCCGCCGCGGGGTACGCCAGATGTGTGCGCTTCAACGTATCCTCCTCAAAGGTTGGGTTGTTATGGGAAGGTACGGCGGCCACATAATACACTATATTATACGATTGTCAATAGTGACAGGACACCCTCATTATTTGCTGATAGTGCGACGATGTTCATACCTCTTTGCTCCCGAAGTGGTATACTGGATGCACCATGCCTTCCCGTTCCCTGGAGCCCCGCGTTCTCCTGCTGCTCATGGCCGGTCTTGCGGTGGTCGTGTTCCTCATGATTAAGCCGTACGCCGCGGTCCTGATGCTCGCCGCCGTGCTTGCCATCATCTTTGAACCTCTGTACCGGACGGTTCTGAAACAGCTCCGCTCCCCCTCATGGTCGGCACTGCTGACGACCCTCATCGTTCTTGCGCTCGTCCTGCTCCCGCTTTCGTTGTTCGGCTACCAGCTAGTGCAGGAGGCCACCGCCCTGTACGGCTACCTCACGGGGCGTGCCAACACGAACGGGTTCGGCGAGCTGCTGACCCGCGTCCAGGAACTCACGGACCGCTTTGTTCCCGGCCTGACCTTCGAGACCGCCGACGTTGTCGGATACGTCCAGGCGTCGCTTACCTGGCTGCTGTCCAACGTCGGTTTCGTGTTCGCGGGATTCGCGCGGATTCTGTTCAGCTTCGTCCTGCTCCTGTTCGTATTCTTTTACCTGGTGCGCGACGGCGAAAAACTCAAACGCTGGCTCATGCACACGTCCCCGCTCTCGGATTCCCATGAGAACCGCATCATCGGCACGCTGACACTCGCGGTGAATTCGGTCGTGCGCGGCTCGCTGGTCATCGCGCTCATCCAGGCATTGGTCGCCGGCGTCGGCTACACCGTTTTCGGCGTCCCCAATCCCGCGCTTTGGGCGGGTGTGCTGATGGTCGCCTCATTCGTACCGACGCTCGGCACGGCGCTCGTACAGATTCCGGTCGTCCTCTATATGCTGCTTACCGGCGACCTCGGGGCCGCTGTCGGTCTTGCCGCCTGGGCGACCGTCGCCGTCGGTCTCGTGGACAATTTCCTCGGTCCGCACCTTATCGGACGCGGCACCCGTCTGCACCCTCTGCTGACGCTGTTCGCCGTTCTCGGCGGTATCGTCGTCTTCGGACCAATCGGCCTTCTGGTCGGCCCGGTCGTGTTCAGCCTGTTGCTGGCGGTCATCAAAATCTGGTCGGAGACCATTGAAGCACCCGCGGGACATTCGCACGGCTGACCGTTTGCCGCATACATACAAAGACCGCTCATGGGGCGGCCTTTGTGCAAAAACCGCTACTGGAGCTCCGCGTACGAGAAGAGAACGGAAAACGCCCTGCACCAAATCATGGCGTATCGGTAATGCTCCAGGTCCGTGCCCGGAGGAATTGCATAGTTCACGTTGCCCCGCGTCGCACGTACCGCACCCAGGTCTATGACGTCATCCGCCGACAGGTCGGATGCCAGATAGATGCGCAGATCCGGTCCGTTCACCGTGTCCAGGTCCTCAAAACGGAGAAAGCGCATCGACCCCGTGTCAATCGCCAGCGCGCGTCCCTCTACCTCATGTGCGCGGGCGACCATTTCACCTTCGCGCAGAATGTCCGGAGTGTTGGTCACGGATTCGTTCCGGTCCATGACGTCTCCGCTCATCGCGTCCACCTGACGTTCAAATTCGGCACGGGTCGCATCGTCCATGGTGTCCAGCGCATCGCGGGGGACCGGCTCGTCCAGGACAAGTTCACGCCAGAGCGGGGAGATGAGCCAGTAGGCGACCGCGACGGTGGCGGCGACGAGTATCGTGATAAGGATTTTCTTTTTCATGTCCGTATCGTACCATAGCCGGACGTTCATTACCGCAAGGAGGATGCCTGTGCGGACACTGTACTATGTCCCCGTCCTCCACTCGTCCGTGGAGTCCACCGGGGAGTTCCAGCTCTGGGCGGTCACGTTCCGCGACGCGCTCGGCGAGGAGGAGCAGTACCTCCTGGACGCCTGGCTCTCGCAGTTCTGGCACGCGGCCAAGCGGCGCATCGTCGCCTGGCTTGCACACGACGAAGTTCAGGCTGCGCGGTTCCACGTCTTCGTGGACGGTCTGCCGGTCGCCCTTGACCGGACCGGCACGCCCGTTCCGTACGACGTGGAGCGTCCGTTGAACCCGCACGAACACCTGCGCAACCTGGTCTGGGTTCTCGTGCACAACGGCGCGGTGCTCCACGGAACCGAGGATCCCGGCCTCATCCGGCGGTGCCGCGAGCATGCGGCACGGCACGGCGCCGTATGGACACCTGACGGCCGCCAGGAGCCGTGGCTCGTCAGTGAACGGGACGCGTTCATCGCACGGAACGTCTGCGATACGCTCCCGGACGGCCACGCGGGCATCCTGTTCATGGGAGCCCTCCACCGGACCGACGACGCCGTCGGCTCGCTGGACCCGCACATGCGCATCGTGCACGTGATGGAGAATCCGATCTCCGGCGCGCCCGCAACTCCCCTGCCTCCCCGTTTCTGACGGGGAGGTTTTGTTGACTTGTTTTATATTTCGTGGTTAAATTTTTTCATCGGAGGCGCATATGACGAAGGCGGACCGCATCCGCCGGATGTACGAAGACGGCGTCCGCAACCTTAAAACGCTCGCGTCACGCGCAGGCGTCAGTTGCGGTTACGCCGCCAACATCGTGCACGATATCCGGAATCCCGGCTCGCTCACGGAAAAGTCAAGGAAGTGGAGGCGCTCCAAGCCCGCATCCCACGGCACCGCCGCGGTGAAGCGCTGGCGCAAGCGACATCCCGAATGGACGCGCAAGTTCCGCCGGCGCCAGCACCGCCGCTTCCAGGCCATCTCGCGGACGACCGCGTGGGAGCGGTACCGCGGCTGGACCATGCGCCAGATCCGCTTCCTCCGCAGGAACCGGGGCCGTATGACCGTCAGGGAAATCGCCACGCAGCTCGGCAGGACATTCGCGGCGACGCGCGAGGCCATGCGCCGGTACGGCCGGGAGCCCGAACGGTACACCGGCTCCGACTGGAACATTCACGATGCCGAGTAGCAACAGACGGGCCGCCCCCAACCGGTGCGGCCCGTTTTCCGTTCAACGGCCCGCCGCGGCGGGCCGTTCAGGGCATCGGCTTCTTCTGCAGACAGACAGAATTGATGCAAAAGCGCTTCCCGCCTTTGTCGGCCGGACCGTCGTCAAACACATGACCGAGATGCGAGCCGCACCGGGCACAGCGTATTTCCACACGCTCCATCCCGCCGGATGTATCGCGGTGAAACGTCACGTTTTCGCGGTTCACCGGGTCCGTGAAACTCGGCCAGCCCGTCCCGGAATCAAACTTCGTGTCCGACGAGAATAGCTCCTGCCCGCACGCCGCGCACGCGTACATTCCGCGCTCGTGGTCGTCCACGTACTTGCCCGTAAAAGGAGCCTCCGTGCCGCCTTCGCGCATAACGGCGTACTGCTCGGGGGTGAGTTTCGCTTTAAACTCCTCATCCGTTTTCGGCATGTCATTCATGTTTGCTGTTTTCGGGAGACGGCGATTTGCGGGGCCACGCATCGAAAATCAGCGCCGCAAGTCCGGCGAAGATTGCGATATCGCGGACGGTTCCCGGCGTAATGCCGACAACGACGATAACCAGGCCCACGTGCGCCAGCCCGATAGCCGCCGCCGCAAGCGTCGCGACGTCAACGAGAAGCGCCAGACCGACGATGATGTCCAATACCGCCGTTGCGTACATCGCCTCCTTGAGCGGAACGGGAAGCAACCCCGCCGCCCACGGCTGAAGCAGTCCTCCCCACGCCTCGGGACTACGGAAAATAAGCACGGCTATCCAGAGAAACGTAATGGCGGTCCCAACCCGGAGA
>DASPGX010000022.1:0-8133 GCA_035620375.1 Minisyncoccota bacterium | reverse complement strand
CCCCGAGCAGGAAGGAAGCATCTACCGGTGGCAGGCGCCGGGCCCCCTGGAGGACGTCGCGTTCTGGTATGAGGACGAACTGGACCTGAACGGATGGGACATCGCGCTGAAGCAGCCGGCGGGCAATTCCGGACTGGTGTTCACCGTCGTCAAAGGCGAGCGCGGGTTTCTTCTCCAGATGCAGGGCGTCAGCTCAACGCGCACTGATGTCTCCCTGTTCTTCGCGGAAGAGTTTCCGGAATAGCAACGCGGGGAGTATTTTTTTTTGCCTCAAAGTCTTGACAAATATTTATTCGTGTGAAATAATTTTTTCGTGGTAATCAAGGAAGTGATGGTTCGCGGACCGGGTCCGGAGCTGTCCGGATTTTTTTATTTTTCTCCGCCGGGCCGAAGAAATGAATCCGAGTTATACACAATTTCTTTTGAAAAATTTTCCGTCTGAACGGAAAATTATTTCAGAAAAAATTATTGTGCGATGGCCAAACACGATTTCCTGATTTTCGGCGCGACGGGCATGCAGGGCCGCATCGTCTCACGCGACCTTTTTGAGCGCGGCTACCGCATCGCCCTGTCGGACCTTTCCCGCAAAGACTTCGCGCCGCACAAGGAGCGCTTTCCCGGCGTCGTATTCACGGCGGCCGACCTCCGCAAACCGGAAACAATCGCCGCCGCCATCCGCCGCACGAACCCGGCGGTGGTCATCAACTGCGCGGAGATGGACTGGAACGTCGCGGTGTACCGCGCAGCGCTGGAGGCGGGCGTGCATATCATCGACCTGGGCACCGACATGCCGTGGGTACAGGAGCAGTTCGCGATGCACGACGCGTTCCGTGAGCGGGGGCTGACCGCCATCACCGGCTGCGGCTCGACGCCGGGCATCACCGACATCATGCTGGACCACGCCGCCGCGCATTTTGACCGTCTGCAGAGCGTTGACGTCGGTTTCGTCTGGGATTCCAGTCTGCAGGAATTCGTCGTGCCGTTTTCCATGGACACCATCATGAGCGAATTCACCGACGCCGCGCCCTATATCGAGCGGGGCCGGTGGCGCGAAAAGCTGCCGATGAATTCGGTGCGCCGCATGAAATTCCGCGGAATTGAGGAACAGCGGTGTTTTCTTGCGCCGCATCCCGAGACGTATACGTACCGGCGCGCATACCGAGAGCGGGGCCTGCACACCGTTCGGTTCTATTCGGGTTTTCCGGACCATTCCTTTGACGCCATCGCGTCGCTGCTTTCCACGATGGACGACGCGAAGCGCGTAACGGTCGACGGCGTCGGTTTGGTCCGGCGCGAGCATCTGACCAAAGTCATGGAAGCCAAGCATCCGTATCCGGACGGCTATACGGAGCGGGAAAACCTCTGGGTGCGCATCACCGGTGAGCACGGAGGAGAACTGCAGGAAGTGCTCATGGAGTGTCTTGTGCCGCCGATGGAAGGCTGGGAAGAGGCGGGATGCAACGTGGATACCGGATTCCCGGCTTCCATCATCGCCGAAATGGTTCTGAAAGGGGACGTGAGCGCCCGCGGAAGTTTCTCGCCGGGCCAGGTTGTTCCTCCCGCACTTTTTTTCCGGGAGCTGGAGTCGCGCGGCATGCGGCTGTACTGCAACGGCCAGCGGCTGCTGCGCTCCGGCCGCGTACGTGCTGTGGACCGCCTGCCCGTGGTCGCCGCGCTCTGATTGCGTTGGTTCGCCTTCCGCAGACTGCTATACTCGGTGCATGACGAATACTGCCGGAAAGCTGGATGCGGAACTCAAGAACGGCGAGGAAACGATTGAACGCGCCGCTGAGCGCGTCGAGGAGGAGATTGATAAGGGCGGAAAAGCGATTGAACGCGCCGCGGATGAGCTGAATATCGCATTGCCGAAGTCCCGTGAATCGTTCGTCACCCGTATCATCGCGTTCGTGCTTCTGCTGGGCGGTCTGGCGCTCATCGGTTCCGTTTTCGGCGGCATTTTTGATGACGGGCCCGGTTTCGGGCCGACGCTCTTGCGCATGGCGGTTGGCGTCGGACTGATTGCCGTTGCATACGGCATTATCCGCCGCCTGCTGTGGTCTATCTGGGCGGTCGGCGTGCTGGCGGCGGCAAGCGTATTCGGCAACATGGGACTTGCAGCATTCCTGGCAGCGGCGTTCGCGTTCCTGCTGACGCACCGGAGGCATTTTTCCTGAATATGAACTACGCACAGGAACTCCAATGGTTCCGCGACTTCCGTGCGACGCCGCAGTATGCGCGGCTGAAGCAGCGTCCGGTCGCGTATTTCTGCGCCGAGTTCGCGCTCCACGACACCGTTCCGACATATTCGGGCGGTCTGGGCGTCCTCGCCGGTGACGTTGTCCGGGAGGCGGCGGACCGCGGCGTGCCGATGGTTGCCGTCGGCCTGTATTACAACCAGGGGTATATCTGCGACTGGCATGAGGACGGCGGAAAATTCGTGGAGGTCTGCCGCGAGATTCCGCCGGAGAGCGTCGGACTCGTTCCGGTGACGAACGAATCCGGCGAGCGGGTCATCGTTGAAGTTCCCATTAAGGATCGGAAGGTGTTCGCGCAGGCGTGGCGGTACGACGTCCGGCCTTCGGGCGGGGCGGAGGACGGAGCGGTCGTTCCGGTATTCATGCTGGACACGAACCTCCCGGCGAATTCCGAATCGGACCGCGCAATCACGAACCGCCTGTACGTTTCGGATAAGGAAACACGCCTGATGCAGGAAATCGTCCTCGGCATCGGCGGACTCCGGTTCGTGGAGCGGATGGGATTCCATCCCTCCGTGTACCATCTCAACGAGGGGCATTCGGCATTCCTGACACTGGAACTCATCCGCCATCAGATGCACGAGCGCTCGCTGGGCTTTGACCAGGCCAAGCAGTTCGCACGCCGCCGCGTGGTGTTCACGAACCATACCCTCGTTCCGGCGGGCAACGAGGTGTATGACAACGACCTTGTGTCGCTCGTACTCTCGGGGTACTGCCAGGAGCTCGGCGTTCCGGTCCAGGAGATGCTGACGCTCGGCCTGGTACACCAGTCCAGCACGTTTTCCATGACGATGCTTTCCATGCGCATGTCCGGAATCGTGAACGGCGTCAGTAAATTGCATGCGGAGAAGGCCAGGGAGGTCTGGACCAGCCATCCCATGGTCGGCATCACGAACGGCGTGCATATTCCGACCTGGGACGCCTTTCCCGTCGCGGACTTTTCGGGTCAGGGCGCGTTCCGCGCGGCGCACCAGGACCGCAAGAAGGCGCTGCTGGATTCCCTCCGTCAGTGGGGCCGGCAGTGGGGACCCGATGAACTTCTGCTCGGATGGGCGCGCCGCATCACCCAGTACAAACGGCCGATGTCCATGGTGGAGGACACCGAACGCTTCGCGGACATCGCTCGCCGTGCCGACCGTCCCGTCCGGCTGGTCATCGCGGGCAGGCCGCATCCCAACGACGCCGAGGGCCAGAAGACGCTGACGCGTCTGCGCGAACTGACGGAGGGTCCGCTCAAGGACGTCGCGGTGTACGTTCCTGAATACAGTATCGCCGAGGCGCAGCTGCTGGTCAGCGGGTGCGACGTCTGGCTCAATACGCCCGTCGTCGGATTCGAAGCGTCCGGAACCAGCGGTATGAAGGCGGCGCTCAACGGCGTTCTGCCTTTCTCCACGCGCGACGGCTGGGTGGCGGAAGTTGAATTGTACGGCATCGGCTGGCCTGCGGACTCCGAGCGTATCGGCACCGACCTCCTGGACGTTTTGGAACGGGATATCATTCCGCTCTACGGCGCGCCGGGAATTTCGGATGGTTGGGAGCAGAACATGCGCAATGCGCGGCAGATGGTGTTGGATAGGTTCAGTGCGACGCGGATGGTCCGCGAGTATTGTGAGCTGCTGTACTCTTGAGGGGCTTTGCCCCTTCCAGCGCTACGAAACTGCAAACCGCCCCCGTAGGGGGCGGTTCTGGTTTCTGGGCTGCCTCCCACCTGCCACGGGCAAGGAAAGCGGCTCCCGCCCCAATGATTCCCGTGCCAGGGAACAGTGAGTCGTTCGGAGGCGATTCCAGGGGCGGCTAAAGCACGCCCCTAGGAACCTTCGCCTGGACTCCCTGATTCCGCCGTTACCCCGCCGGCCACCCGAGGTCACGGGCCCCACGGCGGAATCGGGAGACTCCGACGATATTTTTAACGGCTCACTGAGTGAGCCGTTAAAAAGAGAGGAATTATTGATGTAGGACCTATTTCTTGTGGTGGCGGATGGCCTGGCGGTACAGGCGGGCATGCGCGGAAGCCGAAGCGTCCCAGGAGAAGTCCTCGCGCATCGCGCGGCGGACGATGCCGTCCCAGCGGCGCTTGTCGCGGAAGGCTGCGGCCGCGCGCACGATGGCGATGAGCATCGCCATCGCTTCATAGTCGCCGAACACGAATCCCGTTCCCGGGTTGCCGACGGTGTCGTCCTTCACGGTATCTGCGAGGCCTCCGGTGTTGCGGACGACAGGAACACACCCGTAGTGCATGGCTTCCATCTGGACCAGACCCGCCGGCTCAAAACGCGACGGCATCAGCAGGGCATCCGCGCCCGCGAAGATGCGCTTGGGAAGCTTCTGGCTGAAGAACAGGTGCGTGGAAACCTGCTCGGGGTACTCCTCCTCAAGCTCCTTGAAGAACATCCGGTAGTCCTTGTCGCCGGTGCCGACCAGGACGAACTGGATATCCAGATTCTCCAGGACCGGTTTGGCGACGTTCATGAAGAGCTTGATGCCCTTCTGCTCGTCCAGGCGCCCGACGAATCCCATCAGGAACGCGTCGCGGCGCTGGGGCAACTTGAAGATGCGCTGGAGGGCGCGCTTGTTCTCCGCACGTCCGGACAGGCGCTTATTGGAGTATTTCCGTGTGATGCCGCGGTCCGTTGCGGGATTGTACTTCTTGTAGTCAATGCCGTTCAGGATCCCGACAAGCCGGTCTTTGCGCTTGTTCAGCAGGTCATTGAGGCGCTCGCCAAGTTCCGGTTCAAGAATTTCCTTGGCGTACGTCGGGGAAACGACGCCGATGGTGTCGGCATAGATGATGCCCCGCCGCATGCCGTTCAGCAGCTTCACTTTGGCGATATCAAAGATATCGGGAAGCGGCGACGTACCCCAGTCATAGTTGGAGTCGGCCACGAAATGAACGTCAAACATACCCTGGTTTTTCAGGTTATGAATCATGTATACGGTCGCGATGCGGGACAGCACCGGGTCATTCCGGTATTCGGTTTCCATCAGATTGGGCAGGAAACCGGCCGGCCAGTCGTTGGCAATGATGACATCGGGCGTCCATTCTGAACGCCGCAGGAATTCAAGGACGCCCCGGCACAACAGGAGCCACCGGGCGGTGTCGTCCGCATACCCGTAAACATTCGCCCTTTTCTCGTAGAACTCCATGTTCTCCAAGAAGTAGGTCGTTGCGCCGTCCGCCTTACGGTGGCGGAGCACATTGGAAACCGTAAGGTTATGCGGGTCATTGGCCGGTTTCCCCAGTTGAAGCCCCTCCATGACCGGGGTGAATTTGTACCGCTTCCGGCTGATGCTGAGGTACTTCGGCATGAAGACGCGGGCGTCGTGGCCCATGGCGCGGAGCGATTTAGGAAGCGCGGAGATGACCTCGCCGAGGCCGCCGACCTGCGCGTACGGAACCGCCTCCGTGGAGACGAACAGGATTTTGAGGCTTGTGCCTTTGCGGGGAGACATAATCTCGCCCATGATACCACAAAAAATAAGATGAGGCAAACTCCGGGCAATACGCCCGCCTCTTCAATTGACGCCGGGCTTTGGTATTCTTGCCAAAAGGACATTCCCAAAGGAGGAGTGATGCTCATCAGGAACGAAGCCCCGCTCCTGCTGTTCATGGGCGAACTGGAAGAAGCATTATCCCGGGAGCGCGTCGCGCTGAGCGATGAGGCGCGGATGTACCTGTCCGGGCTTCTGACGCGCATCAGGAGCGAACACGGGCCGATGCGGCAGACGCCGCTGGCTCCCGATTATCTCAACGCCCTTTCGTCCCTCAGCGAACAGGAGCGGACGGTCCTGTTCCGTTCGGTGGGCGACTCGGCGCTCATCATCAGCGGGTGGTGGTGGCAGTGGCTGGAGCGTTTCCGCCAGCCGATGGATCCGGCATACCATGCGGAGCTCGGTGAGCGGGCGTACCGGCAGGTTGAGCAGGAGCTCTTTGATGAGCTTGCGGACAAGTTCGCGTCGCTTATCGACGTGCTTGCCCGCATGTCCGCACGACTGCAGACGGACGACCGGCAGGTCATGGAGGTATACGCGACCTGGCTGCGCACGCAAAGCCGTCATGCCGCCCGCCTGCTGAGGATGCACGGCATCGACGTCCGTGCCGCGGGACGCACACGGCATTAGGAGGACCGATGCCCACATACGACGGTGTTCTGGACAATTGGTGGGAAACCGGGACCGAAGGGGTGGTCTGGGTGCTCGCCAGCGACACGGAGGACGAGCAGGCCCTGCTCTACGGGAATCTGTTCCTTCTGGAGGCCGGCGACCATCTGACGGTCTGGGGTCCCGACGGAGGCTTCGTCTTTGACGATGTCATCGACCCCGACTATGAGGCCGGCTGGATGCCGTTCCCGCGGGGCGTCCGGCCTCCGGAGGGCTGGCGGCGCTACAGTCCGCTGCACCGGGTCTTCTACCGCTTCAAGGTGTTCTGCGCCACGCGCTGGGTGTTCCTGCCCGGTGCGCTTCAGCGGCTGATGCGCCGGTTCCTGAACGGGCAGCCCACGGCGCTCGGATTCTGGATTCACTGGACCCAGCGCGGATGGGAGCCGGAAAAATGGGCGTCGCTGTTCCTCGTTTCCGGCAAGGAGCGGCCGTACCGCGCCCGGGTCGTGCGGAGGGAGGACACGTGAAACATTACACCGAGCATGATTTGGACAGGATAGCCCGCTCACGGACGTTCGAGGATATCGTACCCGTCGCGCTGGGCGTCATTGCCCGCATGCCCCGGCCCGTCGCGCTGGTCAGCGGGCCGATATCCAGCGGCGGCCTTGGTTCCGTGCAGGCGAACATCGTGCGGTTCCACGCGGTCATCGGATATCTGGAGGCACGCGGCGTATCGGTATTCGACCAGATGCCGCTGGAGGAGCATTTCTGGCGCATCATGAAGGACGACG
This sequence comes from Minisyncoccota bacterium, assembly GCA_035620375.1. Lineage (GTDB taxonomy): Bacteria > Patescibacteriota > Minisyncoccia > 2-02-FULL-40-12 > GWA2-44-9 > DASPGX01. The sequence goes on along the minus strand of DASPGX010000022.1, from coordinate 989 downwards.
CGTACTACCGCGGCGGAGAACATCTCCTGGAAGCATTCTACGGGACCCTCCTGGATTCCGGCTCCATTCAGCAGGTGAAGATGATACCCGGCTGGGAAGGGAGCTACGGCGCCCGCTGGGAGCACGACCGGGCCCTGCGCAACGGCATTCCTGTCGAGTACCTGACTCTTTCTTGGCTCCGGCCCCTCGCATGAGGGGCCGTTTCATTAACGCAAACGCCCCCACCATCGTGGGGGCGGAGCTTTCAGGGATTCCTGAACGTGCCGCCGACGCGGTCGCCCAGAAACGGCGGCGTGAAGTTGAAGTCGGTCTGCGGGAACGTATGGTGCGTCCGGTGAAAGTCCACCGTGAACGACCAGATGCGCCCGACGACGGGAACCGCGCGCAGGAAGATGTCCACGCGCGTCGGATGGACGTGCGTGTACCAGTGCGCAAGCTCAAACACCGAATAGTGCGCCGCAGTTCCGCACAGGAACATGCAGAGCGCCTCCGGCGCGACGAACGGCGCGCCTGCGGCAACGTGAATGCCGAACAGCATCGGATATATCCACCAGCGCTGGGCAATCATGTCGTTCATCCGCGTCCGGGAGCCGTCGTGACGGGAAAAGCTCTCCGTCAGCAGGCGCTCCGGCTTTACGAAAAACCGGGAACGCGGGAATGCCTTGTGGTGGTCCGTGTGGGCCAGCTGGAAACCGTTGAACACGGCCCAGCGAAGCTGGTGCATCACGAACCGGTGGTACACGTATTCGAAGAATTGCGTGTACGCGAATCCGATGATGAATACGGCGAGCGTTGCCGTCCGGGCGTCCGGCGTAACGGGTCTGCCGGTCAGCAGGAGAATCGCGGCAAGCGCGAGCCATGGCAGCCAGGTGCCCGCAAGCGTGTGGACCAGGGGTCCGGCGCTTTTCATGATGTACCTCCGCTTGGAATGTGCGGGTCCGCGAGGACCGTTAAGCAATATTTACCCTATTCAGTCAAATACTGCAAGG
>DASPGX010000021.1:0-25278 GCA_035620375.1 Minisyncoccota bacterium | reverse complement strand
GTATCCATTCTCATCAACCTGCTGACGCTCGGCGCCGGCATTCCGCTTGGCATCGCGGCAATCCGCACGTGGGGCGTTGTCGGCGCGGTCGTTATGGTGACGGCCTGGTACGTCCTGTCGCACACGGCATCGTTCCTGTATCTTGTCCGCGCGTTGGGGAAGCGGTAGGATGATTCCTGCGTATGCGTTCTGAGCCTTTTCTCGCAAAACTCATCCGCTGGGCGATGTGGGCCACGCCCGCCGTGGCGCTCATTATCTTCTCCCAGTACATGTCGCCGTTCCATTTCGGAAAGGTGGTCGTGTTCCGCACGCTCATCCAGCTGCTTCTCGCCTGTTACCTGGTTCTCATCTGGCAGGACAAATCCTACCGGCCCCGGCTGGATGTCATCGGCTGGGCCTTCCTCGCGTTCGCGCTGGCCTTCACCGTCACCACGTTTACGAGCGTGTCTCCTTACCACAGCTTCTGGGGGACGATAGAGCGCATGGGCGGCCTGTTCACGTTCTGGCACTACTTCGCGTTCTTCGTGATGCTGACCGCGGTGATGAAGGAGCGCCGCGACTGGTATGTTCTGTTGAATCTGACGATTGTCGCCGGTGTCTTTTCGGCGTTCTACGGTTTTCTGCAGAAGACGGACTGGACGTTCATTCTCGGTTCGGGCGGCCGTCAGCGGCCGTTCGGTACCATCGGCAACGCGGCGCTGTTCGCCGGATACCAGATTCTCGGTGCATTCCTGGCGACTGCGTTCTCGCTCCGCGCCGGGCAGTCTTCCGGAAGGGTCTGGATGTACCGCATTGCGGCCGGGCTGATGTTCCTGGCGGTCTTCATGACCGCGGTCCGCGGTTCGCTTCTGGGCGTCGTCGCAGGAGCGTTTATCGTCCTCCTGCTCTACTCGTCCATATACCGCGCCCGCAAGACGAAATTCGCCCTGTTGGGCCTGGTCGCGGCGTCGGCGCTCTTCTTCCTGTTCGCCCAGCTGTTCCATGAGAGCACGTTCGTGAAGGGCTCGCCGTATCTGACCCGCATCACGGACTTTTCGTCGCAGACATTTACGGTGAAGACGCGGTTCTGGGCGTGGAGCGCCGGCCTGCAGGGGTGGACCGAGAATCCCAAGACGCTCCTTTTGGGCTGGGGACCGGAGAACTTCAACGTACCGTTCTCCAAATACTTCAACCCGCGGTTCTTCACGGGGCCCGGCGCGGAGACGTTCTTCGACCGTGCGCACAACATGTTCATGGAGGTGCTGGTCACCATGGGTCTGCTCGGAGAACTTGCGTACCTTGCGCTGTTCGGCGCGGTATTCTGGTCGTTGGCGCAGCTCATGAAGCGCGACCCTTCGGCGGGCTCAGGACAAGGGCGTGACGACCGCATCGTCGCGCTTGTCTTCGCCGGCATGACGGTCGCGTATATCATCCATAACAGCTTTATCTTTGATACGTCGGCGAACTTCATCACCTTCTTCACGCTCATCGGGTTTGTTTCATTCCTGCGGAGCGAAGCCAGGCCCGGCGACGCCAAGCCGCCACGCAAGCTTCAGCGTCCCGGAGGGCTGGGCGCGGGGCAGGTGATAGTTCTGTCGCTGCTTCTGGTGTTCGCCATTATTCTTACGGTGCGCACCAACATCCGCACGTCACAGGCGAACTTCGCGACGACCCGTGCAATCATCGCCGGATGGCAGGGTGAGTTCCTGACCGCGATGACGAAGTACGGCGAATCGGTCGCGTACGATACGTTCGGCGTGTACGAGTACCGCCACCGGATGGCCCAATATCTGCTGGAAGTAAGTGCGAATATCGGAAACCAGGAATTGCCGGAGCCCGTGGTCCTGGCGCTTGAGTTCGCGATTTCCGAGACCGAGAAGAACACGCTGCTGAACGAGTATGACTATCTTCCGCTTCTGTACATCGCGCGGATGCACATCATTCTCGGGCAGAACGACCCCGGGTCCGAGCATAACGACCTGGCGCTTGAATATACGGACCGCGCATTGGCGATTTCACCCACGTTCGTGCGCACTTATTACGAAGTCGCGCAGGCGTATCTGAACAAGAAGGATTTCGCAAAGGCGTACGAGTGGTTCGCCAAGGCGCAGCAGCTCAATCCCGAGGTCGGCATCACGTATTGGTACATGGGAATCGTACGGGCACAGCTCGGCGACCCGCAGGGAGCGGTTGAGCTCATCAACGAGGCCGCGAAATTCGGACACGGACTGAGCCAGGCGGACTTTGAGAAAGTCGTGAACATCTACCTGCAGCTCGGCGACCTGGAGGCGGTTATCGGCCTGCTGGAGCGGCTTCTGGAGCAGGCGCCGGACCGCGCGGACTACTGGGCGTCGCTTGCCGCGGCACATGACCAGGCGGGCGACGGGCCTTCCGCTATCGAGGCGGGGGAGAAAGCTACCGAACTGGACGAATCGTATGCGCCGGCTCTGCAGGCATTGAAGGAGAAATACGGTGCTCAATGAGCAAGAAAGCAGGAAAGCAGGAGAGCGAGAAAGTTGGACCGAGAATCAAGAAACTGGGCGTCAGCCCAGTTTCTTGATGAAAGACGCTATCATTCTTTGTAATTCTTGGACGGAAGTCCGTAATACGGAGGCATCAGGTCCCGGATAGAGTTGTTCGCTCAGTATGATTTGAGTTTCCAATTCAGCTGCGGAACCCAGCGCAATCCGCAAGAACTGGGCAAAGTCCTTTTTCGTAGAGCGTTGGCGCCCTTCGGCGATATTAGAGGGGATTGAAATGGCGGCCCTCCTCATCTGGCTGATAAGTCCGAAGTTCTCAGACGAGGGCAACTTCTTCGTGAAACGGTAGACGTTCCGGGTGACCTCAATGCCTCTCTGCCAAATTGCGAGCCGCTCGAACGATGATTCGGTCATGGTCTCTGGTTAATGCTTTCTTGCTATCTGGCTCTCCCGCTGTCCTGCTTGCCTACCTTCCCTGCTGGCGGAGCGAAATGGCGATAGTCTTCAGGATGATTTCCAAATCCAGCAGGAGTGAGCGGTTCTTGATGTAGAAGAGGTCGTACTGCAGCTTCTCCAGGGCGTCCTGGACCGATGCGCCGTAGCGGTATCGGATTTGCGCCCAGCCGGACAGTCCCGGCTTCACCAGATACCGCTGGCGGTAGAACGGCACGCCGCGCACGATTTCCCGCTCCAGCTCGGGACGCTCCGCGCGGGGGCCGACCAGTGACATCTGTCCGCGGAGGATGTTCCACAGTTGCGGAAGCTCGTCGATACGGGTCAGGCGGAGGATGCGGCCCAGGCGGGTTACGCGGGGATCCTTGTCCGCCGCCCAAACGGCCCCGGACGTTGCCTCCGCGTTCGCGACCATGGTCCGGAATTTCACGATATTGAACGGGGTGCCGCCTTTGCCCGTGCGCCGCTGGCGGAACAACACGGGTCCGGGCGAATCCATTCTGATGGCCAGCGCAATAACCGGGAAGAGCGCCAGTACGATGGTGCCTGCGGCGATGCTGAACACGATGTCCACGACCCGCTTGGCAGCCTCAAACGGACGCTTGGAGCCCTCGGTCAGGTTCTCCAGGAACCAGACCTGGTTGATGGACGTCACGGGCACCTTGCCGGTCAGGCGCTCGGTGAAGGTGGCAAGGTCGGTGAAGTTCGTGCCGCGTCCCAGCGAGTCAAAGAGGCCGTCAATGAATTCCGGCATCGCGTACGCACGCGGTCCGATGACGACGGTATCCACATCCCGGTACGCCAGGAACGTCTCCAGCTCCCCGGGCCCGGGCAGAACAGGAAACTCCGTCGGTTCATCGGGGGTGAGCGTGGGCTGGCCCGTGCGGACCATGCTGGCGACGACGTATCCCATCTGCGGGTTGTCACGGATGGTGCGCGCCAGTTCCAGGGACTCGGGACCGTCGTCCACGATGAGAACGTTCTTGTCCGCTCCCTGCGCCAGCATGCGGTTGATGAAATACCGCGCCGCTGCCTCAAGCACGAGGAACACGCCCGCAAAAATGAGCAGATTCGTCTTCGGCGTGATGCCGAACGCCGGGACCGTGTAGAAGAAGATGATGGAAATGACGGTCGCCGCCGTTGCCGCCTGTCCGAGCGACTCAAAGAATTCCCTGCGGTTGTGCAGCAGGCGGTGCTCGTACAGCCCGGCGATGTACATGGCGAGCAGCCACACCAGGAAGATGACGGAGAAGGGGAACAGGTGGTTCTCAAAGCTGTCCCGGGCGGAAAACCCGTAGCGGACGAAGAGCGTCGTGATGAGCGACGCGTACAGGACGGCGATATCGGAGAGAAGGAGGAATTTCCTCATGGGGTGACCTATATATCTTCGAATACTCGATATATCTCTTTCGCTCGGACTGCGCGGTAGCAAGCGACCGCGCGCTCCTCGCTCAAGGATATTATATACTGTATATAATATGTAGTCAATTTCTTGCGGTGGTCCTTCGGATTGCTATCATGCGGCCAGTTCACGGACAAAAGGCGGATGAGGCATGTCGTAACGGTTCGACAAGCTCACCGTGAAGGAGGCAATCATGTCCGATTCACCGGATGCGGGCGAGGGCCGCATGAGTATCGGCATCAAGGGGGTCGGCATGGTCGGTACCCCGCTGATGCGGTGGTTCCAGGAGGTCCGCGGCCATGAGCGCGGCCGGGACCTGTACCTGTACGACACCGACCCCAAGCTCGGGTACTTCGACGACGTCGGCAAGGCACGGGTCGTCTTCATCTGCGTGCCGACGCCCCCGAACCCCGACGGCTCCTGTAATACGGGCATCGTGGAGTCCGCGGTGCGGGACGTCCCCCCGGGGCGCATCGTCATCATCAAGAGCACGGTTCCGCCGGGGACGACCCAGCGCATCCAGAATGCGCGGCCGGACCTGTTCCTGATGTTCAATCCCGAGTTCCTGACCGAGTCGCAGGCGTGGGCGGACTTCATCAAGCCCAGCCGGCAGATTATCGGCGTGACGGAACAGTCCGCCCGGTACTCCATCGACGTGCTGAACCTTCTGCCGCTGGGCCTGTACCGCCGGCCCGATCTGCCCGTGTACGGCGGCAGGAAGGTGGTCACGGCGACCGAGGCGGAGATGGTGAAGTACGCCAGCAACGTGTTCGGGTCGATGAAGGTCTCGTTCGCCAACGTCCTGGCCGACCTGTGCGACACGCACGGCAAGGTAACGGGCGAAACGGTGGACTACGAGCACGTCCGCGACATGCTGGAGGCGGACCTGCGCATCGGCCCTGCCTGGCTGGACGTGAACCACGGTGCGTACCATGGGTTCGGCGGCTACTGCTTCCCCAAGGACACCGCCGCGTTCATCCGCTACGCCACGGACCTGATGCGGCAGATGGGTATTCAGACTTCCGAGCCGGTCACCGAGGAACTGGGAGGCCGCATCGCAACCATCAACGCGGCCATCGACTTTCTGGAGTCGAACTACCGGTACAACGAGACGCTCCTGGACGAGCAGAACCTGACGATTCCCGAGGTTTCCGTGCACAACAGGGAACTCCTGCTCCGGAAGCGAAAGCCCGTCCGGAACAGATAGGACCAAGCGGTTCATCATGATACCCGCAGTCTGGGGGGGCTTTGCCCCTTCCAGCGTCGCACGCCCCGGTCCGAAGGACCGGGGCTTTTGATTGATATGATGTGCTCCTGCCTCCTCACCGGTCACGGGTAAGGAAAGCGGCTCCCGCCCCAATGATTCCCGTGCCAGGGAACATGGAGTCGTTCGCTCCCGATTTTTCCCGCTCCCTGCATGCGCGGGCCCCCGGGACAAAATCGGGAGGCTCCGACGGATTATGATATGCTGGACCTGATGAACCGCTTTTTTCTTGCACTTATCACGGCGGCGTTCGTACTGGTTCCCGCCGCCGTTTCTGCCGATTCAGTAGGCGATACGGAGCGCTTCACGACGGACCGCGAATATGATGTGTCGGGCGCACTGTCGGTTTCCGGTACGCTCCGGCACGTCGGCACTTCGGCGTACTGGTACGTGGACGACCGGTATTTCAACCGGCTGACCTCCGCGGAGCGGGGTCTGTTCATGGCGGACCTGGACAGGCTTGCGTCGGTATTCGACCTGGTCATTTATCCGCGGAGCCGCGAGCTATGGGGAACCGAAAATATTCCCGGCGTCGACGGTGATACGCGGGTCACGGTCTTTCTTGAGGAGCTCGGTCCGGGCATCGGCGGGTACTTCAACGGTCGGCACAGTTACGACCGTTCCCGCACGGACGACTCCAACGAGCGCGAAATGTTCTACGCGGCCGTACAGAGCGTCGGCGGCAACGCGAAGGATTACATCGCGCACGAATTCCAGCACCTCATCTCGTTCAACCGGAAGGAATTGAGCCTCCGGGTGAGCGACGACGTATGGCTGAATGAGGTCCGGAGCGAATACAACGTGACGCATACCGGCCAGAATGACACCTACCGCGGCTCTGCGCTGCAGCGCCGGGTTCTGCATTTCCTTCAGGAATCCTCGGACAGTCTGGTCGACTGGCCGAACGTGGCCGTCGACTATGCGATTGCCGCGGTGTTCGGCGAGTATTTCGTGGAGCAGTACTCACCCGAACTTCTTGCGGGGACCATCCGTACCCGCAATGCCGGCGCATGGTCGCTGGAGGAGGTACTTCAGGGTGGCGGGGACGGGCGGCTCTTCCCCGACGTGTTTAATGACTGGATGGTTGCCGTGTCCCTGAACGACTCCTCGTCGGACCGGCGGTTCGGTTTTGCGGACAACGACCTCGGAATGATTCGCGTGGGGGCCACCGCCGATTTGAGGCTGCGGAGCGAAGGTGCGCGGGGAACCTCCGTTGACCTGCAGGAATGGCAGCCGTATTGGCTGGACCTGTCCGTGCCGGACTCCTCGGCCGGACACCTCCGGGTTTCGCTGGCCGGTGAGGCGGGAACGTCCTGGGTTGCGTCGCTCATCGCCGAATACCTGGACGGCTCCTCGCGCGTGGTGCAGTCCCGTTTCGGCGCGGATGAACATGTGATGTCCGTGCCGCTTGCCGGGACCGCACGGCTCCGTTCGGCGCGGCTGGCCCTCGCGCACGGACTGACCACCCCCGTGCGAGAACGCGACATCCTTGTGCGCGGCATAGCAGTTTCCGCGTCCGTCGGCGGTGAGGCGGAACCGGCCGGAATAACGCCCCCGGGGAGCGGGAGCCCGGCGGACGGTGACCTCATCAGTTACGACGGTGCGCCCGGCGACGTCTACGTCGTGTGGGGTCCGTACCGCCGATATCTGCCGCCGGGCGTCCTGGAACTGTACGGATTCCAGTCCCGGCCGGTCCTCCGCGTGAGCTCCGAGAAATTCTTTTCGTATAAAACGTCCAATTACATCCGCACCATCAACGACGAGCGCGTGTTTGCCGTGCGTCCGGAAGGCACGAAGCACTGGCTGAACATGACCGAGGGCGTATTTCTCGGTTCCGGCCGCGACCCCGGCGCCATCTTCACGGTCAACGAGGCCGAGTCGGCGTTTTACCGGACGGGCGTGGATATCACGCGGTAACTTTTCATTTTTGGCATTTCAATTATCATTCGGCATATGCATATCGACATCTACGCAAAAAACATAGAACTGGACGAGCCGCTCCGCGTATTCGTGAACGAGAAAATCGGCGACCTGGAGCATCTGATGGCCGGCATGGGGCAGTCCGATGAAATCCGGGCCCGCGTGGAAATCGGCAAGCCCGGTGAACACCATCACAAGGGCCGCATCTGGTACGCGGAGGCGAACATCCATGTCGGCCAGAGCAACGACCTGTTCCGCGCTTCCTGCACGCATGAGGACCTGCGGTACGCCATCACCGACGTCAAAGACGAACTCCAGCGCCAGCTCAAAAAGTATCGCGAGAAGATGACGGAGAAGGACCGCCGTCCGCGTGAGGAATAAAGATAAAGAGGGCCCCGCCGGGGCCCTCGCTCATTTCTCGGTGACGGTGACAAGCCGTTTGAACTTCTCCGGATGCCGCCTCAGGAATTCCGCGGCCTTGCGGTTCGCCGCGTACTCACGGAAGCTGATGATGAATTTCAGAATCCAGGCGGGGACGATGTACTCGAGCCGTTCTGCCAGCCGCTGGGCGCCGTTGTGCAGCCGGCATACGAAACTGCCGTCGGGGTAGGTAAGGAAGATGAAGTGGGCCAGCTCGTGGGCCATGACGGAGCCGGCCGCCTCCGCGGAATCAGGAAAGCGGACGAACCAGAATTCGAATCCGGGCCGGAAGAGCCTGATGCGGTGCTCCTCACGCATGAACTCGGCGATGAGGAACGTGTGCTTGTCCTCCGACATCTCGTCCGAAACCTCCAATTCGGGCACCCGAGCCTCCGGTCCGGCCAGCAGATGGCACAGCGCGGCGAATACCCGCTCGTCGATTTCGACGTCATGCTCGTGCGTTGAAAACCGCATCCCGCCTCCCACGGAAGGAACTGATGATGCATTACGCCTGAATTCCGGGGGAACGTCAATGGATATCTCGCAATTTCGGCGTTTTCTGCTATCATGAGCCGTCATCATGTCGTTTTGGTCCAAAATCTTCGGTGACGCGAACAGCAGGTATGTCGCGACCCTCCACCCGTTAGTGGAGCGCATTAATGCCCTTGAGGCCGGTTTGCAGGGAAAGTCTGACGACGACCTACGTGGTCTGACCGCCGCGTTCCGGGAGCGCTTGTCCGGCGGCGAATCGTTGGATGACCTGCTTCCCGAGGCTTTTGCAGCCGTGCGCGAAGCGTCCCGCCGCACCCTCGGGCAGCGGCACTTTGACGTCCAGCTGATGGGCGGCGTCGTCCTGCACCGCGGCCGCATCGCCCAGATGCGCACGGGTGAGGGAAAAACACTCGTGGCGACGCTTCCGGTGTATCTGAATGCCCTGACGGGCAAGGGCGTGCACGTGGTCACGGTAAACGACTACCTTTCCCGCCGTGACGCCGCCTGGATGGGACAGATTTACCATGCGCTCGGTATGAGTACGGGGGTGCTCAATCACGAGACCGCGTTCGTCTACGACCCCGCGCACAAGTCCGAGGACGGCCCGGAGGACAGGGAGCGTGATGAAACCGGCGGATTCCGCGTTGCGCACGAGTTCCTGCGGCCTGTGCCGCGCCGTCAGGCGTACGAGGCGGATATCACCTATGGGACGAACAACGAGTTCGGTTTTGATTATCTGCGCGACAACATGGTGTCCGCCGTCCGGCAGATGGCCCAGCGGCCCGAACACACCCACCACTTCGCCATCGTGGACGAGGTGGACTCCATCCTTATTGACGAGGCGCGCACGCCGCTCATCATCTCCGCTCCTGACGAGGAGTCCGGAAAGCTGTATCAGCAATTCGCTCGTGCGGTGCCCGCGCTGAACGAGGAGACCGATTACACGGTAGACGAGAAGCGCAAGGCGGTGTCCATCACCGATTCCGGCATCGAGAAGGTCCAGCAGCGCCTGGGTCTGGGCGACATCTATCAGGAAGGCGGCACGCGGTACGTGCACCATCTGGAGCAGGCGCTGAGGGCGCAGGTTCTCTTTAAGCGCGACCGCGACTATGTGGTCAAAGACGGTCAGGTGGTCATCGTGGACGAATTCACCGGACGGCTCATGCCGGGCCGGCGGTGGTCCGACGGTCTGCACCAGGCGGTGGAGGCCAAGGAGGGCGTGAACATCCAGCGGGAATCCAAGACGCTTGCGACCATCACGTTCCAGAATTATTTCCGCCTGTACGACAAGCTCGCGGGCATGACCGGAACGGCGCGGACCTCCGCGGAGGAGTTCCATAAGGTGTACAAGCTGGACGTCGTCGTCGTGCCGACGCACCGGCCGATGGTGCGCGCGGACCTGCCGGACCGCATCTACAAGACGGAGAACGGAAAATTCCGCGCGTTGGTGAACGAAGTGCGCGCATTGCACGAAAAGGGCCAGCCGGTGCTCGTCGGTACGGCGTCCATCCAGAAGAACGAAGTCATCGGCGCCCTGCTGACGCAGGCGGGAATCCCGCACAACGTCCTGAATGCCAAGAACCACGAACGTGAAGCGGAAATCCTTGCACAGGCCGGCCGTCCCGGCGCGGTCACCGTCGCCACCAATATGGCGGGCCGCGGCGTGGACATCATCCTTGGCGGCAATCCGGCGGCCGAAGGGGATGCCGCGAAGGTCCGCGAACTTGGCGGGCTGATGGTGCTGGGCACGGAGCGTCATGAGGCGCGGCGCATCGATGACCAGCTCCGCGGCCGCGCAGGCCGTCAGGGCGACCCGGGCGCCTCGCAATTCTACGTCTCTTGCGAGGACGACCTGGTACGCATTTTCGGCGGTGACCGGCTCAAGCGGCTTATGGATACGCTGGGCGTGACGGAGGAGGACGTCATAGAGAACCGCATGGTCAGCCGGTCCATCGAGCAGGCGCAGGGCCGCATTGAAGGCCATCATTTTGACGCCCGCAAGTACGTTCTGGAATACGACGACGTGATGAACCGCCACCGCACGGCGATTTACCGCCTGCGTCACGAGGTTCTGCACGCGGAGACCAACCGTGAGCGGATGCTGGAATGGCTCCGGGAGCTGATGCGGGCGGAGGTGTTCGCGCGACGTGACGCGGTCAGCGGGACGTTGGACACCGAGGAGGTCGTGGAGTCGCTCAAAACTTTGGCGCCGTTCCCGGCGAACCTTCACACCAAGCTCATGGAACTGGCACCCAAACTGCCGACCGATTCCACGGACCATGTCCTGGAATACCTGGATGAGGAGCTGGAGCGGATGTACGCGGCCAAGGAGGCCGAACAGGGAGAGCAGATGCGCCCGCTGGAGAAGCTGGTCATGCTCCGCGCCATCGACGACGTCTGGGTGGAGCACCTGGAGGGCATGGAACACCTGCGTGAGAGCGTCCAGCTCCGGGCGTACGGCCAGCGCGACCCGCTGGTGGAATACAAGATTGAAGCGCAGAAGCTGTACGGCACGCTCCTGGATACCGTGCGCCAGCGCGCCGCGGGTATCATCTTCCGCGTGACGGTCATGCGGCCGCAGGAACGGCGCAACATGCAGGAACGCCGGCCGGAGACGGAAGCACAAGGGACGCCGGCGCATCCGGACAGCGTGCATACCGAACACGTGCAGGCAGAACATGCCGACAAGACCGGGCGCAACGACCCCTGCCCGTGCGGGTCAGGGAAGAAATTCAAGAAGTGCGGCCTGCTGGACACGGAGGAGCACAAGCGCAATATGGCGGGCAGGGAGTAGATTGTGTATGGCAAACCAACATCTGCACGAGGTCGTCATCACGGCCATCATCGTCAAGGACGGGAAGTACCTGGTCACGCGCCGGGCGGAAACGAAGAAGCGTTTTCCCGGCATGTGGACCGTTCCCGGGGGGAAGCTGGAGACCGACGACTATCTGAAACTTCCCAAGGACACCAAGGACTATTGGTACAACGTCCTGGAGCGCACGCTCCGGCGCGAGGTCGCCGAGGAAGTGGGACTGGAGATAGACAATATCGTCTACGTGACGTCATTGGCGACCGTCCATGCGGACGGGGCACCGTCGCTGGTAATCTCCTGCATGGCGGACTACGTGTCCGGCGAAGTTATTTTGCAAGAGGGAGAGACGGACAAGGCCGACTGGGTGAGTCTGGACGAGGCGAAGGACTACGACCTGATTGACGGCATCTACGACGAGCTGGCGATGGCGGACGCGCTGCGCACGGGCAAACGTTCAGAATGGAAAAGAAGCTGAAACCGGGCGAGGTCGTGGTTGCCCCTCAACAGGCTCGGGACTTCGCCAAGCAAGGTGAAGTATTGGTTGCGGTGAGCGGGGGATTCGATCCGGTGCACATCGGGCACATGCGCATGTTCCAGGAAGCCCGTGCCCTGGGTACCCGTCTGGTCGTCATACTGAACAACGACCACTGGCTCCGCGCGAAGAAGGGATACGTCTTCATGCCGGGCAAGGAGCGTCGTGAACTGCTCTCGCATATCCGGTGGGTGGATGACGTCGTGATGACGTCGCACCGGCCGGGCGCAGCGGACATGAGCGTCTGTGCTGAACTCCGGAAGATTAAACCGGACATATTCGCCAACGGCGGCGACCGCAAGCTCGGCAATATTCCCGAGGTCGCGGTCTGCCGCGAGCAGGGGACCCGGATGGTGTTCAACATCGGCAGGGGCGGTAAGGTGCAGTCCAGTTCATGGCTCGTCGGTAATCACCGGAAATAAATAACGGGAGCCGTGCGGCTCCCGTATCCGTCCCGGCGTTCAGACGAGGTCCAAGCCCTCCGGAGCGCGGTTGAGCAGTTCTGCGGCGACGGCGATGGTGTGTCCGCACTCGGGGCACGGAACCTCGTAGTAATCACCGTCCCTGTTGTCCGGCACCAGCCGGAGATGGTCCTTCGCTTCCAGTGCGAACTGGCACTGGCATGCCGGGCAGGTGACCCGCTTGCCGGCCCAGGACTTGCGCCCATTTCCCTTCCGGATGACTTTCATCGCTCCTCCTTGATGGATTGCGATGGATTTGATATAACATACTTCTGACCTTTGTCAAAGCATGAAGGAGGCGATGTGCGAGTCATCTCCCTGAATACGTGGGGCGGGCGTGCGATGCATCCTCTGATGCACTTCCTCACCCGCAACGCGTCCGAAACCGGCATCTTCTGCCTGCAGGAAATGCACGATACGTCGCAGGCGTACCGGGAGTCCCAGCATCCTGACGAGTACGTACGCTGGGACCTGCTGGAACGCACGCGCAAGGTTCTGCCGGACCACGAGGGTTATTTCGCCGTCTGGTCCGACAATCCCGACCGCATGAGCGTCGCGACGTTCGTCCGCAGGAACCTGCCGGTGCACTTCGTGGGCGACGTGGTCATTCACACGCCGGAAAAGCCCCGCGAATACGGGAGCAAGGTCATCTCACCGCGCAAGCTGCAGTACGTCGTTCTGGGCAACGGTTCCGGACGAACGCTCACGGTCGCGAACTACCACGGACTGTGGGAGGGCGACGGCAAGGACGATACGCCGGAGCGCCTGGAGCAGTCGCGGAGCATCGCGAAGTTCCTGGATTCCGTGTCCGGGCCGTTCCTGCTCTGCGGGGACTTCAACATCCATCCCGGAACCGAGTCGTACCGCATCCTGCGGGAGAAGTTCGACCGCGAGATGGTGCGGGACGGCGCGTTCTCCACGACGAGGACGCCGCTGTACCGCCACTACGAAAAGCCGGGCTGGGACCCGTGGGCGGACTACGTGTTCGCCCGGGGCGTGAAGGTTCTCGCGTTCACGGTCATGCCCGATCTGGCGTCCGACCATGCCGCGCTCTGCGCGGACTTGGACTGGTGAGGAGGAGCCTTGGCAAATCCGCGCATCATTCTTGCGTCTCAGTCGCCGCGCCGGGCCGAAATTCTTCGCGGCGTCCTGCCTCCCGGCACGAGTCTGACGGTCGTGAATCCCGCCATCGACGAGAAGGCCATTCGTTATCCGGGCCCGGCCGCGCTTACCATGGCAATCGCCCGGGCGAAGAACGAAGCGGTCGCCAAACTGCTTTCGGATGACGCCATCGTGGTGACCGCCGACACGGTTGCCGTGTGGGAGGGCGAAATCCGTGAGAAGCCCCGGGATCCGGCTGAGCTCCGCCGTTTCGCCATCAGCTACGGATATGCTCCCGTGACTGCGGTGACCTCGGTTTGGGTCCACCGTACGCACGCGGTGCCGGCGGGCGGACCCGGGACCGGCTATTTCGGCTGGAGCGGTTCGGCAACGGATGCAGCGAGCGTATCGTTCAGCCCGTTCTCGGACCTTGAGCTCGATGCCATCGTGAAGGAGCCGGCGTTCTACGGCTCCGCCGGCGGATTTCTCATCGAGCATCCGCTCATGAAAGACCACGTGCTGGGCATCGATGGCGACGCCGAAACCATTCAGGGGCTCCCGGGACGGCTGGTCAGGCTGCTCCTCAGGGACGCCGCGGAGAAATGACATGGACTGGCGCATGCTCGCGGTCGGAGCGATGTTCCTGTACGGCTTCGGCACGTACTTCGTCGCCAGGGCGACGCCGGTGCACGGGCCCTACAATGCGGCGTTCCTGCAGGTGGTCGTCTATACGGTCGTCCTGCTCCTGCTGGGCTTCGGCAGGTCCGAGATTTCCCGGTTCACAACCCAGTCGCTGACGGACGGGCTGATAGCCGCGACCATGTTCGTCATCGGTTCGTTGTGCATCTTCGCCGCCATCGGCAACGCACCGGGACACGCGGCGGTCGTGGAAGGCCTGGTTGCCGCCCATTTCATCGTGTCCGGCGTCCTGGTTCACCTGCTCATCAAGCCGATGCCGCCCATGCAGTGGGTGGGCATCATCACCATCCTCATCGGCGTCATCGTCACCTTGCGGGCGACGCCCCCTTAGTCCCCACACTCACAGAACGACTCCTGGTGAGCGAGGCGGTCCTCAGGACCGCCTTTTCGTTCTGTGAGTGTGGGGATTGCGGTATAATAGGGATGTGAAGGGGGAGGGATTCATGCGCAATCTGGTGTTCGGCGTTGAGGACGGACTCGTCTCCACGGTCGGGTTCATTTCCGGTATCGCCGCGAGCGACATCGCCAGTCCGACGCTTCTGCTGACCGGCATCGTGCTCATCTTCTCCGAAGCGTTTTCCATGGCCGTAGGCAGCTTTCTTTCCGAGTCTTCGGTCCAGGAATACCGGACGCGCCGGCGGAGTTCCGTGATTCCCCTCGTCGCCGGCGGAACGGTGATGTTCCTGGCGTACCTCGGCGCGGGTGCATTGGTCCTTGCGCCGTATTTCTTTGCGTTTCCGTCACATGCATTTCCCTGGTCGGTGGGCTTTTCATTGGCCGCACTGTTTGCCCTCGGTGTAGTATCAGCCCGGTTGTCCCGCGTCCGGCCGCTTCAGCGGGGGATACGGATGCTGGTTGTCGGAGGACTGGCAATCGGACTCGGCATATTTGTGGCGCGGACCGTCCTCGCGTCGCTGTGATGCGCATATGAATCCGGAACATTCCGCAGAAAGGGGGTGTCGCACGTGAGTTTGCACAAAATCACCTTTCTTCTGCTTATCGTCGGCGGCCTGAACTGGCTCGCCGAAGCGTTCGGTTTCGGCATCGGACAGTATCTGCCGTTCCGCCTTGCGCAGCTGGTGTACATCCTGGTCGGTCTTTCGGCCGTCTGGGAACTGTTGGGACACAAGAAGCTCTGCAAGGAGTGCGGAGCGGGGAGTATGGGCGGACAGATGTAGATTCTGAGGTCAGGGTTTTTCAAAGAATGACTCACCACGTGAGTCATTCTTTGTCAATTTGACCCCGCCGGGGCCGGCGACTACCATGCCGCCCACACACCCCGGAAACCATGTACCGTAAACCCCGAAAAACCGAGCCCGGCCTACTGAAGAGCGGGGACCGCCTCACGGACTGGTTCTTCCGGCAATTCGTACACTTTCTCCGTAAGGAAACCATCCGCATCAAGCGCAAGCGGCGGTTGGTGAATCCGGACGACCCCCACCGGCAGGCCATCCGGGGCCTCATGGATCCGGAGATTCATCCTTCGGGCCGGTACGTGCATATCTTCATAAACCCTGCGCGGGATGCGAACCGGACCCGTGATGATGAGGTCGACACGCTGATTCACGAGCTTGCGCACGTCGTGCTCGGAAAGACCTCCGAGCGGCATGTCCTGCAACTGGAAGGCATACTTTCGCGCCGGTTCACCCGCTCACAGCGCCGGTTCATCAAGTTGTTTCTGCCCCGGCACGTAGTCAAACGGTACCCGCGGATGAGCGCGCGGGCGACCTTGTCACGTCCGAGAATAATGGTACTGTAGGCGCCAGTCTGACTGAACCCGAACAAAGGAGGTTCACATGCATGGTGAAGATGACGGACCGGTGCCCGAAGACGCGCAGGCTCCGGAAGGACCCGGAGTCGCCGGGTTCCGTGTTGCCGCACTGGTAGCGGCAGTGGCTGCGTTCTTTCTGGCCTTCCTGTACTTGTCCAACAAGGGACAGGTCCAGGCTCCGGTACAGGACCAGGGGTATGCGGAGCCGGCGGCTCCCGCTCAACCCCCGCTTCCCGATCAGGTTCAGGGTGCCGAGGCTCCGCCGATGGCGCAGCCGCCCCCGGCCGAACTGGAGTTCCAAGTCGTGGACCCGCAGGAGTACTACGACGCCGTGGACGCCGCCAAGAGCGCGGACGAACCCGTGTACATCGACTGCAACCCGCGCCAGCGGATTCCCACCGAGGGTCCGGACGGTGCGAAGGTCGCGCCGTGCGGCGGCAACTGGTTCGGGCCGGATCCCGGCCTGACGTCCCGCGACGCCTGGTACGACCAGCCCAAGCCGTACGAGCCGGGCACGCGCCGAGATGACCTCAGGTACCGGTTCGAGGAGCGCGCGGAACCGGCGCCCCTGCCGGACGGAATCTACCGGACGCCGCTGGGAACGCTCATCATCGGCCCTGCGCCGAACGAAAAGCTCCCGCCGGGAGAGTACCGGCTGCCGTACGGCACGCTGACCATTCATCCCGACAAGGACTGACGATGCGGCGGCTGCTCATCGGTCTGTTGCTTGCCGTCGCGGTTTCGTGGGCGATGCCCGCGGATGCCGGAGACGGCGCACGCAGACGCCATCCGCGTCCGGACGGCCGGAGCTACCGTGCGCAACGGCACTTCCGTCCGTATGTCCGTCCGTACCACGGGCCGAACCGGCAGTACCGTCCGTACTACCGCTACGGCGGATACGGATACCGGTTCGGATACGGGTATTACCGGCCGGTGTGCACCGCATGGGTGAACGGCTACCTGGCGTACGACGCCTGGGGCCGGCCCGTCTACGTGCCGGGATATCCGGTGGCGGTTCCCTGTCCGTACTGAGCGCAGCGAGGCCCCGGTTGCTTGAAGCACGGGGCCTTTTCGTTTACCGTTTTTCCATCGTCTACCTACGGCAGACAAGCCTGCCTGTGGGCAGGCAGGTTCGCTGAAAATAGAGGTCGAAGGAAGGGGGGTGAGTCATGGCGACCGATAACAAGCCTAAGTTCCAGCAGTACGACAACGGGCTGGAAGCGGTGAACATCACCAACCGCACGCTCAATACGAGCCTCATCGGTTTCACGGTGGGTACCCGCGACGACCCCGAATGGCTGGACGGCGCCGCGCACCTGACGGAGCACATCATCTGCAGGGGCGCACCCGTCCGGCTTGCCGAGCGGTTCGCCGCGCAGGAAAAGAACCGCCGTAAGCCGGTCACCGATGAAGAGGTGAACCGCGTTCTCCGGCGGTATCTGGGCGGCTCACACGGTCCGGGCATCAACATCTTCACGATGCACAGCCATACCGGATACGGCCACGCCGACCTTCTGCGCAGGAAGTACATGGAGACCGTTTTCGGAACCTTTGCACAGGTCATCCGCGACGGCATGTACGCCCTACGGCGGATGGACCACGACAAGACCGTTCTGGACCTGCACGGTTTCCGCATTGAGAAGCCCGCGGTGGATAATGAAACGGGACTGAACAACGACGACCCGTTCCTCATCGCCACCAAGGCCGGCATGCGGCTGCTCTACCGGACCAATCCGGCACGCCGCTTCGGCGACTCGGAACCCGCCCAGCTCGCTACGGTGAAGCTGGGCCGGCTCAAGGGTTGGGCGCAGGGACATTACGTTCCCGGAAAGATGCGCATCGTCATGCTCGGCCCCGACCCGCTGGAGACGGAAAAGATGATCCGCGACGCGGAGCTGGACCAGCTCCCCGCGTGGGAGCCGGCACCGCGTGCCGTCGTGGACCCCGGGGATATCGTGCCTGAGCTCACCGGCGTCCGGGAGCAGGTCATCGAGCGGCCCGGGCTGGGGATGACCCACGTCCTCCTGCTGTGGCCGACGGAGCCGTTTCTTACGCCGGACGCCTGCGCCCTGGACGTCCTCGGCGAAGTCATGGACGGCCGGACGGAGGACATCGTCCGCGAAGGGAACATCCTGCTTCCGGGAGGGGTGTACCATCCGGAGCCCGGATGGGATGCGACTTCCACGCACGGTACGTTCAGCCTGTGGTTCGCCACCCGCGGAGGCCGTGCGCATGCGGACGAGCTGACCGGTCGCGTGCTGGCCGACCTTAAGCGTCTGCCGGACGACGATTCGCTCGCGTTCCGCCGGCATGTGCAGGATTGCCGCGATTACCTGCTGGACGCGTTCCTGGAGAACTACCGGTACAATCCGGGAGAGCTCTCGGAGCTCATCCTGTCGTACATCGCCAACGGCGACGAAGAGCTGGAGCGGTTCCAGGGCTACCGCTCGCGGCTGAAGGCGGTGACGCCGGAGGACGTGCGCGGTGCCGCCCGCAAGTACCTGACGCCGGACCGGTTCGTCCGCGTCGTGGTGCAGCCTGCCTGACGTTATGCCCCTCACCGGAGAACGGTGAGGGGCCTTGTGTTGTATACTGATAGGAGTGGCAGAACCACGTCTCACTCCCCAGCCCCGCACCTGTCGTCCTGCCTAAGCGGCAGTCCGTCAGGTGAGGGATTCCGGCGTTCAAGGTAATGGCTGATACCCGACTTACGCCCCAACATTTCTACAGGTTCTTCCAGTGTCCGCACTGGATTTGGTACGACATCTACGGCGACTCCGCAAAGCGCAAGGAGGTCTCGCCGCTCATGGATATCATCTATAAGGGAAAGCTCGCCGACGAGCCGGGACATTTGCGCGCGCACAAGAAGTTTGAAGAGCTTAAGCCCGAGGATTACCGCGACCTTGAGGAGGCATACCTGGCGACGCTTGAGCGCATGCGTGAGGGCAAGAATATCTATCACGGCGTCCTGATGCACGAGGAGTGGGCCGGCATGCCTGATTTACTGGAAGCGCGGCCGGGCAAGAGCGAGCTGGGGCCGTGGGAATACGCCGTCTATGATATCCAGCGGTCGCTGGACCTGCGGGACGAGCACAAGTTTCCGCTGGTGTTCTACTCCCTTATTCTGGAGCGCATTCAGGGGGTCCGGCCCCGCGAGGCGTTCGTCATCGACCCACAGGGAAACGAACGCTCGTTCCTCGTGGACGACTTCATCGACCAGTTCCATCTGGTCCGTGAGGAGATTGAGCGGATCCTGGACGGGACGAAGCCCCCGCCGTTCCTGAAATCCGGCTGTAAGCGGACCCCGTGGTATTCCGTATGTCTGGAGGAGACGGAGGGATGCAACGACGTTTCGCTCATCTACCGCCTTTCACAGGCCGACCAGCGACGCCTGTACGGCATCGGCATCAGGACGGTCCAGCAGCTCGCGGATTCCGACCCGGACCAGCTCCAGGCGCAGCTTGAATCATGGCCGTACGACAAGGTCCTCCGGTTCCATAACCAGGCGCGGGTCCTCATCAGCCGGGAACCGATGATTCTCCGGCATCCGGAATTCCCCGACGTGAAGCACGAGGTGTATTTCGACGTGGAGGGCGACCCGACACGGGACGTGGACTATCTGTTCGGCCTGCTGACGAAGGATACCGAAACGGGCAGGACCTCGTACAAGCAATTGCTTGCCAAGAACCCCGAGGAAGAGAAGACGGCGTGGCGCGAGTTTCTGGACATGCTTTCGGGCATGGAGGACTTCGCCATTTATCACTACGCGTACTACGAGCGCAAAGTATTCGACCAGTTGGTCATACGGCACGGGGCCCCGTCCGCCCTCATCCAGAAATTCAACGAGCACGCCGTGGACCTGCACGCCAAGACGGTGGAGTCGGTCGTTCTGCCCCTCTATTTCTATACGCTCAAGGACCTGGGCAAGTATCTGGGGTACGAGTGGACGGACCCCGAAGCGGGCGGTGCGGAATCGGTCGTGTGGTACGACCAGTGGCTCAAGACCGGCGACCGCGCGTATCTGGACCGCATTATCACGTACAACGAGGATGATGTCCGGGCGACGATGGTCCTCAAGGAGTGGCTGGAGAGTTTGCGGCCGAAGCGTACCCGTCCGCCCCGCCAACCTCTGCCCAGTGAGTGACGTAATACGCGCCGCTCGGCAGGCACGGCTTCGCCTCAGTGCCGCCTCACTCCGTTTGGGGACCGCCGGATTCGGCGGTCTTCTTCGTTGCCGCTTCGCGCTTCGCTCGCCGTACCATGAGTACAGCTCGCTCCAGTGCTCGCTCTGCGTCTTGAATCCCATCTGCCTGCCGGCAGGCAGATCCGAATCCGGCGGTCCGAGTCTGTGTGTTGGATTAACGAGAAAGCAAAAAAGGGCTCACGCGGTGCGTGGGCCCTCGGTGCTCTCACCGACAGATGCGGCTGAACGGCGCCAGTGCGACGGAACCGCCCGTGACGCCGATCTGATTGAGAACCGTCGGGGTCGTGACGATGAGAATCGGTCCTCTGCAGTACCGGTAGGCGGTGATGGTGCCGGTGCCGTCCGTGATGTCACCGGCTGCCCGCACGCGTTCGGACGCGTCACAGGGAACGCCGCTGGCTGCCGCGATGTCGCCGGCGCCGACGCCGAACTGGTTCGTGAACGGCTCGGTCGTGGCGATGAGCGTGCCGTTCTCGCACGTCAGGCGCACCGTGGTGCCCTGCGGCGTTTTGAACGTCTCGTTGTAGGCGCTGGCAGCTTCGGCCGTCCCGCCGGAGTTCTCGAACGACAAACCGCCAATGAGCGCAAGAATCATGGCGGTGACGCCGAGCGTTACCAGCGTGTGGTCCTTCATTGTGAACCTCCTTCAGGTCTGCCCGATGATGACAATATATATAGAAAGCGTCAAGGAACCGCTTTTGGCCGTTGACACCCCCCGCTCGTATGCGATAATCGCCGCGGTTTTATGCGCAATAACGCCACCCGAGTCGCCATCATCGTCCTGGTCTCCCTGGGACTTTTCGTTTTCGTAGCGCCGAACTGGGCAAACCGCGGACTGGATGCCGTCGGGTCGCTTGCCAAGTACGATATTCCCGACGTTCCGGCGTATCCGTTCCATCTGGGGCTGGATTTGGTCGGCGGCGTGCACCTGGTGTATGAGGCGGATTTGTCGGACCTGCAGGGGATTGAGTCCGGTGACGCCATGGAGGGCGTCCGCGACGTCATTGAGCGGCGGGTGGACTTCTTCGGGGTTTCCGAACCGGTAATCCAGATCAGCGGCGAAAACAGGCTTATCGTTGATCTGGCCGGCATCACCGATGTCGATGAGGCAATCCGGCTCATCGGCGAGACCCCGTTCCTGGAGTTCCGTGAGCAGTCGGGCGAGGAACCGCAGGAACCGGAATACACGGTTGATGAGTCCGGACAGGTCGTCATTGACGAGGCAAGTTTCCTTGCAGGGTGGGCGCCGACCGGCCTTTCCGGCAAGCACGTCCGCCGTGCGCGGCTTGAATTCGACCCGCAGACCGGCGTTCCCCAGGTCGGTCTGGAGCTGAACGAGGAAGGTGCGCAGCTGTTTGCCCAGATCACGGCGCGGAACCTCGGCCGGCCGGTCGCCATTTTCCTGGACGGCTTTCCCATCAGCATTCCCACGGTACAGAGCGAAATTACGGACGGCAACGCCGTCATCACGGGCCAGTTCACGCCGACGGAAGCCAAGCAGCTGGTTACGCGCCTGAATTCCGGGGCGTTGCCGGTACCTATCTCCATCATTTCCCAGCAGACCGTCGGAGCCTCCTTGGGGCATGCGTCGCTGACCCAATCGCTCAAAGCGGGCCTCTGGGGACTGCTTCTGGTTGCGCTGTTCATGCTGGTCTATTACCGGGTGCCCGGCCTGACCGCGGTCCTTGCGCTCGGCGTGTACGTGCTCATCGTGCTGGCCATCTTCAAGCTGCTGCCGGTCACGCTGACGCTGGCCGGTATCGCGGGATTCGTGCTGTCCATGGGCATCGCCGTGGACGCCAACGTACTGGTGTTCGCGCGCATGCGGGAGGAGCTCCGTGCGGGCCATGCGCTTCCGGTCGCGGTGCATGAGGGTTTCCGCCGGGCGTGGCTTTCCATCCGTGACAGCCATGTGACGACGCTGTTGGGCGCGTTCGTCCTGTACGCGTTCACGACGTCGGTTGTGAAAGGGTTCGCGCTGACGCTCGGCATCGGCGTGCTCACCAGCCTCCTGACCGCGACCGTAATTACCCGTGCATTCCTGAACATGTTCGTCCGTCCCTCGCTGGAACGTAAGAAATGGCTGTTCTGACCATGCCGCGCATCTATCCCATCGCATTCATCTTTTCCATCGCCCTCGCCGTAAGCGCGGCGGTGGCGCTCGGAGTATACGGCCTGAATTTCGGCGTGGACTTCACGGGCGGGAGCGTGCTGGAGGTGGAGTTTGAGAACGGCCGTCCGGAGGTGGCGCAGATGCGCGCCCGGTTCGAGGAGTCGTCCAACGGGTACCTGCACGGGCTGGTACTGACCCCCGTCGATGAGCGCGGGCTCATCATCCGCTCGTCGGACCGGTCGCACATGATGCACAGCGGAGTCTGGCTCACGATTAACCAGTTCTGGCCCGAGTCGGGGGTAAAACAGCTGTCCTTTGACTTCGTCGGTCCCGCCATCGGAAACGAGCTCAAGGCGAAGAGCATCCGCGCAATCATCATTCTCATTCTGGTCGTCGTGGCCTACATCGCGTTCGTGTTCCGCGGCATGTCGCGGGTGCTCTCGCCGTGGGCGATGGGCCTTGCGGCGCTCCTGGCGCTGTTCCACGACCTCATCATTCCCATGGGGGTGTTCGCCGTACTCGGCAAAGTGTCGGGAGTGCAGATTACCGTGGTGTTCGTCGCGGCGATTCTGACGGTCCTGGGGTACTCGCTTTCGGACACCGTCGTCGTCTTTGACCGGGTCCGGGAGAACATCCTGAAGGGGACCAAGGAACCGTTCGGAAGGGTCGTGCACCAGAGCGTCCTGCAGACGCTGGTCCGGTCGCTGAACACCACGCTGACGACGCTGGCGGCGCTGGTCGCCATCTGGCTGTTCGGGGGCGAGACGCTCCGGTATTTCGCCCTGGCGCTCATCATCGGAATCTCCCTGGGCTCCTACTCCTCCATTTTCGTCGCCTCGCCGGTTCTGGTCTGGCTGTCACGCCGGAGAACGGGGCGGTAGGGAGTTGACGGTGCCCACGGAGTGGTATAGGAATAGGTATCCCCACGGGCACTTGACGGCTATTTATAACATTGGTATTCTTAAATCCGTGCTGTATCACCAGATACCGCCGGTAACCTAAATCCGATACGTCGCATCATGGCAATCATCGATGTCCGAATCCTTACGAAGGCGGTCGCCGCGTTGGTAAAGACCCTTTCTCCCCGCAACCGGGATATCGTTTCCCGGCGTTTCGGCTTGAAGTCGGGGAACAAGGAGACCCTGGAAGCCATCGGCAAAGGGTACGGCATCACCCGCGAACGGGTGCGTCAGATTGAGGAATTTTCGCTCTCCCAGCTGGCAAAGTCGGTGGCCGAGCACCGCGAACTCGCCCGGCTTATCGGAGTCATCCGGGAACACATCGCCAAGGACGGCGGCGTCGTCCGCGAGCGCCAGCTGTTCAAGACGGTCACGGGCAGCGACAAGGACAACGTTGCGAATGCATCGTTGGTCTTCGCGCTGACGCTGGACCGCCAGCTCGTCCGCTCGTCCGACAGCGACCGTTTCCATGCGTTTTGGGCGACGGATGCGCGCCAACTCGATTCGTTCAACCGGTCGGTCGGCTCGCTCATCGGTCTGTTCGCGCAGGCCTCGGGTGCGCAGGGCGCTCCGGATACGGTCCGCGCGGCCGCGGGAGCCGGCCTGGAAGGCTTTGACGGCGCGGCGTTTGCCGAGCGCCACCTGCAGACCGTGCTTGCGGTATGCAAGGACGTCGGCACGAACATTTACGGACAGGTCGGTTTGTCGGCCTGGGCAGAAATCCGTCCCAAGGGCGTCCGCGACAAGGCGTATCTGGTCATGAAGAAGGCCGCCAAGCCCCAGCACTTCACGAACATCGCCAAGCTCATCAACGCCGCGAAGTTTGACGCCAAGAAGGTCAACGTGCAGACCGTCCACAACGAACTCATCAAGGACAAGCGCTTCGTGCTGGTCGGCCGCGGACTGTATGCGCTCGCCGAGTGGGGCTACAAGTCCGGTACGGTCAAGGACGTCCTCGTGGACATTCTCAAGGGCCACACCCGGTCGCTGACGCGCGCCGACCTTATCGCTAAGGTGGGCGAGGTCCGGCTGGTCAAGGAGAACACCATTTTGCTGAACCTCCAGGATTCGTCCACGTTCGTGCGCGACGCCAACGGCCACTATTCTCTCCGCCGCAAATAATATCCGGCGACCGGTTTCCGGAACCGAAGACCCCCGTTCGGGGGTCTTCGGTTTTATGGTATAATTGTGCCAAACATCATGCTTGGTTTCTCCGTCCCACAGCCGGTTCTGGACGCGCTTCGGTATTGGTGGGCCTATATGCCCTTCGTTTTGGCGGTCGCCAGCTACCAGGTCTGGCTCGCGTACCAGCGCAAGAAGTTCATGCTCGGCATGAAATGGGTTCTGCTGGAAGTCGTCCCGCCCCCCGAGGTTCTGGTCAGTCCCAAGGCGGCCGAAAGCATTTTCGCGGGGTTGCACGGCGTGTATGCCGGAAACCTGGAATGGAAGAAGATGTTCTTCCAGGGCACCGTGCCGAACTGGTTTTCATTTGAAATCGTCAGCAACGGCGGAGAGACGCACTTCTACGTGCGCACTCCCGAGGGCTTGCGCAACGTCGTGGAGGCGAACGTCTTCGCCCAGTATCCGTCTGCGGAAATCCGGCAGGTCGGCGACTACATCGACATGCTTCCGGATGCGATGCCGCATCCGGATTACGACATGTTCGCGACCGAGCTTATTTTCACCAAAGAGAACGCGTATCCCATCAAGTCGTGGCGTGAGTTCGAGGAAGCCGGAGGAAAGGACGAGCATGCCCGTATTGACCCCATCGCGCCGCTGATGGAGGTCATGAGCGCGCTGCGGCCGGGCGAACACATCTGGGTGCAGTACCTGATGCGTCCGACCGGCGGGGATTGGGTAAAAGAAGGCCAAGCGGTAGCCGATAAGCTCGCGGGCAAGGAGCCCAAGGAGGCGCCGGATCCGCTTATGTCCGTTCTCGGGTTCTTCGGCGGCATTATCGGAGAGCTGTTCGGGGCGTTCGGCATGGAGGGCGCCAAGCCTGAAGAGAAGAAAGAAGAGCGGAAGGAGTTCTCGCTGCAGAAACTGACGCCCTCGCAGAAGGTCATCCTGGAGAACGTAGAATACAAGCTCGCGAAGCTCGCGTTCAAGGCGGGCATCCGTTTCGCCTACATCGGCAAGCGCGACGTCTATTCCATGGCGCGGGTGAGCAGCGTGACCGGCATGTTCAAGCAGCTCTACTTCAACAACCTCAACAG
>DASPGX010000020.1:0-19740 GCA_035620375.1 Minisyncoccota bacterium | reverse complement strand
CAATCTCGGCCCGGAACATCAGGACCGGAGAGAACAGCCCGAGCAGAAACCTGCCGTCGAACGGCGGAATCGGAATGAGGTTGAAGACGGCCAGAATGAGGTTCAGGTACACCACCATGGCCAGAATCTGCACCATGATGGCCGGCGCGACGCCGGTCGCGAGCAAGAGCCGCAGGAACACCCCGACGACGATTGCCAGCGCGATGTTCGTCCCCGGCCCCGCGGCCATGACCTTGAGCGGATCCCAGCGGCGGTCCCGCATCAGGTTCGGGTTGTACGGCACGGGCTTTGCCCAGCCGAAGATGGGTCCGCCGGTGAAAAACATCACCAGCGGAAGCAGGAATGAGCCGACGGGGTCCAGATGCCGGATGGGGTTGAGCGTCAGACGGCCGGCGTACCGTGCCGTCGAATCCCCCTTCTGCTCGGCGACGTACCCGTGGGCGACTTCGTGCAGGACGACCGAATACAAGAACGCGGCGAAGACCGCGATTTGGGCGATGCCATTCTCCATGAAGGCCTCCATGTACTTGCCAAACTACCAGTTTTCGTATATCATGTCCAAGCAAATTCGTCACGAAACCATGGCCACCAAGTGTCCAACCTGTAAGAAAGGCTCCCGCATGGTCACCACGCGGGTGCTTCTGCGCGGCCATTACAACCCGACGTCAAAGTCCCGCCGCTATCCGAACCTCCAGTGGGCGCGCGTGGACGGCAAACGCATTAAGATTTGCACGGACTGCATCAAGACATTGAACAAGACGGCGTAGAACGCCCTCGCAGAAGACGGCCCCGCCCCAGTAGGCGGGGTTTCTGTTTGGTATACTGGAGGTATGGCAAGCGAAGCCCTGCCGGTACGACAGGAGCAGGGCGACCTGGAGCATCTCTCGGCGGACGAGCTGTCCCGTCTTGAGTCCCTGGTCGCCGACTATAAAGCGGAGAGTCCGCCGCTGGACTCGTTTTCGGACATCTATCCGGCTCAGGAAATCGCGCAGGACACCAAGGACCTTGGCGAATTCGTTTCGAAGTTCGAGCGGCTTGATACCCCGCTGGACCGCGAACGCGAACTACACGCCAGCGCGATGGAGATGGCGCTGATGGAATTCTCCAGCCTCTGGATGCCGGGCTATCTGTCGCGGGCGTCGCAGTTTGACGACATCCGGCGTCAGACGGACCTCATCCTGGAGGACGAGGGCGGGGACGGCGTCGTCCGCCGGATAGCCATCGACGTGACGATGAGTGACCGGAAGGCCAAGGAGAAGATGTTCGTCACGCTCCAGCGCGTGCTGGCGGGATGGTTCCACGACCCGAAGTATTTTGAATCCGAGCTGGAGGATATTCACGAGAAAGCCGCGGAGCTCAAGAAGCGGCTTGCCGCCGAAGGCGTCGTCCAGTGGAAGGACCAGGAGGGGCACATAAAAAAACTGATGGAAATGCCGCGCGTCATCATCGGCACCAATGAGAAGAAGGACAATGTGCAGATTGCGCGCCTGTACCTGAAGTACCGCGACGCGCAGACGCCGGAGGACCGCGCGCTGTTCCGGCGGCGGATTGCGGAGCTGCCCATCGGCGGACAGTTCCGGAGGCTCATCGAAGCGCAGCTGCGGGGATACGTCACCGTCATGCAGATTCTCGCGGAGCGGGCGTACGCCGACGACCGTCAGGACCTTGAGGAAAAAATCGCGTACATGCAGGCCCTGCTTGATGAGTTCCGTGAGTTCGGTAAAACAAAAGACCCCGGGCCGCCCTTGGCCGCGGGGTCCAACAAAGTCGCCGTCTCCATCGCGAAGGAGCTGAGCCTCACGCTGGGAGAGTTAGGGCAACCCACGCCAGCAGCAGCGAACGCGTGACGGCGTACCAGGGCCGGCGACGGAACTCCTTGACCAGGAGCATCCGGGCCGAGCCGAGAAACAGGCTCCGGGCGCTGAACACTCCGGTGCGGGACATGTCGCCTCCTTGAGAACTGTGCCGGGATAGTGTATCATATTTTGCTGAATCGTCAATGTATTGTCAAACGGGCTGTGGTATAAAGGTTATTACACATGGCTGGGGGTCATGTAATCCCGGTTCAATTCCGGGCAGCCCGACAAAAGAGAACATTCCCGTATCAAATCCTAACTCCAATCATATGAAAGGATACGTCGGAAACATTGAGCAGGAGACGCTGAAGAACACCGATTTCCGCCGGGTGCTATATACGGCCAAGCACAGCCAGCTGGTCGTCATGTCCATCCCGCCCGGACAGGATATCGGCGAAGAGGTGCACCACCTGGACCAGTTCCTCCGCTTTGAACAGGGAACGGGAACAGCGGTCCTGGACGGCGTAGAGCACGACGTTGCGGCGGACTGGGCGGTCGTCGTGCCTGCGGGGATGCGGCACAACTTCATCAATACCGGCACGGAAGACCTGAAACTCTACACGGTCTACTCTCCGCCCGAGCACAAGGACGGCACGGTGCACGCCACCAAGGCCGACGTTCGGGAGGAGCACTTCGACGGCGGCACCACGGAATAGCGCACCGAAAGAATAAGGCCCGGTGCGCGCACCGGGCCCGCCGCTCATGAAGCGGCACAGGTAGGATTGTCAGATGTGGGCCAGACCCCACTTCAGGCCGCGCCAGACGCGGCCCGGCGTACGGGCGACTTGCGTTCCGGCTTCGGCGCCTCCCTTTGCGGTGAGGCGGCCGTATTCCGCGGGGGTCGTATGCACGGCCCACACCGCGGCATCTGCGACTGCGGATGCGCCGGCGGCGATACCCCGCGCCGCGCAGACCGCAGTATCGGCGACCAGACCGTGGAGCGTGGTCTTTTCCGACTGTTCCCCGTCCTGGGCGAACGCGGCATGAACCGGGAACAACGTGAGGGCGATGACAAGGCTGATAACGACTTTCAAGGTGCGTCTCCTCTCCGATTGTTGGACGAGCAGCTGCCCGCGGGACACAGTATACCTGAATCACCTCAAAGAAAAAGCGCCGTTTCCCCTCCGGGAACGGCGCTCACGCGTCCACTCTGCCCATCGGCACGAGCATCCAGCGGTTCTCGCTCCGCCAGCGCGGCAGGAACGCCTTGCGGGTCATCCGGAACCGCGGACCGTGCCACGGATCCCGCATCACGATGTCCCGCTTCGTCAGCCGGACCACGATGGCGTAATGGGACTCGTCATCCTCGGGCTCCACATAGGCAACCGCGACCGGGCGCCCCGTGTCCAAGACGCGCCTGATGTCCGCGAACGTGCCGCTCATGCGGGTCCGGTACCGGATGCCGTACTGCTTCAGGACGTGGCGGACCTCGTCCATCCCGGTGCCTTCCGCCTTGGTCGTACCCGCGATGCGCGCCAGGTGCGCCTGGGGCCGGAAAATGCCGTAAAACTTCAGGAGCATCTGAAGCATCGCCGGCCCGCACCACCAATCGGTTTGCTGCCAGTAGAAGGGCATTTCGGTAACGTTATTTCTCAAAAAACCTCCACGAACGCAACACGGGGGACTTCTACCCAAAACCGCTCCTGGCGTCTGTACGCGCATGAGCGGCTCTGGCCAGCCCTCTCCCTCTCCGCAACGTTTCCTTAGCGTTTTGCCAAGTGCCTTTCGGCACGGGTGCCCGCACCCCTGCCGGTTCAAGCCGGCAGGGCTGATATAGAGCCCCGCTGATATGGTGTTCTAAGACGTTGCTGGAACGGAGAGAGCTACCTTCATAATACCCCCTGCCCCGCCCGGAACAAGAGTGCACAAACGGCGGCCCGGAGGGCCGCCGTGATGGCTCAATGGACGGTGTCCTTGGTCAGGCCGTCCGCTTCGTAACGCGTACGTACTTGCTCCGCCGACACCTGGTCGAACCGGATATCGGTGATGCCGACGGTGCGGCAGAACCGCACGCAGTTGTCGCAGGCGTAGTAGTGGCCGACGAGGTACAGCGTCGCACCGCGGAGCTGGTCCAGCTCGGCTTTCGTGAACGCCGCGAGGATTTCCTCTTCCGTCGGTTCCAGGTGTCCCGCGAACCGCGCGAGCTCCTCGGGATTCCGGTTCCTCCGGATACCCAGACACGCCAGAACCTCGGCATGCACCGGCTTGCAGAGCTCGTACTGGCCGCCCGTCTTGAGGTTCATACGCGGACAGTCGAGCACGATGTCCCCGTGCGTCAGTCCGTGCGGAGCGCACAGATTCGCTCCCGCCGAAAGCCATTCCCCGTTCCTGAAGATACCCGCTGCCGTGCGGGTCTTCAGGCAGGTGGACTGGTCCAAACACACGCGGGTCACCGCGAATTCGTCCAGTTTTGCCAATGTACGCCTCCTTGCTACCGATTCGGTATAGCAGGTACACGGAGGCGGGCAATATTGACTCGCAATCCGGCACGGTGTGCCGGATTATATCCAAATCTGAAATCCTGCGTCTGCTGACTCAGGACGATTTTCACGGGGAGAAAATCGACGGGACCGCAAATTAACAGGCCCCGCGGGATGTGCGTCGAAACGCATTCCCGCGGGGCCGGTCTTCAGTAGATGTCTTCCTCCGTGATGCCGATGTTCGCCAGGAGCCTGGCCGAGCGGAGCCGGAGCTCCATGCCCTCGCGCCAGAGCTCCTGCAGGAACTCCGGAGCATCGCCGTCGGTCACGGACGACACGCGGACACCGAACGCCGCCGCATCGGGACGAAGCGTGCCCAGGGAGGCCGTCCAGAGCGCCAGGTTGGCGCTCACGTACGGGGGAACCTCCCGCCGGACGCGACCCTTCAGGGCGGACGCCGTGAACCGCTTGCCGTCGCGCTCCACGATGAGCGGAACGGGAGAGGGCGACGCCGCCACCAGCTCCGCGATGACCTTCACGTCTCCCACCTGTCCGGCGGGGCTGAACCTGACCTCACCGACCGCATCGCCGTTGACGGAGATGATGCGGTCGCCGGGCCGGATTCCGGCATGCTGCGCCCCGGAATCCGTGTACACGCGGTCCACGACCGGATACGCGGTTCCGGAACTGCGGTCCCGGCTCCAGCGCGTCTCGTACGAGAACGACACGCCGATGCCCGTGAAGGTGAACGTCTCGTCCACCTGCCTGATGCGGGCGGCGAGATGTCCGTCCTCCGCGGTGTCCTCGGACAGGAGGGTGGCGAGCTCCACGAGCGTGTCGCGGCTGACGGGAGCGACCGTCCCGGCGGGCTCCTGCGCCGTGGCGGTCACGGCGGACAGCACGAGTACGGCACCGAACGCCTTCATCAACTTCATGCGATGACCTCCGAAAGGAAGGTACGACGGTATATATTATACCACGATAATTTGATTAAATCAAGATTTTATGATATAATAAGAGATAAGGAGGTCTTTCCCTATGGGATGGATCACGTCAGAAGCTTCCGGCCTGGAAAAGGTCGAGAAGTTCCACCATGTGAAGCTGGTGGGCGGCAAATGCCATGCGTGCGAGCGGCGGTTCTCGGTGACCTTCACCAAGAAGACCCCGCACGAGGCGTTCACCCCCGTCACCTTCACCTGCTCCTGCTCCGCGTTCACGTACAACCCCGAGGACGAGACCGTGTCTGTGAAGGACACCGGGTTGTCCCCTGCCGAGCTCCGCGAGCGCGCGGACCGCATCCACGCAATCTCGCTCGGCGAGGTCATCCGGCAGCACCTGTAACAGGCCGGGGCAGAAACGGAAAAGAGGGCCAGCGATGGCCCTCTTCACTTTTTTGGAAACTATTCCGCTTTTCCGTCCAGATTCACGTCCTTGAGGATGGCTTCGTTGACGTGGACGTAGTCGTGGAGCTCGTCCGGCGAAAACCAGATAGGGATTTCGCGGTCGGCCTCGGCGACCTTATCCGTGCAGTGGATGAGGTTGCGGATGCCGCGCTCCTCGGCATCCGAGAGCGAGTAGGAATCCAGCTGGTAATCCCCGCGGATGGTGCCGACGTCCGAGGCGGTCGGGTCGGTCGTGCCGACCAGCTTCTTGACCACGTCCACGGCACGGTTGCCTTCCCAGACCATCGCGACGACGGGAGACGCTCCCATGTAGCGGACAACGCCGCGGATGATGTCTTTGCCGTATTCAATGGGCTCGCGGGATTCGTCCACCTTCTTTCCCGCCTCCATGAGGAGCTGGACCCGCTTCGTGCCCTTCTCCAGATACCACGTGTCGTCCTTTCCGTAGTGTTCGGTGAGGCGCTTTTCGTCCGGGCGGAGCATTTTGGCCGCCACGAGCTTCAGTCCGACGCGCTCAAGGCGGCGGATGATGTCGCCCATGAGCGAACGCTGGACGGCGTCCGGTTTGAGGATGACGAGGGTTCGTTCGCGGACGTTACTCATGTTTCTCATCGGTACGATAATACGGAATACGCCTCCCCGCAAGATATAAAAAAGCGGTCCGTAGGGGGATGAGGCTTCCCCCTACGGACCTGCTACCTGCCCGCTTCGCGGGCCTGGCGAGGAACTACGTGCCGGCCTCGGCCGGCTTGAGTACGCCGTTGCCGCCGTGCTTGGCCGCCTGCAGAACGCCGGCGGTCAGCTCCCGGCCGATGCCCCGGCCGAGCTCCTCCAGCGAGGAGTTCTTCTTCTCGGTCACGGGGGCGAAGAGCGCGCGGTTCTTGATGTAGAACTCCGCGACGGCCTTCAGGTCGGCGGCCGTGATGGCGACGCCGGCGTTGCCGCCCGAACGGCGGATGGCCCGCCGGCGGGCGCGGCTGACGACCTCCTCGATGACCGCGGGGATCTCGCCGTCCAGCGTCGTGCCGACGGCCGTCAGGTCCGCGTTGTCCTCCAGGCGCTCGGCGGCGTAGAGCCGGACGAGCCGCTCGGCGGCCTCGGCGTCCGCGGGCTCCACGAAGATGAGGGTGTCGATGCGGCCGGGCCGGAGCATGGCCGCGTTGATGCGCTCGTGGTGGTTCGTGGTGAGCACCGTGATGATCTCGGCGCCCTTGTTGTCCACGCCGTCCAGCGTGTTGAGCAGCTCGTTGACCTCGTCGGTCCGCTCGGAACCGGCGACGCGCTCCACGTCCTCGCAGAAGACCACGGCGGGCTGGTACGCGGCGGCGAACCGCAGCGCATCCGCCAGCTCCTCGGGCTTGGGCACGTAGATGAACGTCCAGCCGCCCTCGGCGGACGCCCGCGCGATGGAGCTGGCCAGGAGCGTCTTGCCCGTGCCGTACCTGCCGGCGAGCAGGATGCCCTGCTTGAGCGAGCCGCCGTCCTGCTTGACCGCCCCGGGATAGAGGATGGGCGTGAAGATGTTGTCGGCGATCTCGTCCTCCAGCGACCGGCGGAAGATGACCTTCATCTCCGGGAACTCGAGGAACTTGATGGCCGGGGTCGGCAGGGCGTCGCCGTCGGCGTCGCTGAACCGGAGCTCGAACGCCTTGCCGCGGTAGATGCTCTCGGAAACCGCGAGCCTGCGCACGAGCGACAGCATCTCCTTGATCTGCCGGTCGAACTTGCCCTTGGCGTTGATGTGGACCCGGAAGACGGCGTGGCCGTCGGCCGGCGCCATGTCGTTGCCCGTGCAGACGTGGGCGTTCTCCAGGACGGGGATGTGGAAGATGCCCCACGGCACGTCCACCTTCTCGTTAACGCCGCTGTCCACGGAGAGCATCCGCACGCCGCCGCTGGGCCCGAACAGGCCCATCGTCTGCTTGCCGTTCTCCGCGTAGCCGAACTTCTGCTCGATGGCCTTGCGGAGCGCCAGCGCGCCGTCGTACGGCGAGACCGGGATGGTCTCGTACGTGTCGCGCTCCTCCTCTTCGGCCACGAGCTGCCGCTCGATCATGTCGATCGCGTCGCCGTAGCTCATGGTCTCGGGCACGATGAGCCGCTCACCATGGCGCACGACCTCCGCGATGTGTACCGTCTTCGTTCTCCTCGCCATCAGCAACCTCCAAATCATTCGGTAGGCGTTGAAGTTTTCAAAGCAACCGCAGCCGAAATGGCTGCGACCTCGGGTACAGTATACAATATATTTAAGTAATCGTCAAATAGCCCATTACCCTACTTTCGGGCCGATACCGACCACGATTCTCCGTCGGACGTAAGCGCCACGTCCCCGCTTAAATCCGTGCGAAAATACGGGATTTTCATGACTTCAAGGCGCGAGAGAACGACGCCGTGCGGGTGGCCGTAGGAGTTGCGCGCACCGACGGAAATTACTGCAAGTTCGGGCGAGACCGCCTGAAGGAACGCGGGCGTGGATGATGTTTTTGAGCCCTGGTGACCGACTTTCAGGATATCCGCGTCCAGCGGCAGACCGCGGCTTACCAGCGCGAACTCCACTTCCTCTTCAATGTCCCCCGTAAGCAGAAACGACGTCTCCCCGTACTCCACGAGCAGAACCACCGAATCGTTGTTCGCATCCTTCGTCACCGTCCCCTTCAGCGAGGCGAACGGGTGCAGGACGGTCAATATTACGCCGGAGCCGACATCCACGACGGTGCCGGCGACGGCTTCGGTCAATTGGGCGCCTTCGTCCCGTACGGCATTGCTCCATGCACGGAAGGCCGGCGAATCATACGATTCATACCCCTGTAGGATATGCACCGCCCGATAGCGTTCCAAAACCGCGATGAGGCCGGAAATATGGTCGCTATGCTTGTGGCTGGCGACGACGAGTTCTATATCGCGGTCCCACTCCGGCAGATACGCGCCGAGCTTGGCGAGAACGGACGAATCCGGACCCCCGTCCACGAGCACCTGATTACCGTTCGGCGCGATGATGAGGATGGCGTCACCCTGTCC
This sequence comes from Minisyncoccota bacterium, assembly GCA_035620375.1. Taxonomy (GTDB): domain Bacteria; phylum Patescibacteriota; class Minisyncoccia; order 2-02-FULL-40-12; family GWA2-44-9; genus DASPGX01. The sequence continues at coordinate 11,043 of DASPGX010000020.1, read as the reverse complement.
GACGTCCAGAATCCGCACCGTCAGGGTTCCCTTGCCTGCCGCATTTCCCTGCGAGGCAAGCGAAACCGCCGCAATCGCAAGAACGAGCAGTACCACGACATGCGCCGGCGTTACCCTCCGCACGGGCCGTCCAAAATCGCCGAGCGGAATTGTCGCCTCAATGACTTCCATACGTACTCACGTCAGAAGCCCGTAGCGTACCGCCCGGCAATGCGTCATTCAAGCGTCAGCGCGAAACGAGGCGGCTACCCGAGCCGTAGTACTGCAGAACGTACCCCGTCGTGACCGTACGGAGTCCCCCGCTGTAGCGGTCGCTGTTGTACACGCCGACCGTCTGCGCGGAACGGGCGCCCATCGCCGTGACCGCGGTCATCAGGGCGGTCAGCGACTGGGGCGAGTCCGCCTCAGCGACGCCCGCGAGGTCCGGACGCATCAACGCCAGCGTCCGCGCGGAATGTTCGTCCAGCGGAAACGCGCGTTCAGCGCCCAGATAGTGCGAAAAATCCACGCTCCCCACCACGAACGTGCCCGGGCCGGAGAGCGACGCGATGAGCCTGCCGAGCGCTACCGCGTCGTCGTTGCGCGTTTTTGAGCGGATGAGGACCGGAACAATCTCCGCCTTCGGGAAGTACCGCGCGATGCCCAGTACCTGGCTGTGTATGGAATGGTCGTCAAAGGGACCCTCGTCATATGTGACGAGTCCGCTTGCCTCAAGGCCGGCGATGAACTCCGCATCCGGCTGAAGCGTGGCGAACGGCGTTGCGAACGCCGAACGCGATACCGTCACGGCCGCCCGGCCGCGCTCAAAGTGGTCGGGAGCGAGGATGACGAACGTCGTCACGTTCTGCGACGTCGCCAGCCGCGCATAAAACTCCGCGATGAGCGGAGCGCCGTTGGGAATGTGGTGCGTCACGACGCCGCCGTGTACGCGGGAAAACACGGTCGTTGCAATGACGCCGATGCGCGACGCCGCGCGGTCCATGACCCACGCGTCGTTCGTAAAGGGCGTGCCGCGCACCGCAGGCGCGGACGCGTGCGTGCCGAACGGCAACAGCACGGGCACGGCGAGCAGGAGGGCCGCAATACGACGCATGCTACTGGATAGTGACCTGCGCGGGCTCGGAGAGGTTCTGGACGTCCAACCGTTCGGTGGACTGGATGAGCGCGGGCTCGGCACGGAACGCGCCCTTGGAAACGATACGGGCCCAATAGGAGATGGTCCGGCATCCGTCGTAGCCCGGCGCATTGTAACTGTACAACTGGACCCGCTGGTCCACGACCTGGGTCGGCCAGGCGACGCACCGCTGACCGGAGTACCGGCCCGGAAGCGGACCGCTCAATGCACGCAGGCCGCTCGGCAGATAATCAATGACCGTATAACCGCCCGCGGGAGCTCCGCTGTATACGGGCGTGAGCCGGACTTCCACAAGGTCGCCCTCGCTGAATGACGTCGTCAGCCTGCCGTCCACCAGGTATTGCCGCCGGATACCCACGACCGGGTCCCTGCGTACGAATTCCGGACCCATTTCCTGCAGGTACTCCGCAATCATCCCCACACGCCCGTCAACGCCGGAGAAACGGACGGATGCCAGCTGATCCGCGGAAAGGTCCAGAACGAAACGCTCATCCTTGTCCAACGACTCGGAGCGGGACTCGCCGTCCACCGAAACCGTGAACGACACGGGCGCCGCGCGGACGTGGGACAGCGTATCCCGGGCCCACGCGTACCATTCCAGGTCGGTCACCGTACGCTCCGGGTGGTTGTCCCGCGCGAACGCCGCAAGCTCGTCGCTCACCGGAAGCTGAAGGTCCGCCGCAAGCGCCATGGCAAGGGCGGTCAGCACTGCCTTCTGCTCGCCGTCGGAGACGTTCACGGCGGCCCAGCCCTCGCGATGTTCAATCTCCGGTTCAATCCGGCCGACCCACAACTCGCGGGCCTCCTCACGCGCACCCAGGCGGGCCAAGCCCAGCACCGAATACAGAATGTCCTCGGTGGTCAGGTCGGTGGACTGCAGAAGGCGACGGATGTCCTTGAGCACCGGCTGGCGGAGCGACGCGAGGCCGTACAGCGCGGCTGCCGTGCGGTGCACGTCATTGAGCTCGTCCGTCAGCGAAAGCTCAAAGTAGTTGACCAGCACGGAGTGCGGGAAGTTCATGTTCAGTCCGTACGCCGCATCGGCGACTTTCGCGGACAGTTCAAGGTCGTCACTGCCGTACGGGAGCAGGGCGATGCCGCCGCCCTCCGTCCACCGCGACACGTCCAAGTCGGGTATCTCGCCGACATCCTCGCCGAACGCATCGCGCAGGAGCGTCAGCGCGCCGAAATTCGCAAGCGCGGCATCCGCACGCGAGCCCGGACTCCATCCCAGCCGCGTGAGCGCGGAATACACTTTTCCGCGCTCCAGGGACATGAAGGTGAGTCTGACGCGCCCCTGCCCGGGACCGGCGATGTCCGTCAGGTCTTCGCGCACGGTGTGCAGGTCGGCGCGGCGGCGCACGAAGTAGCTGTCCTGCACCAGAAGCGTGCGCTCAAGAGCATCCGCGTTTCCGCCGCCGGACGCGCTGACGACGACCGAATGCGTGCCCGCCGGCAAGGCGCCCATCGGGAATTCCGATTCGCGGCCGCCGTCCTGTTCGCGTTCGCCGACCGGAAGCGTCGGCGCTTCAATGGAATAGCGTGCGGTGTCGGTAACCTCGGTGCCGAACGTCCGCGCACGGAGCACGGGCTCATCGCCGGCAAGGTACGTGCGGTTCAGGACGACGTCCACGAAAAACGGAAGGCCGACGGGGACGCGCTCAATGTGCGCACCGGCCTTGAGGTCTCGGGTGACCGCCTGAAGATTGACCCGCCATGACGTAATGTTGTCCGGAAGCTCAAGCGATGCGCGCGCCCGTCCGTCGCCGCCGGTCTGCACCGAAGTGAACAGCGCCTGGTCCTTGAAGTCGCTGCGGACCTCCGCGCCTCCCTTTTCCTGGTTGTGCACCCATACGCCCTCGGCGACGTACGTGTGCGCGGGCTGGACCTCGAAGTTGTACGTGCGGACGCGCTCGTCAGTAACGTGATGGACATCGGTCACGGGTACCGCACTGCCGTCCGCGGCCGTCATGACGTCACCCGTGCGGATGCGGCCCGCCGGAAGCCAGTCCCCGTTCACGAATATGGGATGATTCGCCGTCACGCGGATGTGCCCGTTGATGACAAGATATCCGGGAATCATGTGCGTGGTCGTGCGGACGACCCGCTGGGGTACCAAGCGTCCGTCGGCCGTCCGCGTGATGATTTCGTCGCCGGGCCGGATGTCTTCAATGGCACGCTCGCCGCCGGGCGTGAGAATGCGGGTTCCGGCAAGGAAGCATCCGCCGAACTCCGCACCCGCCCCGAGCGCCTCGCGGTGGGACGACCGCGAGATGATAGGCGTGTAGAGATTCCGGTAGAGCCCGGTCAGGATGTCGCGTTCGTCGGGATTCAGCGCGAAGACCGCCTCGTCCAGAGCCGAGACATTCACCTCGGCCTGCACCGGACGTCCCTGACGGTCCGTGACCGTGATGGTCAGATCCGCGCGCTGGCCCGGCCGGTACCGCTCCTCGTTCCGCTCCACGCGCACGTTCAGACGCCGGTCCTCGAACCGGTACGCGAAGTTCAGCTGTTGGGTCTCGCGGAACCGTAGACCGTCAAAGTAAACGCCGAGAATCTGCATGTTCGGCACGTAATCCGCCTTGAACTTGTCGCGGAATACCGGCCCATCCTGTACGGCATACGAATGCAGGCCGTTGGCCATCCGGAGAAAGAGAAACCGCCCGGGCCCGGCCTCCAGTTCGTTGCCGGAGATATCGTACAGCTGGGCGGTGAATTCCTCACCGTCGCCGTATCCGTCCTCCCGCTCATCGGGATTCTTGAGTCCGACGCCGCTGCCGCCCTGGCCGTAAATCCACCCGAATCGGCCGGCGCGGTACGCATAGCGGAGCTCCTTCTCGCGGCGGCCGCCCGCGTCCGTGGCGACGAATTCGACGCGGTAGCCGAATCCTTCCTCCATATCCACATCAAAACCGAATCCTCCGCCGCTGTCGGTCGTGAGCGTCTCGGACCGGATAACCGCCTCTTCAGACCAGAACCGGTAAATGGGATACGTCGTCTTCGTGATGGGATCCTCGCGTCTGCCGATTTCGTCGCGGTGGTACGTGACCTTTGTCACGGTCGCGGAAACCGGATGACCGCCGACCGCGGGGTCGCGCGACGCATCGTACCAACGTCCGGTCTTGGCGGCCTCAAGGTCCACCTGCCGGAGCTTGCCGTCAAAGTGCGCGGACGAACCGCTCCCGCGCTCGGTCTGATTCACATCCAGATACAGTGACGGTCCGAAGACGTATACCCATGAGTTCGCCGATATGTCGCCCTCCTCGTTGCGCACGGGACTCGCCCGCACACTCAGATACTGCGGCCAGTAGTCGCGCTCCGCATACGGCACGGTGATGCTGAACGCGCCGTTGCCCTGCGCATCAAGAGTCACCGTTCCTTCGTGGCGCGCGCCGGACGCGTCCCATCCGTCGTAGCGGACCGCGAGGTCGTTCACGGGCGTACCGTCGAAGAATTCGGCGCGGACGGAGAAGGTCACCGGCTCTCCCGCGTACACCGTCGGCTTGTCCGGTTCCAGCGTCAGCGAATATGCCGGCTTTACGTACGCAAGGACGGACACCATTTCCGAAATAATGACCTCGTCACCGTACCGTGCGACCAGCTGATAGGAACGGGGCTCAAGGCCGCTGAAGTCCAGCCGGCCTGTTACCGTATAAAAATCCGAAACCGGGACGGTCGTCTCCGCATACACCGTGGCATCCCCGGGGACGTCGCCGCCATAACCCAGATACCAATACCCGTCGGTGAGCTGAATCGTGACCTCGTCGCCGCGGACATCCTCTCCCGAACGCTGCTGGGCAATGCCCCAGAACTGCAGGGTATCGGTCGGCTGGTAGACCGTCTTGTCCATGGAGAGATAGGACCAGAACCGGTCCGGCGGCGTGATGCGGTAATTCCATCCGTACCCCGGCTCCACGGGAACGATGAGCGTGTCGGCACCCGCGCGGACCGTCAGAAAATCGTCCACAGAGCCCCAGTACACCTCTCTTCCGGCATCGGGCGTCGTCACAAGTTCCTGCGGCGTATCAAAGAACGCGACGCCGTCCCGTCCGCTGCGCGCAAGGCGCCGGTCGCGGTAGAGAATCTCGGCGTCGGCGACAGGCTCTCCCGTACGGGTGGAGCGGAGCGCAATAGTCGTGTTGTCGGCGGCCAGACCCAGATAGCTGACGACCGGCGTCATCTGGAACCACGCCATCCGGGGACTCGGTGAGTCGGCCGCGAGGATGCGCGCGGCATAGAACCCCGCACCGAGCTGCTGGGGAACACGGACAACGATATCCAGCTCGCCCCGCTCAATGGGGACGGAACCCGTCCAGACGCGCTTGTCCGCGGGAAGTTCCTCCCCGCTGACGGCGTTAAACCGCGACCAGCCGCGGTCCGGACGCATCACGCGCCCGTACCAGTCGGCAAAATCGTCCGCGTCGCTGAACCGGTACACCGCCATGTCCACCGAAGTAACAGGTCCCCCCGCCTGAACCGAGAACACCGGCTCGCGGTCGGGCGGGAAGTCCCAGAACGTCCGCTGAAGGGAGAAGTAGCCCCGGTAGCCCGTCCCTTCATCCACCGCGGTCTCAAAACTGATGACCTGCTCCCCGGACACGGTATCGTCCGTGCCCTCGGCGCCCAGGCCCTCGCGGACCGTGACGGTGTAGACCATGCCGGGCTCCAGCGTACGCTGGGGAACCAGCGTGACCGTATCGTTATCCGTGCGGATTTGGACCGGCACCTCCGGCTCAATGGTGATATTCCGCTCCGCGTCACGGATGCCGTCACGGTTGAACTTCAGTTCAACGGTCGTATTCACGGGGACGTACGTCGCCTGGTGGCGCGGGATGGCGGTGACGACCCTGAACGGTGCTTTCACATGGAACGCCCAGCCGTAGTCGCGGTCCGCTACCTCTCCGCCGATGGCGACGGCGAGCACACGGTCTTCCGGAAGTCCGCCGACGGGCGTGAGCTCGTACGTGCCCCTGCCGGTCCGGTTCACGTCCATCGACACGTACGGCTCCGTGGTCAGATGCGCGGCGACATCCTCCTCGGAAAGGTTCTCCGAGCTGGTGAGCGTGAACGTCGCATCCGTGGGAATGCCGGCCGCGTCGCCGATGTTCGCCTCCAATGCGAACGCGGAAACCGGCACGGACGATGTCATCCACCACCAGACTGCGCCGGCGCCGAGCACGAGTGCGGCGACAACAAGGATGATTACCGGCCTGAACGAGGGTCCGGAAGCGCGAACAGGAGCAGGCGCCTGAGACGGCGCCGGGGCGGACGGCTTTGAGACGTCCTCACCGCGGAGAAAATTGAGTCCTGCCATGGAACTCCTTTATTGTATCACGCGACGCCCCGCTCCCGCTGTGTATGACGGAGGCCGGATTGCCGCGCGATGACGACGAGTAATGCATAGCAGACCACCGCCGTAGCCCATGACAGCGGAATAGAGACCGACGCGCCGGGCAACACGGCAAATGAACGTATTGCGGCAAGCTGTGCGCCGGAAACCGCAAGCGCCGGATATCCGAGTACGGGACCGACGACCGGAGCGACGAACGCGCCGATACCCGCGACAGCGCCCAGCGCCATCGCATACGGAATCAAGGGCAGGATAACCACGTTAGCAGGAAGGGCGTATACCGAGAGCGTCCCGAAGTGATACAGAATGAGCGGAAGTGTCGCAATCTGCGCCGCCAGTGTCGCATGAAGCATGCCCGCAAAGTTCCGCCCCAGTGCGCGCACGGGAATCCACAGCTCCATCACCGGAGTCAGGTAGATAAGCCCGGCGACCGCAGCGAATGACAACTGAAAACCGACGTCGTAGCGGAGTACGTACGGGTTGTATGCCGCCATGAGCGCGGCGGCGCCGATAATGAGCGGCAAGGGTTTGAGCCGGCTGCCGAATGCCTGAGCGACAAGGACGAGCGAGCCCATGATGGCGGCCCGCACAACCGATGCGGATGCGCCGGTGAGCAGAGCGAACGCGGCAATGCCCGCAACGGCGACCCAGACCGCTTTCCGGCGGTCCAGGACGTACAGCAGAGCCAACAAGAGCCCCTGGGCGACGATGGTGATGTTGTACCCCGAAATCGCCAGTACGTGCGTGGTGCCGGTCGCGGCAAAAGCGCCGGCAAGGTCGTCGGGGATGTCCGACCGCATTCCCAGGAGGATGCCGTTCAGATACGCGGCGGAGGGCTCGGGCACCGCGGTACGTACGCCGTCCGCCATGGCATCGCGGACACGGTTCAGATACAGAAACGTCCGGTACCGCATACGCTCACTCACCGGCATCAATACTGGACCCGACTCATCCATGTCGGGATACCGGGCGAGCATTCGCACGCCTTCCTTCTTCAGATATGAAACGTAGTCAAAGTCGCCTGAATTGACGGGATACTCAAGGCGGCCGGTAACGCGCAGAAACTGTCCGCGCTCGTACCTCGGCCACGCACGGGTCAGTACAAGTACGCGTTCCGCCACGACGATTCCGTCCACGGAAGTCGCACGCAGATAGAACCGCCCTCCCGATGACGTCAGCTCAAAATCGCCGTCGACGTACCCGGAGATTGCCGCTTCGCTTCCCGCATGCGATTGCACCGCTGTCGGACGGTCAGCAATCCCGTATCTGAACATGCCGCCCGCAAAAATGAGCACCACGACTACAAGCACAAGAAGTCGCTGTCGGGAGCGGACGAAAAGACCGGCGCATGCGGCGCAGAAGACGGCCGCCCACGCCAACATGGAGAACGGAAAACCGAAGGTGGCGACGAATATTCCTGCAAGGAAGACGGCGAGAACGGCGGAAGCCATCGCGGAAACGTAGCAGGACGGATTATCCGGCGCAACGCGCCGGCCGACATCCAAATATGAAATCCTACGGCATGCTTGCCTCAGGACGATTTTCACGGAGAGAAAATCGAATGTAATCTCCGTTTCGATGCCGTAACAGCGTCCGCAGAAAAGGCGAAACCCCGTCCGGACCGGTGAAGGTCGGGACGGGGTCGGGTCACTCACAGAAGCCGAGCTGAACGCGGGTCGCCTGGTAGACGACCGCCAGCGGCTCTTCCAGATACAGGTACCGGAGCCGGTACGCCGCGGCGGCCAGTTGTCCCGGAGGGACCTCCCACCGGCACCGCATGATGCGGGCGACGTGGTACATCTCATGCCGGATGACGTGCTCGCGGACGGAGCTCTTGGACATGATGACGGTGAACGGACCGTCCGCGTAGGACCACCAGGTCTCGGCACCGGCCGGCCCGTTGACCAGTTTCAGTCCGATGACGGTTTTCTCCGGAATGCCGAGGGTCTTGCGCTCGCGCAGTACGGCCTGCAGGGCCTGTTCCGCGGACAACGTCGGCGTCCAGTAGTCCGAGATGAGTCCCGGAGTGTTCAACACCAGCATGACGACTATCGGGTAGTTCAGCACGGCCAGAACGGCTATGCGGAACAGACGCGTCTTCCACGGTCTCCTGCTGTTGAGGGTAGCCCCGATAAGGAACAGAGATACCCAGAAGAGCGTAACGACCGCAGCCTCCAGGGTTCTGCCCAGGACGCCGGAACCTTCCGGCGACATGGCGAATGAATACCCGAAGAGGATGGCGACGCCGGCGACCGCTACGATGCGCTCCGTCCTGGTCACGCCGTCCTCCGGTTCCAGAAGTCCGGGCGGACATGGAACAGTTCGTACATGAGCGCGAGCGGCTCCTCGATGAACAGGTACGACAGTTGGGAGCCCGACACCCCGCCCCAGCGGCACAGCATACGGGCGACATGGTACATCTCGTGCCGGACCGTGCTCGCGATAGGATGCGCGATGAGGACAACAAAGGTGCCGTCCTCCTCATGCCATGCCTGACTCTTGTCCCCCGGGTCGGACGACAGCTCCACCCGGACGTCGACGGGAATACCCAGGTACTCCCGCTCCCGGGCCATCAATTCCTCTATCTCCCGGCGGTCCAGCAACGGCGCGAATATGTCGCGTATGAGCACCATGACCGCAGGCACGAACAACGCCAAGAACAGCCAAGCAACGACGAAGGCCCCCGTGAGCGTAGCACCGTAGACGAGCCCCCAGAGCATCACTCCGCCCCCGCGAACGTGCAATGGAACGCGGACGACAGCGCGCGCGAGGCCGCCGGCGTGTTCTGCCACTGGATGTGCCAGAGCTCGTTGCCGTCGGGCATGGCCCACTCGTGGAGGGTCTTGTTGCCCTTTGCGTCGGGCGCGAGACAGAAGTGGCCGAACTCGCGGTAGCACCAGTGGTGCGTCATCTCGTGGATGAGCGGCTGCGACGCCGGCCGCAAGCCGAGCCAGCCGTCCGGGTCAACATAGTCGCCCGGAACGTGCAGACGCGTTCCCAGATAGTCGTACCACCCGCCGACTTCGTTGCCGTCCCGGTCATAGATGAGCGAGTCGCGCCCGTGGGGCGTATGCAGGAACACAACCACGTACCCGCGGATGTCCCGCGGGTCGGCGATGCGGTAGCCCGCGGCCGCCAGGTCGCGCGTCAGCGCGAGCCACGCTGCATCCGCGAGATCGGCATGCCGCTGGACCACGACGCCGCCGTCGGCGACGTACGGGCCGCCGTTGATGTGGAATCCGAGCGCGGACTGCAAATCCCGCTGAGGAATCCCGTCCACGCTTGTCGGACTGTTCGTCCCGCAGGCGGCCGCCATGATGACGGCCGGAATCAGCAGAATCCGGTGCATTGCGCCTTCCTTTGTCAGGGTGCGAATGGCATATTATCGCATGAAATCACGGTAAAGTCAAAATCCGGCACGATGTGCCGGCAGTAATCATTGCGGTAATCCCTCGTCTCTATCCGCTTCGCTCTGCTCCTCGGGATGATTTTAATTCGCTTATGCGAATTAAAATCAAAGAGCCCCTCATCGGGACTCCTGTCGGGACAGCTGAAACAGCCTCGCGACGCCGGTCAGGGCAACCACGAGCGCGCAGTACGCGACGTAGTCGGTCACCCGGAAACTCCCCGCCGCTCCGGCAACGTACCAGAGCGCGGTGAATGCCAGAACGCGGACAGGACGGCTCACGCGGCCGGCCGCCGCGACCGGCGCCAAAGGCGGAATTGCCGGTACAACATGACACCGCCCCAGCACCCGAAGATGCCGCCGATCGAAATGACGGTGAGACCTCCGGAAGGAACCGCCCACGCCATGATGAACGCGGTCGTCAGGGCGCTCGCGCCCCAGACGGCCTTGTCTCCGGTGCCCGTGTTGCGGTCCCAGAACCGGTACATGTTCCGCGCCGCCCAGAAGAGCATGATGCCCATGAGGATATGGACCATGCATTCGCCGGGCCGGGACCAACCGGCCCTGAGTCCTCCGTAGAAGGCGAACAGGCCGAGTCCTCCGACAAGCGGCGTGTGGCCGAGGGCCAGGATGACCGCCAGCTTCTTGCCCTCTTCACGGAGCCACTTCTTCAGGCGCTCCATCAGAAGGGCCTCCTATCCGATGGCGGGATGAGCTTCACGGCCGAGTACCCGGCCCAGAGAACGAGCACCAGGATGGCGGCGAAGCACAAGACCCTGACCGGCCCCGGCCATGCCAGGGCAACCAGAATCAGGACCGGAATCAGGACGAGCCTGATGCCGATGCCGGCGAGCGCCTTGGCGTTGATGTCCGGACCACTGTTCCGCTCGGTCATGAACCTCTCCTTTTCGCGAACGATGGCATACTATACAATATATACCGATTAAAGACAAGAAAAACGCCCCTCGCGGGGCGTTTTTCTTTCCGCAGGTGAACTGCGGGCTACACTACCTTGCGCGGCTTCACGTAGATGGCCAGACCCAGGGCGGCCAGCGCGAGAAGCGGGAGATACATGGCCCAGCCGCCGGAACCGCCGCCGGAGGCAGCCGCCAACAGCGTGCAGTTGTTGGTGCCGGCCGTGACCGTGCCGTT
>DASPGX010000019.1:0-56146 GCA_035620375.1 Minisyncoccota bacterium | reverse complement strand
AGCGAGTACCGGAGTGAGCCGTACTCATGTTACGGCGAACGAGGAGCGGAGCGGTAACGACGGTATCGGGCGAAATCACCAATCCCTGAGCGGAACGAAAGCCCGCCCAACAGAGGGCGGGCGGAGCTTTCGTGGAGCGGTGCGGAGCTATAACCTTGAAGAATCATCACGGGATTCATAGCCTAAATCCCGTTCCGTGAGCGAAAGATCCCAGAACCTCGTCGTGTTCCCGGAGCACGCGAAGTACACCCCGTAGTCCACGTCCGCGAGCAGACACCGGTGCATCAGGTGCACCAGGTCGCGGTGCGAGAGCCAGATTGCCATCAGACGTTCATCGCCGCGCGGGTCGTCCTCCCGCGTCACGTTGCCGATACGCAGACAGACCGACGGCAGCCTGTAGTTCTCCCAGTATTGCCGGGCGAGCGCCTCGCCGAACGCCTTGCTCGTTCCGTAGTCCCCGTCCGGGCGGATGGGCGCATCCGCGGAAAGCAGCTTGCCCGAACCAAGGTACTCATAATCATACCCGCCCATCACATGCACGGAACTGGCGAAGATGACTTTCCCCGCGCCGATGTTCTTGGCGTTCTCGTACACGTACCGCGTGCCGATGATGTTGTTCTTGAGCACGTCGTCCCACGAGGCGCGCGAGGATGCGATTGCCCCCAGATGAATGACCGCGTCCGGCCGGCCGATGCGTCCGAACGCGTCTTCCAGCTGATGCCAGTCCGAAAGGTCGGCCGCGAGCGTCCGCTCCCCGTCTCCTTCCAAGTCTATGCCGTAAATATCCCACTCGCCCGAAAGTTCGCGCACGAGCACCTGCGCGATTTTCCCGTTGATGCCGGTGATGAGGACTTTGGGACGCTCCATTGCCACTGCGGAGACGGGAGGATTCGAACCTCCGGACGGGGGTAAACCCGTCAACACGTTAGCACCGTGCCGCTTTAGACCACTCAGCCACGTCTCCAAACCAAAAATCGCGTTGATTTTATCATGTTTGAAGCCTATTATCAACCCGCACGTTTACGAAATGAGGTGTCAATGGCAATTACATCGGAAGGCGCCGCGACACAGCGTCCCGAAGGTTCGGACGTAACCATCGCGTTCGATAATCCGGACGCCGCACGGCACTTTCTGTCCTGGCTCTGCGAGATCGGCGAGCAGGACTACTGGAACTGGATGGAGTTGCGTGAGCAGGAAGAGTCCGAAGGGGCCATCACCGCGAAGCGCTTCATCTATCCCCCGTCCATGCGGGGCATCGTCATTGCGCCGTGCGGAAGGCTGGACCGCGATGAATAGCGACGGAACGCCGTCAGTAACCATCACGCCCCACGGGGCCGAGCTCTACACGCTCACGATTGAAGACGACGGCAGCATCGTCGGCCACCTGCGCCTGTACATCATGGACATCTGGTGGAACGGCGGGCCCACCGGCGACCGCAAAGCAAACATCCAGGACGTCTGGGTGCATCCGGACCACCGCGGCAGAGGGTACGGGAAGTTCCTGATGGACGTTGCCGAGGAGAAGGCCCGCGCCCTGGACTGCAAACTCGTGGAACTGACCTCGGACCCGAACAATCCCGAGCGGCGGACCGCCCGCGCGATGTACCTGCGCCGCGGATACGCGGTAACGACCGAGGGGTTCAGGCTCCGCCTGGACCGGTGACCGGACAGGCCCCGAAACACCGGGGCTTTTTCGCGCTCTTGACCCCTCACTATCCGACAGATTGTTCCCGGCCGCTTCCGGTAGAAGTGCGGTAAATTCTCTCGCTCAAAGGCGCATCAAGCGGCATGCGAAATAGCAGGAAACATGCGGAAGCCGCTGTCGGATAGGTGTGGGGTTGACACTCCTTTACATACACTGGCCATTTCCCTACGATTCGCCCTAACAGTTCCATTCACAAGAGAAGGAGAGAAGCCATGCGCAGAAGCGTCCTGGCACTGTTGTTCTTCTGCCTGGCGGCGTTCCCGTCGCAGGCGCGTGCCCAGATGTTCGGCAAGAACGTGGTGCAGTGGGAGAAGGCCGACTGGCAGTACTACCAGTCGGCGCACTTCGACTACTACCTCGCGCTGGACCTGGAGGAAGCGGACATCCGCGAGCACCTGGCCGACCTGGTCGGGCACCTGGAGGGCTCCTACGAGTTCCTGTCCGTGCAGCTTCAGCACGAGCTGAAGAAGCGGCCCATCGTCATCGTGGCCCGCACGCACAGCGGCTTCGAGTCCCTGCACGTCGCAGGCGCGGACCCGTTCATGCCCGAGGGCGTGGGCGCCTACGCCCTGCCCCGCGGCTCGCGTCTGCTGCCGAACACGGACCTCATCCTCGCGGTGAAGCCCGACTTCCTGCCGGTCCTGAACCGGACCATCTACACGCACGAACTGACGCACATCTTCCAGTTCGACATGATCGGGTGGCATTTCTTCGGACTTGCCGGCGGCGGCACTCCCGAAAGATGGCTGTTCGAGGCAACGGCGGACTACCTGGCCAACATGTACGCGCCGTACAGCCGGGACGACATCCGCCGCATGCAGCAGCGCGTCGCGGCGGCAAACACCAAGAATCCGATGACCGGCCTCCCCACGCTCCAGATGCTGTCCTACGGGATGGCGAACCCCTACTCCATGGGCGCGATGATTTTCGAGTTCCTGGAGGCGCGGTACGGACGTGAGGCCGTCATGCGTACGGTCGCCCAGCTGTTCAAGGACCACGGCAACCGTAATACGGTGGAAATCCTCTCCGACCTCTCGCAGGGCGAATTTTCCACCGCCGAAGCGTTCGACCGGGCCCACCGTGACTACTGGGCCGCGCAGGCGGCGAAGGACTCGCTGGACCGGCCCAAGCCGTACCAGGAGACCGGCAGCTTCCGCGGACGGCAGGTCATCAAGCGGCCGTTCCCCTATCCGCTGACGTCCGTACGGACGTCGCCGGACGGGTCGGCGGTCGCGTTCCTGACGTTCGACCGCAAGTACGGCATCGTGCTGGCGGTCGCCCCGGCGCTTCCCCAGCAGGACCCGACGTACATCCCGTACCGTGAACGCAGGAAAAGCTGGACCGACCGGTTCCGCGTTCCTCCGCCGGTGAAGGTGCTGACGACCTACATGCCGCCGAAGCCCTACGAGTACATCGTGGGGCAGCAGCTGAACGTCTGGCCCTTCAACGGGTTCGACATCGACTGGTGGCAGGAGCCCTCCTGGGCGGAGAAAATGAAGGAAGTGCACGGAGAGCGTGAGCGCCTGAACGAGGCGTTCGCCGCGGCGAAGAACCGCCGTGCGGGCGCGTCCGAAGCCGGCGACGCCTCCGCGGAGGAGAAGGCCGGCCTTGCCGCCGCGCACCAGGCCGAACTGGACGCCATTCAGGCGAAACTGGACATGAACACGAAGGCCATCGACGCGCTCCGCGAAGCGGAGAACGTCAACCTCATCGCGTTCTTCGCGCGGCACAACCGTGACCATGCGCTGTTCCTCCTGGACGTGAACCTCAAGAAAATCACCCGGCGGACCGACCTTCCGCTGGACCAGGCGTTCTCGCCCGCGTTCAGCCCGGACGGCCGCACCGTGTTCTTCTCGGCCGCACGGAACATCCGGCGCGACATCTACGCCGTGAACCTGGCCGACGCGGAGCCGGAACCCCGGAGAATCACCGCCGGCGGCGTCTTCAACAGCGCCCCCGCGGTCTCGCCCGACGGTTCCACGCTCGCGTACGTCGCGTTCGTCGGCGGATACCAGAAGCTGTTCAGGATGGACCTGGCGACGGGCACGACCGAACAGCTGACCTACGGGCGGTGGAACGACAATTCCCCGTCCTGGTCCGCGAACGGGAAACTCCTGGCGTTCACCTCGGACGAGAAGGACCGCATCTGGAACCTGTACACCCTGGAGACGGCGACCAAGACCGTGCGCCAGTGGACGGAGTTCTACGGGGGCGTCTTCGCCCCGAACTTCGTCAGCGCCGAGACCGACCGTCTCGTCGCGAGCGTGTACCTGGAAGAAGACCAGTACCAGAGCTTCATCTATCCCAACTTCGAACTGTTCGACATCACGACGAAGGAGCCGCTCACGACGCGCGTCGTCGGGGCGTCCGACGAGAACATGGAGCTGGCGTTCCGTTCCGCGGCGGTGATTACTGAAGAGTTGGACCGGCGGCAGCTGGAACACCCGACCGAACCGCCCGCCCGGTGGAAGCTCTATGGTAGCGACGTGTACCTGGGCGCATCCACGTACTGGGGCATGTTCGGGTATTCCCGGATTGCGGTGCAGAATCTCCTTGGCGACAAGACCCACCAGGGCATGTTCGCGCAGGGCGGGTTCTACCGCTATCTGAACTACACGTACGTGGACCAGTCCCGGCGGTGGAACTGGGGCACGGGCGTCAGCTACACGCGCTATCCCCTCTACTATCAGTTCTACAGCATTGAGGGTAAGCGGCCCCGGTACCCGGCGCCCAACGACAAGGACCCGCAGTTCGTTCTGAACAGCTCCTGGCTTTCGGAAACGAGCGCGACGGTCTTCACCCAGTACCCGTTCAACAAATGGGACCGCGTGGAGTTCGGCATCCGCCCGCGGCGCCAGTCGTTCCTGCTTCCGTTCGAGCTGGACAACATCCCCGAGGAGGACCTGGCGTTCATCCCGCCCAGCGACCTGCAGATGTACGACTTCCTGAAGTCGTCCAGCGGCAGGACCAACATCGGGCTGATGACGGCATTCGTCCACGACACCGTCCTGTACAGTCCCAGTACGTACGGCCCGCAGCACGGCACGGCGTTCCGCGCCCAGGCCGAGTTCGGACCGGGCCTGGATGGCTCACCGTCGTACATGACCGGATACGTGGACGCGCGGCGCTACCTGCGTCTGACGGAGTCTTCCCTGTTCGCGGTGCGGGCCGCGGGCCTGTACAGCACCCGGGAGAACGGCGACTTCATGCTGTTGGGCGGCAGCGATACGCTGCGCACCTACCCGTACTTCAGCGTCGCCGGCAACCGGGTCGGATACGGGAGCGCGGAGCTCCGGTTCCCGTTCGCCGACGTCGCCCTGTTCGGGGCCATCCCCTTCCAGGTCCGCGGCATCATGTTCGGCGACTACGCCGTCACCCAGTTCAGCAACGACCGCTTCCCCGCCCGGCACGAATGGGCGTACGGATTCGGCCTGCAGGCCTGGCTGTTCCTGCCCATGAACTTCGAATGGGCACGCACGAAGTTCGACCCCGATACCTGGAGGTTTAACTTCCGCATCGGCGTCAACTTCTGAGTTCGGCCCCGCTCGCCACCGGCGAGCGGGGCTTTTCCTTTTTCCGCGCGTACAAACGCATTGACAGCCCCCCTGACGGGTATATCGTGAATCCTATTACGTTCCCTGAAAAGGAAGGTGGAACATGTCAGTATTCCTGATGCTGGCCCTCCTGACCGGGAGTGTCGGCGCCGCTGACATTCCCGATACGCAGGACTGGCGGGTCACCGTGACCAAACAGCTGGAATTCCGCGTGGACGACTACTGCACGGCGTTCGTCGGCACCGTGACGGAATACCAGAACCCCGATGCGCCGGACGAGTACGTCCGCACGCTCGCGCGTCAGGTTCCCGTCATCTCGTGCCGCTCGCGGAACCAGGGACGGTCCGGAATCCGCACGGTTTCCGACCTGAGCTGGCACCGCAAGGACGAGCAGGATGCGCTGGACCGCGCCCACACCGGTGCGGACGCCTTCGCGTATATCGCGTGGCGGACCGTGCGTGACGGGCGGAGCGGCGAACACATCCTCGCCGAGCCCCTGCGCGTTTGGCTGCTGGACCAGAGCGGCGTCTGGGTGTTCCGTCAGGGACACCGCATCGCGTCACGCCCGTTCAGCGAGCCGTCGAAGGCGGACATGGCCGGGCGACGGGAGCTCCCCGCGCCGGTCCTCGTCGGCATCGAGTACTCGCTCAACGGCGAAGCCACGCACATCCTGCGCCTGGACCAGGACATGCTGGCGGCGCCCCGGAAAACGGAGGATGACGATGCGCGGTAAGCTGCTGATTCTTGCCCTGGTGGCGGGACTCGGTTTTTCCGGCCAAGCGGCCCGCGCCGAGGATACCGGACACATCCCCGCCGACACGGCGGAGAACTTCCTGCTCCGGTACCGGTACTTCGTGACCAAGGACGAGCGCAAGGCAATCGAGAAGGTCAACAAGGAACTCAAGAAGCTCGCAAAGCGTCCCGATTCTCCGGAGAAAACGGCCGAACAGGACCGTCTGGTGGCCGAGCGCGATGCGCTCATCGTGGCGTTCTGGCGGATCCGCGACATGGACCCCTCCACGCCCGAGAACGAGTTCAAGGACCTCGTCGATGAGCGCTTCGCCGACATCGCCGACGAATGGTTCTTCATGAACACCGAGTCGCCGGGCCTCCTTTTCCGCTCCAACGGCGGATTCTACGGCGACATGTCGAGAGTATTCCAGCTTCACGGACCTCCGCATGCCCTGGGCATGGTGGAGGGGCAGCGGTTCGTGCCGCTGATGCTCTGGATTTACCTGAATCCGGAGAGCGGCCGCATCCGGTACGCCTTCCTGTTCTACGAGCGGATGGGCGGCTCGGAATTCCGGCTGTTCAACCAGGATGCGTACAAGATGGACCTGTGCGGCGCGGTCAACGAGATCATGCAGTTCAGGAACTTCGCGTACACTCCGGGAATCGGATGCCCGGAGGACGTCCAGCTGACGTACCGCGAGCTGGCGAGGACGATGCCCCGCACGGGCAATCTGGGCGCGTACATCTTCGTATGGGCGCTGCAGAACGTGTCCGAAGACCCGTCGGAAACGCAGGGAAAGGCGCTGGACGCCCCCTTGCCCGCCGGCGAATCGGCACAGCAGTCGGGCGCTCACGTCACGGGCGAGCCGCCGAAGCTCACGGGCGAGGAAGGGACGGATTACCTGCGCTCCGCCTGCGACCGATGCAACTCGCTCATCCCCTCCCGCATGGAACTGGATGACGCACTGACCATCACCATCTCCCGCAAGCATCTGGACTGGTCGTTGTCGGGCGAAACCGCGACGTGCCCCCTGACCGTCCGTGCGGTGTTCGAATACGTGGACGACGCCCGTACAGTTCTCGCATTCGACGTCCGTCCCGTTCTGGAGGACACGAAATCCGCAGTCGCCGGGCAGGGTGACGAGGAACTGGTCATCCCGGTGGTATCGGCCGAAGAAATCGCCGCACTGCGGCCCGGATGGTACCGCGTGAGTGTCTACCTCCGGAACGACCTGACCTACAAGTACGCCGCCTGGAACACCAGGTTCGTACGCGTAAAGTAGCGGGCTGTCCCGCTCCGCCTGGCGGGTGCCAGGAGATTCCCCCTGAAAAGGGAATCTTTTTTCGGCGTAATCCGCGGAAAAACTTGCCGAAATGCCCGAAAAATGCTATTTTTATATGACGCATATGGCTACGGATACCGCAAAAAATGCTCCGGCGAACGTCCGGCCTCCCGTCGTGGTGGTCCTCGGGCACGTGGACCACGGGAAAACGAAGCTGTTGGACGCCATCCGCGAAACGAACGTCGTCGCGGGAGAGTCCGGCGGCATCACCCAGCACATCGGCGCATATCAGGCGACCGCGAACGGCCGCCTCATCACGTTCCTGGACACGCCCGGCCATGAAGCGTTTTCCGCCATCCGCTCGCGCGGTGCCACGGTCGCCGACGTCGCCATCCTCGTCGTCGCCGCGGACGAATCGGTGAAACCGCAGACCGAAGAGGCTATCCGCATCATCAGGGAATCGGAGACGCCGTATATCGTCGCCATCAGCAAGATGGACAAGGACGGCGCTAACCCCGCCAAGGTCCGCCAGGACCTCGCATCAGCCGAGGTGTTGGTGGAGGGTTGGGGCGGCGACGTTCCCGTGACCGAAATTTCCGCGAAGACCGGAGCGGGCATCCCCGAACTTCTGGACATGGTGCTCCTGGTCGCCGACCTGAACGACCTGACGGCCGACCCCGCAAAGTCGGCGACGGGGGTGATTGTCGAGTCGCACATGGACAAGCGGCGGGGGTTCATCGCAACGGCGCTCGTCCAGGACGGCACTCTGCATGTCGGCGACTATATCGTCGTCGGTTCCGTCACCGGGAAGGTACGGAGCATGGAGGATTTCAACGGCGGAACGCTGACCGAAGCCCTGCCTTCCCAGCCTGCTCTGGTGCTGGGCTGGACCTCTGCGCCGGACCTCGGCCGCCCGTTCCGCGCCACGGACATCAAGAAAGTCGCGGACGAATGGGCGGCGGATTCCGTCGCGTCCGCTCCCCCCTTTGAGCACTTCCGGTCATCGCTGCGTGCGGAACATCCGGCGGACACCAAGGTACTGAACGTCATTTTCAAGGCTGACGTGACCAGCTCGCTGGAAGCGTTGGAGCTGTCCGTCAAGGATATTGCCGGCGAGAACGTGGCGTACCGCGTCGTGGAATTCGGCGTCGGCAACGTCACGGAACAGGACATCAAGGCGGCGACCGCCAAGGGCGCGGTCATCTTCGGTTTCCGGGTCGGCATCGAGCCCTCGGCGGCGAAGATGGCGGAACGCGAAGGCATCCGAATCGTGACGCACGACGTCATCTACGAGGTCATTGAGTCGTTCCGCGAAGAACTGAGCGGCCTCCTCGCTCCCGAGCTGAAGCGCAACGTGCTCGGCAAGCTCCGCATCCTGGCGCTGTTCAAGAAGGAGGGCACGAAGCAGATTCTCGGCGGCAAGGTCACGGGAGGCAAAGCGGTCCGCGGATGTCTTGCGGACGTCGTCCGCGACGGCAAGACCGTGCGCCTGGGAAAGGTGGTCCAGCTCCAGCACAACAAGGAGGATGTCACCGAGGTGCGGGAGGGTCTGGAGGCGGGTCTTCGCATTGATATCACGCAGGCGCAGACTGAAGCGAAGGAGGGCGACGTCCTGGAACTGTACGAAGAGGAGAAGGTCAGGCAGAATCTCTAACAGAACACCGGCGGCGTAGCCAAGTGGTAAGGCAGGGGTCTGCAAAACCCCTATACGGGAGTTCGATTCTCCCCGCCGCCTCATCTGACTTTAACGGCTCGACAGCGACCCAAGTGGGGTCGCGACCCGTATCCCAAAATAAATCAACGGCTCACGAGATGAGCCGTTGATTTATCTTGGGAGCCCTCGGGGCGACCCTCACGGGACCCTCGCCGAGACGGTGAGCCGTTAAAGTTATCTCAATAGCAAAGAAAAGCGGGCCGCGCACAGCGACCCGCTCATTCGGGAAGCGTTCCCGCCTGCAGTTCCAGCAGGCGCTGCCACAGGTTCACCACGGCATCCAGGTCCCGGAGCGGCAGGAAGGGAAACCCTTCGGTCGTCTCGGGAATCTTCGCCACGATGTCCGCGACCCGGACACCGGTCCCGTACAGGTCCACCGCAGGGTACGGCCCGAAGAGGACGCCGAAGGACCCCACGCTGGTCCGTACCCGGTAGTACCGCGGGTGCCGGAGCCCCGCCTCGCCCACCATGGAGGGCGGCATGTCGTCTATCCACCGCCTGATATGCCCGGGAACGGGCGAACGGGTGATGTCGTGGATGGTGAAGTTCGCGAACTCCAGCACCGCCTCCATCTCCATGCGGTCCGGACCTTCGAGCATGTCGTCTATCTCGATATCCATAACCACCTCGGCGAAAATGAACGTCCGCATGATACGGGGACAAATGCGGTACGTCAAATGATTGACGCGCCCGGCGTATTCCCCGATTCTTCTCGGTATGAGAGGCATCCTCCTGGCAGGCGGCATGGGTACGCGCCTGGCGCCCCTGACCCGCGTAACCAACAAGCACCTCATCGCCGTCTACGACGAGCCGATGATTATGTATCCCCTGCGGACGCTCCTGGACGCGGGAATCCGCGACATCCTCATCGTTTCCGGGCGTGAGCACGCGGGTCACTTTGTGGAGTTTCTCGGCTCCGGCGCGCAGTTCGGCGCCCGGCTGGCGTATAAAGTGCAGGACGAAGCCGGCGGCATCGCTCAGGCGCTTCTTCTGGGAGAAGACTTCGCACGCACGGAGCCCGTGACCGTCATTCTGGGGGACAACGTCTTTGAGGACCGGTTCGCATCCGCCGTCCGGTCGTTCCGCACCGGCGCACGTGTGTTCCTCAAGGAAGTGCCCGACCCCCAGCGGTTCGGCGTCGCTCAACTGTCAGGGAGCCGGGTCACGCGCATTCTGGAGAAACCGAAAAATCCCCCCTCTTCCCTGGCGGTCACGGGTCTGTACCAGTACGACTCCAAGGTATTCGGCATCGTCCGCCGGTGCCGTCCGTCCGGGCGCGGCGAGCTTGAAATAACCGACGTGAACAACGCCTACATCAGGTCCGGCAGGATGCGCGCGGAATACGTAAAGGGCTTCTGGTCCGATGCGGGAACGTTTCCCTCGCTGGCACGCACCGTCCATTGGGCAATGGAGAAAAAACTTTCGTCGCGGGCCACAGGGGAATAGCGCAATGACAGCAAGGAAAACAATCCTGGTGACGGGCGGGTGCGGTTTCATCGGAAGTCACTTCATACGGCACTGGCTTGCGCGCCACAGGCGCGACCGCGTCGTGAATCTGGACACGCTGACCTACGCGGGACTGCGCGCGAATATCGCCGATGCCGCCGGAAACCGTCGGTACGCGTTCGTGAAGGCGGATATCGCCGATGCCCGGGCGGTCGGACGCGCCCTCGCGTCGTACCGGCCCACGCATCTGGTGAATTTTGCCGCGGAAACGCACGTGGACCGCAGTGTACACGGCGGAGCGGCAGATTTCGTACGGACCAACGTCCAGGGCGTCCAGACGCTCCTGGAAGCCGTCAGGACGTCCGGCATGCACGCCGTGTTCGTTTCCACCGACGAGGTGTACGGCTCACTCCCCCTCCGCGGCGGCCGGCCGTTCCGCGAGAATACACCCCTGGACCCGCGGAGTCCGTATGCGGCATCCAAGGCCGCGGGCGACGTCCTCGTTCGTGCGTATCATGAAACGTACGGTATCCGGGCGTGCGTGACGCGGTGTTCCAATAATTACGGCCCGAACCAGTACCCCGAGAAACTGATTCCGTTCATGACCCTGCGCGCGCTCGCCGGCAAGCCGTTGCCGCTGTACGGCGACGGACGCAATGTGCGCGATTGGATTCATGTAACCGACCACGTTCGTGCGGTGGAACGCGTGCTCCTGCGCGGCAAGGCGGGAGCGGTTTACAATATCGGCGCGGATTGCGAACGCTCCAATATACGCATCGCGCACGACATCCTGCACACGCTGGGCAAACCGCGGTCGCTGGTGACCTTCGTGGCGGACCGGCCCGGCCACGACCGCCGGTACGCGATGGATGCCGCGCATATCGGAAAGTCGCTGGGCTGGAAATGCCGCGAAAAATACGGTATAATGTTACCTCGGACGGTGCGCTGGTACGCCGACAACCCCGGCTGGGTCCGCAAGGCACTGGCACGCGTACGGACGGTGAACCCGCACATTCCTCTGTAGACCGGCGGTATGCCGGGCGAGTGGTGGAACTGGTATACACGGGGGACTTAAAATCCCCTGCCCGCAAGGGCATGTCGGTTCGATTCCGACCTCGCCCACATCGCACCCATCGTTCAATGGATAGGACGCTGGCCTCCGAAGCCGGAAATTGAGGTTCGACTCCTCATGGGTGCACTACAAGAATAAGACGGGCCCTGCGGCCCGTCTTATTCTTGCCGTCTTCAAACCATGAGGAGTCGAAGCCCGGAGCGTTGTCGCGCCAGCAGGTGCGACCGCGAGGGCAGGAGCCCGGAGGCGAACGGCTCAGACCGTGAGCCGTTCGACCGGAGGATGACTCCTCATGGTGCACATCAATACAAAGACGGGCCGTATGGCCCGTCTTTGTATTTCTGCGAGAGATTCTTAGGCAGTCGGCTGGTCCCCTGCGGGAGCTTCCGCTACGGGCGCCTCCGGGGCCGAAGCGGCCTCCTCAGCACCACACTCACACTTACCGTTCTCGTACTTGTGCTCGTGCGTGTCGTTCATTACACGTTGTCCTCTATCCATTCTCCCGAAACCGCCGGAGGCGGCACAGGGACGTACATAGCGGACGTTTAGCGAGCAATACCCGTCAATTCTATCAAAAAACCGCGGATAACGCAAGGATTACGGCGCGGAACGGCTCATCCCGTGTACCGGCCGTCACTTCTTCCCGTGAAACTTCTCGTGAACCTCCTTGAGTCCCTTGTTGGTGACGTGGGTGTAGATTTGGGTGGTCGTGACCGACGAGTGGCCGAGCATTTCCTGCACGGACCTGATATCCGCCCCGTTGCGGAGCAGGTCCGTGGCGAATGAGTGGCGCAAGGTGTGCGGAGAAACCTTTTTGCCGACGATGCCCGCGGCGACCGCATGCTGTTTGACGATGCGCTGGACCGAGCGGGGCGTCAGCCGCAGGTCGTCGTATTTGGCGAACGCCTTGTTCCGTGGGATGCGGATAAAGAGCGCACCGTCCGCATCCGTCCGCTTGTCCAGCCATGCCGCGAGCCGTTCCCGGGACTCGTCGGACAAAAACACGGGCCGCACCTTGCCCCCCTTGCCCCGCACCGCGAGCTCTCCCCGCTCGGCGGAGAGCATATCCCGGTCCAGCGAGCACAGCTCGGACACCCGCATTCCGGTTGAGAACAGGACCGCAAGCATCGCCCGGTCCCGTAGGTCCGCCAAGTCGCCGCCCTCGGGCGCATCCACCAGACGCTTGAGCTCGGACGGTTCCAGGAACGTCACCTGCCGGTCCTCCTGCTTGCCCAGTTCAACGCGATCCGGCGGGACCACTTTGATGCCCCGCTTGGTCAGGTACTTGAGGAAATTCCGCAGGGCGATGATGTGATAGTTCTGCGTCACCCGCTTGAGCGGCTGGCCGGTGTCGGGGTCCTTGTACCGGTTCAGCCACAGGCGGTACTGGCGGATGTTGTCCTCGGTCATGTCGTCCAGGTCCTCACCGGACGTGTTCGCCAGAAACGTGATGAAGCGGTCCAGATACCGGCCGTAGTTCTCCACGGTCTTCAGAGAGCGGTTGCGCTCTATTTCCAGATATTCCAGATATTCGTGCTTCAGCTGTTTGACCGCAGGCATATGCCAAAGTATAGGCTCCGCGTCGCACAATGCCAAATCGGGGAGGTCTTGGCTTATTTTCCGGGGCGTGGTATTATAATTACCGCGTAACATCTAACGACGCCTGACCGGTCCCGACTGGTCAACGCGTGACATTCAATGCTGACCCCGAAGAAGAAAGCCAAGCTCCTGGAGGAGCACCGTATCCACGACAAGGACACCGGCTCCCCGGAGACGCAAATCGCGCTCTTCACGGCCGAAATCGATTCGCTTACCCGCCACCTGCGCAAGCACGCCAAGGACAACAGCTCGCGCGTCGGACTGCTGAAAATGGTCGCCAAGCGCAAGCGGCTGATGGACTATCTCAAGCGCGTGGACGAGAAGCGGTACGACCGCCTCGTCAAGAAACTCGGACTCAAGTAACCCTCCACCGCTCCCCTGCCGGGGAGCGGTGGCGTTCCAAAACATATGACCGACCGTATTACCATTCAGAGAAGGAGCAATCACCGCGTGGGCGTGTTCGCGGACATTCAGAACATGTACCACTCAGCCAAGAACCTGTACCACGCACGGGTAAATTTCGCCGAACTGCTCAAAACCGCCGTCGGAGACCGGCAGCTGGTCCGTGCGCTCGCGTACGTCGTCAAAGGCGGGGAAACCGAGGAAGAACAGTCATTCTTCGACGCGCTCCACAAGAGCGGCTTTGAGCTGAAAATGAAGGACCTGCAGGTGTTTGCCGGAGGCGCCAAGAAGGCCGACTGGGACGTGGGACTGGCGGTGGACGCCATCGGCATGTCCAAACAGTTGGACGTCGTGGTCCTCATTTCCGGCGACGGCGACTTCGTCCCGCTGGTCCAGTACCTGCAGTTCCTCGGCCTCATTGTGGAAGTGGTCAGTTTCGGCCGTTCAACGTCGCTGAAGCTCAAGGAGACTACGAATAACTTCATGGACCTGGACGAGAACAAGAAGGTGCTCCTGCGTCCCGGCGCTCTCCGCCGGCGCGGCGGCGGACGGGGTACCGGACGGAAAAAGACGGCGTCCGAGGAACAGAACACGCCGCAGGCACAGCCGCCCAAGGGCGAATTCATGCCTCCGCGGAACCGCTCGTCCTCGTAATCTTTCCACGCCGCCTCCGGGCGGCGTGGTGCTATACTGGAGCATATGGAAAACCAACCGGCTCCCGCTCCCGTAGCAACGCCTCCGGCCCCTGCGGCCGGCGCCGCAAAGCCGAACAGGACGCTCACCTGGCTTGCGGTCATCTTTGCGGTCGTCGTCCTCGCCGGCGCATACGCCACGTACGCGCGGGAGCAGGGGCTCTGGCCGTTCCCGCCTCCGGCACCGGTTGAGGAACTGGAGGACGACCCGGGAGAGGCGGTCATGCCCGCCGAAACTCCCGACCCGACCGAAGCCTGGGAACGGTATGAAAATGACGAGTTTCAGTTTTCGTTTCGATACCCGGCGGAGATCGGGGCGCTGCGTGAGGAAGGAAATTCAGAACCCGGCCTGACCTACGTGCTATTGTACGGCGAGGGACCGCCTAAGCTTACCGTATGGGTAGACCAACCCGGCAGCGGTATCAGTGAGATATTTGAGCCCAAA
Source organism: Minisyncoccota bacterium (assembly GCA_035620375.1). Classification (GTDB taxonomy): domain Bacteria; phylum Patescibacteriota; class Minisyncoccia; order 2-02-FULL-40-12; family GWA2-44-9; genus DASPGX01. Next base: position 41,502 of record DASPGX010000019.1, on the reverse strand, counting down.
ACCGAAGAGGCGACGGTGGACGGATCGAGTGTCCCGTATCAGATCGGGAACATAGCGTCTATCACCGACCCGGGTACTCCCGGAACCGCGCTCATTTGGCGAACGTCTTTCTCCCGGAATGGGAACGAGTATCTTATTGAACTGATGTCGCCTGACGGTTCCGATAAAACAGAGCTCTTCCTCGGAATTCTGTCTACGTTTCGAATCGGATCCTGACTCCTGGCTGCTGAAAGAGTCACCATGAAGCCCCTTTCCCACCACAGTCACCGCGCGCATGTGGTAATCCTTTGGGGCGTAACCGCGGTCATCGTCGTCAGCGGATATCTTGCCCTCGCCCAGCCGCGCGGATGGTGGCCGTTCGCAATGCCGGCTGCTCCGGAATCCGTGGAGCGATAGCGGACGATATCCACATACACCCGCCGGAAAAGTGCTACTATCGGGCGTATGGATAACCAACCAATGGCGAATCCCGTACCACCTCAACAGCCGGCATCCCCGGCTCCCCAGCCGGCACCTGCGCCGATGGGCGACAAACCCCAGGGCAAGAGCAAGATGCTCCTGTGGGTCGTCGTGGTCGTCGTGGTCGTCGTGGCAGCCTACCTCCTCTGGATGTAGTCCCACCGCCCAAAACACCCGTCCGCATTGCGCGGACGGGTGTTTTGTGTCATACTTCCTCCCGTAATTCGGTTCATTACGCGGGCGTCGGATCCGGGTAGTTAGTGCTTTGCCTCTGCGCCGCCGTGCGGCCCAGAGGTGAAGTTCTAAGTACTCTTCCGCCTGCCGCGTCTTCACAATGGCAGAAAAAACGTATTCCGCCGAGTTCGCGGGAAAACCGCTGACGGTCAAACTCGGCACGCTCGCCCAGCAGGCGAGCGGTTCGGTCGTGGTCCAGTACGGGGAAACGACCGTATTGGCGACGGCGGTGTTGGGCAACGTCACCGAGCGGGACTACTTCCCGCTCATGGTGGACTACGAAGAGAAGTACTACGCCGCGGGCAAGATTAAGGGCTCCAAATGGATTAAGCGCGAGGGCCGTCCGTCCGAGGAGGCCATCCTGACCGGACGCGTCATCGACCGGTCCATCCGCCCGCGTTTTGACCAGCGGGGACGGAACGAGGTGCAGTGCGTCGCAACCGTCCTGTCGTTCGACGGCGTAAACGACCCCGACATGCCGGCGCTGTTCGCCGTCTCCACCGCACTGATGGTCTCCAACATCCCCTATGGCGGGCCGGTTTCTGCCGTCCGCGTGGGCCGCGTCGGAGGAAAGTTCCTCATCAACCCGACGTACAAGGAACGGCAGGAAGGTGAGTTGGACATCATTGTTTCGGGGACCCCCGACCGCATCAACATGATTGAGGCGGGCGCGAATATCGTTTCCGAGGACATCATGGGCGACGCGATTGAAGAGGGGTTCAAGGCACTGCAGGCGCTCAACGAACTGCAGAAAAAAATCGCGTCCGAGCACGGGACCGAAAAGACGGAGCTTGCCATGAGCGAAACGAACGGGGAGTTCATCAAGGAGGTACACGCCTTCTGCGAGCCCAAGCTTGAGGACGCCATTTTCACCCCGTCAAAGAAAGAACACTATGAGGGCCAAGCCCGCGTGAAGGACGAGCTGATGGGCCATCTGGCGGAGAAGTACAAGGATTCCGCTGATCTGTCCTCGCTTCTGAAGAAGGCGGAACACTATTTTGAGGAATCCATTGACCGCGTCGTACACCGCAACGCCCTGGAGAAGGACCGCCGCGTTGACGGACGGAAAATGGATGAGCTCCGGCCGCTTTCCGCCGAGGTCGCGACCATACCGCACACGCATGGGAACGGACTGTTCCAGCGCGGCGAAACCCAGGCGCTTTCGGTCCTCACGCTCGCCGCGCCCGGGCTTGAGCAGTGGATTGAGACGATGGAAATCGACCTGACCAAGAAGGGCTTCATCCATCACTACAACTTCCCGCCCTACTCGGTGGGCGAAACGGGCCGGCTGGGCGGCTCCGGCCGACGTGAAATCGGACACGGAGCGCTGGCCGAACGGGCGCTCATCCCCATCATCCCCTCCCGCGAGGCTTTCCCCTACACCATCCGCATCGTCTCGGAAATTCTGGGCTCCAACGGCTCGTCTTCCATGGCGTCGGTGTGCGGTTCCACGCTCGCGCTGATGGACGGCGGGGTGCCCATCGCCTCCCCCGCCGCGGGAATCGCGATGGGTATCATGATGGACGAGTCGGGAAAGAACTATAAGATTCTCACCGACATCCAGGGTCCGGAGGACCATCACGGCGACATGGACCTCAAGGTCGCCGGGACAAAGGACGGCGTCACCGCGATGCAGATGGACGTCAAAGTGGAGGGCATCACCCCGCAAATCGTCCGCGAGACGCTGGTCCAGGCCCGCAAGGCCCGCCTGGAAATCCTCCAGACGCTCGCCGGAGCTCTGGCCGGTCCCCGCGGCGAACTGTCGCCGCATGCGCCTCGGGTACACATCATGAAGATAAACCCGGACAAAATCGGCGCCGTCATCGGCTCCGGCGGAAAAACCATCAACGGCATCATCGAGGAAACGGGAGCCACGATTGATATCGAGGACGACGGGACGGTGTTCATCACGTGCGCCGATGCGGACGGCATGTCACGCGCGGTGAAGCGCATTGAGCAACTGACGTACGAACCCTCGCCAGGAGACGAGTTCGACGGAACCGTGGTCAGACTGATGGACTTCGGCGCTTTCGTGCAGATAACGCCCGACCTGGACGGCATGGTACACGTGTCCCAGATTGCCGCGGAGCGCGTGGAGCGGCCCTCGGACCGTCTCAAAGTCGGCCAGCCGGTTCACGTCTGGGTCCGCGAAATCGACGAAAAGGGCCGCATCAACCTGACGATGCTCCCTCCGGGAACGGGGCGCGCCCCGCGCCCGTCCGGCGAGAACGGCGGACGCCGTGACCGCCGTCCGTAGGAATGGCCGCAAAAACACCGGGCGTGCACAGCCCGGTGTTTTTCGTTCTGCAGATGCGGTGCTACAATAATTCCGTACGCACCGGCACTCATGGCTGACGACACACCAAATCAGAGCGGTCCCGCAGGCTCGTCGCAAAGCCGAATCCAGGCGATGCTCAAGGACCTTGCCGCGCAGCAGGGCGGCGCTCCGGCTTCTCCGCAGAATCCCTCCAAGCCCGCTCCCGTTCCCCAGAACCTTCCCGTGAAACCTCCGGGAAGCCCCGCAGCACCCCAGCCGCAGCGGATTCAGCCGCCGCCAGTTCCGCGTCCGCAGACGCCTGCCCCGGCACCGGTGAAGCCTCCCCAGCCCTCTGCGCTTCCCAAGCAACCGGCGCCTCCTGCGGCGCCCCCCGCCGTCAAACCTCCTCCCGCGGTGGCCCCTCCGCCACGCCCTGCCGCACCGCCGCCCCCTCCCACGGTGCCCGCTCCCCCTGCCGCTACGCCCGTGAAGCCTCCGCCGACCCCACCCACGGCGCCCCCTGCTCCTGCGCCGGCAAAGGCTCCGGGATCCGTGGCCGCAAAACCCGCGCTTGAATCCGCACCCGCCTCCGAAGGCAAAATCACGTCCGAAGTCCGTACGATGAAGGCGGATATTGAGCGGCTGCGCGTCGGACAGGCGCCCGCCCCCGTTTCAGCTCAGCAAAAACCCACGCAGAACGCGGAAAAGGGAGCTCCTCCCGCCCCTCCGGTACCCCTGCCGCCATCCGGCGCCGGCGTTTCCATCCCCGAGGAACCCACCGGTGGCGGAATGGGCAAGAAAATCCTTGTCGGTCTCGTCGTTCTGGTCATCGTCGGCCTGCTGGCCGTGCTGGTTTCCTCGTTCCTTGGAGGCGAGCCCGAAGCAACGCCGACTCCCGCCGCCTCTCCGGCGCCGACGACATCCGCAACCCTTCGTCCCTCCGTCAGGGATTTGACCTCGTACTTCGGTCAGCGTTCGGCGACGCTCGGTGTAAACAGCATCCCGTCGGCTGCAGGAAGCGGCTTGGAGGCCTACCGCGCATTCCTGAACGAGCGCACTGCGACCCAGGGAACGGCCGTGAGCGTTGCGCTTTCCGGAGCACAGAGCGCAGGCCAAATTCTGGAGCATATCAGCTCCTCCTTCTGGGTCGGCGAGGGCGGGGAAACACGCACTTCCGTCACCGCCTTCGGCGATGACTATGCATTCCTGGTGTTCGGACAATCGGAAATCTTCGACCAGACGGGACGGCTCGTTGACGGGGAAAATCCTCAGACAAAACCCGCCGCGGTGCTCGTACTTGAGGCAACCGATGCAACGGCCGTGCGCCAGGCCATGGAGTCGTGGGAATCGGGCAACTTCAGCCCGGACGCCGCGTATGTCCTGGACTATGACACTTCCGCCGCTACGGTGAGCACGTTCTCCGACGCCACCTACCGCCAAATCCCCGTCAGGTACCGCAACTTCCCCTATGCTGACCGGAGCGTGGACTGGGCTATTGTTCCCGCCTCAAACGGCGTGAACTACCTGGTCATCACCGGCTCCCGGCAGAGCATGTTCTTCGCGATAGATCAGCTACTGAAATAATCTCCGGAAGTATCGCAAAAATCGGGCGTGTAGCCCGATTTTTGCTGGTGACAGAAACGGTGCCAAATTGTGCATAACGGTCTGATAACTTGGTGACACGGTGACAGGGCAAATTTGTCACCATGTCACCATCCGGACAGAAATCCGCAGTATACGTAGTGATATTCGGTGACAAATTTTGGCATGGTGACAAAACTTGTGCCAAAGTTGTCCACATATGTCACTTGTGCCAATTGGCACAAGTGACATATAATGACACCAGAACATTCCAGACTCGCGGTTTGGTAACAGGACCACCTGCGGGTCCAGTTCAACAAGGGCGCTCCCCCATAAAAACGCATAACGCTGTTTACGGGGCACACGAGCGCCCTTTTTCTTTCCGGCCCTTGATTTTCCTGTAATCCGGAGCAAGAATGAGAGGTACCACTAACTACCGTGCATATGGGAAAGACCATCTCAGTCGAAACCTCTCTGACCGAGCTGCGCGAACGCAGCGCTGCCTTAAGCAAGGAAATCATTGAGCTTGAGCACCGTCTGAGCACCAACGCCGGCCACGATGAGCTGGGAAGCAACGCTCCGGAGGATAACGCTACCGAGGCGCAGAGCGACCTCATTTCTGCGGCCCAGCTCGGCGAAAAAATCGCCCACCTCAAAGGAGAGCTTACGGCCGTCGAGGACCGCATCGCCGAACTGCAGAAGGCGGCATAACCGATACCGGCGCTCGAGGGACGCGCCACCGACGTGCCTTATACGGTCCTCTCCGCATCCATTCAGGGAATCGACGCCCGCGCCGTCAGCGTCCAGATTGATTCTTCGCCCGGAATCCACTCTCTTGCCATCGTCGGGCTGGGAGATAAAGCGGTCCAGGAATCGCAGGACCGCATCAATGCCGCAATCCGGAACAGCGGCTTAGTGCATCCACGGGCAAAAAACCGGAGATTTACGGTAAACCTTGCGCCCGCCGACCTCAAAAAGGAGGGGTCGGCTTTCGATTTGCCCATCGCAGTCGCATATCTGCTGGAGTCCCGGCAGCTCCGGTGTGCGGTTCAGGAAACCTTGTTCGCGGGAGAACTTGCCCTGGACGGTTCGGTCAGCGCGACGAACGGAGTCCTCTCCATGGCCATTTTCGCGGCAAATTCAGGATACCGGCGTATCATGGTCCCCCGTGAGAACGCTCCGGAGGCCGCTTTCGCGGGAAACATAGAGGTAATCGGAGTTTCCTCCCTGACGGAGGCGGTGGCGCACATGAGCGGCGCAACCCCCCTTGAACCGGCATCATCCGACGATACGGCCGTACCGGAGAAGGTTAACGATTCCTATGCATACATCGCGGGCCAGGAGACCGCAAAGCGGGCCTTGGTCATCGCCGCCGCCGGAGGCCATAACCTCATGATGAAAGGTCCTCCGGGCTCCGGAAAAACGATACTCGCCCGCGCGATCACGGGCCTTATGCCTCCCCTCTCGCGTCCGGAGGCGATAGAAGTGGCCAAAATATACAGCTCCGTGGGGCTTCTGAAGGCCTCCCCCGCGGCTTTGGAGCGGCCGTTCCGCAGTCCGCACCATACCGCCTCGCCTGTGTCCGTCGTGGGCGGCGGCGCATGGCCGAGGCCCGGCGAAATAAGCCTCGCCCACCGCGGCGTCCTCTTTCTGGATGAATTCCCCGAATTCGCACGAAACGTCCTCGAGGCCCTCCGACAGCCGCTTGAAGACGGCGTAGTGTCCATATCACGGGCGTCAGGTTCATGCACTTTACCCGCTGATTTCCTGCTCGTCGGCGCGATGAACCCCTGTCCGTGCGGAAACTATGGGGACCCCAAGACCGTATGCGAGTGCGCCCCCGCACAGATATCGCGCTATACCAAGAAAGTATCCGGTCCCCTGCTGGACCGCATGGACATTCAGATATCCGTTCCGCGGGAAACGGTCGGCACGGCAAATCGTGCGCCGGGAGAAATACGGCAATTTCACGAGGCGCGGAACGCGGTTCGTGAGGCAAGAAATCGCCAAGCCGGGCGCCTTAAGCCGTTGGGCGTTCTCACGAACAGCGGCGTAAATCACCGCGATATCGCCCGGTATTGCCCCCTGGACGGGAACGCGCAGACCTTCCTGGAGAGCGTGGTGAACGCGAAGAACCTCTCGTTGCGGTCGTATCACCGCATGTGCCGGGTAGCCCGGACGATTGCTGACCTGGAAGGCGCAGAACTCACGCAGAAGCACCATGCCGCGGAAGCCGCGGCCCTGCGAATCCGCTGACACGCGTTTCGCATGAAAACTCAACGGCCCGCCGCGGCGGACCGTTAAAAATCGGCAAAATACAAGCAATTTTAGTACTTCGCGAGCGGATTCCGGGCTCCGTGAACCTCAAAGTGAAGGTGACATCCGGTTGAATACCCCGCTCCTGCTGAATATGGCTTGCCGCCGATCTGGGCAATAATCTGCCCTTTTGCCACGAGTTGCCCTTCTGCGACATGTACGCTGTTCGCCAGAAGGTGGGCGTACAGCGTCTCGGTCCCATTGGGATGAACGACGACCACAAAATTCCCGTATCCCCCGTTGGCGCTGCGCGATGTGCTCCCGGTAAGCGACACGGTTCTGACCGTCCCGTCAGCGGCAGCATATATCTGCGTGCCGCACTGGTTCGCGATATCAATCCCGTTACGTCCGTGGATGGCCCCTCCCCGGGAAAGCGTCCCGACCGTGGGCCGGAAATAATATCCGTCCAGGTCCGGAAGGTACGAAAACGGACGTCCCGATGCCGTGGGGGCGGCCGCAACGGGCGCCGCCAGCTGAATCTTCCCGTCAGGGACGATAAGCGTCGTTCCCGGACTGAAGAATCCGCCGGCTGGGAGGTTGTTATACGCGATAATATCTTCCTCGCTGGCGCTGTATTTCTTAGCGATTTGCGCGATATTTTCGCCTTCCCTTGCCACATGCACAACCCCGCTTACCGGCGGGATTTTTAGGGCCTGCCCCAGGGAAAGGCTGTGCGCGTTCTTGAGGTCGTTGAGCCAGATAATGGACTCCGTACTCACGCCGAAGTCGGCGGCAATGAGTGAAAGCGCATCACCCTCCTGCACGATATATTGAAACACCTCATTATTGTTCCTGACCGCATCGAACCAATTCACATCCACGGGATTTGCCGCAACAAAGGCGCCGTCCTGTACGATGAGTCCTGCATCCGCGCTTTTATACTGCTCGAGCCCCCCATAGCCGGCAACGCCGTCGGAAATACTGTTAATGTCCGCCAACTGGGCCTCATTGAGGGGAAGCGCTCCCGCCAGCGATGCGGCCCGCTCAACGATATAATCGCTCACGAACTCACCGAAAATGGGGGACTGGCCCTCGGCATGGCTGCCCCAGAACCCGAGCACGAAGAGGGACATCACGACGGCTCCTACGGCCTCCGGACGGCTCCTAGAGGACTCAAAACCGCCTTCCGGACGTCGGAAGGGGATACGGCGCAGGGCGCCTGCAAGCCAGGATTTGAGCTTCGTACTAATGGGTAATGAAGGTTAGCTGAACCCTCTCCAGGGCCCGTACCCTGGTGAAAACCGCAAAAGTGCTATAGAAAACAAAAGACTCTCGCGCGGAGAATCACCTGCGCAGTGTAGCACGCGCCCCGCCGGGCGGTCAATGAGGCTCATCCCGATTATCCACATGGCACCGCACACAATAATTTTGTATACATGTCAATAGATTCGCCCGCTTCCGCGACCGGTTCTCTGGCTGAAGACGCCGCTTCACGGTATCTGACGCAAAACGGGTACCGCGTGGTCGCGCGCAACTGGCGAAAGCCCTGGGGAGAGCTGGATATCGTCGCGAAAAAGGACGGTCGGCATCACTTCATTGAAGTTAAGGCTCAATCCCGGGAGGTAGCCGGTTTCGCCGCCCATATCCGTGCCGGCAGGCTCAAACTTGCAAAGGTCCGGCGCACCGCCCGCAGCTGGCTCGCCTCCTTCGGCGGGGGAGCGGAGCCGGAATGGCAGATTGACGTCATTGAGGTAACCATAGACCGGATCGGGCGTCAGGCGCACGTCACGCATTTCCTGAACGTGGAGACGGAATCTTCCTCGTGAGCGGGTTCTCTGGCATGATGCCGGTATGAAAGCATCCTCGTCGCGCATCGGAGCGCATGTCAGCACGGCGGGCGGCATCGTAAACGCCCCCGGACGGGCTGCGGAATTGGGCTGTGAGACGTTCCAATGCTTCACCCGCTCCCCGCAGGGCGGCCCCGCTCCTGAACTCACCGACGAAGTCGTCGCACGGTTCAGGGGAGAGATGGAGCGGTTCGGCATGGACCGTTTCGTCATCCACTCGCCCTATTACATCAACCTGGCCTCCATGAGTCCGCGCATCCGGATGGCGTCCATCCGTGTATTGCGGGAGGAACTGGAGCGGGGGAGCAGGCTCGGCGCGGCCTACGTGATGACCCACCCGGGCTCGCATGCCGGCCAGTCCTACGAAAGCGCGGCGAAGCTGGTCCGCGGCGCCATCGCGAAGATTCTGGAAGGGTACAACGGTTCGTGCGGTTTCCTGCTGGAAATCGCCGCCGGAGCCGGCAATGTCCTGGGAGACACGTTCGGCGAAGTGGCGGACATGATGCGCGATGCCGGGGAACTGCCCGGATTCGCAGGCGTCTGCTTTGACACCTGCCATGCGTTCGCGTCCGGGTATGACTTTTCGGAACCGGAGAAGCTCAAGGCGGTGTTGGCGGAATTCGACAACACCATCGGACTGCAGTGGCTCAAGCTAACGCATGTGAACGACTCCAAGACCCCATTGGGAGGACGCAAGGACCGCCACGAGCACCTCGGAAAGGGTCACATCGGCATCACGGGACTGGAGCATATCCTGCGTTCCGGCCCGTTCCGCGGCATAGACTGGATCTTGGAAACGGACGACCGGGGCAGGGAAGAGGACGTCCGCATCCTTCGTGAAATCCGGAAAAATGCCTGATTGGTATTCTGGATTTATACATCAATTTGTGGTATAATACTCCCACTGGGCTGCCCTGACGGCGCCTTGAGAACAGAGGAGGGGAGCCATGAAGAGGCTCGCAATCGCAGTACTCTGCGCGCTGGGCGTCATCTGGCTCGTGGAGAAGACGGGCTCGCTGGCCGGTGCGTGGACTGACGCGGTCCGACAGGCCGCCGCCGAGTACCGGCAATCGCCGGACGGCGTCTATGAGGTTCCGGCCGGGCGCAGCGGATGGACGCCCTCGGGCCTTCAGCCCGTCGTTCCGCCCGTGCCGGTCCGGCCGCCGAAGGCCGGCGCGGCAACAGAGGCTCCGGAGCCGGCCGCGCAGACCTCCCCGGAACCGCGCCACGGCAAGACCGAAGACGACGGCTTCCGGCAGTTGATTCCGCGATAAGCCGTTCCCCCGGATAGTCGTCCGAGCCCCCACCTTCGCGGTGGGGGCTCGCTCAATTTTCGGCATTTTACGCGGTTTTCCGCGCCCGTGACTCTTGACTTTACGCCATTTTTCATGCTATAATTGAAAGGTCAGGGTGAGGTACCCTGTTGGTACCCGAACAACCCATTCTGCCCGCGGCTTCGGGCAAGGAGAGAAGAGATGAAGAACGCAAGCTTGGCGGCGCTCGCCGCCGTCGTCGCGCTCCTGGTCGCCGCTCCCGCGGCCCAGGCGCAGCCCGGCGGACCGGACTGGCTGGAAATCGCCCTCAACGACACGCAGAGCATCGTCCCGCGGCTCACCGCCGACCTGGACGCCCGGCTCTGCGAGAGCGACGTCGTGTACGGCAACCCCTACGGCCGCGCCTGCGACCGTGTGGGAATGCGTATCATGACGGGCACGTACGACCGTTTCGCCTACGAGAGCTGGCAGCGGAACAACGCCTACCTGTTCCAGGGCGGATTCTCGCCCCTGATGACGCCTTTCGGCACCTACGGCTACGGCGCCTACGGCTACGACCGCGGGTACGGCCGGTATCACCGGAGAGGGGACATCAGCAACCGCGCGGTACGGAACGCCGTAATCATCGGTGACTCGGTCAACGCCGGGCTCCAGATTACGGACATGGTCCTGGACCACAAGCGGTCCAAGAAGGACCAGCGCTACCGCGAGGAAGAGCTGGAATTGCGCCGCCAGGAACTCGAGCTCCAGCGGGCGCAGATGGAGTTGCTGTATCAGCAGACGCGGCTCGCTTCAACGGCACCGCCTCCGCAGACCGCGGCTCCCTCCGCTCCGCCCGCTCCCGCGCCCGCGCCCGTTCCGGCGACCTCGAGCATTGAGGTCCACAACGGGACCGGGTGCAACCTGAAGGTGCGGGACGGCAAGCGGGAATTCATCCTCGGCGCCGGCGCGACGTTCATCGTCGCCAACCGGAGCGCTCTGGAGGCCATGTCGGCCAAACCGCTGGAAGGCTCCTGCAGCCTCCGGACGGCGTTCACCGGGAGCAACACGCTCTCGCTGACCTGCGCAGGGTAAGGAGGGTCAATGAACCGGAACTGGCTCATCGTCGTCAGTGTTCTGGCGGGACTCTTCTTCCTCCAGAACGCCTGCCAGATGGGCGGCGCTGCGGGCTGGCTGTACCGCGGTTGGCACGACGAGAACTACACGGTTCTCCGGAACGTCAACGGCGTTCCCGTCGTGCCCCCGGACCAGCCGGTCGGCATCCAGCGGGGGAACCAGATTTACGAGGTTCCCGCCGAGCGCAGTAATCCCGGATGGATACCCTCGGGCCTTCAGCCCGTCGGCCCCGCCTACCATCCCGGGACAACCGCTCCGCCTCCGCCGCAGCCGGCGCCGCAGTGCGGAACCCCCCAGGTTCCCTGCGGGCCGGACGAGGGATATCAGCCTCTCGTTCCGCGGTAACGTTTCCAGGGCCCTGTCCGCCTCCCGGCGGCCAGGGCCCTTTCTCTTTTTTTATTGAAAAACCCGCGTTTTGGCGGTATCGTACGCGTATGAAGCTCGTCGCGCATAATCCGCATGAAACCTCGGTCATCGCCGCCGATATGGCGACGCAGGCCATGGCATCCGTGCCGTTTTCCCCGCAGGCGTTGGTAATCGCCCTTATCGGGGATTTGGGCGCGGGTAAGACGACATTCGCCCAGGCGTTCGCCCGGGCGCTTGGCGTTTCTGAAACGCTCAAGAGTCCGACATTTACGCTGATGCACAGCTACGGCATACCGGGGACCGGCTTAGTGCTCTGGCATCTGGACTGTTACCGCCTGGAAAGCCACAAGGACCTGGCGGCACTGGATTTGGCGTCGGTCATGCGGGACCGGAACAATATCGTACTGGTGGAGTGGCCCGAAACGGCACTGACCATTTTCCCCAAGGAACACGTTGCCGTGCATATGACCCACGAAGGCGGGGACAAGCGCGGCATAACGGTAAAATGGCCCGCCGGACTCCGCCATGACCGACAGGCATGAAGAAGTTCGTCCTCATTGACGCGAACGCCCTCGTCCACCGGGCTTTCCATGCCCTGCCGCCGTTAAATTCGCCCAAAGGGCTCCCGACCAACGCGGTTTACGGCTTCACGACCGTCCTGTTGAAGATGCTGGGCCAGCTCAAACCCGACTACGTGGCCGCTGCGTTTGATATGGCAGGTCCGACGTTCCGGCACGCGAAATACGTGGAGTATAAAGCTACACGCACCAAGGCACCGGACGAACTGTACGCCCAGATTCCGCTGGTCAAACGCATGCTGAACGCCCTGCATATCCCCGTACTGGAACATAAGGGCGTAGAGGCCGACGACATCATCGGAACGGTCGCCGAACGGTTCAAGGCGCGCGACGGCCTGAAGGTCGTCATCGTCACCGGCGACCTGGATACGCTGCAGCTCGTGGACAAGGACCGCGTCGTCGTGGTCACCCTCCGGAAGGGGATGAGCGACACCGTGCTGTACGACGAACAGAGCGTCAAAGACCGGTTCGGCATCCGTCCGTCGCAGGTCGTGGACTACAAGGGACTCAAGGGTGACCCGTCCGACAATATCCCGGGCGTTCCGGGGGTCGGAGAAAAGACCGCGACCTCGCTCATCGCGACGTTCGGCAGCATTGAGGGTATCTATACGGCGCTCCATGCGGATACCGGCTCCAAGAAGGCGGGCAAGGCATCTTCGGTCAGCGCGAAGATGAAGGCGAAGCTTTTGGAGCACGAGGAGAAGGCACGGTTCTCCAAGGAGCTCGCCACTATCGTGAGGGACGTTCCGGTCGGCCTGGAGCCCGAAGAGGCGGACTGGCAGCGCAATCTGGACGTTCCGGCGGTCAAAGCGCTGTGCCAGGAATTCGGATTCTATTCGTTGGTAAAGCGCATTGAGCAGGCACTGGCAGGCGCAGCGCCCCAAGCGCCGCAGCTGGAGCTGGACGCGAAGCCGGAGGAACCCGCCGCCGACGTGCGGATTGCCGCTTCCGTGGACGCGCTTCCGGAAGGCACCCAGGCCGCCGTTCACGTACAGGCGGAGGACGGTGATACGTTCACGGTTTTCGCCGCCGTTACGGAGGAGGAGACGTGGCGGCTGGACGGCGCAGGACGCGGCGATGTCGCCCGCGTACTGGAGCGGTACGGCACCGTGCTGACTCATGACGCCAAACAGCTCCTGAAACTGTCCGGACGGACGGATATTTCCACGGACGCATGGTTCGACACGATGATTGCCGCGTGGCTCATCAATCCCGAGCTCCGTGACTACGGCCTCGACCGTATCGCATACGAAACCCTGAACCATTATCTTTCTGAGCACCCGGCCGGACGGCCCGCGGTCATCCTCCGGCTCGCGCGCGAACAACGTGCAACCCTGGAACAACTGAAGCTGGACCGTCTCATGTACGGCATGGAAATGCCGCTGGTCGCGGTCCTTGCGCGCATGGAAGACCGCGGCATCCTCGTGGACCGCGCGCTCATCACGTCATTGGCCGGGGAGGCCAAGAAAGAACTGACCTCCCTGGAGAAAAAGATTCATAAGCTTGCCGGCGGCGAGTTTAATATCGGCTCGCCCAAACAACTCGCCGAAGTGCTCTTTGAACGGCTGGCCATCAGGGGGAAGGTCAGGCGGACGAGTACCGGCGCACTGAGCACGGCGGCAGGGGAACTGGAAAAGCTCGCGGACGAACACCCCGTCATCGCGCTCATCCTGCAGTGGCGGGAGCTTTCCAAGCTGGTCAGCACGTACATCGAGCCGTTCCCGCTCCTCATCCGGGAGGACGGGCGCATTCATACGACCTACAACCAGACGGGAACGGCGACCGGACGCCTGTCGTCGCAGGACCCCAATCTCCAGAACATCCCGACACGGACCACGCTCGGCCAGCGGTTCCGCGGAGCGTTCACGGCGCCCGAGGGCTACCGCCTGCTTTCGCTGGATTATTCGCAGATTGAGCTCCGCATCGCGGCGCACCTGTCCGCCGACAAAACCATGCAGGAGGTCTTCGCGCGGGGCGAGGATATCCATACGAGGACCGCATCGGAAGTGTTCCGCGTTCCCGCGGACGCCGTAACCAAGGACATGCGCCGTCAGGCGAAAGTCCTGAATTTCGGCATCATCTACGGCATGGGTGTCATGGGATTCGCGCGCGCCGCCGGCGTACCGCGCGAATCGGCGCGGCGTTTCATTGACGACTATTTCGCCCGTTTTCCGGGTGTCGCCGACTACATGAACAAGACGAAGCGGGCGGCCGCCAAGGAAGGCCATGTCCGGACTCTGTTGGGACGGCACAGGCCGCTGCCGGACATAGCCTCAACGATGCCGCAGGTCGCCGCACAGGCCGAGCGCATCGCCATCAACCACCCGGTCCAGGGCACCGATGCGGACATCGTCAAACAGGCGATGCTGGATCTGGAGCACGACCTCGTCAAGTCGTACGGCGACAAGGCCCGCATGCTCCTGCAGGTGCACGACGAACTGGTGCTGGAAGTCCACGAATCCGCGGTCGCCGAAGTCGCCGCCCGCGCGAAGCGCATCATGGAGAAGGTGTTCCCGTTGGCCGTTCCGCTCGTGGTGGACGCCAAATCGGGCAGAAACTGGTCTGAAATGGAACCGGTATGAATATGACCGTTATGGAAAAACTGCGGGCTGCGTGGTCGCGGCTGACCGTTGACCACCTGCTCTACGGCCTCGTCGGCGCCGCGGGCGTCGGTGCCGTCGCGCTGTTCCTGTACTTCCTGATCGGCAACAGCCGCATTGAGGTCATGAACGAGTACGGCGGTCAGGCGGTGTCCGGACCGGCGAGCCCCATCACCGGAAAGCCGTGCGCGGATCCGTCCGCACGGCCGCTGGCGGTCATGCTGGCGTCGGATGCCGAGGCCCGGCCGTTGTCGGGCATCGCGGCGGCGGAGCTGGTCATCGAGCTTCCGGTCACGCCCAACGGCATCACGCGCATGATGGGCGTCTTTCAGTGCGAACTCCCGGACGAAATCGGCTCCATACGCTCCGCACGTGACAACTTCATCGGACTGGCGAAGGCGTTCGGCGCCATCTATGCGCATTGGGGAGGGGAGCGGGACGCCCTGGACCGGCTGGATGCCGGATATCTGGACAACATTGACGCGCTCGCCTACGAAGGAACCGTATTCTTCAGGAAAACGGAAATTCCGCGTCCGCATAACGGATTCACCACGCCCGACCATCTCTACGACAAGGCGGTCGAACTGGACTACGCGGTGACGGCGAGTCTCTCGCCGTTCTGGCCGCACCGCACCGCACGGCCGCCGCGCACGTTGGGCGGTGCCGTGGAGGGATTCGGCATTTCATACACCAACGGAGGGCGCGTGCACTGGGCGTACGACGGAGAGCGGAACGACTGGGTCAGGAGCAGGAACGGAACGCCGGAACTGGACGCCATTGACGGCCGGCAGGTGCGCGCAAGCGCCGTCATCGTCATGGAAGCGGACTCCGAATTCCTGTATGACCAGTACATCGCGGTCACGCTGACGGGTTCGGGCGACGCGGCGCTCTTCCAGGACGGCACGCGGCGCTCGGTGCGCTGGAGTCGCGCGGACGATGACGCCATGCCGGTGTTCACGCATGAGGACGGCAGCCCCGTCGCCCTTGCGCCCGGCACCGTCTGGATATCCGTCATCACGCCGGGCATCGGTATCACTCCATGATTATCGTCTACCACGGCACGGACGGCGGACGCCTGCATCTGGCAGTGCGGCATCTGACCGCACGGTTCGGCGAAAAACACCCCGGTTCCGCCGGTCCCGCGCGCCTGGACCTGGAGCAGGCCGGGCACGGCGACGCCCTGGAGCAGGCGCTCCGGAACCGTTCGTTCTTCAATGAGCCGTCACTCGTCATCGTCCGGAACGCGTTCGCCGGCGACGCGTCCGCGGAACTGGCGCACCGCCTCCTGGAAGACGGCAATACGGCCCGGGCCGGGGACACGGTACTGGTCATCCGGGAGGACCGGAGCGAAAAGGACCTGGCCAAGGCCTCCCGGAAGCTGTGGAAGCTCCTGAACGGCCAGGCGAAGCAGACCCGGTCGTTCGAACCGCTCACGGGCGCCAAACTGACCGCATGGATGAAGGAGTACTGCGCGGAACGGGGATGCACGCTTGATGCGGCGGCATGCGCGCTCCTGCAGGCGGGTGCGGGAACCGACAGCTGGAATCTCGTGCACGAGATGGACAAGCTCTGCGCATGGAAGGGGAGCGGAACGCTGGGAGCGGACGCCGTCCGTGCCGTCGGGGTCCCGGTCCGGCAGGAAGCGCACATCTTCGCTCTGACCGACGCCCTGGCGGGACGGGACAAGCGCGGCTCGCTCCGCGAGCTTGAGCGCCACCGGGCACAAGGAGCGGACCCGCACTACCTGCTGTCCATGTATGCGTTCGCGGTACGGAACCTGCTGGCGGTCAAGGATTTGAGCGAGCGCGGCCTTGCTCCCGCGGCGATTGCGTCCAGGGCGAAACTCCATCCTTTCGTCGTCAAAAAAACCCTGGGCGCTTCGCGCCGCTTCACCCCCGCGGAGCTCGCGGGAATCCACGGCTGGCTGGTGCACGCCGACCGCGCCACCAAGCGCGGAGTCCGCGACGCCGGGGACGCGCTGTACGATTTCGTGCTTTCCGTGCTCTAGACAGCGCGCTGCGGCGAGGCGCAATCCGGCGCTTCGTGCCGGTCCACATCCAAACATGAAATCCTACGGCCTGCTGGCCTGAGGATGATTTGCGACGGGGCCGCGAATCAAAGCGAAACCCCTCACTTGCACGCAAGTGAGGGGCGGTGTGTTACTCCCGTTCGGGCTCTTCCTTCTCCACGTGCTCCTCGTGGCGTTCGACGTCCTCATCGACGTCGTCCAGAGGGTCGCGTTCGGGAGGAGGATCCCGCTCCCGGTCGGGCGGTGCGGGTTCCGGAGGAACCCGCTGCGGCGGCCGTCGCCGTTCACGTTCGGGCATGGCGTCCTCCTTATTCCTCGATTTCGATCTGTGTACGGTTCGTCCGGCGGATGGACTGGATGAGTTCGTACGGACTCTTGGCTCCCTCGATTTCCCTGATGAGCGCATCGTCCACGGTCAGCATCGGATCGTTCAGCTTGAGGGTTACCGACTTCCCGCTGGCGCTCCGGATGTTGACCTTCGCCCAGTCCACGTCCTTGATTTTCCCGACGAACCGGTCGGTCAGCAGCGTCCGGAGCTGGGGCCGTCCCGCCGGCGGCTGGAACGTCGCCTTCAGGACCTGCGCATCGTTGACGATGCGGGTGATGTGGCCGGCGCGCTCGAGCCTGAAGTACAGGCCGCGCTCACGGTCCAGGCTGCAGAACGCATGGTCGGCGTACACGCGCATCTTCTTGCGCAGCTCATCGTCGGCCGCGGCGTCCGCGAACGTCTTCCCGCGCTTGCCCAGGAAGTTCTCCAGCAACGCGTACTTGGTCGGCCAGTCCAGAACGCCGTAGAGGCGGTGGATTTTGCCGGTCCGCAGTGTCGCCAGATACTCCTGGGCCCGGGCGACGACGTCCGCGTAGACCGCCTGTTCCCCGGCATCCTGGAAGGGACGCTCCTGCACGTATTCGGCGAGCCGGCCCAGGTACCGGGAAAGAATCTCCGGAGCCGGCAGCGTACCCGTGTCGTACAGCGCGTCCCGTGTGGCGAACTGAACGGGCAGGCGCGCCTCGAACTGCGGGTCCAGGGACACCGTATGCGCCATCGGTGGGTACTGGCCGTCCAGAATCGGAAGATGGAACCCGGGATTCCGCTCGTCCTGCAGGAGCATGAACATCAGCGCGGTCAGGCCGGTCTTCAGATACGTGCTGGCCTCGCACATGTTCGCGTCGCCCATGATGTAGTGCACGCGCTGCCAGTAGTCCGCATTGGCATGCGGTTCGTTCCGCTCGTTCAGGATGGGACGGTTACTCGTCGTAATCTGGCTGCGGAACGTGGAGATGAACTCCGCCCGCTGCGACAGCTGGAACGGCTGTGTGCGGACGGCATTCTCCACGCCCACCTTGCCCGCGCCCGTGAGGATGGGCCTCACGACGAAGAACGTCGCCATGATGAGCTGATGCAGGTTCACGTCGCCCTTGAACAGCTTATTCCACAGACGCGTGGAAACGCAGTAGTTCTCGTGGCACCCGTACGCATGGCCGTGCCCGTCGGTGTTCTTCTTGTACAGGTCGATTTCGTATCCCAGCTGCTGAGCAGCCAGGAGCGATGCGCGCCACTCGATGAGCATGCCGGCCTGATCGTGCGCCACGAGGATATCCGGCCGCGGACACTCGGGGGTGCAGTACTCCGGCGTGGAGTGCATGTCGTTGTACAGACGGGCGCCGTTATGCAGCCAGCCCAGGCCGTGCGGCTGGCCGTGGGTCACCATCAACTGTGGCCCCGTGAAGAGGGGGTCCGTGAACGCCTCGGCGATGAGGGCGTCCACCATCTCCTTGAGCTGCCCCCCGTCCTTGGCGGGGGCGGTTCGGCTCTGGCCGCGGGCGTAGATGCTGTATTCCGTCTCCAGGCCCATGACCATGGCAGGACGCGCCGGATTCGGCATGGTACCTCCTGACTTGAAAAAGTCCGTGGGGGCAAGAATAGCCGATAGAACGGCGCATTGCAACCAGACATTGACCGACAAGGAAAAAATGATACTCTATGCGGAATCGGTCGTTGCCAAGGGAGGTTCCCGTGAAAAACATCGACTTCGCCGCCACGCTGAAGACCGAGCTCCTGGAGGGGCTGCGGGTCTCCGTGGCCGAGCTGGGCGGGCCGAACTCGCTCAAGCACCTGTCTCCGCACGGGACGACAATCGGCGCGTTTCCCATCCTCAAGGGGGAAGCCGCCATCGTCTTCTCGGACGGCAAGATGTCCGCGATGGATCAGGGCATGTACCTGTCCATCGACAAGATCATGCGGGTGGATGCCACGTCCGTTCTGCTCATCTCCGGCTCGCCGGCGATAGGGGAGCGGGTGCGGCGCACCCTGCGGAACTACATCGGATTCCTGGAAGACTCGGAGCAGGAGCGCCTGACGTTCCGCGCCAAGGTCAACTTCCTCAAGGACGCGCTGTTCTCCGGCCTCGGGCTGGCGGGCGCGGGCCTGTCGGTGATGCCCATCTTCGTCGCCTACGACGCGGAGCAGAAGCGCATCCGCATATGCACGCTGTTCCCGGACAGCTCCCACATCGACCACACCGCGACGGCCGAAGACACCGGTGAGAAGCCGGTTTCACTCTTCGGTTCCGGCTACACGTCGGGAGCGGGACTGCTGCGGAAGCTCTGGCGCCCGGGACTCACGGAGAAGGCCGGACTGGCCGTCGCGCGCGAGGTACTGGAAGAGACGGCGCGCGTGGACAACGCCAGCGGAGGCAAGTTCAGGTTCAAGCGCGTGGATGCCGGCGGCGTCCGCGTCATCGGGGAGGACAGTGATGCCCAGCGTTGATCTGGAATACTTCGCCAAGCGCAGGCAGGACATCGAGCTTCCGCTCCAATTGTCCTCGCCGGCGCTCGTGTGGAGCGGAAAGGCCGGCATCTGGCTCATCGCGCCCAACAAGAGCCGGACCCAGAACCGCATCTACAAGGCGCTGGACCGCCTCGCCGTGGTCACCCGCGGTACGGTGGACGCCGGCGCGCTCGTGTCCAAGGCGGCCATCTACTACGCCTACTCGCTCGCCAGCCAGCGCTCGCGGGGGGACGTGCATGCCCGTCAGCTTGCCGAAGGCGTCGGCAGGTTCATCGCCGAGCGGTACTACGCGCTTCTGGCCCAGCCCATCAAGGCCGAGGCGGCTATCGTCCAGCTTCAGGCAACACCCGAGGACGACTACCTCGCCCATGTGGACTACCAGGGCGAGACGGAAGTCCACGAGAAGGTGTATTTCCTTGGCGCCGTAGACAGCGCTTCGCAGAACCGCAAGGCCGAGGAAGAGAACGTCAAGAAGCTCAACGGTGAGCTGGCCGCCGCCTGGGATCCCGACGCCGACGTGAACGCCATCGGCCGCATCTTCCTGTCCCTGCAGACGGTGCAGCGGCACGAGGGACTCCGCGACGTATTCGCCGATGCGACGCGGCGGGAGGTCGTCCTGCTGGACCGCGCCGCGTACGCGGAACGCCGGTTCGGCGACATCTTCCGGCGCATGGATTTCTGACGGTTTTCAGCGGTCCCCGGCATGCCGGCGGACCGCTTTTCAATTCCAAAATAGCATGGTATGGTCCAACCCTCGGTCGTTAATAACTGCGAACCGGATCGGAAGGAGAGTGCGCGATGCCGAGTGAATCCGATAGGCTCCGGCAGCGCGTTTCGGAGCTCGAAAACGCGCTGAAGGCGTCCGAAGATGCGCGTGAGAAACAGGTCACGGATGCCAAAGAGAGCGACGAGAAGCGCCGCCTGGAGATCTTCCGCCTCATGGGCGCCGTCAAGAAGCAGGCCGGAGAGCTTCATGCGCTGGCCGAAGAACTCGCCGACTCCCAGCAGGCACTGAAGGACATCACGGCGGTCCCCATCGCCTACGACACGCTGATGCGCTGGTACGAAGACGGCACGGCCGACATCCTGTCCAAGGGCGTACGGCTCCGGGTCGGCGTCCTGCCGGTCATCAAGCCGGAGGATGCGCCGCCGGGAACTCCCGTCATGGTCTCCACGAAGACGGGCGGCATCATCGGCGTGGACAAGTATCCGGAGGTCCTGGGCGGCGAATACCGGTTCCTCCGGTGGGTGGACGACGACGTCGCCCTGCTGGAAGGAACCCACGACGAGCACCTGACGGCGCGCATCAGTGCCGCGGTGAACCCCACGGAACTGGAGACGGGCAGGCGAGTCATCATGAATGCCGGCCTCGTGCTCCGGGTCCTCCCGCACGCGGGGGAGAGCGACGCCCTGGGCGCGGCTTCGCCGTTCGCCCTGGCCGAGCTTCCCAACGTGACGTTCGACGATATCGCCGGGCACGACGAGCTCATCGCGAGCATCGTGGCCGACATCATGGACCCCTACGACCGTCCGGATCTGTACGAGCGGTACGACATGGACCCCTCGTTCAAGTTCGTGTTTAACGGCCCTCCGGGGTGCGGCAAGACGAGCATCGCCAAGGCGGTCGCCCGGCTCATCTTCGAACGGTTCAAGGACAAGATTACGCCGCACGCGAAGGGGAACTTCATCGCCATCCGCGGGCCGGAGCTCTCCAGCAAGTGGATCGGGGAGACGGAACGCCAGCTCCGGGAGATTTTCGCGGGCGCCGAACGGCTCTATAAGGTCACCGGCGCTCCCGTGGTCATCTTCCTGGACGACGTGGAGTCGTTTCTGCTCCAGCGGGGCACGTCCAACGCCAGCACGGCGACCATGGACTACGTGAACCAGTTCAATACGCTCGTGGACGGCGTCAAGGAGATGCACGGCGTGTCCGTTATCCTGTCCACGAACCGTATCGACCTTCTGGACACGGCCGTCGTGGACCGGATGCACCGCAAGGTGTTCATCAAGCCGCCTACCGAGCCTCACATGGCGGAGGGCATCCTGCGTGTGCATCTGCGTAAGGCACAAATGGCCGGCGGCCCGGACCCTATCGGTGCGCTGGTGGAGAATATCTTCGCCGATGCGCCGGAGAACGACATCATCCAGGTGTCGTTCGAGGACGACGAGCCCGAAACCGTTCCGCTGTGCGAGTTCCTCTCGGGCCGGGTGCTGACATCCATCGTCCTGGGCGCCAAGAAGCGCGCCAAGGACCGGGACAAGCGGCTCCCGTCCGACGCGGAGGCGACGGGTATCACGCTGCAGGACCTGCTGGACGCGACCACGGAAGCGTTCAAGGACAACGACAGCCTGCCGACCACGAAGCAGACGGTTCAGGAGTGGCTCCGTCAGCGGGGCGACAAGCGCAAGCCTATTCTGGTGACCCCCCTGCGGGACGCCAAGTCCAAGCAGGCCCAGGAGAAGCGCGCCGCGCGCGTCTCCAAGTCGGTACAGTAATCTCATCCCTCACCCGCCACAGCGGGTGGGGGATTTTGCTTGTCTAATGCCGTTTTTTGTGGCATTATGAGGATTCGTATGGCCTACGCTGACTATCTGGAAATCGGGCACGCGCCGGACGTCGCCGGACCCGGCGGACGCCGCCTCTACCGTCTCCTGGAAATGCTCCCCGGCATTTTGGCGTGGGCCACGCTCCTGGGCGTCGTGGTTTTCGCCTTCGCCGCGCCGGCGGCCGCGGCGGTCTTCATCATCGCATTCGATGTCTACTGGCTCATCAAGACGATTTATCTTTCCGTGCATATGAACGCTTCGTTCAGGAAAATGCGCGCGAACCAGCGCCGTCCGTGGTCGGCCGAGCTGCTCGGCCTGCGCGCCGCGGCGCCCGAACTCGGAGGCATCGGGGCGGGGGAGCTGCACCACCTGGTCATCCTGCCGTTCTACAGGGAGCCGCACCGCATCGTGCGCGAGAGCGTCCTTGCGCTTTTGGGCGCGGACTGGCCCAAGGAACGGATGATTGTCGTCCTCGCCGCCGAAGCGCGTGCGGGCGCCGAGGCGCTGAAAACCGCACAGGACATCCGGGCGGAATTCGGCGACCGCTTCCTGAAATTCCTCGTCACGGTCCATCCTTCCGACATCCCGGGAGAACTTGCCGGAAAAGGCTCCAATGAGCGATGGGCCGGCAAACACGCCACGGCCGCGGTGGACGGACTGGGAATCCCGCATGAGCGGGTCATCGTGTCGGTATTCGACATCGACACGGTCGTGCCGGCGGAATTTTTCGCATGTCTGGCGTGGCACTACCTGACCGAACAGGACCCGCTGCATGCCTCGTTCCAGCCCGTTCCCGTGTTCACGAACAACATCTGGGAAGCTCCGGCGTTTGCGCGGGTGTTTGCGTTCTCCACGACGTTCTGGCAGATGATTCAGCAGGCGAGGCCCGAGCAGCTCGTGACGTTCTCCTCCCAGTCCATCGGCCTCAAGGCGGTCGTTGACGTAGGATACTGGCAGGCGAATGTCGTCTCCGAGGATTCGCAGATATTCTGGAAATGCCTTCTGCGTTACGACGGCCGCTGGCGCACGGTACCGCTCCATTTTCCGGTATTCATGGATGCGAACGTCGCACCGACGTTCTGGGGCACGTTCCGGAACCAGTATCTGCAGATACGCCGGTGGCACTACGGCGTGGAGAACAATCCGTACTTCATGTACGGATTCCTGCAGAACCGTAAAATGCCGCGGAGCGAAAAACTGCGGCATACGTTCCAGATGCTGGAGAAGTCCCATTCAAGCGCGACGAGTCCGCTCATCATATTCCTGCTCGGATGGCTGCCGCTGCTGTTCGGCGGAAGCGCGTTCTCACAGTCGGTACTTTCGTTCCATCTCCCCATTCTGACCCGGAACATCATGCTTTTGGCGATGGTCGGGCTCGTGTCCTCGGCCGCGATATCGCTCATTTTGATGCCCCCGCGGCCCAGCCGCTACGGCCCCGCATCGTGGCTGTGGATGATTGTGCAATGGCTGCTGTTCCCGGTGAACTTCATCGTCTTCGGAGCGGTGCCCGCGCTGGACGCACAAACCAGACTCATGCTTGGAAAGTACATGGGGTTCTGGGTCACGCCGAAGCATCGGCGCGATGAACCGCTCCGCGAGGGCGCAGTTTAACGGCTCACGGGATGAGCCGTTAAAATTTTGGACTATTCGGAGTGGGAAAGGCGGGAGAGGTGGTCCAACTGCTTGGCCAAGAGGGGATAAGCAGCAAGATCCGGTGATTCTTTCAGAAGAGCGCGGGCGGAGGTGCGGGCGCTCTGGACCAGCTCCAGGTCGGCGAGCGCCGCCATCGTGAGGTCGGGCGTCCCGGATTGTTTGATGCCGAAAAACTCGCCCGGCCCGCGGATGCGCAGGTCATGCTCGGCAAGCTCAAAACCGTCATCCGTTTTCACCATGGCATCAAGGCGCTGGTGTGCGGTCGCATCGGCCGACGGGATGAGGAAACACCATGACGCATGCTCGCCGCGCCCGATGCGGCCGCGGAACTGGTGCAGTTGGGCCAGTCCGAACCGGTCCGCATTCTCCACGACCATGACGGTCGCGTTCGGCACGTCCACACCTACCTCGATGACAGACGTGGACACCAGCACATCGTGCCATCCGTCGCGGAAGCGCGACATCACGCTCTGTTTCTCCTTCGGCTTCATGCGCCCGTGAAGCATCGCAATCTTCAGGTCGGGAAACACCGCTTCGGCCAGTCGCTTGTGCTCATCCTGCACCGCCTTCGCCTGCGCCCAGAGCAGGCGCGTTTGCGCGCCTTTTTTGGCGCGCGCCGCGGACGGATTGGCGTCCGGCGTCTCAATCGCGGGACAGATGACGAATACCTGCCGTCCGGCTTTTACCTGATCCCGGATGAACTGCTCCATCTCCGAACGCTCGTGAGTCTCCACGAGGGCCGTCCGGACCGGTTTGCGCCCGGCCGGTTTTGAACGGATGGTGGAGATGTCCAGGTCGCCGAACACGGTCAGCGACAGCGTGCGGGGGATGGGCGTCGCGGTCATGCTCAACAGGTGCGGCGTCCCGGCCTTGCCGGTACGGTCGGCGCGCACGAGCGCGGCCCGCTGGGCGATGCCGAACCGGTGCTGTTCGTCCACGACGACGAAGCCGAGCCGGCCGAAGCGGACGTTCTTCTGGATGACCGCGTGCGTGCCGATGACCAAAGGAACGGAGCCGCGGAGAATGGAAAGCTTTAGCACGGAGCGGTCCACCGGACGATCGTTCAACAGCGCCTGCGAACCCGTCAGCAGAGCGATACGGCCGAACCGGTCAGGCATCAGTTTCCGGGCGGTCGCATAGTGCTGCTGGGCAAGCGTCTCGGTTGGGGAGAGAATGACCGACTGCATGCCGTGCTGTGCGACCTGGACGCAGGCGGCCAGCGCGACGACGGTCTTTCCGCTCCCCACGTCGCCCTGAATGAGCCGGTTCATGGGAAACGGCCGTTCGATATCCTGAAGAACCTCAACCAGGGCGACCTTTTGGTCGCGCGTGAGCTCCCAGGGCAGGTCCTGCACGACCCGCCGCATGAACGGGCGGTCAAAGGCGAGCGGCGGCGCGGCGCGGCGCTGCTCCGCGCGGCGCTGGCGCAGGGCACGTATCTGGAACAGGAGCAGGTCATCAAATGCCAAACGCCGTTTCGCGGCCGGTACGTGTCCGGCATCCGCAGGGTAATGCAGCGAGAGCAGGGCTTCGGAAATCCCGGGCAGGCCGGCGGTCTCCCGGAGTCCGTCGGGGAGATACTCGGAAATATCGCCGTACTCAAGGAGCGGCTGGATGAGATACCGGAGAAATTTGGACGTCACGCCCTCGGTTTCCGGATACACGGGAATCAGGCGCCCCGTATGCCTGCGCACGGACCCGGTGAATGCGGTCTTCTCATACACCGGACTGGAAAGAAAAAGCCCCCGCTTATCCAGCCGGACCTTCCCCGCGACGCTCACGGCGGTCCCTGCGGCAAGCGTATCGGTCAGGTACGGCTGATTGAACCAGACGAGCCGGATGTCGCCGGAGTCGTCCCGCAGCGTCGCGGTGGTGACGGTCATCCGCCTGCGCCGCCAGGCGACGCGCGTGGCGATATCTTCAATGACGCCTTCCAGGCTCACGGTCTGTCCGTTCGCCGCGTCCCTGACGGGGACGCTCTGGCGGTAGTCCTCGTACCGGGACGGTACGTGCCACAGCAGCCGGCGCACGGTCGTAATACCCAGGCGTTCAAGTCGCGCCGCGGTCCGCGCACCGACATAGCGGAGCGAGGCCACCGGCGCCGACAGGTCAACAGAAAAACGTCCGCTCCCCATGATGCCGAACGGTATCACAGAATAGCGGACGGAGAGAAGCGCTACGATACGAAATCCATCGGATCCCTGCGCTTAGCCAGGGATTCCGCCTCCCGCGAACGGAACGCGTGGGAATGCGCGTAGGATACGTACAGCAACGTCAGTAATGCGCCGGCAAGGAGCGCCAGCACCGTTGATTCTCCCGGACCGGTGGG
Organism: Minisyncoccota bacterium; assembly: GCA_035620375.1. Classification (GTDB taxonomy): domain Bacteria; phylum Patescibacteriota; class Minisyncoccia; order 2-02-FULL-40-12; family GWA2-44-9; genus DASPGX01. The sequence continues at coordinate 15,585 of DASPGX010000019.1, read as the reverse complement.
CGTGCCTCCCGCATCCCGGATGACCACTCCCGCGTTATCAATGACGACCACCGCGGACCCCCCGGCCGCATCAACGCCGTCGCCGTCCGCCTCCGCGGGTATGACCGAGGTGAGCGTCCCCGACGGCAGCTGTCCCGCATTCTTCACGTTCACCCCGAATATGATGGTGTGCTGCCGGGCGTTCATGGAACCCAGGCCGAGACCTCCCGTGACGACGGAATCCACGGACGTCGGCACGCCGTCCACCGTCGTGGAGGAGGGGACATACGAAAGCGTATCGGGCAGAACCGCACGCACGATGACGTTCGGTACGCTGCCGACCGCCTGGACGATGAGCCGCACCTGCAGTTGCTGGCCCGGACGCGCAGACGTCGTCGCTCCGAACGAGCCGCCGTTCGTCACATTGCGGACCGCTGCGTTCAGCGTCAGGTCAGCCGCGGGCGGAGGCCCTGCATTCACGGTCAGTGCGCACGTGACGGTCGTACTTCCGTCGGCAAGGGCAATCTGGTACGACCCCGGAATGCCCGCGTTGAACGTCAGGGTATCGCCCGAATCCGTCTGCGTTCCGTTCTCGCCCTGTATGACCCACGAATATTCGCCTGAACCTCCTGTTGCGGTGAACGTCGCGAACGCTCCCGCGGAAACCTCCTGGCTCTGCGGGGCGCAGGCCAAAGGCCCGGGCGTCGGGGTCGCCGTCGGGGTCGGAGTCACCGTCGGGGTCGGAGAAGCGTTGCATCCCGACGGACAGTAGACGACGTTGGACGGAATCGCAGGCGCATACTTCACGCGATATCCGTAGCAGGTGCCCTGCTGAATCTGGGTGTCCGTGTACGTCGCGGGCTGCTGGGCGGTCGGCGCCTGGTGCGTGTATGCCGAGGACGGCAGCCAGCACCAGTAGTCCGCGCATTCGGGGAGGTTCTTCGTGCCCGTGTTCCCGCGTTCAATGCTGTTGGAGTTCGCCTGCGGGTGCGGGCCCCACGTCAGAACGTTCTGCCCCGTGCCGCACTGCACCTGTAAGGTTCCCGACGGAGGAGGGGATGCAACCGGCGCTCCCTGCGTTATGCACGGGTCGGTCTCATTGGGACCGCCGGGAACCATGCCGGCCGGACACTCAGTCGGCTTCTCCCAAAGGCCTGCCACGCCCTCGCGGCGGGAATTGAATTTCTTCGCCTGAACGTTCCAGCAGCAGTCAATCCAATCCTGCAGTACGGCGTCGCTGAACCGCACGAAGTCCTCGGACCATCCCTGCGTTGAAGCATAACTCCGGAGTTCCGCCGGCGTCGGTTTACGGCCGGTAAAGTCACCGGGCGCCGGTGCGGGCGGAGCCGTGGTCGGACACGTGGATTTATCCACCAGGAAGCTCCGGACCGCGGTACCCGTATCTCCGTTCGCATACGTACACCTGATGCCCACCTGGTTCGTCGCCGAGGCAACGCACGCGTCAATGGGCGCAGACTCGGCCGTTCCTTCGTTCCTGCCCTGGGTACTGAACCACCCCTGCGGCGTACAGCTGGACGCGTTCGTTGCGCTCCATGAAACCGAGAGGCGCTCGCCGTGCTTGAGCGGCTGTGCGGAATTAATGACGAACGACGGCGGCTCCGCGGCATAAAAACGGGAAACATCCAGCGTAAATCCCAGCCGTGCCCAGATGATGAGCAGAACGACCAGTACCGTCGCGCCGCTCAGCGTCCACGTCCGGTACCGGCGTATCCACGCAAGAAAACCGGAGGCCGCAGCCGCGACCCTGGTTCTGATATTCGCAATGAAAGCTCCGGTTTCCATGGCTACACGCCGAAATTCTGTCCGCCGCCGGTGCGTGCGATGCCCGAGGCCTCCCTTCTGCGGAACGCGTCGGTGCTCGTGTACCCGACGTAAAGCAGGGTGACAATGGCGGAAATGATGAGCGCAAGAACGGTCGCCTCACCCGGACCGGTATCCACCGGCGGAATCGTGACGCTGACGGTCGTGATGATAACCGGAAGCTGGGCCTGGAGCTCCGGAACGCCGTCAGCCCACGTCAGGGCGACGTTGATGAGCGTCGTCGTTCCGACGGGCAGTTGGTTCGCCGGTGCGACCCGTCCCTGGAACCGGATGACGGCCTCCTGACCCGGCTGCAGCGTGCCGATGTTCAGCCCGCCCGCGGCAAGCGCGTCGGACGTCGGTTGGCCGTTCAGCGTCGCCGTGCCGGAGAGATAGGTGATGCCCTGGGGGACGACGTCCCTCACCATGACGTTCGTCGCGGGAGTCTGCGACACGTTCCGTACGCGCACCGTGAATTCAATGGTATCCACGGGCGAGGCCGTCACGGACGTCCGTTCGCCGACTTCGTTCCGCGAAACGTTCCGGCCGAACTTCTGAATGGTCAGGACGGGATTTGCCGGAGCGCGGGTAACCGTCACGAACGCGACGTCGCTTACCTCCGGTGTGTTCGTCGCTTTGGCGAACGCAGTGTTCACCAACGTGGACGTGCCGAACGGGAAGAACCCGGCTTCGGCGACGCGGGCGCGGAACCTGATCGTCCGAGTCTGTCCCGGCGGCATGTCGCCGATATTCACCCCGCCGGACACGATGCCGTCGGGCAACGACGTACTGCCGTCAACCGTCGTCGTCCCGGCCAGATACGTCAGACCCGAGGGAAGCGTATCCCGCACGGTCACCTGGGTCGCCGTGGACGTCCCGGTGGACGTGACCGTAATCACGAACTCCACCGAATCGCCGGGATTCGCCGCGACCGTGTCGGCCTCGCCGCCGCCCTGCGTCACATTGCGGACGACCTTGGTCATCTGCAGGGCCGGAGCGCCCACCATCGTCGTCGGCGGGGGAGTCTGCGTCTGCGGTACGGTCACGCTGCAGTTCTCGGAGTCTTCCGTCTGCAGGTCTGAAACCGTCACCACGTAGGAACCTGCGGCGCCGTACGATGTGCCGAACGAGGAGCCCTGGCCCGATGTCGGCGAACCCGAGGGAGCGGACCATGAGAACTGCCCGGAACCGCCGGAAACGACGAACTGTGCGAGTTGACCGATGTTCACCGTCTGCGACGCCGGCGAACAGACGAGCGGACCCGGGGTCACCGCCTGTTGGACAACCACCGTACACTGCGCCGTCTGATTTCCGGACGTCACGCCGACCGTGTACTGTCCGGCGGACGCATACGACGTGGCGAAGGTACTTCCCGAGCCGGACGTCGGCGAGCCGGACTGGGCGCTCCAGGAATAGGAGCCCGTTCCGCCCGTCGCAACAAAGGACGCGTTCTGGTTCACCCCGACCGTCTGCGACGCCGGTGCACACTGCAGCGTAACGGGAGGAGGCGTGGGCGTCGGCGGAGCTGTCGTGGTCGTCACCGTCGTCGTCGGCGGAATGCTGGTCGTCGGCGTGTTTGTCGGGGGAACCGTGGTCGTAGCCGCACAGTTCCTGCCCGTATTAATGACCTTGCCGATGACGAAGTATCCGGAACCCGGGCCCCACGTGTCGTCCAGTTGCCAGGAACCGCAGTTCTGCGGAACCGTGAATGTATACGTGACCTGTCCTGACTGTCCCGGCGCGACGCTGGTGTCGCCGCTCACAATGCCTCCCGTTCCGCTGGAATTCTGGTCATGTGCTCCGCAGGTCTGCGTCGGCGAATAGAACAGCGCGGGGCGGCTGTAGATGGTCTGCCCGGAGCCGTTATAGATGCCGAGCGTCTGTCGCACGGTTCCGCTCGCGATGGTCGTGCACCGGTCGTTATTGAAACTGCTGGAAAGCAGACAGACGACGACGCCGTCCTTGTCCTCCACGATGCGCGTTGAACCCTGGCAGATATTGGAGCCGGAGCCGCCGCACGCCGTGCCCTCGGGACCGCAGACGTTGTCGCCCGGCCCCTGCACCCGGGTGCACGTCTGACTGACGCATTCCAGGTGGCTGTCCGACGGCGGCGCGGTCTTGCTCACCGTGATGGACGCCACGGCGTTGCGCGAGCCGCCCGGACCGGTGCACTGTATGGAAAACATGTCCACCACCTGACCGTCCGAAAGCGCTTCAACGCTGATGGGGGAGGACTGGTCGGTTCCGCTGGTCGCGCCCCCGGTGGAAAACCCCGCTCCCGCAAGCGCGGTGCAGGACGTCATGCCGGAGGATGACCACGTCAATGTCGCGACATCGCCCTCTCTGATGGTTCCCGGGGCAACCGACAAAGAAGCGGATACGGTGGGGGTCGCGGTCGGCGGAGGCTGAGTCGGAGGAGGAGTAGGAGGCGGCGTTCCCTGCGGTGTAGGGGTCGGAGGAGGAGGCGGGGGAGGCGTCGCCGGGTTCTTCTTGCAACAAATCGTACAGTCACTGGATGGCACGCCCTGCGAATATCCGCTCGGACAGGTTGACCGGTCATGGCAGTATGCGTCGCCGCCATATATGGCGCCGCAGCTCTGCAATTGCGGTGCGCCACAGTCCTGGTCGGTTGAGCACTGGTCATCCCTGACTCCCGGAACTTCCACACATGCCTGGTTCACGCAGCGATAGTACGTTTCTCCGTCCAGCGGCGCCGCAAAGAACCGCATGAATTCAAGAGAAAATCCCAGCCGCCACCAGATGAGAACCAGCACCAGAACGAGTCCGAGCAGGCCGAAAAGAATGGTGGAACGGTGCGAACGCAAGGAGTCTCCCAGACGGGCAAACATAGATACCGCCATTATAACGGAATGTACGGCGCAGAAGCACCGTACATATCAACAGAAATGCGTAAAAACGGACTACTTGAAATCGCTGCTCCCGCCCTTTCGGGCGATGACGCCCGCCTCGCGCCGACGGAAGGCGTCGGTACTCGTATACCCCACGTACAACAGCGTGACGATTGCGGAAACGATGAGCGCAAGCACGGTGGACTCGCCGGGCCCCGTGGGTATTTGCACGACCGACGGAGGAGGGGTCGTCGGGGGAATACTCGTCGCAAGCGTCTGCACAAACACCATGCACTGCGCAAACCGGCCCTGGGAATCGGATACCGTGACCGTATACGTCCCGGCCGACGGATAGGTGACGCGCAACCGGTCATCGTCTTCCGTGAACTGCGGGGTTCCGCCGGGGGCGAGCCATGTGATATTGCCCTCCGCGCCGGATACCTGAACCTCCGCCGTCTGGTTCACCGATACGTTCTGGGATACGGGCGCGCAGACGAACTGGCTGGGGGGTGCCGTAGTCGTGACCGCGCAGTCCGCATCGTCGGCGCATTCGTTGGTACCCGCGCCTTGGACGGTTACGCATGCGTTGTTCTGGCAGACCAGATGGCTGGGCGTCGTACAGTCGGAGTTCGTGGCGCATTCGTTGGTACCCGCGCCTTGGACGGTTACGCATGCGTTGTTCTGGCAGACCAGATGGGTCGCAGGGGGAGGCGTGGAGACCGTTACGGTAGCGGACACCGACCCATCGCACTGATTGATGCAGCTTCCGGGATTGATTTCCACATCAATCACGATGGTCCAGGTGCCCGCGGACGGCATCGTCACGGTAATGTCGCGGGGCGTGCCATTTTTATTCAGGTCATAGTCTCCCAGGTTGACCGCCCCGCGGTTGTCGCGCCACAGCCGTGCATATAGGTTGCCGGGAAGGCCTGTTTCCGCGCCCACCCTGACCGTCACGCTCAGTCCGTCCGTACTAATAACGCGCCGCGCCGTAATCTCAATCTGGTCGGCCGCGGTGCCGCAATTTGAACCGCATTTCCCGGGTTCGCCTCCACCATCATCGCCGCCGTCCACACATCCCGGATTCGACAATACACAGTGATTGAAGGGCTGTCCGCCGCCCACGCAGAACCACTCCTCACACGCCTTCTGCTTCCGGTTGTCGTTGCACCACTGGTCGCTCGGACACACATTGCAGAATCCGCTGGGACTGCACCCGTGCTGACACTCGGAGTTGCTTGTACATGCCTCGCGGGGAGCCGCAGCGAAGAACTGCGAAAATTCCAGCGTAAAACCGAACCGTGCCCACACGACGAGCAGAACGACGAGAAGCGTCAGACCTCCCGCGGATAACCAGACCCGGTTATTACGAATCCACGCTTTCATGCTGTTCCTCCAGTATATCGGTCGGACGGTCTTTCAGCACCGGACATATCAACAGAAACGGCCCCTGCGGGGCCGTTTCTGAATTTGAGAACACTACCGGAAGTCGGGGTGTCCGCCGCCCTTGCCGGCGATGCCGCCCGCCTCGCGGCGGCGGAACGTATCCGTGCTCGTGTATCCCACGTACAACAGCGTCACGATTGCGGCGACCACCAGCGCCAACACCGATGCCTCACCCGGGCCGGTCGGTACCTGCACCACCGGCGGCGGTGTTCCTCCGGCTACCCGTACGATGGTGACGACCGCAGTATCGGAATCCTGCGTTCCCGTCCCGGGAGCGGTCGCGTACGCGATGTTCGTCACATCCACGTTCTGTCCCGTGCTGCCCGCGTTCGCCCCGACCAGCGCGCTGAACCGGAACGTCTTCTGCGAACCCGGCGGCATGTCCACCGGCGGGAACAGGGGAGAAGTCATGGACGGCTGAATCTGCCCGTCGATGCTGGCCGAACCGTTCACGAACGTCAGCCCCGCGGGAAGGGTGTCCTCCACGCGCACGCCGTACGCAATGCCCGCACCCGTTGACCGCACGCTGATGATGAACTCCACGGTTTCCCCGGGGCTTGCCGGAGCCTGGTCCGCTTCCTGTGTTCCACGGCTGACGTTCCGCACGGTCTTTTCCAGGGAAAGACCCGCATCCGAAGGCGGCGGCGTAGCGGTGAACGTGGGAGTGGGTGTCGGCGTGACCGGGACCGTCGTCACGGAAACCGTGCATTGCGCGAACGACTGGCCGTCGTTGACCAGGACGGTGTACCCGCCCGGCGACGCGTACGAGACGCGGTATGTACTGCCCGATGCCGACGATTGCGGCGTACCGCCGGGAGCTGACCAGCTGTACGCACCCGTACCGCCCGCCGCCTGCATGTCCGCCGTCTGATTCACGGAAACGGTCTGGGAAGCCGGAGCGCAGGACAATGATGTCGGCGTTGCCGTGGGAGAAGGCGTCGCGGTTCCTGTCGGCGTAGGAGACGGCGTCGGACAGGTCCATCCCGTGATGCATCCGTCCTGGCCGTACTGCGGCGAAGGACTTCTGCCGTCGGGACACTGCGGAGGCGTCGGCGCGGGACAAACGGTTGCGGTCGGACTCGGTGTCGGGGTCGGGGTCGGGGTCGGGGTCGGGGTCGCCGCGCACTGGTCGGTCGCCGCATTGACGGTCAGCGTACCCGCCCATGACAGGATGTCTCCCGCATTGCATCCGCTGGTGATGCCCTCGGCCTGAACCGTGATATGGTGCGAACCCGCGGAAACGTTGCCGATTGCCAGGCCGGAGATGCTCGTCGGCCCCGGACCGCCGGGCCACCCGAGCGTCTGACTCACCGCCGTTTCCACACCGTCCACGGACACGCGGAGCCGTAATGACGAACAGTGCTGGGGTCCGACAGAATAATTGAGCGTCAGCGCCGTAGGCCGTGCGTAATCATAGGTGAACGATTCAACCGGGACGCACAGCTGTCCAGGGCCGGGACAGTTCGTGACGAACGAACGCTGCAGGGAGTTCCGGCACGTGGGAAACGGCGTAGGAGTCGGACTGGAGGGCGGGGTCGGCGTCGGAGAAGGGGTCGGAGTGGGAGTAGCGGGAACGTTGCATCCCGTCGGACAGAACACGCTGTTTGAGGGAAGCTCGGGCCGGTATTTGATGCGGTATTGATAACAGACGCCGGATTGCAGCTGCGTATCCGTGTATGTCGCGGGGTTCCCCGGCGTCGGCTGCTGGTGCGGGTAGTTTATGGTCGGAAGCCAGCACCAGTAGTCCGCGCAGTTCGGCAGGTTCTTCGCGCCGAAATTCCCGCGCTGGATGCTGTTGGAGTTGTACCGGCTGTCGTATGTCCAGGTGATGACGTTGCCGGAAGGGGAACACTGGACAGTCATCACGCCGACGTCCGCCGCAAAGAACCGGCTCAAGTCCACCCGCAGACCGAAATTCCAGGCGACGACGCCCGCACCGACAATTAGCGAAACAGCTATCGTGATAAGCGCCCCTTTGTTGAGGCCGAGGAATGTTCTGAACCGTGAAGGCATCGGATTCAGTATATCACGTCAAGGGAAATCAGTTGCGAAAATCCATGGAGTCATGCTCAAAGCGCCTGACCTCGCGCCGCCGCGAACGGTCCGTATGCGTGTACGAAACGTACAGAAGCGCCGTCAGCGACGCCAGAACGAATGCAACGAGCGTCGCGCCGCCGGGACCGGTCGGCGTCTGGCCCGCGGTACCGACGCCGCCTCCGGGCGGAGGGGTCACCGAAACAAATCCGGGAGTCTGTGTAGGCCGCGGCGTGGCGGTTACCGCAACGGTCGGCCGCGGTGTAGCGGTCGGGGATGCCGGAATGGACGGGAACGGGGTAAGCGTCGGAGTCGGCACCGGCGAAGTGGTCGGCGGGGGAGGAACGACCGTCTCCACGGGCTGGCATGTCCCGTCCTCGTTCACCTTGATGCTGACGGTGTTGGAAACAACCGCGGCATCCGTCTTCACCCGGTACGAATAGGTGTTGCCCGGCTGAATGTCGGCATCCACGGCATTGCCGATGCCGAACGTGTTCCAGCACCCGCCCTCTTCGAAGATAAACCTTCCGTTGTCGCCGTTGACGTTCCGGAGCAGGGAATTGACCGCCGCGTTCAGTTCCAGCGGATTCTGCCAGCTGACCCGTATCGTGCCTTCCTGGCATGCCGCGGTAACCGTTGCCGGACGTGCGCCGCCCGGATGCTGCGGGCATGAGCCGCCGCCACCTCCACCGGTCCCTCCCACACCGCCCGGAGTCTTCTCTCCGGTGGCACCGCTGCAATCTCTGCCGTAGTTCAACACGACATGCCATCCCGTATTCCCCGCGTTGTTGTGCTTATACACCCCGGGAAGACCGTCGGCCCAGAACGCACCGAACAGGTGGACGCTCCCGCAATTCGCCGCGTTGGCGTCGTAGAACATGACGGCACGGCCGCCCTCGTCGTCGGGCCAGTCGTTATTTATTACCCGCGGGTTGCTGTGTTCGGTCCGGATGCCCTGGCCCTCGGAAAGTTCCACGCCGGCCGTATCCTCAAACGAACAGGTCGCTTTCGGACGGAAAATTCCCCGCCAGACCAAATGCAGTCCGTCGGGGTGGCATGCGCCTACGTCCGCGCCCGCGAAAAACTCATCTTGCGGGCTGAACCGCGAGCCGGATTCGCTGCAGTCCGGCCAGTCGGCCGCGTACTCCCACTCAAACCTGCCATTCTCGGGAATGGACGGTCCGCAATTCGGATCCGTCGTGGTAGTCGTCGGCGGGGTCTGCGCGAAAAAGCGGGAAACCTCAAACATGAAACCCATGCGCGCCCAGATGACGAGTCCGGCGAAAATTACGACGAACCCGGCGATAAACCACGGCCGCCACTTGCCGAACGCATAGGAGAGCGTCTCGCCGACGCTCCCGAACCAATCGCGCATTTTTCCGACGACCTCGGCGAAGTCCATCCGAAATAAAAAGGGATATTCTCCCTCAGTGTACCGCGCCGGCAGACCATTTCACACGTGTACTATCAACACCGCCCAAAAGTCCCTCCCTAATTGCGGAAGTCCATGGGGCCCTGGTCCTCTTTGAGGCCGTGTACCTCTCGCCGGCGGAACGTGCCCGTGTGCGTGTACGAGACGTACAACAGCGCCACCAGTGCGGCAAGCAAAAGCGAGACCATCGTCACCTCGCCGGGTCCCGTCGCGGTCGCCGCGGCGCCACCGATGCGGCCGTCCGTGGCGTCGGCGAAGTCCGGTGAACCGTCGCCGTCGCTGTCCTGACAATAGCCGAGCGACGCCGTCGGACACTCATCCGCATCGGAGACGCCGTCGCCGTCAAAGTCGTCTCCCGGCGGCGGCGTGATGACCACCGTTCCCGGTGTTCCGGTGGGCGAGGGCGGCACGCTGGTGAACGGCGTTCCCGTAGGAGAAGGGGAGGCGCCCTGGACCGAACAGACGCCGGAGGCGCTCATCGTGACGACGACCGGCTCGGATGCCACCGACGCATGCGCTTTGTGCGTATATGAATAGGTGTTTCCCGGCTCCAAGTCGCTGTCCAGGTAGGTCGTCGCATTATCCAGTATGCCGGTCACGAACTGCCCCTCGGTTCCGGCGGTGATGTTCCGTTTGATGATGCTGTTCGCCACGGCGCCCACCGGAATGTTCCAGTTCAGGATGACCGGCAGGCCGTTTCCGCCCGTGCATTGCGCGGTCAGCGTGGCCGGGTCTATGGCCACGTTGTCCTTGCAAATCCGCGCGACCGCCGACGAACCGTTATCGCTCAGGCCCCAGCCCCGGTCACCGATGGCCCAATACGCCTTCTGGATACCCGCATAATCCACGCAGGAATTCTTCGGCACGCATTCCTTGCCGCCCTGATCAACGAAGTTCTCGGCCATGACGTCGATGAAGGCCTGGACCTCGCCGCGGGACCAGTCAAGGAAATCGCCCGCGGTCGTTCCGTCGGGAGCCCAGCCGTCAGGATTCAGCCCGGGAAACTGCTCATCAAGGAATTTCTTGAACTCCGCCGTCAGGACGAAACCGGGACTGCAGGTATTGGCCGCCGCGGCGTGCCGCTGGGCCCAGATGGCGTCGCCCCACTCTCCGCACCAGCAACCGAAGCTCCGCTCTCCCGTACCGCAGTTGAACGCTCCTCCCGGACCCTTGCCATTGACCCCCTCGGATCCGGGACATGCCGCGGAACCGCCGCCGCCGAATCCGCCGCCGCCGACATCCGTCGCGCAAGTCTCGCCGGTCGCGCCGCTGCATGTCTTGCCCGTGTCCATGATGACGGTGTACCCGTCGATGATGGTCTGACCGCCGCCCTTGGCGGAACCGACGCCGTCATGATGGACCCATCCCAGGTTCACCTCCGCACGGCCCGCATTGAATGTTACGTTGAACGAAATGGTGTACGTCCCCGTGCAGTTTGCCTGCTGTGCAAGGGCGGACTCACCGAAGAGCCTGCCGAGAAGTCGATAGGGCCCGTTGAAATTTAACGGCGGTACGCCGTTTCCACCTCCGCCACCGCTCCCGCCGCCGCTCCCGCCGGTATTCGTCGTGCTACCCAAAACATGCGCATAGTTCCAGCAGGAGGGGATTATCTGCGTCGTCTCCCGAGTAAGCTGCTCGTCAATACCGAACCACGGCTGCTCCGTGGTGCCGTCTTCCTTGAAGATAAAGTCGCTACCTGCCTTGGGCGCGCCCGCCGCGCCGCCGGTCATCTCAACTGGCCAGGGACAGTTATTGAAGAACTGCCCCGTAAGCGTTTTGGTTCCCGGCGGCACAGGAACGGTGCCGCCGTTGCGGGCATCAACAGCAGCCCACCCGTTGCCGTCAGGCAAAGTGAAACCGAAGCAGGTGTAGCCGTCGGGTCCGCCGTACGGCGCCGATGTCGCCAACGACGGTAAGCCGTTCGGGTTAGCGAGCGTGATGTGGGCTCTCCAGTTCTCGGGGAAGGGGGGAGGGGTAATGGGCGGGGGAACCTGCTCCTGCCGGCACACGTCAGTACTACCGGACCACGATGTAGCGGCAACCGGAATGCACGGCTCATTGGTCGCTCCGGCTCCTGTTCCTGTTCCTGTTCCGCCTCCTCCGCCACCGTCAATATTCTCATTGTAGACCGCGAAAAACCGGGAAATCTGCACGTCAAAAAGTCCGCCTGCGAGTACCAGCGCCACGGAGCCGAGAAGCAAAAGGCCCAGCAGGAACGCCATCCGCTGGTTATTGGCAACCCATTCCCGTATCGCTTGGAACATCGGCTAAATGGTTATCTGCTCGGCCCGTACGGCGATTCGGAGGTAATTCGTGCCGACGGGATAGCAGCTGATGAGAATCACGTTGTCTCCGGACGCGCGCTCCATCGCCGTCAGCCGTTCGTCGCCCTTGAACGGGTTGAATATCAGGTTCTCCTTCATTTCATAGAAGAACGACCGGTTGTCCGAATATTGAATATAGAAACGGTCTCCGGGCTGGAGCTTGGAGAGCAGCGCGAATACCGCCCCATAGTCTCCTTTATACCACGGATACGCCGAACTGTGACCGAGCACTATGGACACCCCGCCGTCGCCGGGCTTGGACGTTCCCGAATAGTGGACAACGCCGTCCTCCAGCCGGTCGTATATCATGTCCGTATCGTCGGGCGTATTGAACACAATGGGCGCCCGGACACCGATGGAATCGATGATGAGCGTGGCCTGGTCGGGTAGCGGCTTGGCGACCACGGCCTGCGAGATGGGAAGTAGGCGGATGGCGTCATCCAGCGTGTTCCGGCTCCGGATGGTCGCCGGTGCGATGACGTACTGCACGTTCTGCTCCACGAACCGGTAATTGAGCAGTAGGAATACCACGGCGAACGTGGCGACGAAAATATAGGCGAGGCGGAACATCACGGCCCGCGAGCGGTTGTGGAGCCTCATGCGGCAAGTATATCAAAAGGCCCCCGTTTGGGGGCCTTTTGATGTTGGCAGCTTTACATCTGTCGGACGAAGTTCAGGCGGTCCTTATCATTCATGGACGCCCGGATGCTCGCCAGTGCGAACCGGCGCTCAAAGCGGGCAGTCCTGGTGTACCCCGCGTAGATGAGTGACGCGGCAAATGCGGCGGCAAGCGCGGCGAACACCGAACCGCCGATGCCGGTCTGCGCGTTGGAGGCGCTGCCGATGACCGAGCCGGTGCCCAGGTAGACGGGCAGACGCGTCACCGCGACGGTCGCGTTGTCTGCGCCCGCCTGTGCCGTGTTGTAGACGATGACCGCCCCGCTGGCCGGCACGTATGCACCGTCAACGACCGCGGAAAGCTTCACGACGGTCTGCTGGCCCGGAGCAAGGGAGCCGATGTACAGGCCGCTGGACGTGACGCCGTCGGCATGCACGATGCCGCCCACGGTCGTTGAGCCCCAGACGTACGAGAGCCCGGAAGGAAGCAGGTCGGTAACCCGCACGTTCGACAGGGTCCGTGAGCTGGTGTTCCGGACCGTCAGGGCGAACTGCACGGTTTCATTGGCCTTCGCACGGACCGAGGAATACCAGCCCGTCTGCCCGGCGGTGATGTTCCGCGCGGTCTGGCCGAGCGAAAGTTCCGCGGACGGAACCGGCGTCGGGGTCGACGTCGGGTACGGGGTCGGCGTGGCGTACGCACCGTTCACCGCGATGGTGGACGTCGCAGTCCGGGCCGCGAAGCCGCGGGCCTGGACGTTCACCGTGTTCGTCAGATTCACGTTCGGAGCGCCGTTCAGGATGCCCTCAAAGGTGACAACGTATACACGGTTGCGGGACAGGTTGCCCAGGGCAAGCGAGTTATTGTTCGCACCGGTCGCGATGCCGTCCTGGTACCAGGAACCGTCCAGCCGGGTGCTGCCGGCGACATAGGACACATACGACGGTAGCCAGTCGCGGATATGGACATCCTCCGCGGTACGGCTTCCCGTGGTGATGCGGGCGGTGAACCGCAGGCGGTCGCCGTTATACGCGCTCACCCAGGACGAGTCGTTGCTCCCGCGGGTGACGTTGCGGACGGAGTGGTCCAGGGACACGTTGCCGTACTCGGGCGTCGGCGTCGGATAGACGTCGCCGCGGACACGCACGGAACAGTCGCGGCTCTGACCGCCGCTGTAGACGGTCGCCGTGTGCCAGATGTCGCCGTACGAATGGTTATAGAAGCGGGTCTGGAAGTCCCGGCCCCAGCCTGAGAGCGGGTAGCCGCTGGTCGTCAGCCAGTAATACTGACCGTTGCCGCCGCGGGCCGAAAAGGTCACCGGCTCGCCGCTGGAAACCGTGGAATCGTCGACGGAACACCGCAGCGTCGGCTCGGGGGTCGGGGTGGGCTGACTGCCGATAACGCGCACGCTGCAGTTCGAACTCCGCACGCCGTCGGAAACCGTGACGATGCGGGTCTCTTCAATACTGTTGGTGTAAAAGCGCGTGCCGAACGCGGAGCCGGTGCCCGAGGACGGATGGCCGCCGACGGCGGTCCAGGTCAGTCCTGCGTGAGGGTACGGATACGAAGAGTAGGCGTTGAACGAAACCCAGTCGCCGCTGTTGACCGTCTGGTACCCGGGCGAGCACCACAGGTACGGAACCGGAGTAGGGGTCGGGGTCGGCGTGGGGGTAGGAGTGGAACAGGAGCCGGCGACAGTGACGGTCACGAACGCCGTGGCGTATCCGCCCGAGGTGTTCGTGCCGGTAATCGTATAGGTGGTCGTCTGCAGGGGAGCGACATACCGGCTGCCATACGGGAGGACGGAACCGATGCCCTGGTCGATGACTACGCTCGTCGCATCAGTGGATGACCACGTCAGCAAAGAAGACTGCCCGGCACAGACCGTGCCCGGCGAAGCCGTGACGGCAACCGACGCCAAAAGCGTCGCCTGCGCAGGTACGGACGCCAGCGGCATAGCCGCCACCAGTCCTACAATAATACTGATACCGACAGCTCCGAAACCCCTGGAAAATGCGGATTTCATATTCATGGTTTTCCCTTATATACCGGGTAGTTAGTTAGTACAAGACCCCCGTTTTTGTGACTATATTCTATACCAAACTTGATTATAAGTCAAATATTCCTCATTTTATGCACCTCACCGAAAATTGACATTCCCAAATAAAATCTGTAATATATGAACCGTCGGAACCTCGAGGTTCCCCGCATCCGGGGCCGCACACGCGGGCTCCGGTCTTCACACTATAGGGAGGGTAGATGCATCGCTCATTCGTCCTCGGTTTCGTCCCCGGTTTTCTGATCTCCTTCGCGTTCGCCCTGGGCGGATGCGACCGCGGCAAGTGCGTCACGTGCGTGGAGCCCCCCGAAGAGACGGCCTGTTCCTACACGGTGGCGCCGTTGAGCCAGAACTTCCCGCATACCGGGGGAACGGGGAACATCGCCGTCGCGACGCAGAACGGGTGCGCATGGACGGCCGTCAGCGGCGTCGGATGGATTTCATTCACCGCGACCGGAAACGGCACCGCCGCCTACAGCGTGCAGGCGAACCACGGAGGCCAGCGGTCGGGAACGCTCGTCATCGCCGGCCAGACGGTCGTCATCACGCAAGACGGACGCCCGGCGTCACCGGCGCCGACTCCTCTGCCACCGGGTCCCACGCCGCCCCCGCCGGCACCCACTCCGCCGCCGACTCCGCCGCCCCCGCCGGCATGCTCGTACGCGGTACAGCAGTCACCGCAGCACTTCACCTACCAGGGCGGCAACGGGGGATTCAGCGTGAGTACTTCGCGGCATGACTGCCAGTGGACTGCGGTATCGCAGGCACCGTGGATCGCCGTGACGGGCGGTGCATCCGGGACCGGCAACGGCAGCGTATCGTACGTTGTCGCCGGGAACGGCGGACCCGCGCGCACCGGCACCATCGCGGTCGCGGGTAAGACCGTGACCATTCAGCAAGGGGCTCCGTAACACGTGAGTTCCGGGGCCCGCCGCAGCCGGCGGGCCCCTTTTTCATGCAAATCAAAAGGCCGGACCGGATTTCTCCGGACCGGCCTGAATTCGTCTGTCTTACCGGCGTTC
>DASPGX010000018.1:0-7036 GCA_035620375.1 Minisyncoccota bacterium | reverse complement strand
CCATCATGGTGCAGATTCTGGCCATGGTGGTGTACCTGAACCTCATTCTGGCCGTCTTCAACCTCATTCCGATTCCGCCGTTCGACGGCAGGTTTCTGCTCGGGCTGTTCTCTCCGGTCCTGATGTTCCGGGCCGAGATTGTCATGGCGCGGCTGGGAATGATGGGGTTCATCATCGGGCTGTTCGTCGGCCTGTACGTCGTGTTCCCGCTGGTCCTCCCGCTCATCCCGGCGGTCTTCCGGCTCATCGTCGGCGTTCCGCTATTCTGACGGGCACGCGTTGACGAAGCGCTCAATCGATTGTATTCTATTCCGGGTTTACAACCGGAAGGAGTAGTACGTGGAGCATTCGGGAAGGTTTCTGCTGAAGCTGTCGGGCGAAGCCCTGACCGAGAACGGGTATCGCGGCATCAGGCGCAAGCCGGTGGACGCCATTGTCCGGGAAATCAAGTTCGTCTGGCCCCAGTATCAAATCGCCGTGTCTGTCGGTGGCGGCAACCTGTACCGCGGGTCGCAGCTGACGGCGGACCTGGACCTGGACCCCGGGGACGCGGTGGATGCCGACGAGTGCGGCATGGTCGTGACCATGGTCAATGGCCGGATGCTGACCCTGATGATGCGCAAAGCGGGCATCGTGGCCCACCACATGATGGCAAACCCGTACCCGTCCATGGGCGAGGTGTTCATCATGGACAAGGCGGTCAGCCGGCTCGCCAAAGGCCAGGTCATCGTGCTTTCCGGCGGGACGGGCAGGCCCCGGGTGACGACCGACACGGGCGCCATCCTGAGCGCGCTCCAGATCCGTGCGGACATGGTCCTCAAGGGAACCAAGGTGGACGGCATCTACGACTCCGACCCGTCCAAGAATCCGGACGCTGTGCGTATCCCGTACATCTCGTACGAGGATTTCCTGAAGCACGACCCGCCTCTGCGCATTCTGGATACCGGGGCGGTGAGCATGGCGAGGGACAACGGCCTACGCATCCGGGTATTCAACATCTTCGAGCCGGGCGCTCTGGCCCAGGTCCTCAAGGGGACCGGCACCTATTCGGAGATCGGACCGGCGGCATGACCGCCCTGCGACCCCTACGGGGGTCGTTCCTTTTTATTGACGGTTTCTGCTCTTTCTGCTATCCTGTGCCGGCTGACTGCACGTCAGTTTTCATATGCCGACGTTCAACCAAATCCTGCGCAAGCCGCGCAAATCCCCCAAGGCGAAGACCAAGTCGCCTGCTATGGCGTTCGGTTTTAATCATCTGAAGAACCGCCCCATACACTATCCTGCCCCGTTCAAGCGCGGCGTTTGCGTGAAGGTCACCACCACGACCCCGAAGAAGCCGAACTCGGCGCTCCGTAAAATCGCCCGTGTCCGCCTGACGAACGGGATGGAAGTAACCGCCTATATCCCCGGCATCGGCCACAACCTGCAGGAGCACTCCGTGGTTGTGTTGCGCGGCGGGCGGGTCAAAGACCTTCCCGGCGTCCGGTACCACATCGTGCGCGGCATGCTTGACGCCGCAGGCGTGGAGGGCCGCCGGCAGGAGCGTTCCAAGTACGGAGTTAAGAAGCCTAAAGCCTAGCTGATAGCAGGAGAGCTTGTAGCTGGTAGGTATTCGGAATCTCTGACCTACAAGCTACAACCTACAAGCTAACACCTTCCCCAAACCATGCGCAGACCCATAAAACGCAGGCACCTCCCCGAGCCGGACAGCAAGTATGCCAGCACGCTGGTGACCCAGCTCATCAACTACTGCATGTTCGACGGCAAGAAGGCCGTCGCGACCCGCATCGTCTACGATGCGTTGCAGTCGTTGGAGGAAAAGTCCGAGAAGCCGGCGATGCAGGCGCTGGAGCAGGCCATCGCGAACGCGGGGCCGAACATGGAGCTCCGTAGCCGCCGCGTCGGCGGTGCCAACTACCAGGTTCCCGTGGAAGTCCGTCCGTCGCGGCGCATCGCGCTGGCATTGCGTTGGGTCCTGGAGGCTTCCCGCTCGGCCAAGGGTAAGACGATGGACGCCCGCCTCGCGGAGGAACTGCTGAACGCATTCAAGAACGAGGGCAACGCCGTAAAGAAGAAGGCGGACATGCACCGCATGGCCGAGGCCAACCGGGCATTCGCGCACCTCGCCTGGGGCCGGAAGTAGGCTAAGGGAGAAGCGAACAGGAAGAAGTGGACAGCTTCTCCCTCCTCACTTCTCCCTTTTCGCTGGTATGGCTGACTATCCCATAGAGAAAATCAGGAATATCGGAATCATCGCCCACATCGACGCGGGCAAGACGACCACGACCGAGCGCGTGCTGTTCTACACGGGCATCAGCCACAAAATCGGCGAGGTGCACGAAGGCGACACGGTCATGGACTGGATGGAACAGGAGCGCGAGCGCGGCATCACCATCACGGCGGCCGCGACGACCGCGTACTGGGTGCCCACCGATGCTGCCGACAAGGAGAACGAGAAGGTCAAGCTGAACATCATCGATACGCCGGGCCACATCGACTTTACGATTGAGGTGAAGCGGTCCCTGCGCGTGCTGGACGGCGCGGTCGTCGTTTTTGACGGCGTCGCGGGAGTGGAGCCGCAGTCCGAGACCAACTGGCGGTACGCCGACGACTACAACGTTCCCCGCATCTGCTTCATCAACAAGCTGGACCGCCTTGGCGCGTCCTTTGACCGTTCGTACACAAGCATCCTGGAGCGGCTTTCGCCGAACGCGGTCAAATTCCAGATTCCCAACGGCCACGAAGACCAGTTCACCGGCATCGTGGACCTGTTGGCGATGAAGTACATCCACTTCGAGGGCGACAAGGGCGAGCGCGTCGTGAGCGCCGACATCCCCGACGAGCTCAAGGAGGCGGCGGCCAAAGAGCGTGCCGTGCTGATTGAGAAAATCGTGGAGCACGACGACGAGGCTATGGCCGCGTACCTGGAGGGCAACGAGCCGGACCTGGCGACGCTCCGCCGCATCGCGCGCAAGGCGACTATTGAAGGCAAGATTTTCCCCGTGTTCTGCGGTTCGGCCCTCAAGAACAAGGGCGTGCAGGCCGTTCTGGACGCTGTAGCATACTTCCTGCCGTCGCCGGTGGACGTTCCGCCCATCAAGGGGACCGACGAGAAGGGTAACGAGATTTCGGTGCCGTCGGACGAGAACCAGCCGTTCCGTGCGCTGGCGTTCAAGACGGCGACCGACCCGTATGTCGGTTCGCTGACGTTCTTCCGCGTGTACTCGGGCAAGCTGTCCGCCGGTTCCTACGCGTTGAACACGCGCACGGGGAACCAGGAGCGCGTCGCGCGCATCATCCGCATGCACGCGGACAAGCGCGAAGAGGTCAAGGAGATTTTCGCCGGCAATATCGCCGCGACGGTCGGCATGAAGGACACCAAGACGGGCGACTCGCTCTGCGATCCGGAGCAACCCATCATCCTGGAAGGCATTGATGCGCCGGAACCGGTCATTTCCATGCGCATTGAACCCAAGACGAAGGCCGACCAGGAGAAGATGGGCGTCGCTCTTCGCAAGCTCGCCGACGAGGACCCGACGTTCCGCATTTCCACGGTGGCCGAAACGGGGGAGACCATCATCGCCGGCATGGGCGAACTTCACCTGGAAATCATCGTGGACCGCATGAAGCGGGAGTTCAGCGTGCAGGCGAACACCGGCCGGCCGCAGGTGTCCTACAAGGAGACCATCAGTCAGACCGCACAGGCGGAGGGCAAGTACATCAAACAGACGGGCGGCCGCGGTCAGTACGGCCACTGCTGGCTCCGTATCGAACCGCTGGAGCGCGGCGCGGGGTTTGAATTTGAAGACGAAATCAAGGGAGGCGCCATTCCGCAGGAGTTCATCTCGGCCGTGGAGAAGGGTGTCCGCGAGGCGGTGGACGAGGGCGTTGTTGCCGGCTATCCGATTGTGGACATCAAGGTCGCGGTATACGACGGCTCCTATCACGACGTGGACTCCAGCGAAGTTGCGTTCAAAGTCGCCGCGTCCATGGCCCTCAAGGAGGCCGTGCGCCGCGCCAAGCCCCAGCTTCTGGAACCCATCATGAAGGTGGAGATTATCGTTCCCGAGGCATTCCTGGGCGCGACCACGGGCGACGTGTCCGGCCGCCGCGGGCAGATTATGAGCGTGGATGACCGCGGTACGCTGGGGTTGAAGGTCATCAATACCCGCATTCCGCTGTCGGAGATGTTCGGATACGCCACTACCATCCGTTCGTTCTCCGAGGGCCGCGGTACGTTCTCCATGGAGTTCTCCCACTACGAGCCGGTGCCGGCGAATATCGTGCAGCAGGTTGCCGAGGGCCGGAAGTAGGTGTACAAAGGGGATGTCATGCTGAGCGCAGAAATAAAAGAACTGCTCCGCACCGTCTCCGCCGCGGTCATCGTGGAGGACGGTCGCCCGTCGTACATAGTCACCGCGTATGAAACGTGGCGGCAGATGGCCCAGGGCTCCGATATCCGTGTGAATAACGGCCGTCCCGGGCACCTGGCGGGCCCGTCGCCGGCGTATGCGCGGCAGGACCAGGAGACTGCGGTTCTGGAGCGGCTGAACAAGGAAATACTGTCCTTGCGCCAGCAGATTCAGATGCAGGAGGACTCCGTCGGGGACGACGACGGCGGACAGGGGGAAGAAGCATTGACGTAATCAACCATTCCTGTTAGGATTCTCGTTACCGTTTTAATCCAGCGATGCAGCCATGCTCTGCCGCCCCTGGGGCGGCAGCGTCAGGCGAAACCCATCGCGTCGTATTCACGAAATGGCAGACAAATTCGAGCGTAGCAAACCTCACGTTAACGTCGGCACCATCGGCCACGTTGACCATGGCAAGACGACCCTGACCGCGGGCATTTTGCATTCCCTGGACCTCCTCAAGGACGAGGGGTACGGCGCCCGCGTTGAGGACGTCGGCGGTATCGACAATGCGCCGGAAGAGCGTGCCCGTGGCATCACCATCGCGCTCCACCACTCCGAGTACTGGACGCCCAAGCGGCACTACGCCCACGTGGACGCCCCCGGTCACGCGGACTACATCAAGAACATGATTACGGGTGCCGCGCAGATGGACGGCGCCGTGCTGGTCGTTTCCGCTCCGGACGGCGCGATGCCGCAGACCCGTGAGCACATCCTGCTCGCCAAGCAGGTCGGCGTGCCGTACATCGTCGTCTTCCTCAACAAGTGCGACATGGTGGACGACCCCGAACTCATCGACCTCGTTGAGGCCGAAATCCGCGAGCTCCTGACCAAGTACGGATTCCCGGGCGACGACACGCCGGTCATCCGCGGGTCGGGTCTCAAGGCCCTGGAAGCCAAGAGCAAGGACGACGAGGCCGTGCAGAACGTCAAGAAACTCATCGACACCCTGGACGAGTACGTCGCCGAGCCCAAGCGCGACACCGACAAGCCGTTCCTGATGCCGGTTGAGGACGTGTTCGCGATTGAAGGCCGCGGCACCGTCGTCACGGGCCGCATCGAGCGCGGTATCGTGAAGCTGAACGAGGAAGTGGAAATCGTCGGCCTCAAGGCGACCGCGAAGACCGTCATCACGGGCATCGAGATGTTCAACAAGCAGCTGGACGAGGGTATGGCGGGCGACAACGCCGGTCTCCTTCTCCGCGGCGTGAAGAAAGAGGACATCGAGCGCGGTCAGGTTCTGGCCAAGGCCGGTTCCGTCAACCCGCACACCGAGTTCGAGGCCGAAATCTACGTCCTGAACAAGGAAGAGGGCGGCCGCCACACCCCGTTCTTCAAGGGCTACAAGCCGCAGTTCTACTTCCGCACGACCGACGTCACCGGCGAGGTGTTCCTGGCCGAGGGCACGGAGATGGTCATGCCCGGCGACACGGTGAACGTGAAGGTCACGCTTATCGCCCCCATCGCCATGGAAGAGCAGCAGCGCTTCGCCATCCGCGAGGGCGGCAAGACCGTCGGCGCAGGCGTCGTTACCAAAATCTCCAAGTAACGCACCACGGCCGTTTTTCGTTCTTTCACTTCCGCAATCATGGCAAAGAAAGCGACAACCGAGCAGCGTATCCGCATCAAGCTGCGCGCCTACGATAACAAGATTATCGACAAGTCGGCGCGGCAGATCGCGGACACGATTGAGCGCTACGGGGGAAAGCCCATCGGGCCGGTACCTCTGCCGACGGAAGTGAGCAAGTTCACGGTGAACCGCTCGCCGTTCATCGACAAGCAGTCGCGTGAACAGTTCGAGATGCGGGTGCACAAGCGCCTCATCGACATCTCCACGCCGACGCCGAAGATTATTGAGAGTTTGACGAATCTTTCGCTGCCGGCGGGAGTAGACATCGAAATCAAAATGTAACCGCTCGGTTACGACACAAACGGCTCACAATGTGAGCCGTTTGTGATTTCAGGAGCAAGGCCAGGGTGCGAACGAGGGTCTTTTCAATTCTTAAATATTGTTGTATAATAATAACCGTACACCCTCAGCACGAAAGGAGTCCAGCGCATGAGGTGTCCGAATTGTTCTTCTGAAAACCTGCCGGTCCGCGAGACCTCCAGGTCGTTCGGGTCCCACGTCAGTCATCCGCGCAACTGCGGTGCCTGCGGCGCAGCGCTTACTGTACAGTGCCCCGTCTGTACCGATCACCATGTCATCGGCACGAAATTCTGCCAGGCCGACGGCGTGGAGATCGAAGCGTTCAAGCGTGAGGAGGATCTGTGGTCCGCCCTGGTCGGTCCGAGGCGCGCTTCGCTGTCGGTCCGTCCGGCGGTCCACCGGTTTGTGTTCGTGTCCGTCATGGTTCTCGTGACGGGTTACGCGGCGTACCTGACGATGCTCCTCAACGTGGATGCGGATGAGACGCTACGGGGCAACTATATCGCCCTGACCTGCTTCTTTCTTTTCGTCTTGGGGCCGGCTGCGGTCCTGGCGTCCGGGATCGTGTCCGGATGGCGGTACTATGTCGCGTACTACCGCCGCGCGAGACTGTTCCACGAACAGCACTTCAAGCTCATCAAGGCTACCAAGGAGAGGCTGTTCGTCTGATGGTCCCGTATCCGAAGAGGCTCCG
>DASPGX010000017.1:0-36264 GCA_035620375.1 Minisyncoccota bacterium | reverse complement strand
CAGATAAAGGTGGACGAGAAGGAATACCTCATCGCCGAGGAGAAGGACATCCTGGCAATCGTTGAATAATCAACCAGAGAGCTAATAGCCGGAAAGCTTGTAGTCGGAACAATAAACCTACAAGCTCTCCCGCTACAAGCTATCTTGCTTCTGAAATATGGCAAAAATCATTTCGTACAAAGAGGATGCGCGCGAGGCTCTCAAGCGCGGCGTGGACAAGCTGGCGAACGCGGTGAAGGTAACGCTCGGTCCGCGCGGGCGGAACGTCGTCCTGGACCGCGGGTTCGGTTCTCCCGTCATCACCAAGGACGGGGTTACCGTCGCCAAGGAAGTTGAGCTGGAGGACAAGATGGAGAACGTCGGCGCCGAGCTGGTCAAGGAGGTCGCCTCCAAGACCGGCGACATCGCCGGAGACGGCACCACGACCGCGACGGTTCTGGCGCAGGCCATCGTCGCCGAGGGTTTTTCGGCCGTCGCATCAGGCGCGAATCCGATGATTCTCAAGAAGGGAATGGACAAGGCCGCCGACTGGGTCGTGGAGTTTCTCGGCACGCGGAAGAAGAAGGTCACCAAGGAGAATCTGCGCGAGGTGGCGAGCATTTCCGCGAACGACCCCGAGATCGGCAAGCTCATCGCCGAGGTTTTTGACGAGGTCGGCAAGGACGGCGTCGTGACAGTTGAGGAATCCCAGTCCACGGAACTCTCCAAGGAACTCGTGGAAGGCATGCAGTTCGACCGCGGGTACATCTCCGCGTACATGGTAACGAACGCCGAGCGGATGGAGGCCGTGTTGGAGGACCCGCTCATCCTCATCACCGACCGGAAGATTTCCAGCATCAACGACATCGTTCCGCTCCTGCAGAAAGTGAATCAGGCGGGCAAGCGCGAACTGGTCATCATCGCCGACGACGTGGACGGCGAGGCGCTCGCGACCCTCATCGTGAACAAGCTCAAGGGCAACTTCCACTCGCTGGCGGTCAAGGCCCCCGGGTTCGGCGACCGCAAGAAAGACATGCTCGAGGACATCGCCACGGTCACCGGCGGAACGGTCATCTCCGAGGAGCGCGGCATCAAACTGGAGAACGCGGAACTGAACATGCTCGGTCGCGCCCACAAGGTGAAGGCGACCAAGGACGCGACGACCGTCGTGGACGGCAAGGGCAAAAAGGCCGACATCGACAAGCGCATCGCGCAGATTAAGGCCCAGCTGGAAAAGAGCACGAGCTCCTTCGACAAGGAGAAGCTCAACGAGCGCCTGGCGAAGCTTTCGGGCGGGGTGGCCGTCATCAAGGTCGGCGCATCCACGGAGACCGAGATGAAGGAGAAGAAGTTCCGCATTGAGGACGCCGTGGCGGCGACCCGCGCCGCGCTGGAGGAGGGCATCGTGGCGGGCGGCGGCATCGCGCTGTTCGAGGCGGCCAAGGAACTCAACCACAAGGCCGTCAAAGGCGTGGGCGAGTTCGGCGACGAGGCCAAAGGCCTGAGCGTCATCAAGGCGGTCCTGGAGCGGCCCCTGCGCACCATCGCGGAGAACTCCGGCAAGGACGCCAATGAGGTCGTGCAGAAGGTGTCCGCTGGAGAGCCCGGCTACGGCTACAACGCGCTGGAAGGCGAATACGGCAACATGTTCGACCGCGGCATCATTGACCCGCTCAAGGTCGTGAAGACCGCGCTGACGAACGCCGTGTCGGTATCCTCGCTTATCCTGACGACCGAGGCGGTGGTTACCGATAAGCCCGAACCTAAAAAGAATGGAGGAGCGCCGGATATGGGCGGGGGCATGGATTACTAGGCCGCGCCGAAACGCTTCCGTCAGATTTTAACGGCTCACATAGTGAGCCGTTAAAATATTGCGTAAAACATATAAGTATGGCATAGTATTCAGGTCAGCTTTCACTACAGGGGAGGTCGGATGCCGAGGAAGAAAGCGAGCAAGAAGATGGCGAGGCGGGTGCGCGGGGTCCGGAAGACCGACGAGCAGGTCATCCTGGATTTCCTCGCCGGCGCCATCACGGCGCTTCGCGAGGAGAAGGTCCACGTCAAGGAAATCGAGAAGCGGGAGTCCGTGGAGGGCGACCACAGCTTCTCCGTCACCGAGGGATACCGGTTCCCGTTCCGGGGCGTCAACGTGTTCGTGGGCGCCAAGAGCCGGGAAGTGGCGCTGGACGGGGTCTACCTGGGCGAGGAGATTCTGAAGTCCCAGGTCCTGAACGCCATCTCCGACTGCTACACGCTTCTGCGCGGTGACTGCGCGGAGCGCGTCATCATGCAGCATGCTGACGACGAGATGGCCCGCCGCGCACGGCAGGAACAGTCGGACCGCGAGCTCCGCACGAAGGGCTATCGCCGCATCGCGGACAAACTCCGAAGCGTCCGGGCGGGCGGGCCGCGCGTGCAGAAGAAGTGACGGAGCCGACCTGGGAGGAGCGCTTCATCGCGCTCTATCCCGAAGCGTTCCGGCTCGCGAAGGAGCGGGAGCGGGAACGGCCGCTCCGTGCGGGCGACATCGTCACCTGGATGCGGGACGGAACCGTGCCCAACGAACGGGCGATGGAACTGCTGCTGCTCGGCGACGGGACCGCGACGCTGGAGGGCTGGCAGGACGGCATGCCGTTGTCGCCGGACTTCTACGAGGTTCCGGCGGCGCACATCACCCGTGCGCAGGACGTGCTCGAGTTCCTGCTGGAGCTCGGCCACCGGCACGGGTTGTGCCGGTGCCACTCGGAGCGCACGGCGACGATGCACTGAACCGGAGCGGGGGCCTGCCCCCGCTCTTAACTTTATATTATTAGTGTGGTATAATAACTATGTTGATGGAGGTGACCCATGCACGAGCCGCATCCCGACCGGGACGCGAAGATTTCCCGTGAGGAAGTGGATTTCGCCACCGAATCGGCGTTCATCCAGCTGCGCAATCTCAGGCGCGTGGATTGTCCGGCGGAACCGGGCGAGGCCGTGGTCTATCAGGACCCGCACGGCACTGTGCATCCGCTGTTCAAGGTCATCAGCGCGGACGAGCGGACCCTGCTCATCACGGGATTCCGCAACGGCGAAGAGCAGCCGATTCAGTTGCGCGTCATGCGCGGCGAGGTGGAGCGCATGGAGGACGTCTCCCGAGGCGCCCGTCGCATCCTCGCGATGACGTACCCGTGTAAGAGCTGCGGCGCCGCCGATCTGCCTCCGCTGGACGGCCGGGACCGGCGCACGCCGATGTCGCATTGAGGCGCGCAAGCGCTCAAAGGCGGGAGCCATGCTCCCGCCTTCGCATTTCTGGTACACTGGTTCCGGAACTTTTCAGGGAGGTGTATCGTGCCCGGAAAGAAACGAACCGGCCAAGGTCCCGTGAAGGGATACTGTCCCTCCTGCCGCCGGCATACGCTCGCGCGCAAGCGGCGGGGGCGGCTGATATTCTGGGGCTGCCAGAATCCCGTGTGCAGCAGGATGTTCTGGCGTGCCCCGTTCGAGTCCAGGAGTGACGGACAGCGCGCGGCGGATTGAAATGAGAACGCCCTCCCGGGAACCGGGAGGGCGTCGCTGCGTTATTACGGCAGCGGGTTAGCGAGAATCTCTTTCGCGCGACGGACGAGCTGTTCACGTGTCGCCAGGACGAACGTCTGTTCGTCCTTTGGCAGGGAGCTCAGTCCGTGGATGACCGGATGTCCCGGCTTGCGGCAGACGTGGCTCCGCTCGCGGGTGTGGACCAGAATGGTCCCGTTCCCGTAATCCCACAGGTACACGCCGCGCACGAGGTAGGTGTGACCCTTCCGCTCGCGCGGCTGCTCCAGTGGCATCGCGGTGATGACGTCGCCGAGCGACGCTTCGCTCACTGGATGTACTCCTTCAGGTTCATGAGCGGCCGGTTGTTCCGGAATGCCTCGTACCCGCCCACGAGCTTCATGCTCGCGCGTCCCATCTCGACCCAGACGAGGAGTCCGGGTTCCAGCGAGCCGTCAGGAATCGTGACGGCGCCCGCGGCGAGACAGGTGAGCTCCTCGCCCCGCATGTCGGGCGACAGCACGGTAATCGTGGCGCCGTGCGTGCGGACGACCAAGCCTTCCACGACCGGGTCGTACTGCTGGACGGATGGGGCGAATTCGCCGCTCATCACCAGCGTGTCCTGGAGCGCCCGGACGTAGGCGCCGACCTTCGGCCGGGGGAGCTCGGGCCCGGACCGCGCGGCACGGAACATCACGTAGATGAACAGGCCGGCGCCCAGGAACATGATGCCGGCGAGAATCCAGGGTGTCATAGTCACTCCTCCAGGAACGGGTCCATCCGGACGTGAACGAGGGTCACCGTGCCGGGCATGAACAGGTTCGGGTACAGCTTGGCCATATCCACGAGACACTCGGCCGGCGTCCTGCCGATGCCGACCGCTCCCTGACCGACGACGCGGCCCTCGCACGCGCCGCCGAACTGGGCGATGACGATGCGGGTCGCGGAGTCGGCGGGATGACGGTTCACACCGCCGGACGGCGGCTGTGGGTCGTCGTACGACTCGGCGGGCCCGGGATCACCGTCGCCCTGGCTGACCGGTAGTGACATGCATGTCTCCTCTCGAGGGAAGTTACTGGAGTCGATTATACAATATATATAGTATAGGGTCAATGATTCCCGGTGAACCCGTACACCTATCGGCCAGCTGCTCCCGCACGTTTCGTGTTGAATTTTCTGTGCTAACGGGACCGCGCGATGCGAACGGATTCGACTGTTGACAGGAGCAGCCGGAAACGTTCTGGCCGGTAGGTGTTGGGGTGGACAGCGCAATTGGAGTATAGTAGAAGAAACACTTTGCCATGCCGCGCCGCCGCCCAACGTCCAAAGGCCCCGATACGAGATTCATTTTCGTGGCCGGCGGGGTCATGAGCGGCATCGGCAAGGGTATCACCGTCGCCAGCACCGCCCGCATCCTCAAGGATGCGGGCTTCCGTGTTTCGGCGGTGAAGATTGACCCGTACCTGAACGTGGACGCCGGCACGATGAATCCCACGGAGCACGGCGAGGTGTTCGTCACCGACGACGGTCTGGAGACCGACCAGGACATCGGCAACTACGAACGTTTTCTGGACCAGGACCTGCACCGGGTGAACTATATGACGCAGGGCTCCGTATACCTGTCGGTCATCCAGCGCGAGCGCGCGCTGGAATACGGCGGCAAATGTGTGGAGCCGCACCCGCACATCATGGATGAAATCCGCAACCGGCTGGTACGCGCGGCGCGGGCGAGCCGTGCGGACATCCTGCTGGTGGAAATCGGCGGCACGGTCGGCGAGTACCAGAACGCGCTTTTCCTGGAGGCCGGACGGCTGATGAAGCTCAAGATGCCTGGCCGCGTGATGTTCATGCTGGTCAGCTATTTTCCCGTACCGCAGATGATCGGGGAGATGAAGACCAAGCCGACGCAGAACGCGGTGCGGCAGATGCAGGCCGTCGGTATCCAGCCTGACATCATCATCGCGCGCTCGGAAGTTCCGCTGGACAAGCGGCGCAAGGAGAAGGTTTCGGTGTTCTGCAACCTTGCGCCCGACGACGTCATTTCCGCGCCCGACATCAAAAGCATTTATGACGTCCCCGTGAACTTCGAGAAGGACCGGCTCGGCCGCCGCATCATGGAAAAATTCGGACTCGCCGCCCGGCGCGTGGACAACCGGCGGTGGAAGTCGCTTGTACGGACCATCCACCGCGCATCCAAGCCCGTGCGTGTCGGTATCGTCGGCAAATATTTCGGCACGGGCGACTTCGTGCTTTCGGATTCGTACCTCTCGGTGCTTGAGGCGGTCAAACACGCCGCATGGACGTGCGGCCGCTCGCCGGAGATATCCTGGCTGAACGCGGAAGCCTATGAGAAGGACCGTAAGGCGGTGCGGGAATTGGACGGCTACGACGCGGTCATCGTTCCGGGCGGATTCGGCTCGCGCGGCGTGGAAGGAAAAATCGCCGCCATCCGCCACTGTAGGGAGAACGGCATTCCGTACCTCGGCCTGTGCTACGGGATGCAGCTTGCCGTGGTGGAGTTCGCGCGGCACGTCTGCAAGCTCGCGAATGCGCATTCCCCGGAGGTCAGTCCGCGGACGAAGCATCCCGTCATCCACACGATGACCGAGCAGGTCGCCAACATCGCCGAAGGGAATATGGGCGGCTCCATGCGCCTGGGGGCGTACCGGTGCCGGCTGTCGCCCGGGAGCCGGTCCCGCGCGCTGTACGACCGTGAAATCATCAGCGAGCGCCACCGCCACCGCTACGAGCTGAACAACGAATACCGCCAGATTCTCGTGGATGCGGGCATGCGCATCGGCGGCGTGAATCCCGAGCGGGACCTGGTGGAAATCATCGAGCTCCCTGACCATCCGTTCTTTGTCGGCGTGCAGTTCCATCCCGAGCTCAAGAGCCGCCCGCTGGCGCCGCATCCGTTGTTCGTCGGCCTTATCCGCGCGACGGTTGCAAAGTAAAAGGGGCGGCAGTGCCGCCCCTTTAGCCTATTCGGGCTGTTCCGTCCCGTCCGTCTTCGGACAGTTGTCCGTCGGGATTGCCGGCCGGAAGTACCCGTTGAGGATGTCCAGCCAGTCGCGGCCGTACTGGAGCGTCGGCTCCACCGAGGTTCCCTCGTAGTGTTCGTTGTATGAGACGCCGAGGGACATCTCCAGCACGGGTTCGCCGTCGCAGAGCGATTCCCACATGAGGTGGCGGACGGATGCCGCGAGATGTTCCGCTTCGGAACGCGTACTCGTCAGGACCGGGTTGCCGCGGTTGTCCTTGTACGCGAACAGGAACGGCGGAATGAATTCGACGCCGGGAGCTTCCTTTTTCAGCCAATCCATCCAGTCGCGGTACCGGTCTACGTACCGGCCGACATACAGCCCATTAATGCTGCCTCCGGTTTCCCGCGTCAGATGCGGATGGTAGATGCCGTACGCGGAGACGGCGTCCAGGCCGCGGATGACGCTTGCCGGACCGGTATACAGCCATGACTCCATATTGAAGTTAGAGCCGATGACGTACACGGGGATGCGTTCGCGCACCCGCGCCATGACCTCGTCGAACGGGCCGCGGAAGGCGTGGGAAATCCAGATGAACAGGACCGGACGGCCGTCAATCCTGAACCACCGGTTCCGGTACTCCGGACGCGACCAGTACCGCGCATTCAGGTACTCCATGTCGCGTACGAAGATTTCCGCGACTCCGGGATCATTGAAGTCGTACCATCCCTCGCGGTCCTCGGGCAGACGTCCGCCGGTACTTCCGGTCGCTTCGTACAGAATGCCCAGCTGCGGACCCGGCAACGTCAGGTACCAGTCCAGAAATTCGTCGCCGAACTTGTTTCCGGGGCCCCACCAGGAAACCAGCGGAACGATGCCGTTGCGGACCATCTCCGCATTCTGCTGGGACACGACGGCCGGGTCGCGATAGTCGTAGCCCATATGGTCGTCCGGACGCAGGGGGATGGTGTTCGCGTCGCCCCACGTGTTGAACTGGGCGTTCCGTTGCATCCAGTTACAGTAGTGGGCCAGCACCGGCATCTGTGCGCCGCGGTCGCGCTCCGGCTTCCGGTCGCCGCCCGGTCCGATTTGGAGCAATGCGGCCAGTGCGAAGGCATACGCGATGGGCATCGGTTCACTCCTTAATATGGTGTGGTGAAAGAGCGTATTTTTTATACTATTTTTCAGGAACCGGTCAATATTGACGGTAATACAACGTTGTTTCATCCTGCGACATTGTAACTTCCCAACCGAAAGGAGTGAGGCATGCTGCAACGGCTTGCAGTACTTGGTGCAGCGCTCCTGTTGAGCGCCTGCCCGAACGGTTGTGAGAACAACAGTCCTACGGGCTCGACCGGCATCGAGATGTCGGACGGTCGTCCCGCCGGCGTTCCCGGGTGGTCGCCGTACGTCGGCGTCCATACGTTCGGCCCCGACGGCCTGCTGGCGCCGCACGTGCTGAATCTCATGGAGTCCGGCGCGATGCGCGGCCTGCGCGCCGACATGGGTCCGTCGTCGGGCGGTTCCGATTTCGCCCGCTGGGCCATCGCGAACGGCCTGGAAGACGTCGTCGGCATCTTCCCGAACGAATTTCTGCGCGGATCCGGAGCCTGGGATGCGCTGCGGAGCGAGATTCTGGCGAATCCCGGAGTGGATTATTGGGAAATCGGCAACGAGATAGACGTGTTCACGACCATGTCCGTCAGCGAATACATGCCCATCTTTCTGGATCTGCACCGGCGTGCGCGGGAGGAGTTCCCGGAAAAGGCGGTCATCGCACAGGCGCCCATCGGCGGCGGCGACGGCGCCAAGTACGTGGAACAGATGCTCGATCAGGGGCTGTTGGAACTGGCCCGACGCGGGGAGCTTCCGGTCCTGTCCCTGCATTTTTACTCGACCGGAAGTACCTACATCTACACGATGAAGCGGCAGATTCAACGCCTGCCCGGTACCACGGAAATCTGGGTGACGGAAACGGGGATTGACGACCCGGGCCGGCACCTGGAGCACGTGCAGACCCAGTATCCGCGGCTCCGCCGTGAGTGGCGGGCGACGCGTATCTACTGGTACGTGTTCGCCGAGTGCACGGGGTTCTCGCTGGTATCCGGTCTGCCGGGCGCCTGTCCCGCAACGCCTTCGTACAGCCCCTTGTACCAGGCGCTCACCGGAAAGAGGGCGCCATGACACGCATCGCTGTTCTTGTCGCGTTCCTCCTTGCCGCAGCCGGGACGGCATCGGCGCAGACCGAGCTCCGGACCGCGGTCGGGTACTCCGACAGCGCGTTCTGGACCGGCGGCGAACGCGAACTCCAGTATGAGATTTCCCTGGAATCGGGCCGGAGCATCCGTTACGGCATTGCGTTCCAGAAAGAGGGTGGCCTGCTCTACGAGGGCTGGGGAGTGGAGTTCTACGGCGGCAAGCGCGGCGCGCTCGGTGCGGGATTCACCGGTACGCTGCGGGCCGGCGGGGGAATCCGCATGCACGGTCCGAGCACCGCGCGGTTCACGGAAGACGCCGGCGGGGATTACCGGCAGTGGGAATGGCGTACGCTCCGGCTGAACGCGCCGCTCGTGCGTCAGGCGACGGTGTATCCGTTCTTCTCGCTCGGTCTCCAGCGCGACGTCCTCGGACCGTTCTTCCTGGATGCCCGCGTGCGGCTGTCGGCGTTCCCCACGCTGACCCAGCGGGCCGTGGGAGTCACCGGCGACATGCAGGTCCAGGAGAAGCGCTCCTGGGCGTTCGTCCCCGGCTACCACGTCGGTCTCGGCGTCAGGTTCTGAATCCCGTCCCTCACTCGCCGCGGCGAGTGAGGGATTTTGATTTAATTGCGATTTCATGGCACGATAGTGCCGTATTCTTTAGCTTCTCAATATACGATGTGGATTCTTATTGCGGTCGTAGCGGTACTCGCCCTGTGGTTCGTAGGGGTATTTAACGGTCTCGTCCGGTGGCGGAACCGGGTCAGGGAAAGCTGGTCGGACATCGACGTCCAGCTCAAGCGCCGGTACGACCTCATCCCGAACCTCGTCCAGACGGTGAAGGGATACGCAGAGCACGAAAAGAGCGCGTTGGAAGCGGTCATTTCCGCACGGGCCAAGGCGATGGGCGCGAAAAGCGTCGCCGAGCACGCAGAGGCGGAGAACATGCTGTCCGGCGCCCTGAAGAACCTGTTCGCGCTTGCCGAGGCGTATCCCGACCTGAAGGCCGTGAGCGCCTTCACGGAACTGCAGCGCGAGCTGGCGGACACGGAGAATAAGATTCAGGCGGCACGCCGGTTCTATAACAGCAACGTGCAGACCTTCAACACGAAGCAGGAAGTGTTCCCGACGAACCTCGTCGCCGGCATGCTCGGGTTCAAGTCCGCGGAATTCTTTGAACTTAAAGAGGAGGCCGCGCGCGAACCGGTGAAGGTGCAGTTCTAACGGCCCATGGCGGAGAATCTCTATACCCATCAGGACGCGAATGTCCGGAAGACCTGGCTGTTCATGACGGCCATGTTCCTGGTGCTCATCGCCCTGGGATGGGTTCTGGCGCAGTACTACGGCGAGCCGACCTTCCTGTACGTCTTCGCCGGTTTTTCCGTCGTCGGGAACATCGTCGCGTACTGGAAGTCGGACTCCATCGCGCTTGCGATGTCGGGTGCGCGTCCGGTATCGCGCGAGGAGAACGTCCGCCTGTACCGCATCGTGGAGAATCTCTGTATTACGGCCGGCCTGCCGTTACCGCGGTTGTACGTGATGCACAGTCCGCAAATCAACGCGTTCGCGACCGGCAGGAATCCGGAGCACTCGGCAATCGCGGTCACTACGGGGACGCTGGAGAAGCTGAACGACAACGAACTGACCGGCGTCCTGGCGCACGAGCTGTCGCATATCGGGAACCGCGACATCCTGATTTCAACGGTTGTCGTCGTTATGGCGGGCATTATCGCCGTCGTATCCGACCTTGCACTGCGCATGACCATCTGGGGAGGCGGCAGGCGCGATGAGCGCAATAACGGCGGGGCGGCGACGCTGATTGTCGTACTCGTTGCGGTTATTCTTGCGCCGCTGGCGGCCACGCTCATTCGCCTGGCGGTCTCGCGCAAGCGGGAGTACATGGCGGACTCATCGGGCGCCCTGCTGACGCGCTATCCGGAGGGGCTCGCCGCCGCCCTGGAGAAAATCGCCCAGGACCAGCAGCCGATGCGCAAGGCGCACAATGCGACCGCGCACCTGTTTATCGCCAGTCCGTTCAAGGGCAAGGAGGCGGCCAGCTGGTTCACCAAACTCTTTGCGACGCATCCGCCGCTGGCGGAGCGCATCCGCGTCCTGCGCGGCGCGGTGTGACGGGTCCCGCCCGGCTGCTTCGGGCGGGGCGGGCTGACAACCGGACCCGTTTTTCGTACGGTAAGGACATGAAATTCAGGGGCAAAAAGGTCCTTGTACTCGGACTCGGCCAGCTCGGCGGAGGCGTTGCGGTCACCAACTGGCTTCTGTCCCAGGGGGCGTCGGTTACGGTGACCGACCTCAAGGACGACAAGGCGCTTTCCGCCTCGGTGCGGAACGTCACGGCCTATCTGAAGCGCTCCGCGCCTGACGGCGCCGCGTACGCGGAGGCGTCATCCCGTCTGACGTGGGCGCTGGGCGGCCACGATTCGGCGATGATACGGGACAACGGCATCATCATGGTGAACCCGGACGTTCCGCTGTCTTCTCCGTTCGTGCAGGAGGCGTATGCGCTCGGAAAGACGGTCGTAAACGAGGCGGGCGTGTTCTACGGCCTCTGGAAGGGGCCGACGGTCGGCATCACGGGGACGCGGGGAAAAACGACGACCGCGACATGGACGGGACACCTGTTGAGCGGCCACCGGAAGACGGTGGTGACCGGCAATTCCACGGTCCGGCCCTTTCTGACTGTGTTGGACGCGAACGACCGTGCGACTGTCGCGGTCACGGAACTCCCGTCGTTTCTGCTGGAACACTTCTCCGCGGCGCCGGATATCGCCGTCGTCACGAACCTGTACCGGGACCATCTGAACCGATACCGGGATTTTGAGCACTATGCGCGGACGAAGGCGGCCGTATTTACGGGCCAGGGCCCCCGGAATCATTGCATCATGAATGCGGATGACGACTGGACGCCGTTCATGATGGGTCTGGGGCCGAAGGCGAAGGTATGGCAGGTGTCGTCCGGTCCGCTCAAGGACGGCCGGGGCCTGTATGCCGACCGCGGGTGGCTCTGGTTTCTTTCCGGCGGCATGGCGGAGCGCGTGGTTCAGACCGGCGATTTTGCCCGGATGCACGGCGCCCATAACTTCCGGAACCTGCTGACTTCCGCGCTGGCGGCGCATCTTGCCGGATGTCCCTGGCCGGTTATCGCACAGCGCATCGGGACGCTTCCGGGCGTGCCGTACCGGCAGGAGACGGTGTACCGGAGCGGAAAACTGACCGTCGTCAACGATACATGCGCGACCTCGCCGGACGGCGGCATCGCCGCGCTGGAACGCTTCGGGGGACCGAACTGCATCCTCATCACGGGCGGCACGGACCGTGCGCTGGAATACGGCGCATGGGCCAAATCGCTGGTGCGGCACGTGAAGCCGGAGAACACCATTTTTCTCGCGGGTTCCGCGACGGACAAGATGCGCAAGGCGCTCAAGCGTTCGGCGCTCGGACGGCGGACCTATGATTCGCTGGAGGCCTGCTTTGCCGCGGCTCTTGAACGGGCGAGGTACTTTGTGAACGCGACAGTGCTGTTCTCCCCGGCGTCAAAAAGCTTTGAAAAGTTCAGGAATGAATATGACCGCGGCCAGCAGTTCAACGCTTTGGTGAAGACGCACGTACGCGCGCGTTGACTTACCCGGTTCAGGGTGATATAATAGACACATAACACTACGGAGTCCTCCGGCGGACGACAGTTCCGCCGGCAGGCAGGCTCGAATCTCATTGCGTCCACGTGACTCACTGCAGAGAACTCGGGTCACGTATACGAATGTATGCAGAACAGTGAAACCCCGCAGGGGTTCGGCGGTCTTGGTATCAGCGACGAATTCATGAAGGCCATCGAGCGGCTGAAGTTCAGCACGCCCACGCCCATTCAGCACAAGGCGATTCCCGTAGGGCTTTCGGGCGAAGACCTCATCGGCATCGCGCAGACCGGGACCGGCAAGACGGTCGCGTTCGGCGTGCCGATGCTTCAGCGTCTCTGGCAGGCGCGTGCAGGGCTCGGGGTCGTCATTCTGCCCACGCGCGAACTCGCGTTGCAGGTGAACGATTCGCTCAAGGCGCTCGGACAGCAGCTCGGGCTCCGTACGGCCGTGCTTATCGGCGGTGAGAGCATGGGCAAGCAGCTGCAGCAGCTTTCCCGCAAGCCTAATGTCATCATCGCGACTCCCGGACGGCTTTTGGATATCGCGGACGAGAAGAAGATTGACCTTTCCCGCACGACGGTGCTCGTGCTTGATGAGGCCGACCGCATGCTGGACATGGGTTTCGCTCCGCAAATCCGGCGCATCTTTGCCCTGCTTCCCGAACCGCAGGACCGGCAGACGATGCTGTTCTCGGCGACCATGCCCGAGGACATCGTCAGCATCGCGACGAAGCACATGCGCATGCCCGTGCGCGTGGAGGTCGCTCCCGCGGGCACCGCGGCCGAGAAGGTCCATCAGGAAATCTATATCGTAACCAAGGAGGACAAGGTGGCGCTGTTGGACGAGATGCTCCGCGAACATGACGGCTCGGTCCTGGTGTTCACGCGGACCAAGCACGGCGCAAAGCGCCTCACGCGCCAGCTGGAGAAGCTCGGTCACCGCGCGGGGGAAATCCACGCGAACAAGTCGCTTGCCCAGCGCATTAAGGCCCTGAACGATTTCAAGAAGGGGACGATTCGTGCGCTCGTGGCGACGGACATCGCCGCGCGCGGCATTGACGTGACGGGCATCGGGCTGGTCGTGAACTACGACCTGCCCGATTCCAGCCAGGACTACGTCCACCGTATCGGACGGACGGGCCGCGCGGGACGCGAAGGGAAGGCGATTTCATTCGCCACTCCTGACCAGCGCTCGGACATCCGCGACATTGAACGGCTCATCCGCAAGCCGTTGACCATCGCCAAGCACGAGAAGCTCTCCGCGGAACTGCATCAGGTTCCGGTCGCCCAGCGCGGCATCCGCGGCGGCCGCGTCCGCCGGTTCGGCCACCGTCCGCGGTTCCGCCGCTCGCGGTAAAAGAATTGAAAAATCAGCGAAATTCAGTAGAATTTCGCCCACGGAGGCGTCGCATAGTGGGTTGGTGGTGGTTGGTGCCGCCACCAACGGGTTCCCGGACGCAGATTCCGACAGAGCGGAGGCGTCGCATAGTGGTCTAGTGCGCTCGCTTGGAAAGCGAGTATACCGCAAGGTATCGGAGGTTCGAATCCTCCCGCCTCCGCTCTGCAGGAATCGAGTACGGATGAACCCGGGAACTACGTGCGCTCGCTTGGAAAGCGAGTATACCGCAAGGTATCGGAGGTTCGAATCCTCCCGCCTCCGCACCGTAAATTTAACGGCTCATGTGGTGAGCCGTTAAATTTTTGACGTAGTGGTATGGGTATGACATAGTCGCGGCCAGGGAGTTTAACAAATGGCCAAGTACATCGTGACCGGCGGGGCCGGATTCATCGGCTCGCACGTGCAGGACCTGCTCCTGGAGCAGGGACACGAAGTCCATGTCGTGGACAATCTGCTTTCGGGCAAGCGGGAGAACCTGAATCCCGGAGCGAAGTTCTATCTGGTGGATATCCGGCACTCGGGTGAACTCGTTTCCATCTTCCGCGGCGCGGACGGTGTTTTTCACCTGGCGGCGCAACCGCGGATGCAGTACTCCATCCAGGAGCCCGCGCTGACGCACGGAATCAACGCGACGGGAACGCTCAACGTGCTCCTTGCGGCCCGCGATGCGGGGGTCCGGCGGGTCGTGTACTCGGCATCGTCTTCGGCCTACGGTACGGAGAACCACCTGCCGTTCACCGAGGACATGAAGGCGAGGCCGGTCATACCGTACGCGGTGCAGAAGTACGTGGGGGAGATGTACTGCCGGACATTCGCCGAGTTCTACGGCGTGCAGACCGTCTCCCTGCGGTACTTCAACGTGTACGGGCCGCGGCAGACGACGGATGCTGACGGTCCGTACGCCACGGTCATCGGCATCTTCCTGGGGCTTGCCGCGCAGGGAATCGCGATGCCCGTCGTGGGCGACGGACAACAGCGCCGCGACTTCACGCACGTGCGGGACGTCGCCCGCGCGAACCTGCTGGCGATGAGGGCCAAAAGCGTCGGCCGGGGCGAAGTCATAAACATCGGCACGGGCCGCAATCACAGCGTCCTGGACGTCGCAAAGCTCATCGGCGGGGAACGGGAGCACGTTTCCGCGCGTCCGGGCGAGGCACGCGCCACACTGGCGGACAATACACTCGCAGGCTCGCTGCTGGGCTGGGAGCCCGAAGTACCGTTCGAGTACGGCATGGCCGAGCTCAAGCGCCTGCACGGCATTAGGTAGCGGAACTCAAGACGCTGAGGGGTCCCCGGGACCCCTCTTTTTGTACCGGTGGAGTACCAGAGCAGGCCTTGACATACATATATAAAATGTTATATTGCTGGCCGTCAGCGCGGGCATGGTGCCCGGGCTGCTCTTTGCAAAGAGAAGTACAGCCTTGAAAGGAGTACAGCATGGGAAAGAAGTTCCTGGCCATCGGGGCCATCGCCTTGTTGGCCGGTCTCACCCACCTCGCGTGTAACGGCGATACCTCGGTTTCCCCGAGCGGAGTTCCGTCGCATTCGGACAATTCGGGCACCGGCATCGCCCTCCCCACGAACCCGCCCTCGGGCGGCGGTACCACCGGAGGCGCCGGGGGTTCGCAGCCGTCAGGGGTCACGTTCGAATGGACCCGGGGCAAGGATTACTTCGGTTCAGGATATTCCTGCTCCGGTCCCGTCGGTTCTGCGTGGAAATCGCCCATTGTCGAGGTCAAAGTCACGAACAATACGGACGGCGACATCGACATGGGGTACAAGGTTTTCGGCGAGAAGGACCCGGGATGCGGGCCTACCGTGAAGGGTCTGGCCGGTGCGGACGACATCTTCGTACTCCTCGACGGCCCGGAGACGCTCGGTCCCGGTGAGTCGGCGGTCTACCGCTGGCGCATCGACCTGACCAAGCTCGCCAATGCGTGCGGCCGCGTGCAGTTCGGATGGGGCTTCAATCTGGCGACCGGACAGTTCATCAATGAGCGTGACCGGGTCGTCAACATCGGGGCATGTGCTCCGCCTCCGCCGCCGCCCCCGCCGGGGTGTGAAGAAGTCAACGCGACCATCACCAGCTCCTACGAGACCGGCGAGAATTCGGTCTGCGGGGTCGTGGAATGGTCCGCGAATGCCGATTCCTGCGAAGTCTTCGAGGACGGTTCTTCGGAATCCGACAGCTGCGAGAGCGGCGCCGAATTCTGCTACGAGCGTGACGAGGAGGAGGCGAGTCACACCTGGAACATCGTCGCCAAGAAGGGCGGCGTGACCTGTGACCCGCAGACCACCATCCCGGTACCTCCGCTGCAGGAGAATCCCTGCGAGGATTCGCACCTGGAGATGGAATGCTCCGTGGACGATGATAGCCTGGAGTGCGACATCAATTCGTCCACTGCGGGAACCATCACAGCGTTCAGCGAGCAGAGTTTCCCGGCGGGCCAGAGCACGCGGTCATGGGACATTCCCGAGCCCGTCTGCGGCAGGGAAATCGACGTGGAGGCCTCCAACCGGTGCCAGGATACCGCCGACGACACCCTCTATACCGACGAGTGCGAGGAGCCGGAGTGCGACACCCGGGTCCGCGCGCGCGTCCGCGAGGACGGCCAGGTGGAAATCCAGTGGCAGGTCCAGTCCAATGTGGACGGCGGAACGGTCACCCTGGAAATCTACAAGAACGGTTCGCTCATCAAGACGTTGGAGAACCAGCCGCGCGAAGGCCGCATCGTCAAAGATTTGGACTGCGAGGATGCCGGCGAATACACGGTGAAGGTCATTTACGAGAACGACCAGTACGACCTGCACTGCGAGGCCGAAGCCGAATTCGAGATAGACGAGTGTCCTCCGCAGGAGTGCGAAATCCAGAACCTCCCCGACGAGGGAAGGGTCTGCTTCGACAACCCGCTCGGCAATCCGACAAACGAGTGCGGATACTTCGGACTTGTGCCGTTGGACAAGGACGAGCCCAGCGAGGTGACGTCCACGACCGCGTCCATGAATGCGCTCCTGGCCATCGTCAAGAACGGTTCGCCTCATTGCTACAACACGTATCCTGACGTGGAACAAGGGGACATCCTCAATACGCCGAACGAAGGGAAGAACATCTCCCACGTGACGTACTGCGGTTGTCCCGTACCGGATTAGCGCCTGAGGTCCTACCTGCTCCGGACCTGAACGAAAAGCTTTGAGCAGCTGCAAGCCCGTCCCGGCCACGCGTCGCGGACGGGCTTTTTGCTTGCCAAAATCCATTCATATTGTATGGTGGGCCCGTTCGTCGCGCCGCTTCCCCGGGGGAATCACCGGGACGGCGCATTTCTTTCACAACCGGCATCGTGCAGGTTCCGGCCAGGGAATCATGGCCGGGCTCCGCACAGCCTTTGTCGCAAGAGGAGGGTGCCATGAGCACCATGCTTCTGAAAGACCAAGTGCTGGCGGATATCGTCCAGCACGGTGGGAATGTCGCGCAGTTCGTCAGCTTCGGTCCCGAGGGGGAACAGCGGTTCTGTTGCATCAGGGGACTTTCGCCGCAACAGCGGTTCGCAAGCGTTCGTGACGCCGCGCAGGCGATTCTGGATGCCGGTGCGCCGTACGTGAACATCCGGAGCTTTCTGTCGGACAAGCCTGACGGCAACCCGTTCTTCATGGGTCGCCGCGGCTACGAAACCGCGGAAAAGGTCGCGGCCAAGGTCGCCCAACTGTGGGCGGAAAAGCCGTACTACATCATCCTGAACGAGGAAGTGGACGTGATGGACGGCGGTTTCTCCGGCGTGCTGTTCGGCGGCATCGCGGAGTTCGCCGCGGGGCACACGCCGCGATGCGTGGACGACGAGAAAGTCGTCTGCGCCACCGTTCCGCGCTGGATGCTCCCGGGATTCGTGAACGCGGTCTACGGTACGCCGTTCAGCATTCCGTTCCCGCAGAACGTGCGCGTGGAGTTCTCCGTGCATCCTGGGCCGGTCGGCTACCTTCGTCAGACGCAAATCATCTGGCAGGCCGAAGCGATGGACGCCGCGCTGGCACCGGCCGAGGAGATGCCGTCCTGGCCGAACGACTTCAGCCGGGACTTCGGGGACAAGGGCTTCGGCCTGTTCATGGCCCATTTGCTCGGACAGAACGTGCCGCGTACGCGCGTGGAGAGCCGTATTCTGCCGCGCTTTTCGTTCGGACACTGGACGGGAAGCAAGGACGTCAAATGGATACGGACCTGTCCCCGCGTGCAGGAACCGGGACGGTTCACTACGCACCAGGGATGGATGGATACGTTCCAGCTCGTCCAACGCGAGGACCCGGTGTGCGTTGCCGACAGTTGTGTGCAGCGGGAGAAGGGCTTGTGCTCCAATCCGCGACACCGCCGCCTGGCCGGAATCATCATCCAGGATGCGGTTGACCCGCTCTACTCGGGTGCGTGCATTACGGACGCGTCCGGAGAACCGGTCATCGAGGGCATTCCCGGCAAGGGCGACGCCTTCATGATAGGCGAGCGGGCGGGCGAGGAGATGCCCGGACACATCCGTGCTAAGGTCCGGGGCGTCTGGGAAGCGTTGAGCGCCCAGCTCGGACCCGTGCGGTTTGAGTGGGTCTGTGACCGCGACGAAGCTATCGTCGTGGTACAGATGCACCGGGGCGCCACATCCACGTTCGGGGATGTTCTCGTCGCATGGGAACAGGAGCCCATCCGCTGGGAGTACTACAGGACGGAGTGGGGGCTGGAGAAGTTCCGCCTGCTCTGCGAGCGTGCGAGCGCCGAAGGATTCGGCATCGTCCTGCAGACGAACCTGGGCGTGACGAACCATTTCGTGGACAATCTCCGCCGGTTCCGCATTCCGTCACGGCGCGAAGCCGCATGACATCAGGGCCGTTCCCTCCGGGAACGGCCCTTTTCCGTACGTGGTATACTGAACATATGACATCGGGACTTCTTATGGTGTTCGGTGCGGTCATCGGTGCGGCGCTTACCGTGGGCGTGCGCCTGTTCGGACGCCGCCGGCACCGTACGCGGGTGCCGGATGACCCGGTTTACGCCGCCACACGGTTCGCGGCGGTCACCCACATCCGGCGGCACGGCTCCGTTTCCGTTCCCATTCTGCAGGGCGTCCTGGATGTTCCGGAGATGACCATCCGGCGGTATCTGGAGCGGATGATCAGCGAGGGACTCATCCGCGGCCACGGTGACGGCCAGGGCGCGTTCTACACGCGGTCATGAGATATTCGGGTCTTGTTATTCTCGGCATCGCTGTCGTATTGGGCGGTGTTTTTTCGTGGCTGGAATTCTCGGCGCGCCCCGCGGCGGAGCCGGCACGGGACGGGATGCCGGAGGCTACGGAGACGCCCGGGCGGACGCCGGTACAAACGGCGGTCACGGGAACACCGGAGCGGTCCGCCACCCCGGCGCCCACCGTTGCGCCGCCTGCGGCGACCCCCGCTCCCGCGCCGGCATCGCAGGAACAGGGACTCGTTGCGGCGATGAACGCGGAGCGTTCCTCACGGGGCACGGCGGCACTTGTGCCGGACGCGACGCTCAACGGGCTGGCCCGCGCGCATGCGCAGGACATGGCCGCTAAAAACTATTTCTCGCATACGAGCCCCGACGGCACGACATTTCAGATGCGCATCGCGGCGTCGGGATACAGCTTTGCCACGGCGGCGGAGAATATCGGCCTGGCGTCGTCGTGGACGTCCATCGTGCCGAACTGGATGAATTCGGAGGGCCACCGGAACAATATCCTGAATGCGGTGCATACGCGTGTCGGCACGGGTACGGCCGTGGGGGCGTATCAGGGCAATCAGGTCGTGTATGCGGTCGCGGTGTTCGCCGCGCCGCAGTAGTTATTCACCGTCCCGTTCTTGCACGTTCCCCGCCGTGCGTTATCGTGGTGCATATGACCAAGGAGAATCCCGACGCAGGGTTTGAGATGGTTCCGGACCGCAAGCAGCCCGGCCCGGACGAAACGCAGCCCGATATTCCTGTCATTGAGGCGGAGCTGGTTCCCCGGCTGCAGGAAGTCAACGAAACGTTCAAGGAATTGCTGGGCGATAAAATTCTGCTCAACGGAGAAGGTATCGCGTTCATGTTCCGCGAGGTCCGCGGCGACGGAAAGGCCATCCTCCGCCAGCTGGGCTCCGAAAACGAAGTCGCCGTGGACTGGAACGAAATCGGTTTCAAGGACGGCAAATTCGTCAGCGATAGGTGGAAGCTCGTGGATGTGGCGAACGAGGCCGCCGCGTAATCCCCAGAGGACATTGCCTCGGCGGTCAAGGCGTGGTATGGTGAGAATTGAGACAGTTTGTGAGCGGGCAAGCGTACAGCTGCTCTTTTTTGCATTCCGGGGGTCCGCACGTCCCACCACGTAATCGTGGAACCATGGCCGATACCGTCGCACAAATCAAATCGCGCCTGAATCTCGTGGACGTCATCAGCGGGTATCTCCGTCTGCAAAAGGCCGGCGCCAACTTCAAGGCGCGGTGTCCGTTCCATAACGAGAAGACGCCGTCCTTTCACATTAATCTGGAGCGTCAGATATGGCACTGCTTCGGATGCGGCAAGGGAGGTGACATGTTCAGCTTCCTGCAGGACATCGAAGGCATAGATTTTCCCGAAGCGTTGGGCATCCTTGCCAACCGCGCAGGCGTCCCCTTGGAGCGTTTTGACGCACGCAAGGGCGCGGAACGGTCCAAGCGCGGGGAATTGCTCCGTATCAGCCGGCTTGCATCGGCGTTCTTCGCCAAGCAGCTGGGGAATTCGGATGCGGGCTCCCGTGCGCGGAAGTACCTCCATGAACGCGGCGTTCAGGACGCGACCATCACCGAGTGGGAGCTGGGATGGGCTCCGAACGACTGGCAGGCGCTGAACCGGTTCCTGCTCAAGGAGGGATATGCGGCGAAGGACATCGTCGCCGCGGGGCTGGCGTCGGAGCGGCAACGGTCGTCGGACGGCTCGCTCTACGACAGGTTCCGCGGACGCATCATGTTCCCCATCCGCGACCACAACGGCCAGGTCGTCGGATTCACCGGCAGGATATTCGGCCGTCCCGAGACGGACAAGGAAGCCAAGTACATCAACTCGCCTCAGACGCCCCTGTACGACAAGAGCCGCATTCTGTTCGGTCTGGACAAGGCGCGGCTCGCCGTGCGCCAGGCGGATGCGTGCGTCCTCGTGGAAGG
Organism: Minisyncoccota bacterium; assembly: GCA_035620375.1. Classification (GTDB taxonomy): domain Bacteria; phylum Patescibacteriota; class Minisyncoccia; order 2-02-FULL-40-12; family GWA2-44-9; genus DASPGX01. The sequence continues at coordinate 15,372 of DASPGX010000017.1, read as the reverse complement.
GAATATGGATGCGATTCTGTCGTGGCAAGCGGGGGTGCGGAACGTCGTCGCCACGTCCGGCACGGCGCTGACGGCCGAGCAGCTGAAACTCGCCGGACGGTACAGCCGCAACCTGAATTTCTGTTTTGACGCCGACGTCGCAGGTGCCGCGGCGACGAGGCGGGGTATCGCCCTGGCCCTGGCGTCCGGCATGCAGGTGCGCATCGCGACCCTGGATGACGCCGAATGCAAGGACCCCGCGGAATATATCGTCAAATACGGAAGCGGATGGACGAAGGCCGTTGATGCCGCTAAGCCTGCGCTCCAGCATTACCTTGATGAGGCACTGGTCCCGTACGACGCCTCATCGCCAGAGAGCAAGCGGGCGCTGCTCGCCGCGGTGGGGCCGTTCATCAGGCGGCTCCCCGGGCGCGTGGAGACGACGCACTGGATTTCACGGCTGGCCGACATCCTCCGGGTGCCGCCCGCCGATGTGCGCGCGGACCTTGCGGCGCTCACGGATGATTTGACGGCATGGGAGCCGCGAAGCGCCAAGGAGCCGGAGCGGACCGGTGACACGCAGAGTGCTCCTGATAATGAATCTCCTGATCCCCTGGAACAGGCGCTCCTGTCCCTGCTCATGAAGGATTTCCGGCGTTTTCACGGGGACCTTGCGGGAATAGATGCCGCATGGCTCTCCGAACGGACCGCCGCTCTCGTCGCCCAATTGACGGAAGCGGACCCCGCATCGTTCTCCTGGGACGCGTTCATCAAATCCCATGAAGACGGGTCGTGGCTTCTGGAATTCGCCTATGTACGCGCGCAGGAGACGTGGCGCGACGTGGAAGAGGCGGAACTGGGCCGGCAATGGCAGCTCGTCCTGTCACGTCTGGGTCGCAGGCATCTTGAAGAACGGGCCCGGGGAATGGCGGTGGACATCAAAGCGGCCGAAGGGATGGGAGACTCGACGAAGCTTGCGTCGCTTGTGGCGGATTTCGCCCGGCTGAAGCAGGACATTGCACGGCGTTTCAAGAACTAACGTGATATCCGAACGTGGCTAAAACAAAACCGGCAAAAAGGAAAAAGAAAGCGGTACGTAAACCGAAAAAAGCGGCCAAGAAGAAGGCTGCGCGTAAGCCTGCAAAGAAAGTCCGGCGACCGGCGAAGCGGAAGCGCAATACCCCGCGGAAGCCGAAGGCACGCAAGGCGGTGAAGCCGAAGAAGGCCGCCAAGGCGAAGAAAGGCACGGCAAAGCCGCGGCGGGCGGCAGCGGCTCCGACGCGTCCCCGGGGGCCCGTCATGAGCGAGAGCGCGGTCATCGCGCTCATCGAGAAGGGAAGGCACCGCGGCTTCATCACGCACGCGGAAATCCTTTCGGCGTTCCCCAATATCGAGCGTGATATCAAGAGCCTGGAAGGTCTCTACGACCGCCTTGAGTCGCTGAACATCAACGTCGTTGAGTCCAGCCGTGTTTTTGATGACAAAGAAGCGAAAGTTTTCGAGGAGAAGAAGCGCATCGAGACGGAATTCTCCGACACCGGGAGCGACTCGGTCCAGATGTACCTCAAAGAAATCGGGCAGTATCCGCTCCTGACCGCCGAGGAGGAGACGGAACTGGCCAAGCGCATTGAGCGCAATGACGAATCCGCCCGGCAGAAACTCGCCGTGTCCAACCTCCGGCTGGTCGTCTCCATCGCCAAGAAGTACGTCGGGCGTTCGGCAAACCTGACCCTCTTGGACCTTATCCAGGAAGGAAACATCGGCCTGTTCAAGGCCGTGGAGAAATTTGATTACAAGAAGGGGTTTAAATTTTCCACGTACGCCACGTGGTGGATCCGCCAGGCCATCACCCGCGCGCTTGCGGACCAGGGCAGAACCATCCGCATTCCGGTGCACATGGTCGAGACCATCAACAAGTACCAACAGGTTGTCCGGCGGCTGGTGCAGGACCTCGGGCGTGAGCCGCTGGCCGAAGAGGTCGCCTCCGAAATGGGCGTCGGCGTGGACAAAATCCGCCACATCATAAAGATTTCACAGGACACGGTCTCGCTTGAGGCGCCCGTCGGCAAGGACGAGGATGACGACAGTTCGTTGGCGAACTTCGTTCCTGACGAAGAAACCATCTCTCCCGCGATGTCCGCACAGCGGAAAATCCTGAAGACCTATATCAATGATATTATTAATGACCTGACCCCGCGTGAGCAGAAAATTCTGGACATGCGGTTCGGGCTCACCGACGGCGTCACGCACACGCTTGAGGAGGTCGGCAAAGTGTTCGCCGTCACCCGCGAGCGTATCCGGCAGATTGAGGCGAAGGCGTTGGACAAGATTCGTCAGCACACGAAAGTGGAGAAACTGAAGAACTACTGACCTGAAGCGATGGCGAGGAAATCACTGGAGGGACAATTCGCCGAAATCCGGAAGCAAACGGCTGATGAGCCGGCTCCGGACACCGTTTCCGCGAAGCCGGACATGACGAAGGAAGAGCGTCGGGAAGCCATCGTGGAACGGAGCAAGCTCGCCATCAGGAACACGGAACTCGCACTTGAGGCCGGGCGCCTGAAAGAACGGAATCTGAAGCTCGCGGAGGAGAACGCCGATTTGGCGGGCCGTCTGAAGCGTTCCCAGCTGCTGACACAGGGGACGCAGGCCCGCGTTCTGGAGCTGGAACAGGAGAATCAGCGTCTGAGCCGCATCGCCGAGGAGAAGGAAAAGCTGTCGCGCACGGACGCACTGACGGGGCTATACAACCGTCACGCCTTTGAGGTGCTCGCGCCGACGATGTATGAGACATACCAGGGAATCGTCCGCGAGTCGTATCTGCATGCGAAGTCCGCGGTTCAGGCGAATTTCAACGCTATATACCTGGACCTGAACAATTTCAAACCCATCAATGACAAGATTTCCCACACGGCCGGCGACGAAGCGTTGAAGCAGGTCGCCAAGGCCCTGCGATCGGCCGTCAGGGGGACCGACAAGATTTTCCGGATGGGCGGCGACGAATTCCTGGTGCTCTTCGTCGGACATGAGGAGCCGGTGTCGGGCATTACGACCGTTCTGGACAACCGGTTCGTTATCGCCAACCGCATTCAGCGGGCGCTGGAGAACACGGGCTTCACGTTCGAGGGCAAGGAGATCCCCCCGCTTTCGGCGAGTATCGGAGCGGTCGCGGCGCAGCCGGAGGAGACCCTTCAGGAGCTCGTGGACCGCGCCGACAAATTCGCCGCCGACGCCAAGAAGGAATCCAAGGACAAGAACCGTTCGGGTTCGGTCGTGAAGCTGGACATCAATAACGGCGAAACGCCGGTCCGGTGACCGGCAGTGACTCTACGAGAGGGGAAGCGTGATGCGGAACTCCGTTTCCTTGTCGGGAACGGAGACGAACGACACCGAGCCGCCGGACTGGTCCACGATGGCCTTTACGATGTACAGGCCGAGTCCGGTGCCCGGCTTGATTGCCGTGCTGGCCCTGAAGAACCGCTGGAACAGGCGGTTCTGTTCATGCACGGGGATACCCGGGCCGTTATTGGCGACGGTGATGACCGCGGAGCCGTCCCTGCGGTGCAGCCCGACGTGTACGGCCGTGCGCTCAAAAGCGTATTTGATGGCGTTTTCCAGGGTGTTCCCAATGGCCTGACCGATGCGGACTTTATCCAGGCGGGCGGGGAACGGCCCGTCCCCGATTTCCGTCTTCAGTTCCAGATTCCGTTCCCGGGCAATCGGCGTAAGCCGTCCGACGATATCACGAAGAAGGCTATCCAACGCGAGCGGTTCGGGTTTCATCAGGAACCGGCCCTGGTCGATGCGTGAAAGATCCAACAGGTCGTTGACTACGCGTCCCATCTGTACGGCGTTGTCCGTCATCTGCCGCATCACGTCCGACTGTGCCGCGGTCAGCGGTCCCGCGTCTTTCAGTGCGTCCAGCGACCACCGGTACACGGTGATGGGGGTCTTCAGCTGGTGGGACGCCAGGCCGATGAGCTGCTCGCGGAATTCATCGGATTTGCGCTGGTTCGCGGCGATGGAAACGCCGAGGTCAACGGCGAGAAGCATTCCGCCGAGCATGATACAACCGATGCCGGCGAGGAGGTTGCGCTCAAACCGCTCCTCGTCGTCTATGGCCCGCATCATTGAGGCATCGGGCTCAACGTGCTCGGTAACCAGCGACTGCCGGATGGTTTCGCGGGTGATGCGCGCGCGGGCAATGCCCCAAAGCGAAAGCGCGCCCAGAGTCACCAGTATGGTGGCGACGACAACAAAACCGTAGATGTGCCGGGTATAATCAATCCGTTCCACGGCGGAGAAGCTACTTTTTGCTTTGCTCGGCGAGCGCCTGCACCGGCTCGCCGAACGCCAGGTACATCACGCTGATGCCGAGGTAGAACACGTAATGTGCGGAGTACACGAGCTGTCGTCCGCTGAAGCCGAAAAATTCGCTCAGGAGTCCGTACAGGACGCTGATAAGCGCCGCGGCGACGACCAGCACGAGTACGACGTCCATGTGCCGCGCGAATCCCTCGAGTTTCGGCTGGAGCCGCTTGACCTCCAGCAGGTTCACGAAACCGAAGATGCCCAGTCCGAGCACGAGCACGGTATACAGGTACGGAAGGGACGAGCTGGGACCGAGCGATATGGCATGCGGCCACCAGAGAAATCCCGCGATTGCAACGAAGCCGCCGGCGATGGCGATGACCGGAGCGACGAGCAGCATTTTCGGGCGGGCGTAGTATCTGCGGAGAATGTGTTCCAGCCCGACGATGACGGCGAGGAGGCTGACGATATACGCATTTCCGACGTTCGCATACCGGGAGTCCGCGTACTCCATGCCTCCGTACCGGAACGTGAAGAATTCAATCGCATGAGACCCGGCGAAGACCAGCAGGGCGAACAACATCCACCGGACGAATCTTCCGGCGGGCTCGTCATACGGCTTCCAGAGCACCGGCAGGCGCGTAAGCGCGAGAATCACGAACAGAATGGCGATGCCATGGATGGAGGCGGGTACCCAGGACAGCCATGTGGTGAGCTCCGCCAACGCGAAGATGCCTGCGTTGACCGCCAGAAGCGCAATGAGCGCGATGGAATGACGGCGCATGAATGTTTACCGGTCCTTGCTGAGAAGATGGAAACTCGCCACGGCGAGGAAGCCGGCGACGGCAGACGCGATGCCGTTCAACCAGTAGGGAACCGCCCATGAGGCGATGGTGAACTCCCAACCCAGCAGGATGCGGAGCAGGTGGAGCACGCTGACCGCGCCGAAGATGATGCCGGCTGTCCAGTGGAACGGGCGCATGCCGCCGCGCGCCTTGCCCGGCCTGCGCCAGCCATACCAGACGAGCAGGGCGAACAGCACCGCGTCAAAGACCATCGCGCCCGCGGCCCCTTGGGCGTCAAAGGACTGCCCCAGAATGTTTACGGGGAGGAGGTCCGACGTTCCCATCCACCAGAGGACGAGGAAATCCGCGGCGATGACCCCGGAGAGGAACTTTGCTACTTCATGGAGCGTGCCTTTGTTCATGTATTGACGTTAGGGCTACAGTTCAATTCTAACATGGGTTACGCGTGCAGTTATCCACGAACAGCTCGGTCTGAGATTCAACGGCTTACGTAATGAGCCGTTGAAATATGGCCGAATCTGAGGTATAATGCTCGGGTTCACAATCCATATTCCGCGGTAGCTCAATGGTAGAGCGACGCCCTGTGTTGTAACGCAGCTTTCCGCTGAAAGGCGGATTGAAACTCTTCGGGATAACGGTGAAGCCCTCGCTTCGTGCAGGGTAATACCGTGGGAACCCCTCCTTCGCTCAAGCTTTGGAGGGGGCACCGTAGAGACTAGATACCGAAGCACCTGACCGGCTCCGGCCGAAGGTGAAGATATAGTCCATGCCGCCATGAAAATGGCGGGTTACATGTAAGGCGTGGGTTGTAGGTTCGAGTCCTACCCGCGGAGCAAATGGAAAACGGCTCACCGATTGAGCCGTTTTCCATTTGCTCATCGCGATGGGTGGGACTCGAACGGGGTGGAGGTTGGGCGGGAGAAGTTCCGCCCCATGGCGGAGGTCCTGGAACCGAGAGGTTCCAGGACGTGAGGGTGAGCCAGAGCCGCTCCGGCCGGGCGAGCCCGACACGCGTGAGAGCGAGCGGAGCGAGTTGTTCTACCTGCGGAGCAGATGCGCGCGTTTGACGCAAAATTATTTTCATGTCATCATGCTGTACTTGCTGCTTAGAGAAACTCGGTAACGTTTCATAAGAGGCACGCGTATTAACCGCGGATAATCGCAATCTTATGAAAGGAACCATCAAGAAGAAGACCGAGAAGGGGTTCGGATTCATCGCCGTGGAGGGCGGCGGGAAGGACCTGTTCTTCCACTCCAACGACCTGAACGGCGTCTCGTTTGACGAGTTGAACGAGGGTGACGCGGTCACCTTTGACGTTGCGCAGGGCGAAAAGGGCCCCAGCGCGAAGAACGTTCAGCGGGCCGAGTAGTCGTTTCCGGCCTGAATAATATAAACGGCTCACGAAGTGAGCCGTTTATATTTCGGGCAGCCCTAGGAGAGATGCTGGCTGACCAGCTTGGTCATCTCGAACATGCTGACCGTCTTCTTGCCGCCGAAGACCGCCTGGAGCTTGTCGTCGGCGTTGATGTTCCGCTTGTTCTCCGAGTCCTGCAGGCCGTTGGCCTTGATGTACACCCAGAGCTTCTTTACGACCTCCGAGCGGGGCATCGGACCCGCACCAACCACCGCCGCCAACTCATCGCTGACCTTCATCGGCTTCATGAACGCCGAATTGCTTTTTGCCATTGGGCTTTAGTGCTGAATTAGTTGATTCCCCGCAAGCATACACCGTTTTGCGGGATTTCGCAAACGGTCCGTGCTATCCTTGCGGGAACATGCCTCTGAAACGGGCAACGAAGAACGGCAGGCCGTGCTACAAGTGGGGAGACTCCGGGAAGTGCTATCCGTACACGGCGGGGGACAACGCGAGCCGTAAACGGGCCAAGAACAGGGCGATGAAGCAGGGCCGCGCCATTGAGTGGCGCAAGCGCCGCTGATAAGGCTACTCCTCAAACGCGTAGCCGGCATTCTGCCATCCGGCCAGTCCGTCCTTGAAGTGCGTCACGTTCGTATATCCCGCACGCTCCAGTTTTTCCGCCGCCTGCACGCTCGCGGCACAGGTGGACGAGGAGCAGTAGACGATGATGGAGGCGTCCTTGGGCGCGCCGACGACGTTCTCAAAGCGCTCCAGAAAGTCCGGACCGTTCGGGACGTTCACGGCCCCCGGCACGTGCCGCGCGTCGTAACTGCCGGGGGAGAGCACATCCACGAGGTGGAGCGCGTCCCCGTCATCCAGCTTCTTCTTCAGTTCGTCCGCGGTGATGGTTTTACTCATGATGCCGGATTCTACACTTTTTTCCGTTGCTGTGCGATAGTCGGTGCATGACGCAACTGACGAAGGACAAATGCGTGCCCTGCGAGGGCGGCATCCCCCCCATGTCGGCAGACCGTGTCGCGGAGCTTCTGCCGGAGGTGCCGGGATGGAAAGCCGTGGACGACCGCCGTCTGGTGAAGGCATGGAAGTTCGACGATTTCGCGTCCGCCCTGGTCATGGTCAATGCGGTGGGCGCGTTGGCGGAGGCGGAGGGCCATCATCCGGATATCCGGTTCGGCTGGGGATACGTGGAGATTTCGCTCATGACCCATGCCGTCAACGGGCTGAGCCGGAACGACTTCATCCTCGCGGCGAAAATCGATGCGCTCTGAAGCGGGGCCCCGTAGACAGCGGTGCGGCGGGATATGGTAGAATAGTTCCATTATGTCTACTTCATTTACCGAGCCAAAGATGCTCGAACGGTACAGTTTTTTGTGGTCACAGGCGCGCCTGGTCGTCGCGGCGGTGGCCCTGTTCGTCGGGGGAGTCCCCGTCGTGTATTATTTCCCGTTCCTGAGCTTCCTGGCGCCGTTCCTGACGCTGATGTGGCTCATCTCGGGCGCGGCGGCAGTCTACCTGCTGTGGCGCTGGAACCGCGGCGGCAAGCGTGTGTTCGGCGGCAAGGACCAGAAGGACACGGTCGCGTTCATCATCAGCTGCGCCACCGGTCTTAACCTCGGCTTCACCGGACTGTTCGGCACGAACGTCGGCATGTCCATCGCTTCCGGCCGGGGCATCTTCATCGTGACCGGTCTCGTGTACCTCGCAACCGCCTGGTATCTGCACAAGCGCTGGACGGCGAACGGCCAGCGGGTATTTTCTGCCTCATAGGGCTGTATGCGCGGCAGTACTGCGATGAAGCCGGCAGTTGCATCTCCGGAATTTGAGAAAAAACTTCAGCGGGCCTCTCTCTTCCGGAACGGATATCTTAATTTCCCGCATCACGTGGTTATTACGGATGCCGACGGCTTTATCCTTGCGGCAAATCCCGCCGCGGAGCGTGTCACGGGATATACGGAGGCGGAGATGATCGGGAGGAAGCCCGGCGAACTTTGGGGCGGGTATATGCCCCGGGAGTTCTATCAACAGTTGTGGCACCGTATCTCGGTTGAACGCATGCCGTTCGTCGGCCGCGTGACGAATGCCAGAAAGGACGGTACGAAAATAACCCAGGAGATTACCGTCAGTCCCGTAATAGGCGATGACGGCGAGATTGAATTCTTCATCGCTATCGAGCCCGAGATCTCCAATCCTGAGCGCAAGAAGCAGTTTGACGAGGATATTACAGGTGTCGTCAGTCATCAGTTACGGACTCCGCTTTCCGCGATTAACTGGGCGCTCGAGTATGTTATGGAGGAGGGAGGCCTCAAACCCGATCAGGTTGAATTGCTCAAGGGCGCGTATGAGCAGAGCAGGAGCGCCTCGGTTCTGATTTCGGATATTCTTATCGCCAGCCGTCTCGGCATGGAGAAGCTCGACCTGGCGGAAACGGACATCGGGCGCATGATACAGGATATCGTGCTCCAGATGCGTCGTCTGTTTCCTGCGGTTCGGTATGAATGTGCGGTCTGTGAGCCCTCGATTACCGTACAGAGCAACCCGACCCTCGCGAGGCAGGTTTTCTCAAACCTGATAGAGAATGCATTCAAATACGCCGACCCTGCAGGCGGAAAGGTGGTGTTAGGGCTCGAACGCGTCGACGGAGGGTTCCGGTTCAGCAGTGAAAACAACGGTAATCCGGTGCCCGCCGAAGAAATGCCCAAGCTTTTCCATAAGTACTTCCGCGGCGAGTACGCCAAATCAGTCGGCAAGGGTACAGGACTCGGACTGTATATCGTCAGGACGATATGCGATGAATTCGGCTGGAGGATTGACGTCATGAGTCCGAGTGAAACGCTCGGCGGGACGAAGTTCGTCTTATCTGCCTGATTTCGTGCTGCTGAAAAATTCCGGCAGGAGAATCGCCGCGAAAACGACAAACCCGATGAGTTTACCGTCACGGTGCCGGCGGGATAGCGCATCGGAATTTTTCCGGAAAAAGAAGAAGGGCCGGGTCCCCCGTGGGGAGCCCGGCCCTTGCTGTCCGTTGCCTACGCGACGGCGGCGCGCAGGCGCTTCACCGACCGGTCCTCGTTGTCCTTCAGGCCGTTGATCTGCGCGGCGACGACCTCCTTGGCCTTGCCGGACAGGTACCAGACGGCGTCCGGCAGGGCGTTGAGGACGTTGAACCGCTTCTCCCGCTTGGCCTTGTCGAAGACCGCGAGGAAGTAGTTCGGCTTGAGGGTGAGCAGCTCCAGGAGCAGCTCCCTGAGCTTCTTCTCCGGCACGTGGACCTTCGCGTTGGGCCGGTGGATGTCGTCCATCAGGTCCCGGTACGCGTCGGCGCTGAAGTTGTCGAACTCCAGCCACTCACCGGCGAGGACGTGGCACTCGGCCCGCTTGCGGAGCTTCCGCCCGCGGACGAAGTCGCTCTTGATCTCGTTCGCGGGGCTGAACCACCGCTCGGGGAGCTTGTACTGCCCGACCTGCGCGACGCGCAGGTCGTCCTCGCGCGCCTCCTCGCAGCCGAGGTAGGACGCCAGGCACGAACCGTCGTGTCCGGAGCCGTCGTGGACGAACGTGCCGCCGAGGGCGGCCAGGCTCATGTCGCCTTTCTTCATCTCTGCCTCCTTATCTTACAGGGGACTGTGGGTTCATTATACCACAAAACAGATAATAATGCAAATTCCGGAATATACAAAAAATCCTTATTTTCTGCCGATTTTTCGGTTTGTCCTGCCTCCGATGAATCATTGACCATGACCAAATATTGTTGTAGTTTCTATCGCTGGTTCATTAGCAACCGAGAGACCTAACCGGACCAAGGAGGGCCGCTTATGGCAAGACGGAAAGGTGCGGACCCGCTGCCCGACCACTACGCCGCACTGCAGGTGCATCCCGGCGCACGGCCGGAGGTCATCAAGGCCGCCTACCGGGCGCTGATGGGCATTCATCATCCCGACAAGGGCGCGTCAGGACGCGTGGCCAAGGCGCTCAACGAGGCGCACGACGTGCTTTCGGACGCGGACAAGCGCAGGCGCTACGACCGCGAGCGCGAGGCGTCCTCCGGCGACCTCGTGGGCAACTACGAGGTGCTGGAGCGGATTGCCGAGGGCGGATTCGGCGCCACATACAAGGCCCGCCATATCCTGAACGGCGAGCCCGCGTGCGTGAAGTTCTGCACGAACGTACCGCCCGAGTACTACGACCTTCTCCTTGCGGAGTCCAAGGTCATCTGGGACTTGCGGCACTACGCGATGCCCGCGGTTCGCGACATCGTCAAGCAGGCCGACGGCGGCTACGCCCTGGTGATGAGCTACGTGGAAGGGCCGACGCTGGCGCAAATCGTGGAGAAGTCCGGCCGTCTGGACGCCGAGCACGTGGCGTGGATTACCGACCGCGTGCTCAACGCGCTCAAGTACCTGCACTACCACGGGGTGGTCCACGGGGATGTGAAGCCGCAGAACATCATCGTCCAGCCCCGCAAGCACATGGCGGTGCTCGTGGACTTCGGGCTTTCGGAGGTCCGGCCGACGCGGACGACGGAAGCCAAGGGGTACACGGAACTGTTCGCGCCGCCGGAGCAGATGGCGGGCAAGCCCATCCTTCCCGAGTCCGACTTCTACAGCCTGGGCATCACCATGCTCTGGGCGCTGTCGGGAGGCGACGCGGGCGAGGTTCAACGCCGGCGCGTTCCGAGCGACCTGCCCAAGGAGGTCGGCGGCTTCATCAGGAAGCTCATCGTCAACGACGTACGCCAGCGGCCGCGGTGGCCCGAGGAGCCGAACGAAACGGACCTCATCGACGAGCTTCGCGAGGTGCGCCGCACGGCGTTCGGGCGCGAGCGTTCCAGCATGCGCCCCATCAAGGGCTTCGAGAAGTACTGACCATCAATCAAAGGAGAGAAAGAGATGAGTGAAGCAGGCGATTACGCACCGGCCGCATGGGCGCGCCAGACGAGTTTCCGGGACGCACGCAAGGCGTACGACTCGGACGTGGGGCGCGGGTATGCGAGTGCGCGGTCCAAGAACGTCAGTGCGGCGTCCCTCGTGCCGGACGGCATCGAGACGGAGAGCACGCATCCGATGTTCATCCGCACGGACGTCACCGGCTCCATGAGCGGGTGGCCGAACACCATCTTCTCCAAGATGGGCTATCTGCATCACGAGCTGGCGACGGAATACCTGTCGGAAGACTACGCGGTCAGCTTCGGCGCCATCAGCGACGTGAGCGACAGCTACCCGTTGCAGGTGCGCCCGTTCGCCAGCGGCGAGGGCCTGAAGGAGAACCTCAAGCCCGACGTGCTTCTGGTCACCAACGGCGGCAGCGGTCCGGGCTCCTACTGCGAGGCGCACAGCGTCGCCGCGCTGTACGACATCCGGAACGCCAAGACGCCCAAGAGCATCATCACGCCGCCGTACATTATCATCACGGACGAGATGCCCTACACGGTGACCCCGGACGACGCCGGGTACGCCAAGGTGGAGCTGAAGCGGGCGCTGACGGCGGACAAGATCTTCGAGGAACTGATGGCGCAGTACGCCGTCTACGTCATCCTCAAGCCGTACGGCGGAGAATCGCTCACGGGCGACCGCATGGATTCGGTGACCCAGCAGGTTTACGAGCGCTGGAAGGGCATCGTCGGCGCCGAACGCATCGCGATGCTTCCCGAGGCCGACCGCGTCGTGGACGTCATCTTCGGCATCCTGGCCGCCTGGTCCGGCCGCATCGATTACTTCAAGAAGGAAATCGAGGAACGGCAGACCAAAAAGCAGGTGACGGCGGTGTACACGGCCCTGGAGTCGATCCACAAGCTGCCGTCCGGAACGAAGAGCGTCAAGAAGCTCCCGCCCGGTTCCTCGCAGCTGAGGACGCGGAAGAAGAGCTGACATGGGCGTCCTGTCCCGCCTGGGATTGGGGAGGAGCCAGGCTCCTCCCCGTCCGCTCCGGCACATGGTGACGCTCCTGCCGAGCTTTCCGCACTTCCGCGACTATGCGCGGGATGACAGCCTGGACGGCATCCGTATCAACAGCGCGGCGGTGGACGACGCGGAGCTGAAGGCGGAGTTCGCGCTGCTGGCGAACGCGAAGCCGTCGGTTCCGGTGTACTTTGACATCAAGGGGCGACAGCTCCGCGTGACCGAAGTCCTGCCGAATACGACGCATCTGGACGTGCGGCTGAATCATCCCGTCGGCGTTCCGACGCCGACGGTCGTCCTGTTCAAGGCGGGAGCGGACAGCGCTCTCCTTCAGGAGGTCGCGGAAGACGGTCACCGGCTCATCTTCGCACCGGGCGCCAAGCACGGTCCGAAGGTGGAAGTGAAGGTCGGCGACTCCCTGCATATCCGCAACCCGGACCTGACGGTCGGCGGAAACCAGTTCACGGAACTGGAGCACCGCAAGCTGTCGCTCGCCAAGGAGGCCGGGTTCACCCGCTGGTTCCTGTCGTACGTGCAGAACGGCCGCGATGTTCAGGAGTTCCTTGACCTTGTCGGCCGGCATGACGAGGTGTGCCTCAAGATTGAGGACCCCAAAGGACTGCAGTACGTCGCCGGGGAGTTCAAGAAGCGCGACAATCTGTCGTTGGTTCTTGCCCGGGGCGACCTGTACGTGGAAGTGGACCGTCCGCACGACATCCTGTGGGCGACGCGGCTGGTCGTGGAGCGCGACCCGGAGGCCATCGTCGGTTCCCGGCTGATGCTCTCCATGGTCAACAGCAAGGTTCCGGCGTGCGTGGACTTCTCGGAACTCGCCTGGCTCTACGACGTCGGTTACCGGCGGTTCATGGTCTGCGACGAGCTTTGCCTCAAGCGCGAGCTTCTGGATCCGGTCATGAACGCCATGGATGCCTTCCGCACCGCATACGCGAAGGCATGACGAAAACCGCCCCCGTGCACCGCACGGGGGTTTCGCTTTCTATTAACGGGCGCGGGCGACGAGCTTGTTCCGGATGCCGCCGAAGTCGCCGCTGGACATCGTCACGACGATGCAATGCCGGTCCGGTGGAAGGTTGGCGAACGCGTGGCGGACGATACGGTCCGCGTCGGTCATCAGGAATGCGGCGAGGCCACGGCGCTTGAGGTCGCTGACCAATCGGGCGCTGGAGAATTGCTCACGCTTCTTCAGAAGCGATTTTTTGTACGGTTCGGCGATGTACGCGGCGTCCGCACGGCGAAACGCGGCAGGATACTTCGTCTGGAACGCCTTGCGCCGTGACGAAGGCGTGCGCGGTTCAAATATGACCGTGATGTGCGCACGGGGAAAATGAGCGCGCAGCGCCGCCAGGGACGAGGCGACCTTCACCGGATTGTGTCCGAAATCGTCCACGATGCGGATGCGGCCGTTCTCATACAGCGTCTCGAGCCGGCGCTTGACCCCCGCGAACGACGCGATGGCCGGAGCGATTTTACGGAACGGCACGCCCGCCGCACGGGCGACGGCGATGGCCGCGACGATATTCTCCGCGTTATGTCTGCCCAAGAGCGACGAGCGGACCGTTCCCAGTTTCCGTGAACCGTCCATCGCCGTGAATGTTATGCCCTCCGGACCGAATGCGACGTCCCGCGCATGGATGTCATGCGCACCGCCGAAATGCCGTACGGCGGACGAAATGCCCGCCAGCGACGAAGCGTTCCGGTCGCGACGGTTTACGAGGAGTACGCCCTTTGACGGCACAAGCCGTGCGAACGTGCGGAAGCTGGCGACCGCGTCCGCGATGCGCGGGAACAGGTCCACGTGGTCCCGGCCGATGTTGTTCACCAGTCCGATGTACGGCCGGTAATGAAGGAACTTTGAGCGGACATCCCAGAACGATGACATGTACTCGTCGCCTTCGATGACCGCCCAGGAGCCGCCTCCAACAAGGTGGCCTGAGCCGAAGTTGTTCACCACGCCGCCGACGAGCGCCCATGGACGCATGCCCGCCGACCGGAGTATCCATGCCGTTAGTGCGGTCGTCGTCGTCTTGCCGCTCGTGCCCGTGATGACGACGGCTTTGCGGTCCGCGATAATCTCGTCGCGGATGACCTCGGGAAGCGACCGGTAGGGGATGTTGGCGTCCAGGGCCGCTTCAAGGACGGGATTGCCGCGGTTGATGGCGTTTCCGACGACGACGATATCGGGCCGGAACGCGCGCAGACGTGCGGCCGAGTGTTCCGGATACCGGATGACCCCGGCGCGCTTGAGGAGCGACAGCGCCGGCTCAAAGGTGTCCGTATCGGAGCCGGCGACGACATGTCCGCGCTTCTTCAGAAGCACCGCGAGATTGGACATCGCGATGCCGCCGACGCCGATGAGATAATAGCGCTTCTTCATGGTTCAAAAACGACAATGTATCACGGCCGGCGGGTAACTGGAACACCGGTGACGCTGTGGTATCATTCCCGCATCATGGAAGGCCAGGAAAACGGCGGAGGGTTCCGTCATGACGAGGTCGGCGGGGATGCGGGGGCCGGCCCGGAACAGGGGCCGTACTCGCCGTTCGATCCGCGTGTGCAGGCGCCGGCGGAATCGTCCGCGGCGAAGGTCAGTTGGATCAGAAGCAAGCTGATTTGGGTCGCCGTCGGCGGAGTCGTCGTGTTCGCGGGTATTTTCGGCTATGCATACATCAGACGGGCGGTTCCGTTCCGTGTTGAGGGCGACCGTGTCATTGTGCGGGACTCGCACGGCGACGCCGTGGAAATCAACACGAAGCCCGAGCTTCCGGAAACCTTTCCGGCGGATATTCCGGTGTATCCCGAATCGGAACTGCAGACCTCGGTTGAACTGGTGGAGAACCGCGACCCCGAGCAGGAAGGAAGCATCTACCGGTGGCAGGCGCCGGGCCCCCTGGAGGACGTCGCGTTCTGGTATGAGGACGAACTGGACCTGAACGGATGGGACATCGCGCTGAAGCAGCCGGCGGGCAATTCCGGACTGGTGTT
>DASPGX010000016.1:0-15062 GCA_035620375.1 Minisyncoccota bacterium | reverse complement strand
GTTCGCGTCCGGCAGGCGCGGCGTTTCGCTGACGCCGCGGGGAGGCGGTTCGGACATGACGGGGGGTTCAATCACGGATTCGGTGCTGATTGACCTTACCCGGCACATGAACCGTATCCATGAGGTGACCGGCACGCGTGCAGTTGCGGAGCCCGGCGTCAAATGGCTTGCCTTGGAGAAGGAACTGCTCGCGCGTGGAGTCATGATGCCGACATACCCCGCGTCACGGACGCTGGCCGCCGTCGGCGGCATGGTCGCCAACAATTCCGGCGGGGAGAAGTCGCTTGCATACGGACAGACGAAAGATTACGTGCGGTGTGTGCGTGCGGTACTTGCGGACGGCAACGAGTATGAATTCGGGCCCCTTGACCGCAAGGCGCTCAACGCAAAACTTGCGCTGCAGGATTTTGAGGGTGAAATCTACCGGAAGATGTATTGGCTTCTGGAGGAGCATTATGACGCCATCCGGGCCGCAAAGCCGGACGTCTCAAAAAATTCATCCGGATACCTGCTGTGGGAAGTGTGGGACAAGCAGACGTTCAATCTTGCCAAGCTGTTCTGCGCATCGCAGGGCACGCTCGGTATCATCACACGGGTTACGTTTGATCTTGTTCCGATTAAACCCCACCGCGGGATGCTGGTCGTCTTTCTGAAAGACCTCGCCAATGCGGGCCGGATAACCGCCGACCTCCTCAAGCTCGGACCGGAAGGGCTGGAATCATTTGATGATAAAACGCTTTCATTCACCCTCCGTTTTCTGCCCGATTTCATCCGTATCATGGGTGCATCCAACCTGTTCTCCTTGGCGTGGAGTTTCTTGCCGGAGTTCGGGATGTTCCTGACCGGTGGCGTCCCGAAGCTGGTTCTGCTCTGTGAATTCAGCGGAGCGTCCGAAGCGGAGGTTACGGACAAGCTCGCACGTGCGCATGAGAACATGAAGCGTATGCACGTGAAGTCGCGTATCGCGCGCTCGGAGCGCGAGATGAATAAATACTGGGCCATCCGGCGGGAGAGTTTCAACGTGCTCCGGCATCACAGCACGAAGAAGCGCACCGTCCCGTTCGTGGATGACGTCATCGTGAAGCCCGAGCACATGCCGGAATTCCTTCCCCGTCTGCAGGCGATTCTCGCGGATTACCCGATGACCCTGACCGTTTCCGGCCACGCCGGAAACGGGAATTTTCATGTCATTCCGCTGATGGACCTTTCACGGCCCGACGCCGCGGCAATCATCCGCGAGTGTGCGGACCGGGTGTACGACCTCGTCCTTGAATTCAAGGGGTCTATCACGGCGGAGCACGGCGACGGACTGATCCGCGGTCCGTACGTGGAAAAGATGTTCGGCGCGCGGATGTACGGGCTCTTCCGGCGGGTCAAGGACATTTTCGACCCCGACGGCATCTTCAATCCCGGAAAGAAAATTGACGTGGACTGGGGGCAGGCGATGCGGAATTTGCGTAAGAACTGAACTGCTGATATAATAGTAATCCTTGGCTGAGTAATTCCGCCGGACCGGCGGTTTTTTGACGGTATGACCGCACCGATACGAAACATCGCCATTATCGCCCACGTGGACCACGGCAAGACAACCCTGGTCGATTTTCTGTTGAAGCAGTCGGGAACGTTCCATGCAAAAGCCGAGGAACTGGGCCGCGACCTCATCATGGATTCCAACGACCAGGAGCGGGAGCGGGGCATCACGATTCTCGCCAAAAACACGGCCGTACAGTATCAGGGAGTCAAGATAAACATCGTTGATACTCCGGGACACGCGGATTTCGGCGGCGAAGTGGAACGGACACTGAACATGGCGGACGGCGCGCTTCTGTTGGTGGACGCGCAGGAAGGCCCGATGCCGCAGACGAAATTTGTGCTGAAGAAGGCGCTGGATTTGGGTCTGAAGGTTATCGTCGTGGTGAACAAGGTGGACAAACCCGGGGCGGAGCCGGAGCGCACGGTGCATGAGGTGTCCGACCTTTTCCTGCAGCTTGCACACGACGAAACGCACCTCGATTTTCCGGTACTCTACGCGGTCGGACGCGCGGGTAAGGCGTGGGACCATGTGCCGGACGCCGGGGAGCTTGCCGCCGAAGGTACGCTCGCCCCGCTATTCGACGCCATTCTGAAACATGTCCCGGAGCCGTCCGGCGAGACGGACGGACCCCTGCAGATGCTGGTTGCCGCGCTCGACAGGGATGACTATCAGGGGCGCTACGCCATCGGACGGATTGCGCGCGGGAGCGTGCGTGCCGGCATGAGCGTCGCGTTGCTGCACGCGGACGGCACAACGTCAGGTTCCCGCGTTGAGAAGGTGTTCGTGTATTCGGGACTGAAGCGGGTTGAGGTTTCCGAGGCATGGGCGGGCGACATCGTCGCGCTTACCGGCGCGCATGAGAGCCACATCGGGGACACCCTCGCCGATGCGGCGAATCCTGAACGGCTGCCCACGATTCGCGTCGAGGAGCCGACGCTGCGGATTTCCGTGGGTCCGAACACCGGTCCGTTTGTCGGCAAGGAAGGGACACTGCTTACCGGACGGCAAATCGGCGAGCGGCTGGAGCGGGAACTGGAAACGAACATCGGACTGCGGATGGAGCGTGCGGACGGCAGGTACCTTCTTTCCGGCAGGGGCGAGCTTCACCTCTCCGTATTCATTGAAACGCTCCGGCGTGAGGGGTTCGAGATGGAAATTTCCAAGCCGGAAGTCATATTCCGCAATGACGGGAGCGGCCAGTCCGAGCCGGTTGAGGAGGTTACGGTGGACATTCCCGAGGAATTCGCCGGCGCGGTGACGACGGAATTCAGCAAGCGGAAGGCCGTTCTGCTGGACCTCATCAATCACGGGAACGGCTACTCGCGGATGACCTGGAAAATGCCCACCCGGGCGCTTCTGGGGCTGCGGTCGGTCCTGATGACGTCCACCAAAGGGACGGCCGTCATCAACAGCATCTATCTGACGCATGAGCCGCTGTGGGCCCTTCCGGAATCCGACCGTACGGGGGCGCTCATCGCCTCGGAGGCGGGACAGGCGGTGTCGCTCGGGCTGGAGACCGCGCAGGGCAGGGGAACCACGTTCATCGGGCCGGGTACGCAGGTATACGTGGGCCAGATTATCGGTCAGAACGCGCGGTACGAGGATCTGGAAATCAACGTGTGCAAGGGGAAGGAACTGACGAACATGCGCTCCAAGTCCTCGGACGGCGTCATCATTCTTGCGCCGCCGGTCCGCATGTCGCTGGAACAGTCCCTGGACTGGCTCGGCGACGATGAACTCCTGGAGGTCACGCCCCAGAGCCTCCGTCTGCGCAAACGGCATCTCACCCGCGTCGAGCGGGACCGCGTGAAGCGGGCACTGAAAGCATAAATCAACGGCTCACCAGATGAGCCGTTGATTTATAGAGGGAGTCACCGCCGGCCGGAAGAAGCTATATGCTTCCGGTTCCCGTTGCCGTGAATGAGGTCATAAAACGGCCGTTCACGAAGACATGATACGTTCCGTCCAGGCGGACGCCACTTGCGAGACGGACCGAACGCGTGAACTTTTGGATTGTCTGTACGCAGATATCGGCCGTCACCGACGCTGAAAGCGAGACATGGAACTCATTTCCGGACTGCGAGACCGTCACATTGCTGAGGCTGTAGCAAGGGGTCGGAAGATACCCGGATACCACAGCGTTCCAGTCGGGCGGTACGAGACCCGCCTGTTCAACCGAAACGTTTTCCACCGTGACCTGTCCCGTTCCGCCGGGGGCCGGGCACCAGGGTCGTCCGCCAGAACCCGCCGGCGCGAGGGCACACACCGGATTTGCTCCCGGAAGGGCACACGCGGGCAGGGGCGCGCACGGCCGCGGGCACCAGCCCCCGGACGGCTCCGGCAACAGGCAACGCGGCTCGGAGTCCAGGCACGCGGGGCGCGGCTGGCAGGACGGTACCGGACGCGGACGGGAATAGTCCGGAATGTCGGCAAGGCGCGTGTACGGGTAGATGCTCCGCGCGTACCAGTTCGCCTCGCGGGTATTGATACAGAACACCCGCTCGAAGAACCGGTGGTCCTCGGCGACCGCGGCGTCGCCGGACATCTGCACATGGTGCAGGACGCCGACGTCCTCCCCGGTTACTTCCGTCGCCCAAACGCGCCGGTCGTTGGATTCGCAGTTGCGGAACAGGCCGGAAACCTCAAACAGGTTGAAGACCCGCTCACTTACCGTTTTCACGCTGCCGTACCCGCCCAGGT
Source organism: Minisyncoccota bacterium (assembly GCA_035620375.1). Classification (GTDB taxonomy): domain Bacteria; phylum Patescibacteriota; class Minisyncoccia; order 2-02-FULL-40-12; family GWA2-44-9; genus DASPGX01. The sequence continues at coordinate 10,828 of DASPGX010000016.1, read as the reverse complement.
GGCCGTAAAACGAGAAGATGGCCGGATTCAGGAACAGCCGCTTGAAGCCTATGGTTGAACCGCCCGGCCAGTGGCCGAACCGGATGATGAAAATGTCGGGGTCGTCCGCGCGCCTGATGAGGTCCCCGTCCCGCAGGAGTACGCCGTTGATGTCGGTCACCGCGAATGCGGCGGGGCGGCCGGGGCACCGCCCGTAATACAGATCCCAGGTCTGGCAAGCGTCATACCGGGAGTCGGGTGCGGGAAACCGGCATGTACGGATTTGCGCTCCGTCCAGATCGCGTGCGATATCCGCGGCCGGATATACCGTCCCCCCGAGCTGAGTGCACCGGTTGTCGGAGTCCGCATCGGTCTGCGCGCCCGTTTCCTGAACAGAATACAGGCCTCCCGCAAGCAGGAGGACGCCGGAAAGTCCGGCGATGATGAGTTTCTTCATGATGGATTCAGTATATCCCTGCGCCAAATCCGGACAACGAGGCGTGTTGAAAGCGAACGCCCCGACAATGTCGGGGCTTACCATTGGCCGACCGCACGGCCGATAAACGCGATGCCCGCGAGCGCGAACAGGACGTTGCGCACGACGAACAGCGTACGGTGGCGGTTCACCGCCCGGAACCCGCACGGCACCCACATGCCGCCGATGAGCGCGAGCCCGCAGGAGCACCAGCCCGCCGCGCCGATGACGGGGACGAGCGGACCGAACGCGACCAGGACCGCGCCTTCGTACAGCAGGAACCGGCAGACCGCGACGTGGAAGCGGAGCGGTTTTGTTTCCAGTGTGCGCAGTCCGCGCTTGAGGTCGCCCAGGCGCCGGTGCGCCTGGTGCAATCCGAGGACGGCGAGCAGTAGCCAGACCAATGAGCGCCTCCGCGTTCTTGAAAAGTTCCTATATTATTGTATAGTAATGACCGGAAGCTTTGCAAGAGAGGTGGTACCCATGATTCCGATAGACCTCATCCTCGTCCGCCACGGCGAGAGCGAGGGTAACGTCGCGAACCGTGCAAGCCGCGGCGGCGACCACTGTTTTTTCACCGACGAGCACCGCGGCAGGCACAGCCGTGAATTCCGGCTGACGGACCGCGGCATCGTCCAGGCGAAGGCGGCGGGCGAGTGGATCCGGAAGAACGTGCCCCTTCCGTTGGACCGGTTCTACGTTTCGGACTACATCCGCGCCAAGGAAACCGCGTATCTGCTGGACCTGCCCGATGCGCTCTGGCGCTCGGAGTTCCACCTCCGCGAGCGTGACCATGCGCTGATGGACAACATCACGGACGCGGAGAAGAAGGAGTGCTTCGCCACCGAGCAGGCGCTGTACGAACAGGACCCGTTCCTGGCGTATCCGGCGGGCGGGGGCGAGTCGTTCGCCATGCACTGCTTTCGCCTGAAGGCGACGATGCTGGAGCACTGGGCGCGGGAGTGCTCCGACAAGCGGGTCATCGCCGTATGCCACGGGCACGTCATGCGGGCGCTGCAGGTGGAGCTGGAAGCGCTGGACCACGACGACTTCATCCGACTGAACGCCAGCGACGAGCCCAGAGACCGCATCCGCAACTGCCAGGTCATGTGGTATTCGCGGCGCGACCCGGACACCAAAAAGCTGCACGATGCCGTTGTGGCGGTGCGTTCGGCCAGTCCTTCCGAGAACAACGACTTCATGTGGCGGCGCATCGTCCGGCGCAAGTTCACCAACGAGGGCCTCCGTGCGGAAGTGGAGAGGTATCCGCGGTACGTGGCGGGTTAGGCGACAGACGGGTCCGGGGCTCCGGCCCCGTTTTCATTTCCATAGAAAAGCGGCCCGTGAGAGCGCGGGCCGCATCAGTCCTTGAGGGTCGCATAGCGCGCGGAGATGTCCGTGCCGTTGAGTACGATGCGCGTGACGGCCGGAAGGTTCCATGCGCCGAATACGGGGCTCATGCCGAGGATGAGCCACCCCATCAGCAGGCTCGAGCTCACGGAATTCCCGTACCGCGCACAGGAGCCCGAGAAGTGCGTGACATGCAGCCAGATAGCCCAGGGGCCGCGGCTGGAGATGAACACCTTCCGCTCCGCCGGGTCCATGACGCCCATGAAGAGCACCTGCTGTGCGGGGCCGTCGCCGACGGTGATGAGCAGTTCGTCGCCGAACTTGAGGTCGGGAATGTATACGCCGTCCTGTTTCCGGACTTCGTCCCAGTCCACCATCGCGGCCCGTTCACGGGGCATGGCGGCCTCCGTTGCGGTGGCATTCGGTCAGGTGCGCCTGCACGAGGCCCAGCCGGATGCGGCTGTGTCCGCGTTCGCATCCGATGCAGCATGCCAAGATGTGCTTGGCACCCAGGCCCGGCCGGTGACAGTCGCAGTCGCACCGGTGATGACACGTTGCCGGTGTTGCACGGTGCAGCCGGACGTGCGCGGCCAGAACCTCTTCCGCCAGGGGGTCCGGCGATTCTCCATGCGCCATTGCCTCTCCTTGGAATGGACTACAGCTGGTTCACTTCCCGTTCGTCCCTCACTTGAGAATCAAGTGAGGGACTCCAGGGAGATACGGTCAAAGCTGATTAACTTCCCTTTCGTACCGTTCAGCTTCGGTCACGATGCGCTCCATGAACGAGACGGTCTCCACGGGATGCTTGCCGATGGCCGTCTCTTCCGAAAGCATCACCGCATCCGCGCCGAGTATCACCGCGTACGCGACGTCCGTAACCTCCGCGCGCGTCGGCGTGGGGTTCTCCACCATGCTCTTGAGCATTTCCGTCGCCACAATGACAGGCTTTTTGAATTCCTTGCAGATGCGCACGACGTGCGCCTCAACGAAGGGCAGACGCTCCATGGGAATGGCCTGTCCCAGATCTCCGCGGCCGAGCATGACGCTGTCCGAGGCGGCGACGATGTCATGAATGTTGTCCAGCGCTTCCTGTCGTTCGATCTTCGCCATCGTGCGGGGACCCGTGCCGGCGCCCTCTTTGGCGACGAAGGACGCGATGTGTTCGCGCAACTCTTCCATGTCCGATGCCGCGCCGACATACGACAGGACGACGTAGTCCACGCCCTGGGCGACGCCGAACTCCAGGTCGCGCAGGTCCTTTTCGGTGATGACCTGTGTCGCGCCGGCGGCGATGGTGTGCCCGGTCTCGGTCTTCACGCGGGGACCCGACAGGTCCTGGATAATCGGCACATGCTTGTCCGCGCGCTTCGCCGCGGCGCGGATGTCGGCGATGTACTGCGCGTGCTCTTCATACGTGCCGTGCGAGAAGTTCAGCCGCGCCACGTCCATGCCGTGGGAGATGAGCGCGTCCAGAACCGCGGGGTCCTTGGACGCGGGTCCGATGGTACTGACGATTTGCGTGCGGGAGGCTGGCATAGAGAATACGATACCGTATCGGGCGTGCCCGTCAAAAGGTCACGCGAATTTTGTGATGATGGCCGCCCCGGTGATGATGAGCACGCCGCCCGCCGCCGTCGCCCAGCTCGGCACCGTGCCGAACAGCAGGAACACGAAGATGACCGTGAACAGAGGATAGGAAATCTCAATCAACGCCGCGGGCGTCGCGCCGAGCCGTTCGATACTCATCAGTATGAGAAAGTTCGCCAGAACGGTCAGCAGGACGGCCGTAAGCGTCAGGTACAATGCCGTGCGGTCGCGTTGGAAGAAATCGCCCGCGTCGATGTGGCCGGTGAGGATGAACGGCGCGAGGACGACCGACGTAAGTACGCCGTAGATGAACAGAAGCGCAAGCGGCGAAAAATCGCGCAGCACGCGTTCGCTGAGGACGTAGACGAGTCCCCAGGCGACGGCCGCGGCGATAGCGAGCGTAAATCCGGTGTTCATTGGTTGGTGACGATTTCCCAGAGCCGGTTGTATTTGGCGACCCGTTCGCCCCGCTGGGGGGCGCCCGCCATCAGGCCGAATGCGCCGGCGGCGAATGCGAGGTCCGCGATGAAGTCGTCGTTGGTTTCTCCCGACCGGTGTTTGACGAACAGTTCCACGCCGTTGTCGCGCGCGAGTTTCATCGTCTCCAGGGTTTCCCAGAGCGAACCGACCTGGTTCAGCTTGATGACGATGCCGCCGATGGATTTGGCGTCCAGCGCCTGCTGCAGCCGGGTGACGTTCGTGACCGTGAGGTCGTCGCCGACGACGATGGTGTGCCTTGCCAGGCCGGCGAAATCGCGGAACGCCTCCTCGCCGAACGGGTCCTCTATGGAAATGATGTCGTAATCCTTGAGCAGTTCCTCGTACAGCAGCATCATCTGGCCGGCGCTGTAGTTCCGGCCGTTCATGGCGTACATGCCGTCCGCATAAAACGAGGATGCCGCGACGTCCAGCGCGAGCTTCACCTTGTCGGCGAGACCCTGGACCTTGATGATTTCCGTGAGCATGTCCAGCGGGGCGCGCACGTCATCCAGGTCGGGCGCGAATCCGCCTTCGTCGCCGATGTTCGCGGAGACCGCGCCGTACCGCTCGCGGATGAGCTTCTTGAGGCCGTGCATCACCCGCGTTCCGATGTTCAGAGATTCGGCGACGTCCGCCGTCTGCGGCACGATGAGGAATTCCTGGAACGGCAGACGGGTTGCCGCGTGCAATCCGCCGTTCACCAGATTCATGAACAACTGGGGAATCTTGCGCGAGGGCTTGATGTCCATGAGGTCGCGGACATGTTCCCACACGGGCACGCCCTTGGCGGCCGCGGCGGCCTTGGCCGCGGCGACGCTGACCGACAGGAATGCGTTGCCGCCGAGGCGGGACTTGTTCGGGGTGCCGTCCAGCGTCAGCAGCGTGCGGTCCAGAAGCTTCTGGTCGGACGCGTCCATGCCGATGACGCTTTTTGCCATCTCATGGTTTACCGCGCGGACGGCGTCGGCGACGCCTTTGCCGCCGAACATCTCCTTGTCGCCGTCGCGGCGCTCATGCGCCTCGTGCGCGCCCGTGCTCGCGCCGGAGGGTACGGCGAAACTGCCCGACGCTCCGGACGCCGTAACGACCGTCGCGTGGACGGTCGGGTTCCCGCGCGAATCCAGAATCTGGCGTGCGCGGACGTGCGTAATGGTGGAGTCCATGCGTATTCAGTATATCACGGCAAACTATGGACCTTCGATTCTGTGACGTGCCGAGGCGCGAGCGAGCAACGGAGCGAGCCGTACCCGAGTACGGTGAGCGAGTAGCGGAGGCCAGGCGAAGGTTCACGTGGAGGAACTTCCACGGGAATCGCCTCCGGTAACGACGGCATGGTGCAGAATCGGAGGTCCCGAGGAAGAATTCGCCGGCGCAATATTAGGGGTGCCGGGCGGATTCTTCCGGGCCACTTGCACTAATACGCACGGCATGATATAATGCGTTCTAAGCGTTAGGTATCTCGGTTCGCCCTGTCAGTGTTGCGAAAGCAGCGCGTGGGGACTCGACGAGAGGTCGCCCTACCGCAAAGCGAACGCATCTACTCCGCGTCCGGCGCACCCTCTACAGGCTGCGGCGGGCAGGTGAGATGCTAGTGAAATGTCCGTAAAATTGTATGTCGGCAACCTGCCGTACAGCACGACTGACGAGGACCTCAAGCAGGCCTTCGCGCAGGCGGGCGAGGTTACCGAAGCCGCGGTCATCATGGAAAAGATGACCGGCCGCTCCCGCGGATTCGGCTTCGTGACCATGGCGGATCAGGCTGGCGCCGACAAGGCCGTTGAGACGTTCAACGGCAAGGACTTCGACGGCCGCGTTCTCGTGGTCAACGAGGCCCGCCCGCTGCAGCCCCGCGCCCCGCGCGCAGGCGGCAACGACTTCGGCGGCGGTCAGTTCTAACGAACTGCCCTGTACAAAAGAGCCCTCCGGGGCTCTTTTGTGTTTCCGCGCATTGTCGGACCGGCCCGATGGGTTTACAGTGGATGCATGCGCCGTTCTCCGCTCAACTCCCGTCTCCGCCTTGCGGAATTCCTGGTATCCGGCGTGCTGGTGCACCTGGTCGTCACGATTATCATATTCCGCATGTTCGTCGGCAGAGGCCTGACGGCGGGGGAATTCGGACTCGCGGTCGCCATCATCATCCCGTTCTCGGCACTGACCGAATTCGTGATTGACCACCCGCGCTTCTGGCACCGCCTGTTCCGTATGGCGGGCAACAAGTTTGATGACATGGACGACCTCGTTTCATGATTATCTGCGTCACGGGCAACGGAAAAGGAAAGACGACCTCGGCCCTTGGCCAGGCGGTCAGGGCCATCGGCGACCTCAAGCGCGTGCTGATGGTGCAGTTTATCAAGGGGCCGTGGCGGTCCGGTGAGGACGACGCCCAGATGCTGCTCCGCCCGTACCTGCGCATCGTCAAAAAGGGACTGGGCTTTGTCGGCATCCTGGGGGACACGCTTCCGTTCGGCGAGCATAGCGGCGCGGCGGCCGGAGCGTTGGAGTATGCCCGTCAGGAGATGCGGTCGGGCCGCTGGGACATGCTCATCCTGGACGAGGTCAACAATGCGGTGCATCTGGGGCTCATTCCGCTGTCCGCGGTGCTTTCCCTGGTGGACGAGCTTCCTGCCGGTATGGACGTCATCCTCACCGGGAGGGATGCGCGGCAGGAACTGATGGACCGTGCCGACATCGTGTCCGAGGTCCGCGAGGTGAAGCATCCGTATCAGGACGGAGAGACGGGCAAAAAGGGGATTGAATGGTGAGCTTCCGTTGTTCACTTGTCATTTTCCGCGATTCATTAGATATTTCCGTATATGGGTAATCTCGCACTCCTTGCCGCCTCCGCCGTCATCGCCCTTTTAGGGTGGGGATGGCTGGACGCGCTGAAGACCGGTGTCTTCGATTTTCTGTCCGTCTTCAAGAAAATTCCGGAACTGTGGTCCGACGCTCCCGCACAGGAGGAGGTGCTGACGGAGGAAGAGGACGGCGATGCGATGGAAGAAAAGGCCGGCGAGGATGCCGGTACGGAGCTGGACGACGAACTGGATACGCTGGAGGACGACCTGGACGCCGAGTCCGCGGGTCTGGAGTCCGAGCTCGAGGGCATTGAACTGACGCCGTAGCCTGCGCCTTAATCAGCGGCCGCCCTGGATAGGGCGGCCGCTTTGCGTTACGTTCAATGTCATGCAGGGATTCAAGACGCCGAAAGACAATGAGCGCTTCCGTTGGACCCAGCACGTACAGCGCAAGCTGATGCATTACCGGCTCACGCCGTCCCGGGTGCTCCGCGTCGTGCGCGCGCCGCAGCGCACGGAAGAGGGCGTCGTGGAAGGAACCGTCGCGGGCATGCAGTTCGCGGGCACGAAGCAGAAGCCGACGGAAATCTGGGTCATGTGGCGGGAGGAAGGGAAGAAAAAGTCCGGCCTGCTCGCGGTACGGAGAAAAATCATCATCACCGCCTGGCGGTATCCGGGAGTCAGTCCCATCCGCAGCGCGCCGCCGCTTCCCGACGGGGTTCTTGCGGAACTTGACGCTGAAGGGCTCCTGGAGGGATAATCAGGGTATGTTCAGCGATATCCTTGAGATTCCGGTGAACCGCGAGCTGTGGTTCATCGCGTTGTTCCTCTGGACCGTTTCGTGGAAAGGGATGGCGCTTTGGCGGGCCGCGCGTCTGGAGCGCAAGGAATGGTTCATACCGCTCCTGCTCATCAACACGCTCGGGGTGCTGGAGATTCTCTACATTTACGTATTCTCGCAGCCGAAAGAGCCCAAAGAGGAAAAGAAGTAGCTCCACGCGTGTCGTATCCGGCGCACTGCGCCGAACCACGTCCAAAACTGAAATCCTACGGCCCGCTGGCCTCAGGATAATTTGCAACGGGGCCGCAAATTAAAGACGCCGTCCGGAAGGGCGGCGTCTGTTATTGTCCGTCAGGCGGCATCATGCGGAAGTCCGAAAACCCGATGACCCGCTCTTCGTAGGTGTCCACGCTCACCACGGAGTAGTGATAGCGCAGGTGCACCCGCTGCGTCATGACGGCGCCGAGAACCTCGGCCTGTTCCAGAGTGAAATCCACGGAATGCGCCGTGCCGACGGGCACGAACATGACTTTCTTGCGGTACCGTTCGGTCAGCGAGCCCGTGGCGTAGCGTATCCAGAACCCCCGTGCGTCCACGTAGAACGTCCCGGACATGAGGGCCGCGACCTTCTCCTTGTCGCCGTCGGGCTGTGCATCGGATGACGGCCGGTACCGGAGCACCCAGCATAGCCGCCCGCTCACAGGGTCCGCTTGCAGCGGAACGTCGTCCAGTTCATAGCGGTACAGCGAACCCAGAGTCGTCCCGAAGTCGGGGTCGGGCTTCTCGGTCTTGGCGTTGTGTATGAGTACGCCGTTCTCGCGGACCTTCCGCTGATACGTGGCCCCGTCACGGTACCAGACGTCCCAGACCGTCTGCCGCTTGACCCGCCCCGTGCCGGTTTCCGTGACGGTTTCCGTCTTGGTCCACGCCAGGCCGTCGCGGAGCGCGATGTTCGCCTCGCCCCGGGATGCGACCCGTGCGACGATATCGTCCGGCGTCATGGCCGGTATCGCCTCCTCGGCGGCCGCGGATGCCGCGGCGACGCATGCGAGGAGTACGGACAGTGCCGCGATGGGCATGCTTCCTCCTGTCAAAGATTAGACGACTGTACCAAGTTTGGCGGCGCGATGCCAGGTGTGCTATACTCGCCGCGTAACGTTTTTGTTTTCATCACCCGATGCCCAACATCGTCATTTACACCACCCCGACATGCGGCTACTGCAAAATGGCCAAGGAGTATTTCAAGTCCAAGGGCCTGGACTACACCGAGCACGACGTATTCGCCGACGAGAAGGCGCGCGAGGAGATGATTGCCAAGTCGGGGCAGCTCGGCGTGCCGGTCATCACCATCGACGACAATCTGGTCGTCGGTTTTGACCGGCCGAAGATTGACCAGTATCTCGGGGCGGCGGGGAAAGAGGCCGCATAAGTATTCATAAGGTAACCCTTCGGCTCGCTCCGCCCGCTCAGGGCGTGTGTGAGCCGACGGCTCACATCCGTGGAGACGAAGCCGCTCAAATACGAAAAACTGAGGAACATTTCCGATAAGGCGCTGGCCATCCACCACGACAAGCTTTACGCGGGCTATGTGGCGAAGGTGGACGAGATAAACAAAGCACTGGGTGAATTGCGCTCGTCGGGTTCGGCCGCGGGAAACGCGACCTACAGCCAGCTCCGTGCGCTCAAGGACGCTGAGACGTTCGCGGTCAACGGCGTGTACCTGCACGAATGGTATTTTGACGGACTGGGAGGTGACGGGAACGCGGAAGACGCCCCGGAACTCTCCAAAGCGCTGGGGGAGAAGTGGGGGAGCGTCGCCGACGGCCTGAAGTATTTTTCCGAGTGCGCCATGGCGGCACGCGGCTGGAGCGTCCTGGCATGGGACATCAAGGCCGGCAAGCTCAATCACTACAACTCCGATGCGCACAACCAGGGCGGCGTCTGGGGGTGCATCCCCGTCATCGTGCTGGACTGCTACGAGCACGCCTATTTCATGGACTTCGGTTCGGACAAGAAGGCCTACGTCCAGGCGTTCTGGGAAAATCTGGACTGGAAAGCGGCGGAAACGCTCTATCTCAAGGCCAGAGATATTTCACTCTAGAAAAGAGTCAGGGCCCTCCGTCCGGGAGGGCCCTTTCTGTTCGTGCGCTGCGCTTACGGCTATTCCCGCAGAAAGTTGATGACGACGTACTTGTCGAACTCCTGTCCCTTCCAGCTGGAGAACCCGTGGCGCTCCGCTACCGTCGCCAGCCGTGCGGCGGTTTCCGTGCTGTTGCGCCTGGGAATGCGCAGGGTGAACGCGCAGAGCCGTGTTCCCGCCGGGTACGAAGCGGTCAGCAGGCGTCCTGCCTCGGTCAGGGCATCGTTGCGGCCCAGCACCCTGTCACCGCCAACTGACGGTAGAACCTCGTTAATGTCCAAGTCCATTTCCGACCTCCGATTCTCACACTATACCACAAATTGCGCTCTAAATCAACGGCTCATCCGGTGAGCCGTTGATTTGTGGGATATCTGGACGACTGCTCTACGATGTTGTATAGAGTGTTGTTCGCGAATAATAAGGGAGGATAGAATGCGATTGAGTTTAATCGGCGCACTGTTCTTTATGGGCGCGCTCCAGGCGGGTGCGCAGGAAGCGACTCCGGTGCCCGCCGACGAATTCACTGAGGAGAGCCGTATCTGTCATGTGGCTGACGAGTTGCATCGTTGGCTCGTTGCTGCCGAGAGCGCTATTCCCAAGGACATGCCTCAGGGGCTGCCCATCCGCGTCGCTTCCTCGCAGGGGCGGCTGGCCGCTCTGTGCAATACCCAGCCGGAGGCGAAGGGTTTTGGAACCGGCGAAGCCTCTGCCTGGCTCAAGGAGGCGGATGCGGTCGCCGTCCAGTTGAACGCTGCGGTGTCGGTCGCGCTGGAGGGCCCGCTTACGGCAGCGGCGCGAAGGAATACCGGCGTTGTTGCCCTACAGGTGACGTCGCTTCAGGATGCGCTCAACGCTCTCCGTGCAGACGCGTACGACGCGGTGACCGTGCAGATCCAGGAGAAAGAGGTTCCGGTGGAGAAGACCGTCACCAAGCGCGACGACCGCGACGTCGCATGCCGGAACACCGTGAACGCCGACATCGGCGAGGCGCAGGCGTTCCTTGCAGCCATCCTCCAGGAGAACAACCCGCTCGTCGGCCTTTTTGAAGAGGCCTCCCGGGGAGACGATTCGCAGTTTGGCCCCATCATGCGTCAGACCAAGCGCGCCATGCTCCGTGAGCGCCTGGAGGCATCGCTGGAATCGCTGCGCGGCATCAGGAACTCCTGCTCGTATTAGCGGGAACGGGCACCCTTGACGGGTGCCCTATGATATGAGATAGATTGCACCGTCGGAAGGAGGAA
>DASPGX010000015.1:0-58941 GCA_035620375.1 Minisyncoccota bacterium | reverse complement strand
CATCAACGGCACCACCATCAACCCCGCCAACTTCCGCCCCGCATCCAACTCCCTGGACTGGGATGAAATCGCGAACGCCCTGACCCTGGACGCGAACACCACCACGGATCTGAACGGCAACACGCTCACCTTCGGCGGCCTGACCCTGTTGAGCTCGAACGCCTCGTTATCAGGAAGCCTGGAGGTGGCGGGCAATGCTTCCGCTTCGGCGACGTTCGGGAGCGGACTGGCGACATGTACGTCGGTCCAGAAACTGCAGTGGAACGTGAACGGCACATTCTCGTGCGTCGCCGACCCCGATACCACGAATTCCAACATCGCCTTCCTCTCGGTCGGCAACACCGCGTCGCTCGCCTTTGAGCGCTCCCTTACGGCGACCGCCCCGCTGGAATTCACCGACGGAGGAGCAAACGGCGCATACAATCTCGCCGTCGCCGCCGGATTCAGTATTCCCCTCACCGCTTCTATATCTAATTGGGAGTCGTTCTACGACACCCCGTCCACAAGAATCACCGCGGGAACGAACCTTGCATGGAGCGGCAATACGCTGAATGCGACTGATACGACCAACTCCAATATTCCGTTCGTTACCATCGGAAACACGGCTTCGCTCTCGCTGGAGCGCGCGTTGACCGGTACGGCACATCAGATTTCCGTGACCGACGGCGGCGCCAACGGCGCGGTAACGCTGGCGTTCCCGTACACCGCGACGCTTGCGGGCGACCCGGCGCTGACCTCGGGTCAGAGCGTCTTCGGCTCAACGGGCGTGCTCTTTGAGGGCTCCTCGGCGGATGCGAATGAGGCGCTGCTGACGCTTGCGGATCCCACCGCTGACCGCACGTTCACGCTTCCGGACGCGTCGGGCGACGTCGCCGTGGTGTCCACGACGGGCATCATCGCGCGGACGGGCGCCCAGACGTTCGCAACGCGCACCATCACCGGCCCTGCGGCGGGCATCACGGTCACGAACGGCGACGGCGTGTCCGGCGACCCGACGCTCGCCCTGGCAAACGACCTGGCCGCTCTGGAGGGCCTCGGTTCCACGGGATTCGCCGCGCGGACGGGCACTGACACGTGGGCGCAGCGCTCTCTGACGACGTCGGGAGCGGGACTGCAGGTCACCAACCCCGCGGGCATCGCCGGGGACCCCGTGTTCGTCGTGGACCAGACCCTTTCGGCCCTGTCGGGAATCACCTCCACGGCCGGCTTACTTGCGGTGACAGGCTCCAACACGTTCTCCCAGCGGACGCTCACGGGGACGACGAACCAGATTACGGTGACCAACGGCACCGGTTCGGCCGGCGACCCGACGCTCTCCATTCCCACGCTGTTCGTCATCACGAACGCCTCGCTGTCGGGCGGTTTTGAGGCCTCCGGCTACGCGTCCGCATCGGCGATATACGGCGCGGGCCTGACGACCTGCAACGGTGCGAGCCAGTTCCTGCAGTACAACGCGTCCACGGGGCAGTTCTCCTGCGGAACGGCAGCGGGAGGCAGCGGCGCGGACGGCCTGGGCAAGGGGCTCTCCGTGAGGGAAGGCATCGACTCGGGGGCGTTCATCCACATCGGTTCGCTCTCGTTTGAGCCCGGACACTTCAATATCGGCTTCACGGCTTCACAGTCGTTCGTCCGTCTGGATTGGACGAACGGACCCGCCTCGCGTTCCACATCAAACACCTGGACCGGCCTGAACTTCTTCTCCGCGGGCGCGTCGGTCGCCGGCTCGTTCGAGGTCGCCGGCACGGCGTCCCTCTCGCGCCTGCTCGTGAACGCCACGAGCGCGGCACTTGACTTCGCCCGCATCTCCAGCCGGACGCTCGCAGCGACGACGAGCGGCGTGGATGGGCTGGAAATCAGCTTCGGACAGGGTGACAGCGGTACCACGGCCATCACGAATTCCATTCTCCGGCTGGTCGCGACGTCGGGCAACACGGGCGGAGGCGCCAGCAAGTCGTTCTTCGGGCTGGATATCTCCGGCATCGCCAGTAAATCCAATGTCGGGGAATCCGCAATCCGTATCGGGAATGGCTGGGATTACGGCATTCAGTTCACGGGGAAGACCAACTATATCCAGATTCCGGCGAGCGGAAGCTTGACCTTCATTGATGTAAACAACAATCCGTTGCTGAGCTTCAGCGCCGGTTCGTCGCAGTTCGGCTCCATCGTCGTCGGCGGCGCGTACGTGTCCCGCAACTCCATGATGGCCGAGGAATTCAACAAGGCGTTCACGACCTCCACGTCGGACAAAGCCGGCGCATCCAACACGGGTATCGGCGACTGGAGCGCGTGGGGTACGTATGAGAGCGGTAGCGGAAACAGCTGTATCTTTGAATCGGTGAACGACCAGATTAACGGTTTCCTCCGCATTACCAACAACGGCGGTGCGAGCAACGGCTGTATGACGATGATGGACGAGGCGACGAACGACCCCCGCCTCATTCTTGCGGCCTCCCGCTTGCCGCTCATCACGGCGAAGGTACGTCCGACCGTGATTTCAAACCTGTACGGCATCTATGTCGGCGCGGGCGACGCGACCGACGGCGCGCTGGTTGCGCCGACGAACTTCATCGGATTCTCCAACAACAACGCGGGGACGCTGGGGACGGAGTGGACCGGTATCACGCGCAGCGGCGGCACCCAGACGACCGTCACCTGTCCGGCAACGGCGAACACCATCAGCACGACGAACTTCGCGGTGTTCATCATTGAGGTCCGCAGTCCGAGCCGGGTGGACTTCTACGTGGACAACAACGCGTCCGACGGCGTCGTGCCGGTATTCTGCGGTTCCAGCACGACGAACATTCCGTCCTCGCAACTCGCGACGCAGATGATGTGGCAGGGACAGGCCGGGTCCGTGGCGAACAGCTTGGATGTGGACTTCTACCGGTGGTGGCAGGACGATAACACGGACGATCCGAACCTCGCGCAGGCTGTCGTCCGGCAGGCGCCGGAGGGGCTCGCGGTCAACAGCGCCATCACGCAGGTGTATCCGGTTGAGGATTATGAGATGGCAAAGGGAACGCTGGTCAGTTATGACCCCGAAGCGGGAGTCGTCAGGCCGTCCCGTCCGGGCGACCCGTTTGGCGTCGTCGGCATCATCGCGGGATACGGGGCCGTGTCGTTGGAGAACGGCGAAGCGGGCCTGCCGGTTGCCATCGGCGGGCGTACGGCGGTGCGCGTGAGCGGCACGGTCCGCGCCGGCGATTACCTGTCGGTATCCGACGAGCCCGGCGTCGCGCAGGCGGCGACGTCTGACGGCCTGGTCATCGGGCGTGCGCTTGAGGATTATTCGGGTATCGGTGAAGGTTCAGTGGCGGTCGCGGTGAACGTCAGCTACGCCGATGCGGGAGCGCAATATACCGAGCGCATGGCCGCGCTGGAGGTCAATGTGGCGCAACTGCAGGAGAGCGACGTCTCGCTTGCGGCCGCGTTTGAGAGCTTGCGCTCACGCGCCAGCGCCTCTGAATCGGCGCTGTCCACCCTCACTGACCGGATAACGGTGATTGAGTCATCCATGGCCTCCGTATCCGCGCCGGCGAGCGGGTCGCTGGTTTACCACTCGCTGGTCACGGCGAACGGCGGACTTGCGGTGGGCGAGATTTCCACGACGGGCGAGTTCATCCGTCTATTAGATGATGTGGAATTCTTCGGCCGGCCGTACTTCACCAGCGACACGGGAGGGTTCGCGCTCATTCCCGCCGGTCAGACCGAAGTTACGGTGGAATTTGAACGGGAATACCTGTACCGGCCGGTCGTGAATGCGACGGTAACCCTCTCCACGGCGAGCGCGAGCGATGAGCTTGAAGACGCGCTCCTGGACGGTGGGCTGGCGTATATCGTGACGCGCGTGGACGAGTACGGCTTCACTATCCGCATCAACGCTGAACAGGACGTGGACGTCCCGTTCAGCTGGACCGCTCTTGCGATCCGCGAGCCCAAGCTCTTCATGCCTCCTGTCGCGACGCCTGAGCCCCCGCCCGCACCGGAGCCGCAAGGCGAACCCTCCCCGGCGCCGGAGGAGTCAGTTGAGCCGGCTCCCGAAGAATCGACAGAACCCCCGCCCGCCTCCGAGCCGGGACCCGAGCCTGAGTCCGAACCTGTATCTGAACCGGAGTCGCAGCCCGAACCCGAGCCGGAACCCGAACCGGAGCCGGCTCCTGAACCCGCCCCCGAACCCGCGCCGGAACCTCCTCCTCAGGAACCCTCCGAATAGCGCTCTATTTTTAACGGCTCATCTCATGAGCCGTTAAAAATGGGGTGTCCTCCGCGATTTAGAGCCTTCACGCTTGCCTGAGTTCAAGGCGGCCAGGCGAAGGTTCACGTGGAGGAACTTCCACGGGAATCGCCTCCGACTGAGGACCGAACCGAGGCGTACTAATGTACGGCGAGGGAGGACCGGAAGGAGCAACGCAGAAATCGGGCAAGCCCCCGCGGCAGAAAAACGGAAACCCCGCCCTATTCAGGCGGGGCCGTTTTTCTGCGTGAAGGTTCCTAGCGGGTTACGCTGATGGTCTCAGAGAGTTCTGCAAGCGGCGCACACACAATCACCCGGTTCGTTGTCGTGTTCCGCACCACGTAGTACCCGCTGCCCGTGCTCTCGGCCAGAGGGTCCACCGGGATGGACACAAGATACGTGGCGTTCGTTGTCAGTTCCGACAAATCCGTATAGCAGGGGGACGCGCCGGTTTTGCAGATTTCCTGCTCGTCGGCGTTTCCGCACGTTGTACCCGTTTCAAACGTGGTTGGATACGTGCCCTCCTTGAGGTAATACTGCGCGATGGCGTCACTGATAGTGCGTACGTCGGCTCTCCGCTGCGCATTTCGGGTCTGTCCGAGCTGTTCTCCGGGGTTGATGGCGACGATGACAATGCCCGCGAGAATGGAGATAGCGGCAACAACCAGAAGGATTTCCAAAAGTGTGAACCCCGTAAGACGGGTATTCGGACCGGTTTCCATAACAGAGTATATTATATAGAAGGATGCGGGGTGCGTACACGGGAGTAATACACAGGGCAGGGCTTGAAGTCGTCCGCACGGCCGATATGCTGTGCCTATCATGGAAGAAACACCGCAAAACGGGGGCATCGCACTGCCCGGGGGAAAGCGCCTGGTGCTCGGTCTGGCCGCGGGTATCATTGTCGTTGCCGGAGTAGCGGGGTATTTCTGGTACGAAGCCCGTTCGCTCAAGGGCGACCCCGACCGCGCCGCACGGCAGGAGGTGCAGGAGCTTGTCGCCCAGGTGTCCAAGCTTATCGTGCTTCCCGACGACGAGGAGCCGGTCATCGCGACCGTTGCCGACCCCAGCCAGCTCGCGGACCAGCCGTTCTTCGCCAAGGCCAAGGTCGGGGACAAAGTCCTCATCTACAACAACGCACGCAAGGCGGTCCTGTACAATCCGACCGAGCACCGCATTGTGGAAGTCGCGCCGCTGAATATCGGCGATGCGCAGTAATCGTCCGTACACACCCTCCGCCCCGCAGGGGGCGGTTTGGTATATACTGAGGAAATAATGGCGAAGTCAGAATGGCGAATGGCGAAGACGGTCGTGCTCGGTTTGATTTCCGCGGTTTGTTACTTGCTATTTCCCCCGGTTTCTCATGCCGTGACCTTCGTGCAGGGCGCAAGCCTGTCCTCTTCGGAGTTCCGGATTCTGGATTCCCAGCACGCCGGATTTAAGTCGTCGGCAAGCTCCGATAATTTCCGCCTTCTGAGCACCGTCGGCGACGTCGCCATCGGCTCCTCCTCCGGGACGAATTTCGGTCTCCGGAGCGGTTTCCTGTATTACCCGTTGGTCATCGCGCCGACCCTGACGTCGGCTACTGCAGGGAACGCGTCCGTTTCCTTGGTTTGGGAAGCCGCGGTTCTGGACGCCGGCTGGACGCTTTCGGGCTATAACGTTTGCCGGACCCCGGGAACCTGCGTGGACGTCGGAAACGTCACGTCATATTCGGTCACGGGCCTGACCAACGGCACGTCCTATACTTTCACGGTTCAGGCCAAGGAGATATTCGGCAATGTGGTCGCCGAATCCAACGCGCTCTCCGCGACTCCCACGTCGGGAGCGACGCCGACGCCGACTCCGGGCGGCGGCGGGGGAGGAGGGGGAGGAGGCACGCTCATCGGTAACCGGCTGGAGCTTGAGGGATACGCCTATCCTGACGCGCGGGTGACGATTCTGCGCGACGGCGTCCTGCAGGACGTTGAAACCGCGGACAACGACGGGACGTTCACCTATGCCCAGCAGAACATCACGTCCGGAACGTATACCTACGGCTTCTGGGCCGAAGACGAGAACGGACGGCGCTCCGTCGTCCTTTCCATTCCGCTGACCTTTTCGGGGTACACCGTCCGCAACGTGGACAATGTAGTCATCGCCCCGACGATTGAGTTCACGACTGCCGATTCGGTCCAGCCGGGCGGGACCATCGGCATACGGGGGGCCGCGACGCCGAACAGCCGGGTGCGTATCCGCATCAATCCGGGTAACCGTGAATATACGGTCACCGCGACGGGAAACGGCATCGGAACCTATGCGTTCTCGGTTCCGACGACCGGGTTTCCGGTTGGCGCCTACGACATCAGTGCGCGCACGGAATTGACGTCCATAAGCGGAACGTCGCAGTATTCCCAACTCCTGCCGTTCGGCGTCGGCGTTCCCGCTCCCGAGGCTCCTGCGGCGTGCGGCAACGACGCCGACATCAATAACGACACCCGCGTGAATCTTATCGACTTCTCCATCCTGGCGTACTGGTGGCGCCGTACGCCCCTGCCGCAGGTCCGGCCGTTCGACCTGAACTGCGACGCGCAGGTCCGGCTTGATGACTTTTCCATCCTCGCGTATCACTGGACGGGATAGCGCCGAAATGGCCGGAATTATCAAATATCAAACGGTGACGGTACGGAGGTTGCGGGCGGCGCTCCTGCTCGCGATTTGCTATTTGCTCTTTGATATTTCAGGCGCTTCGGCGGCGGAACTCCATTTTGAGCCGGACCTTACCCACGAGGGCGCAGGATTCACGGTGAACGTCGTGCTAAAGCTTGCGCGGCCCGTGAACGCCGTGCAGGGCGTCCTGGAATTCGATGACGACATATTGGAGCTGCACCGCATTGACCCGAGTCCGTCCGGCGTACCCCTTTGGATCGAGACTCCGGCTCTCGCGGAGCGCGGCCGCATCCCGTTCGCCGGCATATTCCCGGGCGGCATTGAGCCGCGCCTGACCGACCGCATCGTGCTGTTCAGGGTAGCGTACGCGGCCGAACGCACGGGTTCCGCGCGGCTTTCGTTCAATGACGTGCGGGTCCTCCTGCACACCGCAGAACCAGCGGACGATGAGGTGATAACCGTGCCGGTTACCGCGGTGCTCGGCGAAGGCGACCTCGGCATTCCGGATCCTCCCGAAGACCGTATTGCACCCGAGCCGTTCACCGTGAACATCGTCACGGAGCCGGCCGCCCTGGCGGTGTTCAACGCGCGGGACCTGCAGAGCGGCGTGGCGCGATATGAAGTCCGCGAGCGGTTTCTCGGGTTGTTCGGCGGCTACGCTCCCGCGGTCAGTCCGTATGAGTTGTCCGCAGCATGGCGCTGGAGTATAATTGACGTACGCGCGGCCGACCATGCGGGCAATGTCCGCACGGCAAGGCACGTACCCGCGATGCTGGTTATCGTATACGGCGTCGCTGCCGCATTCGCCGCGCTGATTATCAGGTCATCGGCACGTTGGCGCCGGTGAACCCGGATGAGTATCAAGGAGGGACTTCTGCGTAAACCGAATATCCGGATGTATGCGGTCATGGCGGCCGCGGCGTTCGCGTTTTGCCTTCCGTCCGCGGTACGCGCCGCGACGCTGTTCGTTTCGCCGGCGACCGGCACGTTCCGCCCCAACGATACGTTTACCGTCACCGTGCGTACCAACACGCAGGGTGCCGCCGTGAATGCTGCCGAGGGCGTCCTGCGCTTTGACCCCTCGCGGGTCTTTGTCACTTCGGTCACGACGAACGGTTCCATTTTCAACCTTAACGTCCAGGAGCCGGATTACTCCAATACGGACGGAACCATCAGTTTTGCCGGCGTCATCCTGAACCCGGGCTATTCGGGGGCGTCGGGTACGCTGTTGACCGTAACGCTCCGCGCGCGCACTCCGGGAACCGCGACGCTCAATTTCCAGTCGGGAGCGGTGCTTGCCAACGACGGCCAGGGGACGAACGTTCTGACCTCAATGAACGGCGGAACGTATACGGTGCTCGGCGAGGCCGCGCCGACTCCTGCGGCAAGTCCCGCCGCCACGCCGTCGCCCGTCAGGGACAGTCTCTTGCCGGATGTGACGTCGCCGACGCACCCCGACCCGAACCGCTGGTACGCGTCCAACGACCCGCGGTTTACCTGGATACTGCCGACGGGCGTGGATGGCGTGAGCTGGCTCATCGCACCGAACTCCGACGGCAACCCGGGCAACCAGCTTGACGGGCTGGTTTCCGAGGTGTCGTTCACCGACCAGCCCGACGGTGCGACGTATTTCCATATCAAGTTCCAGCGCAACGGCGCCTTCGGTCCCATCGCGCATTTCCCGTTCAACGTGGACACGGAGCCTCCGCTGCCGTTCACGGTCAGCCGCGTGGGTAGCGGCGACGAAACCGATCCGCGTCCCCAGCTGATGTTCACGACGACCGACGCTACGTCGGGCGTGCAGTCGTACCGCATGCGCATCGGCGACGGGGACTGGTTTGACGTCCCCGAGTCGCCGGCCGAACGCCCGTTCCGCATGCCGGTCCAGGCGCCGGGCATCCACGAGGTTGTCGTGGAAGCAATTGACGCCGCGGGGCTGACTGCCCGCGCGACGCTCCTGGTGACGGTCAAATCCATCACCGTGCCGGTCATCGAGACGTATCCGGTGCAGGTGTCGCCCGGAGAATCGTTCCGCGTCACGGGAACGGCCGAGCCCGAGAGCACCGTGACCCTGTACGCGTACCGCGCAGGCATCATTCCCGCTGCCGACCTGGATGACGACGTCGTCGCCCGGGTGACTGCCTACGCCGATGAGCACGGGAACTGGCAGGCCGTGGTGCCCGGACTCGCCACGGGCAAGTACCGTCTCGGGGCGGTGAGCGAGGACGTGCGCGGCGCGGTGTCGTATCCGAGCGAAACCGTGACGGTCCGCGTCGGCTCATGGCTCGCGCGCCAGATTAAGTCCCTGCCGCACTGGTTCGCCGCTCTGCCGCTGTTGGCGCGCATTCTCCTCCTCCTGGCTATTGCGGGGCTATTCTGGCTCCTCTGGTGGCTCCTGAAGCATCACCGGCGGCACATATTCGTGGCCGCGAAGTCCGACGAGCGCGATTCTTCCCGCCTGGAGGCCATCATCAGCGATATTGAGGAGGAATTGGCCGCGGTCGCACGGTTGAGCAGGAGCCGGCCGTTGTATCCCGAAGAACGCCATCTGGTGACGAAACTATCCCGCTACCGCACGGCCCTGAAGAAGATTGCCGGAACGAAGAAACGCACGACGGGCAAAAAGACAAAGTGACGGTTGCGCTGTCCGCCCGCACCGTTATAATGGGCCGGTAGCGTAATCCGAATCATCCATGGAACTGAATTCATCCGCCGGAAGCGTAGGGAAGTCTCTCTGGAACGACATGTCGTTCTCGGTACCGGTTTCAATCATCGCCGCCGGCCTGATGGTGGCGGGCTCGATTCTGTACACGGGCGGCTCCGTCGGCGGCCCCGGGACCGGCACCGCGGCGCTGGGCGACCTCCCGCAGGAGGAGCAGGTGGTGTTCGACGGCGACCTCACCGACAACGACCCGGTCATCGGCAATCCCGACGCTCCGGTGACCATCGTGGAATTCAGCGACTTCCAATGTCCGTTCTGCCGGAGCTTCTTCAACGACACGTATTCCCTTATCAAGTCCGAATACATCGATACGGGCAAGGCGAAGCTTGTGTACCGCGACTTCCCGCTGCAGTTCCACGACGCCGCACGTCCGTCGGCCCTTGCCGCCGAGTGCGCGAACGAGCAGGGCCGCTTCTGGGAGTACCACGACAAAATGTTCCTGGAACAGGCCAAGCAGGGGAACGGTACCGTTACGTACGGCAATGCCGAGCTCAAGCGCTGGGCGGCGGAAATCGGCCTGAACACGGGACAGTTCAACCAATGCCTTGATTCCGAGAAGTACGGTGACGAGGTCGACGCGGACTTTGAGGCCGGCCAGGCGGCGGGCGTCAGCGGAACGCCGTCATTCTTCGTGAACGGGAAGTTGCTGGTGGGGGCGCAGCCGTTCTCGGCATTCCAGCAAGCGATCGATGCTGAGTTATAGGCGCGCACCGCTCCACGAAAGCTCCGCCCGCCCTCTGTTGGGCGGGCTTTCGGAGGCGATTCCCGCCGAAGTTCCTCGGCGTGAACCTTCGCCTGGACCGCTCGGGATTGGTGATTTCGCCCGATACCCGTCGTTACCGCTCCGCTCCTCGTTCGCCGTAGCATGAGTACGGCTCACTCCGGTGCTCGCTCTGCGCCTCGGTCTCGGACGAAATCACGCAATCCGTGGTTGTAGTTGCCTAAAATCAACGGCTCATTGGGTGAGCCGTTAACGCGGTGGCGAGGTGTCAGTCAGAGGAAGAGGGGGTGGGAGTTGCCTCTTCGGTGAAGGCCTCATCCACGGCGTCGTGCAGTTTCTCGCGCACGGCGTTGCGTATGGCCGCACGTGCGCGGTCACGGACTGCCTCGTATGCGTTGATGAACGGACGGCTCATGCCGGCCGTGTCCATATCGGGAATACTCGCCCCGGAAAGCGAGGAGCCGAACAGAAGCGCAAGAAGCGCAAGGAGAATGAGTGCGTATGCCATGATGGGTTACTGACTCTGACCGCCCTCCTGCGGAAGAGGAAATACCGGCTCTTGCTGAGTCGTCGTGTCGGGATTGATGGAGTTCAGGATGAGGACGGACGAGAGCAGCAGGACCGTACCGATGAGCGTATCAATGATGATTTGATTTGAGCCCTGTGCGTCGCCCATGAGACGCCGGACGCCGGCGTACAGCAGCATCAGAAAGGCGCACAGCCCGACGACCCTGACGGAAGCGGAATACAAACTGCTGATGAGCGCCTCAAGCGTGACCGGCTGGCCTCCCCCGATCAGTTCACCGGCAGTCGGTGCCTGCGCAGGGTTACGCAACTGCCCATGCGCCGCCGGTGCGGCAAGGAAAACGACCAAGAATACAAGAATAAGCACCGGGATTCTCATGCAACACCAGTATACCATGTGCATTATTCGGCCACATATCCACGGGCGGTTTCCGGGGCGTCCGCGGGTTGGTATACTGGAGGCATGAAGATTGCCGCAATATTCATACTCGTTGCGGTGTCTATCGGAGCATTTCTCCTGTTTTCACGCACTCCGGGGCAAAATGACGCGGTACCGGAGCCTACGGCGGCGGATGGAGCCGGCACGACCGGAACGCCCGCTCCGGAGCCGGCGCAGGAGCCCGCGCGGTTCACGGTGCGTATTACGGCAAACGGCATGTCGCCCGGCGAGCTGTCCGTTTCATCCGGCGACACGGTCGTATTCGTGAACGAAACCGATTCGCGCCGTTGGCCGGCCTCGGACCCGCACCCGGTCCATACGCTCTGCCCGGGATTCGATTCCGGGGGTATCCCGCCGGGACAGGAGTATGTGATACCATTCACCGAAGTGCGAACCTGCACGTATCATGATCATCTGAGTCCCGGCGATGAACGGTTCCGGGGCGTCATCCATATCCGGTGAGCACGCGTATCCGCGGGACTGTTGCCGCATATGCCATGGCGGTTGCCGTGGTTTTTGCGTTGGGCGCGCCCGGCACGGCGCATGCGTCCATTGCGGACGACATTGCGGACAAAAACCGCCTTATTGAGGAGCTTGAACGCCAGCGGGACGAATACCAGCGGCAGGCCGACGCGCTCGGGCACGAGTCACAGACGCTAAAGAACGAGATTGCGAAGCTGAACGCGAGAATCAATTCCGTCACGGTCCAGATCCGCACCTTGGAGGCCAGCATCGAACGCACCGACCTGGAAATCACGGACACCGAGGCCCAGATTACGGAAGCGGAGCGGCAAGTCGGCGTGCACCGTGATGCGTTGAGCCGCTATTTGCGCGAGTACCAGGAATACGACGAATTGAGCCTCGCCGCCATCGTCCTGCAAAGCCGGCAGATTTCGGACCTGTTCGACCATCTCAATAACCTGGAGCGGACGCAGGAGCAGCTGCAGGCGACCATCGGGACCATCCGCGGGCTGCAGCTGGAACTGGGCGAGCACCGGGAGACCCTGCAGGTGAAGCAGCAGGACCTTGAGCATATGCGGGGCCTGCAGGAACTGGAGCAGCGTTCGCTGGCGACCGACCGGGGCAGGGTGTCGCGGATTCTGAACGAAACCCAGGGACAGGAGGCGCGCTATCAGCAGCTTGTGCAGACGGCACAACGCGACATCAACCGGCTTCGCGAGCAGATTGAGTACCTGTTGCGCTCGGGCATCTCCGCCGAAGACGCGGTCAAATACGCCGAGCTCGCGGCCATCGGCGCGGGCATCCGGCCGGCGTTCCTCCTGGCACTACTGGAAGTGGAGTCGCGGCTTGGACAGAACGTCGGTACGGGCAACTGGCAGGACGACATGGTGCAGTGCTATTACCGTCTGGCGACCATCTACTATCCCCACCGTAAGGATTATTATCTGAAGCGCATGGAAACGGAGAAGAACGCGTTTCTCGCCATCACGGGCAAGCTGGGGCTGGACCCGAACACGGTGAAGGTCTCCCGTGAGCCGACATACGGGTGCGGCGGCGCCATGGGACCCGCGCAGTTCATCCCGTCAACCTGGCTTTCGTACGAGAATGACGTCATCCGCATTACGGGGCACAATCCGCCGAACCCGTGGAATTTCCACGACGCGTTCACCGCCGCCGCGGTGAAGCTTGCGCGGGGCGGCGCGACGACGCGGGCGGGGGAGGAGGGTGCCGCCCGGGCCTACGTGGGTGGGAGCACGACCTGCGGCATCGGCAATCCGTCGCATATCTGCACGACCTACTCCCGGACCGTACTGCAGAAGGCCGCGCAGATTGAACAGAACCTCTGAGGTTTTCACGATGAGTTTCCTGTGGTATAACAAACCCCACGTGCACATTCCCAACGGGGGTACGTGGTCATGACCCAGTTCCGCCTCGCGATAATCGCGATAGTGGCGGTGGTGGGCATGGCGTGTGCAAGCCGTACCTCTACCGTCATACCCATTCCGGAGTCGCCTCCGGAGACCGAGGCCGTGCAGGAGGAGCCTGTCGCCGAGCCGGAGCCCGCAGAACCGGAAATCGTGGAGATTCCGCTTTCTTCGCGGGATTTCAGCGACCTCATCGCGGTTGCGCCCGAGGTCCGCGCACAGCCGCGCCTGTGCTGGATGCCGGATAAGATTGCCGAGGCGAAGAGCATGCTTTCGGGGGTCACGCTTCACGTGGGAACCGACCCCATCCGGTACACCGAAACGCGGAACGGCGTCCGGCGTACGTACCGTGAGCCTGAAAAGGAATACGCCCTCGCGGTTCTGCACCGGGATTCATGCGAGATTGAGATTATCTCGGCGTTCAAACGCGGCGCCGACCTTGTTCCGCCTGAGGGCTGGGATATCGAGGTCGTGGAGCGCAGTAACGGTATCCGTTGGAACCTCTGGAACACGGAGTTCCGCATCGTCGAGCCCGCGAACGCCGTCGTCATCGGCAACGTGGAGCCTTTTGCGCGCAACGTAACGTCGTCGCGGCGCGTCCGCACGGCAACGGGCGCGACCAAGCTGGTCCGCTCAACCACGAGGTCGGTGGAATACCGACAGTACGTGCCGTACAGCCGCGACCTGCACAGCGATCTGCTCGTGGAAATCGGCGAGGAATACCTTCAGGACCTCGTCGCCCGCGCGTATGCATTGCTCCGCGAGCGCAAGGTGCCGTCGCGTGCCGTGCCCGGTACCGATGTGGCGGATCTGCCGTATCTCACGCCGGTCATGTTCGAGCGCCTGCCGCTCATCGAGCAGATGGATCTTGCGGAATTCCTGTTTGAGAACGAGCGGGTTGTGGAACGCGTGCACGTCCTGTTCGCGACGAACCTGCAGGATGCGTTCGCGCTCACCTGCAGCAGCGCGGGAGCCTGCGGCCCGTACCAGTTCACGGATAACGGCCGGAAGGGCACGTACACGACCATCCGCGAGCGATATCCCGCGGCGCGCCTGAACCGCGACTTCACCGGCGGGGCGCGCGACCACCTGAACGTCGCGATGGCCGCCGTGCTTCTTCACGACAACAATCTCAAGCTGCTGGTGGACACGTTCGGCGAATCCATCCTCAAGGACCCGCGGCTTGAGGAGTACCTTGCCGCCCTGTACAACGCTTCTCCTGCACGGGTCATACCCGCGATACGGACCGCACTCGCAAAAAAGAGCGCGGACTGGTCGGTGCATCTGCCGAGCCGCATCAAGCAGGAAACCGGCGGGTACATCGTGAAACTCCGGTACCTGCAGGAACGGGATGCGGAGCAATAGCCCGCCCTCACGAGGGGCGGGTTTCATTTCCGGAAAAAAAGCGAAAAGCCCCCTTCGGGGCTTTTCGGAAAAGAGGTTACCTCTTTTTCTTCTTCGCGGCTTTGCGCTTCTTGGGCGCCATCTTCTTCTTGGCCGCCTTCCTCTTCTTGGCCATTTCTGGATGGAAGGCGATTCAGTCCGGAGAGCGCCGCGGCGCTCACCTGCTGCATCGCATCCCTCCTGTTGATACCGTATAAATATCCGACCTGCGTTCATTATAGGAACGCACTACTTTCATGTATATAAAAAAAGTGGATAAGTAGCGCTCATGTCACGCGGAACACCTTCGTCCGCGAGCGCTCGCCCATGATGAGCGAAATGCGCGAAGGCGCGACCCCGAGCTCCGCGGCGAGCGCACGGCGCGACGCATCGGTCGCGCGGCCATGCTCGGGAGGCGCCGTGACCGCGATGTCGTACTCATCTTCCGAGCGTCTGAAAACGCGCGCATGGCGTGCGCGCGGGGTCACCCGTACCGTGATGCGCCGTTCCATGTCAGCGGTTGTCGCCCGAACCGCCCGTCGTCCCGCGCGCCCGGCGGCTGAGCAGTTTTTCCATGTTCATGCGCGCGACCTCGCTCAGCGGCACGCCGAGCTTGCGGGCTGTCGTCGCCAGATACCAGAGCACGTCGCCGAGTTCCAGCGCGATGGCCGTACGCGCGTCATCCGTAATCTGTCCGTCGTCGTCGCGGATGAGTTTCTTGACCTTCTCGGCGACCTCTCCCGCCTCGCCGTTCAGTCCCAGGACCGGATACACGAGGTCCCTGGCATGCGTGGCGGATGCCGCCGCAAGGGAGGCATGTTTTGCCGTCGTCGCCGTGAATTGCTGATATTCGTCGAGCGTCATCGGGCTCACATCGTATCACAGCGGGCCGCGATAACCTGTGGGTAACGCGGCGTCACTTTTTGCCGTATCCGACGCGGGGCTTTGCCCCGCGGACCTTCAGAAGTTCGGAATCCTTGATGTCGTACACGACGTCCTTGCGCTCAACCACGACGCGCCATCCGCGCTGGCGCGCGATGCGCGCGAGCGGCAGGGATGGATTGAACGCGATGGGTCTGCCCACGTAGGACAACAGCGCAAGGTCGCCCTCGGAATCCCCGATCATCACCGAACGCGCCAGGTCCGCGGAAAGATTGCGGTCCGCGATGAACTTTTCCAGTTTGGATACCTTGTCGATGAGGGCGTACCCGGGCTTCAGTACGCCGTCAACGATGCTCCGGCCCGTATAGATTCCGTGAAGCGTTTCCAGCTCATGGCCGATTGCCGCGTCGAATTTCATGGAGCGCGCGAACTGGCGGACGATGGGTTCAGGAGAATTGGAAAGCACGAGGATGTAGTAGTTCTGCCGGCGCAGATCCCCGATAAGCTGGCGGGGGAACCGGTGCACACGGTCCTTCTGCCATGCGATGACGGCGCGCGTGGAGGCGTTTACCGCTTTCGTGCTGCATCCGGCGAGGTGCCGGTAAAACACCTCGACGAGCTTCATCAGGTAATCGTTGTAGTGACCCTTCCGGTTCAGCCAGGCGACGTAGTTGCGTTCCACCTCCGCGCTTGCATAGCGCGGGAAGATGCCCCTGCGGACGAGGTCGTTGAACAGTTCGATGATAAGGGACGAACGGAATATCGTGCCGTCGATGTCGAAAATCGCGAGTTTTACCCTGCGCTTGGGGGGCATGTCAGGTGATGGAGAATTTCTCATGCAACGACTGATAGAAATAATCGGATTCCAGCTGCGCGATGGCGACCGAGCGCGGCGAACGGCTCACCCGGACCAGATCCTTCTCGCGGAGCGCGAATGCGAACGCGCCGTCGGCGGAGCAGATGACGTCGGCGTCGTCCTTTTCCAGTTTCAACAGGCCGCGGCGCCGGAACGAAGCGACGGAAACGGTGACGGTGCGGTCCGTGGGGATGATGATGCTCGGCGTCGGCGTATTATGGTCCAGTATTTCGCTGACGATGAACACGTTCAACGACGGGTCAACGATGGGGCCGTGCGCGGAGAGGTTATACCCGGTGGAGCCCGTCGGGGACGCGATGAGCGCGCCGCTTCCGCGGATGTGCTGGACATGGGTCCGTCCTATCCGGACGTCCAGGATGACCATGCCGAGCGGACTTTGGATATACACTTCGTTGAGCGCGGTTTCCTGAAGTACGGTCGCTCCTCCTCGCTGCACCGCGACGCGGAGCATAAGCCGGTCCTGGGCATGGTAGTCGCCGCGGAGAACTGCGCGCACGCCGGCGAGAAACCGCCGTTCGGTGCGCACCGTCGCCAGAAAACCGACCGTGCCGAGGTTCAGCCCGACGATGACGCGCGCGACTCCGGCGCGGGCCGCCTCCATGATGGTCCCGTCGCCGCCCAGCACGAAGGCGACGTCAGCGTTGTTCCGGACGACGGCGATGTCCGGATGCCGTTGCGCGGCGAGTTTCCGGAGCTTGGACTCCCATCGCTCTGATGGGCCGTGTCCCGGTCTCCGAAAGAAGGTTACCGACTTCGGAGGCTGCATATACCGGCATCGTATCGGAACTTCGCCGCGTTGCAAGCAATTGCGTAGAGGCGGATTTTCTGGCATAATCGTACCATGAATGCGCGCCGGAAAACCGTCTATGTCGCGATGTCCGGCGGCGTTGATTCGTCCGCCGCGGCCGCCCTGCTCACGGAGCGGGGTTTTCGCGTCGTCGGCGTTTTCATGAAGCCGTGGCAGCCCGCGGGCGTCGCCTGTCAGTGGCATCAGGACCGGACGGACGCGCTCAGGGTCGCAACCGCGCTCGGCATCCCGCTGCTGACCTGGGATTTTTCTTCGGCGTACGGGGCGAAGGTGGCCCGTCCCATGGTTGCGGGCTACCGTGCCGGAATCACGCCGAATCCGGACGTGGAGTGCAACCGGCACATCAAGTTCGGCCTGTTTCTCCGGCGTGCGCTCGCCGGCGGCGCGGATGCCATCGCCACGGGGCACTATGCGCGCATCCGGCGCATCCGGTCCGCGGGTGGGAGCCGGAAGGCCGTGCTTGCCAGGGCGAAGGACCGGAACAAGGACCAGACGTATTTTCTGTGGGGTGTACCGCAGGCTGCGCTTGAGCGAGTGCTGTTTCCCGTCGGGGGAATGCTCAAATCCGAGGTCCGCGGGTATGCGAAAAAGCGCAACCTCCCCGTTGCCGGCAAAAAGGACAGCCAGGGAGTATGTTTCGTGGGTGAAATGGACTTCAAGTCGTTTCTTGCGCGGCGCATCCGTTCGCGGCGCGGCCTCATCAGGGACCGCGAGGGTACCGTCCTCGGCGGCCATGACGGCGTTTCATACTACACCGTCGGCCAGCGTCATGGCCTCGGACTTCCCGGGGGTACCGGGCCGTGGTACGTGACCGGTAAGGATATCCGGCGCAATGAGCTCATTGTCGGTCCGGCGGAGGATCTTGCGTGCAGCCGGGCGCGGATTACGGGAACACGCTGGTTCGCGGGTAAGCCCGGACCCCGCGAGCGGGTTTCCGTGGCCGTCCGCTACCGTTCTCCCGCGCGTCCCGCGGTTATCTCCTCGCGCGGCATAATCCGGTTCCTCAGGCCCGTGCGTGCCGTCGCGGCGGGGCAGTCGGCCGTCGTGTACCGGAACGGGTGTGTCATCGGCGGCGGCATCCTGGTATAACGCTCCCGCAGAAAAACGGCCCCGCCAGAAAAAGGGCGGGGTTTCCGTTTTTCTGCCGCATGGGCTTGCCCGATTTCTGCGTTGCCGCTGTGCTCCTCGCTTACCGTACATTGAGTACGGCTCGCTCCGGTGCTCGCTTGCGCCTTGAACTCGGGCAAGCGGGAGGCGTTATGCGTGGCTCCATGCGTACGTATAGACAGACGCAAATGTAGGTGGTATGATGGGGCATTGAATTTTGTATTAACCTGCGCCCGCGTAGAGCCGCTCTCAGGCATGAAACTCTTGAACACAAACGGAACCGTGAGTCACGGCGTTCTGGCTCGGGCGCTTTCGGCATCATATGCCCATTACGTTCATCGTTCCCGCAGTCGTCGTCGGGTTTCTCGTAGGATTCTTCGTACGTAAGTTCGCGGCCGGCAAGAAGGTCGCTGAAGCGGAGGCCCGCGCACAGGGCCTGTTGAGCGATTCCAAGGCTAAAGCCCAGGAAATCGTCCTGGAGGCGAACAACAAGGCGCTGAAAGTGCTTGATGAGGCGAAGAAGGAGGAGAATGAGCGACGCAAGCAGCTGGACCGCATAGAAAACCTTCTGGGGAAGAAGGAGTCTGACCTCGGCGAAAAGGAGAAGGAGCTTGGAAAGGAAAAGGAGTCGTTGTCGTCCAAAATGCAGGAGGCCGAGACCGTCCGCACCGAATTGGGCGACATCCGGCACCGCCAGCTGGATGCCCTGGAGAAAATTGGCGGCCTGTCGCGGGATGAGGCCAAGGAGCAGATTTTCGCGAAGGTGCAGGAGGAATACCGCGAGGATCTCTACCGGCACCTGAAGAAGCTGGAGACCGGAAACCGGGAGGAAATCGACCGCAAGGCGCGCGAGATTTTCACCATGGCGGTCCAGCGCTACGCGGGTTCGCATATCGCCGATGCGACGACGACCATCGTGAACATCCCGTCGGACGACCTGAAAGGGAAGATTATCGGCAAGGAAGGGCGGAACATCAAAACCATCGAACGGCTGACCGGCGTGGATATCATCATCGACGACACGCCCGGAACGCTCGTGGTCAGCGGTTTTGACCCCGTACGCAGGCAGATTGCAAAGCTCGCCATCGATCAGCTGGTGGCTGACGGACGCATCCATCCGGCGAAAATCGAGGAGGCGGTGGAAAAGGCGCGCGAGGACATCAACGGAAAGATTAAGGAGGCCGGAGAGGCGGCGCTCCTTGAGTGCGGCGTGGGCATGGTGGACCCCAAACTCGTCTACCTCCTCGGCCGTCTCGCGTACCGGACGAGTTTCGGGCAGAACGTGCTCCTGCACTCCATCGAGATGGCCCATGTCGCGGGCATGCTCGCGGGCGAACTGGGAGCCGATGTCGCAATCGCCAAGAAGGGCGCACTGTTCCACGACATCGGCAAGGCGGTGGACCACGAGGTGCAGGGTACGCACGTGGAAATCGGCCGCAAGATTCTGGCGAAATTCGGCATGGACGAGCGGGTCATCCGGGCGATGGAAAGCCATCACGAAGAATTCCCGTATTCCACGCTGGAGAGCCGCATCGTGCAGGCGGCCGACGCCATCTCCGCGGCCCGTCCGGGAGCCCGGCGCGACACCGTGGAGATTTACCTCAAGCGACTGGAGGACCTGGAACGCATCGCCGGCTCCTTTGAGGGCGTGGAGAAGTCCTACGCCATCCAGGCCGGCCGTGAATTGCGCGTGTTTGTCACGCCTGCCAAGATTGACGACCTCGCCGCGCTGCAGCTTGCCCGTGATATCGCGGGCAAGGTGGAGGCGGAGATGCAGTATCCGGGGGAGATTAAGGTCAACGTCATTCGCGAAACCCGTGCTATAGAGTTTGCTCGGTAGCCGCGGAGCGCTCGCACGCGCGAGAGCGCGTGCGCGGCTCGCGCTCCGCTCAGGGACCGCCGTATCCGGCGGTCTTCTGCGTTATCGGCTCCGGTCCTCCCTTACCGTACGTCAGTACGGCTCGGTTCGGTCCTCGCCGATGCCTTGAATCCCATCCGAATACGGCGGTCCACGGAAATATAGGAGCACCAAGGGGGATTTTAACGGCTCATGGGGTGAGCCGTTAAAATATGGCGTAAACAAAGGGGTTTTCCACATCGGCCTTGAAATACCCGCATAAAACGCCAATACTTTATTTTGTCCGTAGAAAACGCTAGTAATTCTGCGGATAATTCATAAAGCAAAACCTTCGTGCTTGGCCGAGTTCAAGGCAACGCCGAGGACCGAACTGAGTCGTACTGACGTACGGCGAAGGAGGACCGGAGGCGGTAACGCCGAAATCGGGCAAGCCGGTACGGTTTGGCCGACGGGACAAATGACTCGTCCCGGGCCAAACACGGAGGTTTTGAAAGTAAGGAAGGGGGTGTTATGTCGTGACTGTAAAGAAAACCCAGCTCATCCAGATGGTTGCCGAGAAGACCGGCCTGTCCAAGAAGGATGCAGGAGAATACCTGGAATCCTTCGTGGAGCTGTTGACCAACCTCTTGCGCAAGGGGGAGAAAATCAACATCACCGGCCTCGGTATCTTCAAAGTGGCTGACCGTAAGGCCCGTGAGGGACGCAACCCGCGGACCGGTGAGGTTATCCAGATTCCGGCGTCCAAGAAGCTCCGCTTCACGCCGTCGAAGGTGCTCAAAGAGGCAGTTAAGTAGGTTCTTGGTTCCGGATCCAAGCCGAAAAGCCCGCGTCACGCGGGTTTTTCGCTTTGACATAGCCAAATATTGATGTAATAATAGTGCATTGGTTCCCGAACAATAGGAGGCACGCATGTCTTCCGGAATCAAGGAGCCCAAGGTAGCGCTTCTTCTGCCCGGTGAGTTCAGGCGTCTGGCACCTCATCAGGGCGCCCTGGAAACCTGGTTCGACCCCGGTATCGGCCTTCCGCGGCCGTACCGCATCGTCGGCGGTTCCGCCGGAGCCATCATGGCGACGGCGCACGCGCCGGGAAATCCCATCAACAGCGCGATGGTCCACGAGGTCATCCGTGACCTCAAACCGAGCCAGATATTCTCCGTGCCGATGGAGAAGAAAGTCGCGGGCCTGCTGGCCGCCGGCGCGCTCTCGTTTCCGCTGCTGTCGCACCTGGAGCCCGAGCTCAAGCCGCCGGCGCGTTTCCTGCTTCATGCGGGACAGACGCTGTTCGGCATCGCGCTCGGCTACTACGTCGTGCGGAGCATCTTCACGTCGCAGTCCATCTTCGACAACTCGCCCCTGGAGCGCCTGCTCCTGAATACGATGGACTTCGAGGCGATTGTGAAGTCGGACATCGAGGTCCGCATCACGGCGACCGACATCGAGACGGGCGAGCATGTGGTGTTCAGCACGCATGCGCCCGGGCTCACGCTCCGGGAGCTGGTGAACATCCTGCTCGCCTCGGCGACCGTTCCCGTCCATTTCCCGCTCCGGCGGGTCGGCAGCCGCGTTTTCACGGACGCGGAGGTAAGGACGAACTTTCCCATCGGGGAACTGGAAGACGCGGATGTCGTGTTCGTCTTCAGTTATGCCGAGGCGCTCGGCTCGTATCCCGTCCCGAAGACGTGGGGAGACCACTTCAACGGGATGTGGAACATCATCAAGACCGAGAATGCGCGGAAGGACCGCGCGGCATTCGAGCGGCGCCGCAGGGAGGAACCGAACCTCCCCGAGGTCGTGTTCCTGAACACGGACCGCGCCATTCCGCCGCTGCAGTTCGAGAACTTCAACCGCCGCGACATGGAGCGGTCAATCCGTCTCGGCAGCGAGGTCATCCAGGAGAACCTGGAGGTCATCGGCGGGGCGTTGGGACGTGCTGCCGAGCGCGTAAAGGCTCGTGAGTGACGCAGACCGTCACGGTTGCGCGCCGCGTCTACGCGCATGTCCTCTTCACCTATGAGGCCGGCCTGCAGAATGCTATCTGGCGCCGCGTCTGGCTGATGAGCCGGATACAGCAGGTGGTGGACGGAGCGATGATGTCGGTCATCGTGAGCATGGTGCTGACGCCGTTCATCGCCATGGTTCTCGGCCCGGACAACGGGTACACGCAGGTCGTCATCGCCGCCGTGTTGATGACCGGTTTCGGCCGCGCCATGCTGCTGGGAGTGCGTTTCCGGCGCCTGCGGATGCTGGCGGATGCCCGGCCCGGTTCGCTCACCGGCACATGGGACGACGTTGACGCGGGTATCCTGCGCGTGCAGTTCCTGGTCGAGCCGGGAGACCCGAGGATAGCGGTCACCGTGGAACTTCAGCCGGGCGACCTGTCCTGACCCCCCACCTTCGGGTGCGGGGTCTTTAATTTTGGATCAACGGTAAATACGTGGTATAGTAGGCGCGCTTTGCGGGATTGGTCTAATGGTATGACGCGACCCTTCCAAGGTCGAAGCGCGGGTTCGATTCCCGCATCCCGCTCAAAGAGAACAGGCCCCACTGCTGGGGCCTGTTCTCTTACACCGATACTCGCGGGAATCGAAGGGCGGAGCGATGTTCTCGCCGGCAGGCGGGAACCGCGAGCCCCGGCCGAAGCACATGCCGAGCGGCGGCGAGGCATGATGCGTAGGGATTCCCGCATCCCGCTCAAAGAGAACAGCCCCCACTGCGGGGGCCTGTTCCAGTACAAGGAAAACGGCCCCGACACTTGGTCGGGGCCGCGGAAAACTATTTCACGCCATACCTCTCGGGGTAGGCCGCGATGAGGTAATCGTCGATATCCTGTTCCACCGCGCGGGGGAACCGCGGCGGGAATCCGAGCGGGGAATTCTCCCCGTACACGCCCAGGAACACTTCGCGGTTCACGGGCAGGGCCGCGGTCGCGCCGGTGGCGCTTCCCCCCGGCTCGTTGCTCGGCAACGGGATATTGCTGTCATAGCCGACCCAGGTGCCCACCGTGATGTCATCGTTGAAGCAGATGTGCCACGCATCGCGGTGGTCGTTGGTCGTCCCGGTTTTGCACGCCAGCGGAATCCCGAACGAACTGGAGTCCAGCGAACGGCTCGTGCCGCGCGGCAGCCTGACCGTTCCCCGCAGGAGCACCCGCGTCCGGAACAGCGCCTCCGGGCTGACCGGGAGCGCCGCCGTTTCCGGCGTATGCTCCACGAGCACCGCGCCGGTCTCATCCGTCACTCTCGTGACGATGTACGGCGTCGCCGACACGCCCGAGGCGATGGCGCGGTATGCGTTCGTCAGTTCCAGCGGCGTCAGGGAATTGGAGCCCAGTGCGGTTGTCGGATACGCATCCATGGGGGACGTGATGCCCAGAAGACGGGCGGCCGCGACGACCTTCGGGATGCCGATTTGCCGCGCCATGCGTATGGTCGGCGCATTCCGTGACTGCGCGATGACCTCGCGCAGGGGCATCAGACCGCGGAACTCATTGTCGTAGTTGGATATCCAGTGCGTGCCGCGTCCGCGTCCCCGCGACACGGGGAACGGTGCGTCCAGCAGCAGGTCGTCCGGGCCGACGCCTTCGGCCGCGAATGCCAGCGCGTCCACGGCCTTGAACGTGGAGCCGGGCTGGCGGAGCGCGGTCAGTGCACGGTTGTACAGCGAATAGTTGTTCACCGTGTCGTCGTAGTGTCCGCCGTAGATGCCCAGCACCGCGGCGTCGCTGTTGCGCAGGACGACGACCGCCATCTGGGGAACCTCGTGTTTGGGCCAGCGCTTGGCGAAATTCTCCCGTCCGGCCTCGGCGGCGCGGTTCACCGCCGACTGAACCGCCAGGTCCACCGTCATGTGCGGATGGGCGAACCCGTTGACGATGAGGTCGTGGGGGATGCCCAGGCCTTTCACCTCGTTCAGGGCCATATTGATGGCCGCCGGCGCAGGTGTCTTGCCCCCGCCTTCCGGAGAGGGCAACACGAGCGGCTGGATGCTCTGGTACCACCGTTCGTCCTCGGTCAGGTACCCGTTGTTGGCCATGCGGCGCAGAACCTCGTCCCGCCGGAGCTTCTTGTACACCATGTTCTCCGCGGAACGGTCCAGGCTCGCGTACGGTCCGGGATACGGAATGAAGCTTGCCAGCAGTGCCGCCTCATGCGCCTGCAGTTCCTCCAGCGGCTTGCCGAAATAGAACCGTGATGCGTACGAGACGCCGTACACGCCGTGGCCGAGGTACACGAGATTCGCGTAGCAGGCGAAGATGTGGTCCTTTGCCCGCTTGCGCGCCCGGCGTCTCGGTCCGTCGGTAAGGTAATCCCACCAGCCGTCCGCCGCCTCGTCCTGCAGGAAGTGCTCGGTCAGCCCGCGCTCCAGATGAAGCGCATAGCGCACCTCAAACACCTTGCGCACGTGGCGGTTCGTCCACGGGATGCCCTTATGGCGCGCCAGGAGGCGGGTCAGGACGTTGTCGGTCACCAGCTCGTCGCCCCGCTCGGCGCGGAGCGCTTCCTCCTGGAACATGTTCCGCTCCAGCTGCTGCGTGACCGTGGAGCCACCCTGGCGCGACTGCCCGGTGGCGTTGCGCCAGATGACGCGCGGCCACGCCCTGAAGTCCACGCCGTAGTGGTCGTAGAATCTCCGATCCTCGGCAGCGATGATGGCCTGACGCACGACGTCCGGCACCCGTTCGAAGGGAACCGGTTCGCGGTACGAGGTCGCCATCCGCATGGCGACGATGCCCTTGCCGTCGTAGAAATAGCCGATTTGCGGCGGCCGGAAGTTGATGATGGAACCGATGTCCGGCAGGTCCGCGCGGCTGCCGAACAGGAAGATGTTCAGCGCAAGCGCCGACAGGACGGCCGTCAGTGACGCGACCGTCACGCAAGTACGGCGGATGCCGGTGAAGGACCACCGCACCGCGGCGACGAACGCGTCCCGGAACCGGACGGCTGCCGCAAGGGCCTTGCCGACGGTATAGGGGAGCAATGCCACGACCGCTGCCGCAGATACGGCGGCGCACAGTGCCAGAACCCACTCATTCACAGAGTCGTCTCCTTGGTTCGGTTAACGAGCGATAGGGACTACTATACAATAAAACAGGCTTTCCGGCAATGTCCAAAACGGCCCCGGAGCGGATGCGCTCAGGGGCCGTTTTGGCGGTTGTCGGGCCGACTGGAATCGAACCAGTTCTACCTGCTCCCAAAGCAGGCGTACTACCGGTATACGACGGCCCGCGTGCGTACATGATACGAAATTACAGGTGCATGGAAAACAAGAAGCGGGTCCGCCGTCCGCCCGGTGGGCAGAGGACGGACCCGCTTCGGTCACTGCAATGCGGAAGCGATGACCTGGGGAAAGTCGGTGAACAGACCGGTGACGCCGCGGTGCACAAGACCGATGGCCATGATGGGGTCGTTCACCGTGTAGACCCTTACCGCACAGCCCAGCGTCGCCGCCCACTCCAGCATGCCTTCGTGGGCGAGGGGGATGTCCACGTGGAGCGCGGTCACGCGGTTGCGCGCGATGAACTGCTCCATGCGGGCGCCGGTGACGAGCGGGGCGCCGGACCACAGCAACAGCGCCAGGTCGGCCTCGGGGAACGCCTTGCGCGCCGCCTCCAACTCGTTCGGCTTGAACGAGGAGAAGATGATGCGCGGGTCCCATCCGGCGCCGGCGGTGCCGCGTCTCTGCAGACACCGGGTGACCGCGAACGCGGAGCCGGCGCCCTTGAGCTCGATGTTAAGGCGGACATCCTTGCCCACCAACGCGTCCAGGACCCAGTCCAGAAGCGGCGGCAGATGTGTCTGACCCGGGGAATGGGCGACCAGGCCGAAACGCTGAAGGTCCCGGAGCGGCGTATCTCCGGCGACGAGGGCGAGGTCCTCATTGTCCAGGATTCCCTCGTCGTTCGCGTCGCCGTGCGCCACGATGGCCGCCGGGTCGGGTCTGTCGCCGCTCGCAAGAACGTCCCACTCCAAATGGAACCCCTGAAGCGCGGCGGTCAGAAGCGCCGGGATGGAATTCTCGGCGTACCCTACGTACGCGCCGCCGGTGGGGTCCAGGCCGTTCGTGGAGCCGTGACCCTGGCCCCGGTGGGCGAAGATCTCGGTTTTGTTCACGTCTGTTCCTCCTTATATGATGACAGGGAACTCCGCGTATATTATACAATAGTATAGTATAGTTGGCAAGGGCCCGAAATGGTGGTAAAATGCGTCCGGCCCCATAGTTCAACGGATAGAACACCGGACTTCTAAGCCGGTTATCCAGGTTCGATTCCTGGTGGGGCCACAAACACCGCAAAGCCGCCGACCGTACGGCGGCTTTGCGGTGTTTGTGCACAGCCGAATGCGGGGGCGCGGGTGGTATGATGGCGGTATGATTGCGATTTTCCGGAAGGCGGAAGGGCAGCCGCTGCAGTCCGTGCCGGAGCTCGGTCCGGACGTGTGGGTGCTCAGCGAAAGTCCCGAGAGCGATGAACTGGACCGCCTGTCCCGTGAACTCGGCATTGAGCGTGACCTGCTTCAGGACGCGGTTGACCCCAACGAGGTTCCCCGCGTTCAAGAAGAGCACGGGATCGTGTACGTGTTTGTACGTGTGCCCCAGGGACAGGGCGACAAGACGGTAACGGTTCCCGCGCTCATCGCGCTCGGTCCGACATTTATTCTGACGCTGTGGCAGCAGCGCCCCGCGTTCATGGAAAAATATCTTTCGGGCCAGAACAAGTTTACGACGCAGTTCCGGTCGCAGATGCTCCTGCGGTTCATCGGCGAGGTGTATGGGGCGTTCGGCCTTTCGCTGACCGAAATCGGCCGGCTTGTCCGCGGTACGCTCACCGAATCGGGCCGCGTGGAGAACAAGGACATCCTCCGCCTGTTGACCTTCGAGGGTATCCTGAACGATTTCATGGCTGCCCTGGTGCCGCTGCAGACCGAGTTCAGCGAGCTGACCTCCGGCAAGGTGATACAGACGTATCCGGCGGACAAGGATCTGTACGAGGACGTCCGTCTGCAGGGCGTACAGGTGAACAAATCGGCCGGTTCGCTGCTCAAGACGACGGTGAATTACCGGCAGGCGTATTCGGCAATCGTCAATAATAACCTGAACCGCGTCGTAAAACTGCTTACCGCGGCGACGGTCGTACTGACGTTTCCGATGACGGTCTTCAGTTTTTACGGCATGAACGTCGCGCTCCCCATCGACATGCATGCCTACGCTTGGGAAATCATCGCGGGCGGAACGACCCTGTTCACGCTGGTCATCGTTATCTTCTTCTTTCGGAACCGGTGGTTGTGATATGCTTGCGTGCGCATGACAATCCATCCGCTGAAATCAATGCTCCTGGGCGTCGCATACCGACTGGCCGCAAAGCCGGTCTTTTTTCGGCTGGACCCCGAGTTCGTCCATGACCGCACCACGGCGGCGGGTGCCGCGCTCGGCCGACACGGCACGGGCCGTGCCGTGGTGCGGGCACTGTTTCATTACGGAGACCCCATTCTCCGGCAGGAACTGTGCGGCCTGACGTTCGACAACCCGGTCGGGCTTGCCGCGGGCTTCGATAAGAACGCCCGGCTTACGGAGATTCTCCCGCACGTGGGGTTCGGGCACGCGGAACTCGGCAGTATCACGGGCCAGCCGTGCGCAGGCAATCCGCGTCCTCGCCTCTGGCGCATTCCCCATCTGCGGGCTCTGCGCGTGCATTACGGCCTGAAAAACGAGGGTGCGCGTGCCGTCGCCGTCCGTCTCCGCGGCAGGACGTTCGGCTGCGTCATGGGCGTCAGCGCGGCGAAGACCAATTGCCGGGAGACCTGCGACACGACGGCGGCCGTCCATGATTACGGCATCGTGCTGGATGAGTTCAGGGATATTGCGGACTATTTCACCATCAACATCAGTTGTCCGAACGCGTTCGGCGGACAACCGTTCACCGAGCCTGCGCTCCTGGACACCCTGCTTGCGGCCGTGGACCGGCGGAGCCTCCGCCAGCCGGTGTTCGTCAAGCTGTCTCCGGACCTCACGGAGGCCCAGCTGGACGACGTGCTGGGCGTGCTGGACGGCCACCGCGTGAGCGGCATCGTGTGCTCAAACCTGACCAAGGACCATGTCCGCATGGGACTGCCGGACGGATTGCCGGGCAGGGGCGGCATCAGCGGCAATGCCGTCCGCGGACTTGCGGAGCGGCAGCTCGAATACTGTGCGTCCAAATCCCGCGGGCGGTATGTGCTCGTATCGGTCGGCGGCATCTTTTCTGCTGAGGACGTGTACCGGCGCATCCGTATGGGGGCGTCGCTCGTTCAGCTCATTACCGGAATGGTGTACCGCGGTCCCCAGCTCGTCGGGGAGCTGAACTACGGTCTCGCCCGCCTGCTCCGCAGGGACGGCTTTTCGTCGGTTGCCGAGGCGGTAGGCGCGGACATCGGAACTGGACGTTGACTGGGGTTCATTGTATAATGAACCCCAGTTCGCATCACAATGGGCATAAGGAGGATGCATGCGGTTTCTGGTGGCCGTGCTTCTGGGCACGGCGGCAGCCGTTCCCGCTTCGGCGAATGACCGGCTGCAGGTCGGCGGCATGCTCGGCGTAGGGGTCCAGCAGGAGATGTTCGGCTCCGGCGATCCGTCGGGCGTCGTGCTTGGCACCGCGGAAGCCGCGTTCGGCGCCGGTCTGGCGATGGCGGATAACCGCCCGAGATTCCAGGTGGTCATGAGCATCATGGGCGGCCAGTCGTTCACGCCGAGCAGCCGGTACGTGCACGGCGGTCTGGCGACCTTCCGCCTGCATCTGGCGCCGACGCGTCCCTTCGGCTACTACACCGAAATCGGCGCGGGTGTGACGTCCTCGGGACTCAAGGTCCGCGAGCTGAACGGCTGGATGCAGTATTACCTGCTCCTGGGCGGCGGCGCGCGGTGGACGCGGGGAAACGTGGACCTTCTTCTGGGTTACCGCCTGACGCACTTGAGTAACAACGGCACGTCTCCGCCCAACCGCGGACTGAACATGCACACGGCCGTTGTCGGCGTGATGTACACCCTCCGATGAACTACGGCCCGCAGGGCACCGCCCTGCGGGTTTCGCGTTATATAGAGTGAAACGCCGGAAGCGGTTGCTTCCGGCGCATGATGTCAGTCGCCGCCGACCTGGGGAATTCCGCCATCGTCCCCGCCGGCGGAGGGTCCGCCCACCATCACCACGATGCCCTCCGGTTCGGGAGGAGACATCGCGATGCCCGCGGTCGTGATGCCGACTCCGCCGTAATCGTTGGAAACGCCGAACGTGTTGAAGACCTCCAGGACAGTCGCGTCGCGGAACGTCTCCAGGAGCATCCTCCTTCTCTGGAGGTCCTGATGGACCTGGTCGCACCTGCTGCCGTCATACGACGGGTCCTGATGCAGTTGCCGGTGTTCCTGAAGCAGGCGGTCCAGCTCCAGACCGTGCCATGCGCCGGCCGAGAATGCCGCTTTCAGCGCAGGAGTCGCCTCGCCGAGGATGCGGTCGTCGGGGTCGGGGTCGGTGAGTTCCAGGGTGAAGTCGTCCGGAACTTCCCGGAGGAACTTGGCAATCCAATCCATGTCGGGTCCTTTCTCGATTGCGCCAACGTTGTGAACGGTGCCGGATAACTATACGTCCGGAACGGCGCTTGTCAATTTCGGGCGCTTGCTCCCCGTCATTCGCGGTGGTATAATCATCCGGCATCCCTTGGCATATGGGGCCTATGGTGAAATGGGATCACAGCACTCTGTGGAAGTGCGGTCACGGGATCGAAACCCGTTAGGCCCCCAGCAGACATGTGCCCGCCGAAATGGTGGGCAGATGTCTGCTGTTTGGGCCGTAGGGTTTCGATGGGTATCCGAGGACATGACCTTCGTCATGTCCGCAGGAACCCGGGCTGCGGAGGAGGACCGGAACATGCGCAGGAGGCGCCGTGAGAGGTCCGGGGGAGCAGGAAACCCGTTAGGCCCCCCAAATATATTTCTATGTCCTTCACTCCGGACGAAAAGAAATTCATCGGTTTCTGGACCTTCATTTTCGGGTCCGCGTTCGGTTTCTGGTTCATCGTCGTCCGGTGGGCTGCGCACCGGCTCTGATTGACGTCATCGGTAGTTGTGGGTATAATAGTGCCGGC
The DNA here is from genome assembly GCA_035620375.1 of Minisyncoccota bacterium. Taxonomy (GTDB): domain Bacteria; phylum Patescibacteriota; class Minisyncoccia; order 2-02-FULL-40-12; family GWA2-44-9; genus DASPGX01. Next base: position 28,738 of record DASPGX010000015.1, on the reverse strand, counting down.
AAACTGACACCTTAGGAGGTCGCATGCTCAGACAGCTTCTCGGATGGCTCGCGCGCGCGAACCCGTCCAACTGGTTCGGTCCCGGAGATACCCGCCTGGACCGCTGGTACAAGTCCAGCGGCGTATACAAATACCGCGCCGGCCAGCGCGTCCGCATCCGCGCTCGCAACATCGCCGGCTTCGGGGTGGATGCCCGCGGAGTCATCGTCGGATTCCTCAAGGCAGGAAACGGCGACGACCGATACGTCATGGACATGGAGCACGTGGTCGGGGCCGACTTCTTCCGCTGGATGAGGACCGGGGATCTTCCCGCAAACCACGAGCGTGAAACCCGGCGCGAGACGCATTTCAAATGGAACATCGAGCATCACTTCGTTCCGGCGTAGGAGGCCGATATGTGGAAAGAGTTCTTGTGTCGTGTCGTCTATCCGCTGCTGGTCTGTGTCGCCCTCGTCGGCGGAACCATCGCCGCGGACCGCGCCTTCGCATCGGCGTCCAGCCGCAACGGCGGACAGGAGGTGTATTGCGCTGACGAGGGCCGCGCGGAGCGGTTCCTGGAGCACTTCCTTGCGACGCACCCCGACCGTCGCGTCGTCGCGGTCACTCCGCAGCTGCGGATGTTCCTGACCGACATGTACTTCGACGGCTACTGTATCGTGCACGAGCCGGTGCGGTAGCCCGTGGACGAGCAGTCCCGTAAGCTGGCGTTCTGGGAGACCGTCGGTTCCGTACTGTGGTTCCTGATGGACGCCTGCTGGATGCTGGAGTGGTCCGGTGCGGCGCGTCTGCTCATCGCACCGACGGTGGTCCCGAATCTCTGGGCCTTCCGCTATACGGAGCGCAGTCCGGCCGCACTGGCCATCACGGCCGCGATGAATTCGTGGCTGGCGATGAACTGCTGCTGGATGGTCGCCGACCTCGGCGGGCCTCCTGTCCTGCTGACGCTCGCCAGAGTATTCCTGGGCGCCGGAATCGTGCTCATCGCGTTCTCGGTGATCGTGACCCTCCGTGAGCGGCAGTCCCTGCTGACCATCCTCGGCAGGTTCCGCAGGTTCCGGTTCGGCGCTTCCTGATCAGTCATTTCGGTACAGAACGGTCCGTTGCGGCGGACCGTTCTTTTCATTTGTGACGCGCCGTGTACCATTCACTCATTGAGCTCATTCCCAAGGAGGGGATATGAAGCGCGTACTGCTGATGCTTGGCATGCTTCTGGGGGTTTGGGAAAACGTCCGGGGAGCCGAAAATCCCCGCGACCGCGCGATGAGCCGCGCGCGGTACGAATTCCTGAACACGGACTGCGCGGGGACGGATTCGTGTTCGCTCGTCCGTGTCAGCTTCCTCGCCGAAGACTACGTCGTCCATACTGACGGTGATCTGCCGTACTACGGCAAGCGGCTGGTCGCCGAGTACGAAACAACCACGCCAGGTGCCCTGACGGATTACGTTTTTGTGCAGTTCATCCGCGGGTGCGTGTATTCCAGTTTCGTGGCCGACGGCCTGGTCGTTCCGGTCTACAATCATTCGTACGGCGGAGAGAAGGTTCACAACTTTCCCGAATGGGCCGTTGATTCGTATGACGACAATCCCGTGTACGGCTCGCGCCCGGGCGGCGGGAACTTCGCGGGCGTGAAAGTGAACACGGTTCCTGGCTCGTACGACCGCGACACCGAACGCTCTCTGCCGGAAGGTCTGCCGCAGGTTCCCGTTGCATACGTCACGGACTACCCGAGCGGGGGATTCTCCACCGAGGCCGGCGCGCAGAACTCGTCTCAGCGGTTCCGCATGTGCATGTACCGCGCATCCGATGTCCCGCAGACCGCGTCCGTTCCTGCCGACATCACCGCCCAACCGCTTGCCTGCTACGAGTGGGAAAGCTGGTTCGTCTACGACCATCTGCGCGGCGTCGTGCAGTGGCCGCGCCGCGGACAGGACTCCTGCCCTGCGGGTCCCTTCGTACCCGAGTAGACACCGCCCCGCGAACGCGGGGCTTTCCCTTGTGGGCTGACCTGCTACCATGGTCGGGCGTCGTTTCACGAATCAAGGAGGTCTGATAATGCGTACGTTTGTTCTTTTGTGCGCCGCAGTCGCCGTGTTCGCGGGTCCCGTGCTTGCGCATGAGGCTCCCGAGCGCGAGTACACGGTCGCGTTCACGGGCGAGGCGGTGGTTACCGCCGTTCCGGACCGTGCGGTCGTCAGTCTGACGGTTCAGGGAAAGCCCGCCAAGAAGCGCCGTGAGGCGGAGGAGAACCAGTCGGTTCTCGCCCAGGGCCTGGTGACGGCGCTCCGTGATGCCGGCGTTCCCGAACGCGACATCAAGTCGCAGTACTACCAGCTGCAGGACTATTACGAGCAGAAGTCCGACGGCCGGCCGGAGCGCAAGGGGTATTACGCCGTTCAGCAGTTCCGGGTCAGGCTTCCGCGCGACCGCGCGTCCGCCGTCCTGGATGCGGTGCCCGACTTCGCCAACGTCAACGGCGTGCAGTTCGAGGTCAGTAATGCGCGTGCGCTCCGTGACGAGGCAATACGCTCGGCGATTGCGGACGCGCTGACGCGGGCGCAGAGCCGCGCCGCGGATCTGGGCATCACCCTCGGCCCGGTGCTCGCGTACCAGGAGTCCGCGCTCGGCAGGCCGGAAGCGCGTCCGTCCCGCGTGATGGCGGCGATGTCCGAAGACGCAGGAGCCGCTCCCGAGCTCCCGGCGGGCGAGGACGAGCTCCGCGTTTCCGTCACTGTGACGTTCCGCATCGACGTCCCGTGAAGACCGGGTCCCGGCAATGCCGGGACCTTTCCGTTCTTGACCCGACGCCGCTGCGGGGACATCATGGGTAATCACGTTCACAAACGAGGTGACGGGTGACTTTCATAACCCTTATGGGTATCGGTTTTGTGGCGGTGTTCATCGCCATTGTCCGGCATCCCGGCTATCCGTCCGGCTACATGCGCAGGGAGCTGGGACGGCTGGACTTCGCCGTGGCCGTGATTCTCGCCGGGCTTGCGTGGAGCACGCGCCTTGTTTCCGGCCTTGAGCCGTGGTTTCTGCCGGTATTCGGCGTCCTGACCCTCGTCTACGGATTCACCTTCGTGCGTGCGCGGGCGCCGGTCTGCGTCGTCATCGCGGGCATCGTCTGCAACGTCCTCGTCACGTCAGCGAACGGCGGGCGCATGCCGATTCTCACGGAGTCTGACAATCCTGGCTATGTCCGCATCACCGACGATACGCGGCTGGCGTGGCTCGGCGACGTCATACCCATCCATAATTTCGACCTCTCGCACTATGGCTGGTGCAGCGCGGGGGACATCCTCCTCTGTATCGGCTCATGGATGCTCGCGGTCGGCATCTGGCGAAGCGGACGCAGATCCCCGCGGGAATGAGGCTCCGGTACTACCGGAGCCGTTTCATTGATAGAGGCTGTTTTCCGTGGTATCGTGGGTCGTTATGCAGCATGCCGAACTCCGTCGCCGCTTCCTGGACTTCTTCGCCGCGCGCGGCCATGCCGTGGTGAAATCGTCGCCGCTTCTGCCGGACGATCCGTCCGTGCTCTTCACGACGGCGGGCATGCAGCAGTTCAAGCCGTACTACACGGGCGACGCCGACGCGGCCAAGGACTTCGGTTCGCTGAACACTGCCAGCGTCCAGAAATGCGTCCGGACGTCCGACATTGACGAGGTCGGCGACGAGTCCCATCTGACTTTTTTTGAGATGCTCGGGAATTTTTCGTTCGGCGACTATTTCAAAAAAGATGCCATCGCCTGGGCGCACGAATTCATCACAAAGGAGTTGGGGCTGGAAATCGAGTACGTGACTGTGTTCGGCGGAGAGCCTTCGACTGGCTCAGGCCAAGGGGTGCCGGAGGACACGGAATCCGCGGCTATCTGGAGGGAAATCGCGCCGGACGTCCAGGTGCGAAAAGCAGGACGCGCCGACAACTTCTGGGGACCGACGGGGGACGAGGGTCCTTGCGGGCCGACGACGGAAATCTACGTTGACGGCATTGAAATCTGGAATGTCGTGTTCAATCAGTACTACCAGTCCAAGGACGGCTCCCTGGGGCCCCTGAAGACGCAGGGGATAGATACGGGCATGGGACTGGAGCGTCTGGCGAAGGTCGTGCAGAAGGCGGAAACCGTTTTTGAGACGGACCTGTTCGCGCCGATGATGGCGCTGCTGCCGGAATCAATCGGTGCGCGCACCCGCCGTATCGTCGCCGACCATGCGCGGGCCGTCGCGTTCATGATTGCCGACGGCGTCCGTCCGTCCAACAAGGAACAGGGATACGTCCTGCGCCGCCTGATGCGCCGCGTCATCGTACATGAGCACCTCAGCAGCGGGTCATTTGATGCGTCGCAGATACTGGATGCGGTCGTTATTGCTTATCAGGGCGACTATCCGGAACTTGATGCGACGGTCGTCCGCGAAGTGTTCGTTCACGAGAAGGAAAAGTTTTCTCGGACGCTCAAGCATGGTCTCAAGGAAATGGCCAAACTGCCGGTTATTGATTCAGCCGCCGCCTTCCGGCTCTACGAGTCGTTCGGTCTTCCCTATGAAATCATAAAAGAACTCGGCGGAGATTCGGCCAAAGACCTGACGCGCGGGGACTTTGACGAACGGTTCCGCGAGCATCAGGAGAAATCGCGCGCGGGAGCCGAGAAAAAGTTTGGGGGACACGGTCTGCTTCTGGATACCGGCGAGCTTAAGGCCGCGGACGAAAGTGAACTGAAAGTGGTTACACGTCTGCACACGGCGACGCATCTTCTGCATGCGGCGCTGCGCAAGGTGTTGGGAGACGAGGTTCAGCAGGCCGGCAGCGACATCACCGTGGAGCGCACACGTTTTGACTTCTCGTTCCCGCGCAAGCTGACCGATGAGGAAATCACAGGAGTTCAGGACATCGTAAATGACATCATCGGCAAGGATTTACCGGTGAACAAGGAGGTCATGCCCAAGGCCGAGGCGGAGAAAACCGGCGCGCTGTTCTTCTTCAAGGAGAAATATCCCGACCCCGTGAACGTTTATTACGTCGGCAAGGACCTTGGCTCGGCGTTCTCCAAGGAGTTCTGTGGCGGTCCGCACGTGACACACACCGGAGAAATCGGTACAGTCCGCATCATCAAGGAGGAGGCGGTGGGAGCGGGCACGCGCCGCATCCGCGCTACGGTGCAGCCCTGATCCCTCGCATGACGGACGTCAGTCCGTCATGCGGCCTACTCCACCCCGTCCATGACGGTTGCGGCGATACCGACCGTCCGGGTAGGCAACGGGTTCAAATATTATTATTAAAGAATGGCGAGGACGGAATCGCCACGACCGGAATGGAAATCAAAACCAACTTTATAATCACGTGCCGCGAGGCCTTTTTGTCCGCGGGCACCAATAACCTGAACCTCATCAATATTTTCAGCACTATCAATGCGGACAAGTTTCCGTTCGCATATCCGCATTTCGCCCTGGTGGTGAATCTGGACGTGCCGGAAACCGGCACGTACGCCCTGAACACGGCGGTTGCCGGTCCCGACGGCAAGGAACTGGCCCGGACGTCGCTCTCCGTGACGGTGAAAAGCGCGAATTTCCAGGTCATCGCCAACTTTGAGAATATGCAGTTTGCCGCGCCGGGCGCGTACGAACTGAAGGTGGACCTGGACGGAACTCCCGTCGGAAGCCGCACCATCCAGGTGAACCTCGTCTCCTCCCCCAAGGGAAAACAGGTCAACGTGGCCTGATTGACCTGTCTATAAATATAAGGTATAATATACACCGTTACGGGCGGCTTTTCCGTTCGTTCCCAACTCTGAAAGAGAGGGTAATCCGATGGACATGTCGGTCATTCTGGCGCTCGCCACGGCGGTTGCCGGCGTCATACCCCTGGTTCTGACGGCACGGTTCGCGGGAGCTGCGGTCGCCGGCGTCGTGACCTTCCTGCTCAGCTGGTGGATCTATTACGGCGCGGCGCCGTCGCTGGTGTGGCCGCTGTTCGGGGCCGCCGGTTTTCTGACCGTGTTCGTGTGGGTAATCGGTGCGTTCGTCTCAAGCGTTGACCGGAACTACGGCGACAGCAAGGCCTCCGTCAGTTGGGTCTTCGCAATCGGAGGCTTCGCGCTCTATTTGATCCTCGGCATCTCCGGATGCGATGCGCTCCATACGAGCCACTACAGCGGGCTCATCGGCGACGTGCCGGTCCGTGAGTGGACGCAGGACGTCCAGCCCAAGGATCCCGCGCACGTACGGCTGGTTCCGCTGGAGAACGCCATCTTCCGCGCCGACAAGCGCCTGGGGGAAATCGGCGCCATCGGCAGCCAGTTCCACGTCGCCGACGGCTTCATGACGCTCCAGAAGGTCCGCGGGGACCTCTGGTACGTCACCCACCTGGACTTCAACGGGTACGGGGTCTGGAGCAACGTCGGGCATACGCCCGGCTACGTCATGGTCAACGCCGAGGACCCGCTCGCGCAGGTCGTCGTGAAGACGGACCACGAATTCCAGTACACGCCCGAGGCCTGGTTCGGAAAGAATCTGGAGCGGCACGTCTGGCGGAAGTACCCGAACAAGGGACTGACCGACTGGTCGCTGGAGCTGGACGATACCGGCAAGCCCTGGTGGGTCGTTACGGTCTTTCATCCCACCGTCCGCTGGTGGGGCGAGGTCGTGGAGGGCGCGGTCATCGTGGACCCCGAAACCGGGGACATGACGTTCCACAAGCTGGGTGAGATTCCCGACTGGGTGGACCGCGTCATGCCGGGCTGGGTCACGGAGTCGTACATCGACATGAACGGCGTGCTCGCGAACGGATTCTGGAACATCCTGCCCATCGTCGGAGCCCAGGCCGGACTGACCGAAGCGGACTATCCCAGCATCATCTACGGTTCGGACAGCGAGCCGTACTGGGTCACCGGAGTGACGTCCACGTCGGGCGACTCGTCGCTGGTCGCGTTCATCTACACGCACACCCGCACGGGCAAGTCCGTCCGCTACAACGTCGCGGGCAACACGTCGGATGCGGTGCTCGCCGCGGTCAACAACGAGGTGCACTTCAAGCGTTGGCACGGCACCGACCCCGTCCTGTACAACATCAGCGGCGTGATGACGGACGTCGTGCCGATTCTCGGTGAGGCGTCCACGTTCCAGGGCGTCGCCCTTGTCCGCGTGGACAACCTGCAGACCGCCATCGGCGAGAGCATCAACGAGGCGTACCGCAAGTACCAGTCGATGCTCGCGCAGGGCGGCTCAAAGGAAGGCTTTGACACGGCGCACGACCGGAACTACCTGACCGGCGCCGTGGTCCGCATCGCCGCGGAGGTCCGCGATGGCAGCACGATGTACTTCGTCCAGCTCGCGGACATTCCGCACCTGTTCACGGGCTCCAGCGAGCTGTCGCCCAAGCTCCCGCTCACGCGGGAAGGCGACGAGGTGGACATCGCGTTCATCGCCTCCGGTCAGGACGTGGAGCCGATGCTCGCGTTCAACAACCGGAACGTCGTCCTGCAGGCGTCCGACGTCCAGAACGAGGTCCGCTCCGCGACGCAGAACCTGCGGCGCGAAGAGCGGAGCGCCGACGACGGCGCCGACGCGCGCAAGCGCATCAACGAGATGACGGACGAGGAGCTGGCGGAGCTGCTCAAGAAGAAGCAGTAGTCGGCATCGTGTTCAGGAGGGGGAGGAGACTCCCCCTCCTTTTTGTTTCATCAGGGCGGTTCGTATACCATCAACGCATGCCCGACAGTTTCTGGACCAAACTTCCCCGGCCGTTCTTCGTGCTTGCGCCCATGGCTGACGTCACGGACGTTCCGTTCCGGAGCGTCGTCGCGGAGTGCGGCAGGCCTGATGTGTTCTATACCGAGTTCGTTTCCGCGCATGGCCTGAATTCGCCCGGGCGTCCGAAGCTCATGCTTGATTTGGCGCTTACGGATGCCGACCACCCCATCGTGGCGCAGTTCTTCGGCACGGAGCCGGAGCATTTTCTCGCTGCGGGCAAACTTGCCCGCGAACTCGGATACGACGGCGTGGACGTGAACATGGGATGCCCGGACCGCTCCGTCCTCAAACAGGGGGCGGGCATCGCGCTGGCGAAGGACCCCGCCCGTGCGCAGGCCATCATCCATGCGCTCCGCGAGGGCTTTGGCGGACCGACATCGGTGAAGACGCGCCTTGGGCTGTACCGGACGGACGAGATGGAAACGTGGATACCGGCGCTCCTGGAAACCAAGCCGGACGCGCTCATCGTGCACGGCCGCACGATGAAGGAGATGTCCAAGGTTCCTGCTCACTGGGACCTCATCGGCCGGGTCGTACAGATGGCCCGCGGAACGGGAATTCCCGTCGTCGGAAACGGCGACGTGTTCTCCCGGACGCAGGGCGAGGAGCTTGCAAAGGCATGGGAAGTTGACGGCATCATGGTCGGTCGGGGCATCTTCAGGAATCCGTGGCTGTTTGCCTCTCAACAGCGGGAGCATTCGCCTGTGGAACGGCTGGAACTCGCCCTGAACCACGCGGAGCGGTGGATGTCGCACTGGGGCGGCACCAAGTCCTTTGACCTGATGAAGAAGTTCTTCAAGGCCTACGTGTCCGAATGGCCGGGCGCGGCCGAACTCCGTGGGAAAATGATGGCCTGCCGCGACCTGGATTCGGTCAGGGCCGTCATTCTGGACGCACGCGCCGATTTGTGATATTATAATAAATGTTTTGTCCGTATTCCCGGGGGAGATGAATGCTCATTATCAAGATACCGGCGCCCCGTCCCGTGAAGTCGGGGGCCGTTGACCCGAAGGTGCAGCGGCGCATTCTGGAGTATCTGGATGCACGCAAGAGCGCGGAATCCGAGGACGTCGTGGGCGACATCGCCCGCGACGTGCTTCTGGACCGCTTCGGGTACGGCCTCTACCAGGGACGCACCGTTGCGCTGCGTGCGCTCCAGCTTCTGGAGAAGGACGGCGCGCTGACCTGCGAGTTCACGGGGGCGAAGGCGACCGTGACGCGCAAGCAGCCGGAGCCGTCTGCGGCCGCAAAGCCGCGTGCGGTACACCGGCCCGTTCCGGCAGTGCCGGCGCCGGTGAAGCGGAAGAAATACCGCGGTCCGGCCTGGCACGCCAGGAAGGCGGAACGCCGCGGCGAACACAACGAAGACCGCTTCCATCAGCTGATGAAGCGGCTGGCGGACATTCTCCGTGCGTCCTTTCCGGACGTGGTGCGCTCTGTGCGGGTCAGCCGCTCACGGCGGCACGATCCGCTCAGCGGTATGCCGAGCGTGCGCGACCACATGGGCGACGACGTCAGCCTGCGGCTCCGTTCACCGGGCCCGCGGGGAAACCGCTGGCTCATCTACGACGTGAAAAGCTCCCGCGCCGCCGCATGGCAGTTCGCCGGGAACATCCGGAAGACCGGCTATCAGGAGAAAGCGAGCCTGAAGACCTCCATCGTCGTGAATAACCGCCGCACGGACTCCGAAATCGTCGGCGACGTCCTGGACGACCTCGTCAGGGTGCACTTCATGGACCGGGACGCCGCTCAGCGGATTCTCGGGGCATTCGGGGAATCCGCGTCCTGAGTCCGCCAGACGAAGAACCCCTCCGGGAAACCGGAGGGGTTTTAGCGTCCGAACAGCGCCCTGCGCACAAGCATGAGGGACAGCAGAACGTACGCGAGCGACAGCAGGCCGTTGAACCAGATGCAGTGCACCGTGAAACTGTACGTTTCCTCGCCGAGCACGAACACCTGATGCCACGCCGCATGGGACACAAAGCCGAATATGGCGGCATACATGAATCCTTCCGCGACGCCGACCGCAATGTTCTTCGCCGCCGTCACCAGGAAGGTCATCATGACGAATGCGGCCATGCCCGCCCACAGCAGGTGCTGGGGGCCGCTGAACTCGGTGATGAGCGCCCACCAGTCGACGGTCATGGTAGCAGAATCCAGACGGCGAACGCGCACAGGACGAAGCATGCCCCGCACATCACCGCGTTGAACCAGATGCAGTCCGAACTATAGACGTCTGTGCGGGTGCCTTCCCTTACATGCCTGACTGCGGCGCGCGAAACCCCGAGAAAGAAGCAGCCAAGGATAAACCAGAGCTCCGCGGGAAGGAGAACAGCGGCAATCCCATCCATACGTTCAGCGATGACAGCAACCGTAGTGACGACTGCGAACAGCACCAGCGAAGCGACCGCATGGCCGAAGTGTTTGTCGTTCCTGAAGCGGATGCCGGTGATTTTCTCAATGAGCCGCCTCATTGCTACCAGTGCTCCTTTCCGGCTGCCGCGCGCGTCAGTGCGACAAGCTCCGGGTTCTCGTCGAGGAACTTGTTGAAGTTGCGGACCGTATGTCGCAGGTGAAATGGCGTCGGCCGTCGCAGTACGCCGTACTTCTGCAAGAGCATGGGAACCGCGAACAGCGGCGTCGCGAGAGCCTGCCACCACGGACGAGCCGTGAACGGGAGTCCCAGGAACGTCGCGATGGCGACCGGCCAGATGTACAGGTTCAGTGCGGAAAGTACCGGCGAGGAACTCATGATGAACAGACCCAACGCCAGAAATCCTGTAAAGACGACAAGCGCGTGCACCGACCCGCAGGCGATGGTGTAGTCGCGCATGGAGGCGAGTGACCGGATATCCGGAAGGATGCCCTTGCGCATCAGCAGGATGACGCGGTGCTCGCACGAGTGCCAGTATTTCCAGTCATGCGGCCCGCGGAGCATGCCGTACCAGACCACGACGAATAGCGCGACGACGGCAGTGGAGAAGAGGTACCACCCCGCCAGTGTAAGCAGCAGGCAGAATATGCAGTGCGACTGCCAGTCCAGAAATATCGCGCCGGCAAGGAAGGCGAACAACGCCGCTCCGGCGAACGGACCTGCCGGGATGGTCTCCTTGAGCGATGCGCCCTCCGCGAACCCTGGCGTGGAGAATTCCCATCGCCTTTCTCCGCCGTCGCTGAACGTGGCCGTAAAGCCCAGATTGTTGGACCTGCCGTGCGAGTGGACGCCGGAGCAGAGGTCGTCGTGGACAAACCGCACATTCCCTCCTTGGTTGGGAAAGGATGGGGCAATATGCCACACCTTTGTCATATGGCAAGGGTTCGCCGGGCGCACGCTCCGCGTCTTGACCCCTCCGTTCTTATATTGCAAAATGCTGCATTCCGGACCCTTTCCAATAGAGGTAGGTCAATGACGAACGAAACGGATTCCGCCCGTCTGCCGCACAGCGAGCTCGGCCGCTCGTTCCTGGCCAAGTACAACGAGGCCACGGCCGCCGTCCACATGGGCGTGCTCGGCCTGGACGACATCATCGAGCAGGTGTTCATCGCCATGCTCGGCGACGGGCACGTCCTGCTGGAAGGCGAGCCGGGCGTCGGCAAGACGCTCCTGGTTTCGACCTTCGCGCGCACGGTGGACGCGGCGGTCAAGCGCGTGCAGTTCACGCCGGAGACCTATCCGGGCGACCTGTACTACTCCATCGGCAGCTTCGACACCGCGGACGAACGCGGCAGGAAGATTACCGAGACCGTCCTGGCCCCGGGACCCATCTTCACGCAGATTCTCATCGGGGACGAAATCAACCGCGCCCCCGCACGGGTTCATGCGCCGCTTCTGGAGCCCCTGGAGGAAAAGCGGGTTACCATCGAGGGCAAAACCCTGGATGTCGGCCCGTTCTACTTCTTCGCGGCCACCCAGAATCCGGTGGAGTCCGCGGAGTCAACGAACGAGCTGCCCGAGGCCTTGCGGGAGCGCTTCATGCTCCTGACGCACGTGCCGTACCCGATGCCGGAACTGCTCCGGCGCATCGCGGTCTTCGATACGCGGCACCGGGAGATTCCCGCCTTGCTCAAGGTGAACGACATCGTCGCCATCCAGAACGCGATTCTGGAGGATTACGTGCTGACGCGGCATCATGACGATCCCGTTATCAGGTACGTCCAGCGGCTCATCACGGGCATCCACGAGCATCCGGCGAATTCCTGGGGACCCGGCATCCGTGCCGGCCAGGACCTCACCCGCGCCGCGGCCGTCCACGCGTTCCTGAAGGGGCGCAGCCGCATCACGTTCGACGACGTGCGCGCCATGGCCGGTCCGGCGCTCCGGTTCAAGTTCGCCCGGAACCTGCGCAAGTCGCGGGAACTCGGCGTCACCGGAAACGACCGGCTCATCGCCGACGTGCTCGCGTCCGTGCCCATCGCGCAGGCGTCATGAACATCTGGAAGAAGCTCCCCGTCGTCATCAGGCGGCGGGTCCGTCAGCGCGAGGGGTTCGCCCAGTCCGGAACGGCCAAGTGGGCCAGCGGGTACGATCTCGCCGGCCACCGGCCGCTGGAGGTCGGCGATTCTCCGCGGTCGGTCAGCCGGCGCCATTTCGCCAAATACGGCGAATGGCTGGTGACGGAAAAGTTCCCGGACCGCCGGGCGTCGGTGCTGTTCCTCGTGGACATCTCCGCGTCGGGCGGACTTGGCAACGCCGGACCCAAGCGCGTCACCGCGCTGCAGGCACTGGAGGGCCTCGGGACGGCATGTCTGTCCCGGGGCCACATCCTCCGTGCCGTCGCCTTCACGGACCGCATCGAGCGCGTGACGTCCGTCATCGGTTCGGCGCAGGTCTGGGACGATGAAGTCGCAGGCCTTCGCGCGCTGGAACCGGCGGGACAGCTGACCGATCCGGTCTCCGCCTTGGAATTCGCCTGGGAGCTCAGTGCCCAGGGTACCCAAGGGGTGGACCTGGTCTGCGTCATTTCGGACTTCCTGTTTCCCGAAGACGAACGGTCGCGCCTGGCCGACCTTGCCGGGCGTGCCGACGTCATCGCGGTCGTCGTATCCGACCCTATGGAAGCACAGGCGGCGCCCATCGCGGGAACGTTCGTCCTCCGCGACGTGGAATCGGGAACGACCGTCTTCGCGGCCGGCGTGGATGCCGGGGATCCGTCCGGGTACCTGGACGACCTGGGCATCGACCGCTGCCGGCTGACGACGACACAGGACGAATTCGGACTCTATGACTCGCTCCGCGATTTCTTCACGGAGCGTTCGGAATCGAGGTAAGGAGGAACCATGTCCGTTGTTCTGCTGCGAAAGGCCCGGTCGGCGCTCCTGGCCGGGGCGCTTGCGGCCATGGCGGTGTTCCCGGCCTCGCCCGCGGAAGCCGCACCGGTCAAAATCCAGGCCCGGCCGGAACGTTCCATGTTCGTCGGCGCACAACCGACGCGCATCGCGTACGTGCTGTACGTCCAGACGGGCGTCGAGCTTGCGCCGGAAGACCTGGAGAGCGCCGTCGTGGCGCCCTTCACCCTGGTTTCCGCGCATGCCGGCATCCGGATGGCCGTACCCGAGGTCAGGGATCTGGAGTTCCTCATCGTGACGCTCGTCGTCGCTCCCGATCCGGGCTGGGAACTCGGCACCCATGAGGTGCCGTCGTTCGCCATCCGGTACGGGTACGACGTCGTCATCACGGAAGGGGATTCAGCGCGGAAGGTCCGCAGGACCGCATCCGCGGACGCGCCGGCGGTGAAACTCGAAAAGGTCTCCGTCTACGCGGAGTCCGACCTCCTGCACGAAGTCGCGCGCATCGGCGACGCGAACACCGCGACGCTTGTCATTCACGCGGCGTCAGATGTCCGGTTCCTCAACGAGTTCGCTCCCGAGGAGCCGTCGGAAGACATCATGTACCTGGATGCCCTCAAGCTCCGGGAACCGCTGGTGCTGCTTTCCACCGGTCGGACGGAAGATGCGGTGCGCGACCGGCGCACCGTCACGTGGACCTGGAGGTTCGCGGTGATGGATGTGCCGTCCAAGGGAGTGCCGTTCCCGTTCCCGCCGGTCACCTGGAAGTACGCGGACGATACCGAACGGGCGGAGGGCTCGCGCCTTCCGGCCGCCCGGCATCCTGCGGACATCAGTACCATCACCGTCGGCGCCGCCACGGTGTACGTCCGTTCCGTCATTTCACGGGACACGACGTTCGAGCCGCCCAAAGGCATCACCGCGGACCCGCCGCACGAGCGGTGGCTCCTGCTGTGGCTGCCCGTGGCGCTCAGCGGCGTCATCGTCACCGGGCTGACCGGCTATGGCATGCACCGCGTCGTCGTGTTCCTGCGTACCCGCGCCCGCGCCAAGAAGCGCGGTCCCGCGGCCGTGGAACCGGACGTGAATCTGCCGGACCCCGTGTTCGAGCAGGCGTTCTGGCGGCGCTGGCTTCTGCGGAGCCGGTGCAGAACGGCGATGGCCGCCTACACGGCCGAGCCGTCGCTGCAATACGCGACGCAGCTGCGTCCGCTTCTGGCGCGGTACATCGCGGCATGCAACCGCAAAACGCGGCTGAGCCGCGAAGCCGCCGCGGCGCTTACCGCATCCGGCCTGGAGTTTCTGGTCACGAAGTCCAGCGAGCAATCGCTCGCCGACCTGCGTGAGCTGGACGGGCAGCTGGAATCGGGCGCGTTCCGTGCCCTGATTCAGGAAGTGAAGGCGTGAGCGGAGAACTCCTCTTCGGTCTCACCGTGGCGGGATTGCTTCTGGCGTGGGTGGCCGCAAGCCGCCCGCGCCAGTGGCTCAATATTCCGTCCCGGCGTCAGGCGAAGCCCGCGGGGTTCGTTCCGCAGCTGCTGATGGGGGGACCGCTCCTGATGTGGTTCCTCATCGCATGCGCAGCGGCCTACGCGCTCACGAATCCCAAACGCACCGTGGAGACGGCGAAAATCCAGCTCCGCGACCGCGTGTACGTCATCAGCATCGACTGCTCCACGAGCATGGGCAACGGCCCGGACAGCACGATGGAGCGCATCAAGGAGATGACGAAGGAATTCGTGCGCAAGCGGGAAGGCGACTTCATCGGCATCAGCGCCTACAGCGGCGCGTCGTCGAAGTCGCGGGGAAACGGGTACGCCCGCGTCATCGTTCCCCCGACCGACGACCTCGCCCAGGTGGAATCCGCCATCGGCGTCACCAAACAGGGATTGCTCGGTGCCTATACCGCCATCGGCGACGGCATCTGGGTGTCAATCATGGCGCTGATGGAGGACCAGGCAGCCGATGCCTTGGGCGAGAACTACAGCCGCGTGCGCCTGGAACGGAGCGTGGATTCCCTCGGGACACCCGGGGAAGACCTGCGCTACGCCCAGGAAGTGGCGGAAGCCGTCGGCACGCAGACCGGAAAGTTCATCATCCTGTTCACGGACGGCAAGTTCAACACCGGCATGTTCCCGCCCAAGGCCATCTGGTTCGCGAGGCGGCTGGGCATGCGGGTGCACTTCATCGCGTACGAGAGTTCGGGCGCGACCGGCCTGAGTCCGCAGGAGCAGGAAGAGAACAAGCGCGCCATCATCAAAAGCGTGCTGGAGTCCGGTGGGCTGTACCGTGAGAGCAGCAACCTGGACGCGATGCCCGCCCTCTTTGAGGAGGTGCACCGCGCCGAGGAGCGGACGTTCATTCTCGACCGTGCCCGGCGCACGGTGGACCGCCGCTATCCCGTCTACGTGTTCATGGCCGCGTGCTTCATCGCGTGGCTGCTGGTGGAACATCTGTGGCTGAAAGTTCCGTAACCCGGAGGAAACCATGAAGAGAACGCTCATCGCCGCGCTCATGCTCATCGCCGGAGCGCTTGCGTACTGGAGCTGGTCGTACCGTGAGTACGACCGGACGCTCCGGACGGTCCTGACCGCGCAGGCGGGTTCCGACCCCGCGGCATATGCCGCGGCGCTGGAATCGCTTGCCGCGTCGCGCGCCTCCTGGGTTCTCCGGCAGATTCCGGAGCTCCAGCGGCGTCTGGACTACGCCGGAGGCGTGCTGTCCCTGATGACCGGCGACACCGAATCCGCAGACCGCGCGTTCTCGGTCACCGCCGGCGCCCATACGGACGCCATTGCGGCGCGCGCTCTGTACAACCGCGGAAACCTGGCCGTCGCCCGGCGACAGCTGGAGACGGCGAAGGACCAGTACATCACCGCGCTGAAGGCGGACCCGGGCGACCTGCAGACGAAAATCAACCTGGAACTGCTCCTCAAACGAATCGAGCAGGAGGCGAAATCCTCCGGCAAGGACAAGGGGGATCAGGAAATGGAGGAGCTCGGCGCCCTCACGGACCTGTGGTCCCTGAAGGACTCGAAGGACGGCGCTTCCAATCAGTCCCAGCGTATCTGGAGATGACGATGGGCGAACTGCACTTCGTACATTCCCAGTACCTGACCGCGGCCGCCATTTCCGTGGCGGCCGTATTCCTTCTGTACATCCGGTATGCCTGGCGGCGCAGCGGTGCGCTGGCCTGGGCGAGCCGGACGATGCGCGGACGGGTGTACGGCACGGCACGGTTCATGGCGTACGGCCTGCTGGCCACCGCGGTCGGCGGGCTCGTGGCCCTGCTTCTGCTGCAGCCGTTCCTGCGGACGCGTTCGTACGTCACCAAGTACGAACCCGTGCACATCGTCATCGCCATGGACGCATCCCTCTCCATGCTGGCGCAGACGGGAATGGACCCGTGCGGCCCAAGCCGCCTGCAGATGGCCAAGCAGGAGCTCAATAACTTCCTTGACCTGCTGCGCAGGCAGGGCACCGACAAAATCGGGCTTGTCGTGTTCACGCGGTTCGGGTACCAGATGGTCCCCCTGCTGACCGACGATTACCGGCTGGTCGGACGGCTGGTGGGAGAATTCGGCCACGCCGAAATCGCGTCCGGCATGCTGTTGAGCGGGACGAACCACTGGGACGCGGTCCTCAAGAGCGTGCAGCTCTTCGAGCCCGACAGCGGGGCGCAGCGTATCCTCATCATCCTCACCGACGGCGAGCCGGACGGACCGGAGGAAATCCTCGCCGAGAGCCGGACTCAGGCATTGAGCGCGTTGAGCGCTTCCGGCGGTACGGGGGTCTACGTCCTGGGCATCGGCATTCCGTACGAGCTGTTCCCCATCCCGTCAAAGCGGGATGCCAGGGGCTGCCCCGAGGAGTACATGGTGCAGACCGAAGGGGATGAGGCGGGACGCCTTGTCCTGACGTCCATGGACCGCATTTTCCTGCGGATGATGACGCAGGAACTGGGCGGCGAATACTGGAACGCGTACGACGGCGACGAGCTGAAGAACGCCATGCGTGCCATCGTGGAGCGCACGCGCATCCCCGAGAGCCGTGAAATCCAGTATGCGGACCGCGATCTGAGCCGTGAACTGCTCATTACCCTGATGGCGGCGCTGCTGCTGCTCGTCATCGTGAAGAGCCCGTAGTCCGGAAGAGGCTTTGCCCCTTCCGGCGTCGCACGCCCCGACCCAAAAGGTCGGGGCTTTTGTTTATCGGGGGGGGTCAACGGCTCATGCCGTGAGCCGTTAAAAATGCAAAGCCCCCGGTTCCCCGGGGGCGTCGTTCGTTATTCGCCGCGCTTTCCGACCGTCACCTGCACCTCGCGCGCAGCGCCGCCGGGCGCAATAACCGACAGCGTAATCTGCGCTCCGGGCTCCAGGTTGCGGATGGTCCACTGGAACGAATCCGCATCCTGAACGTCCTGCCCGTCCAGTGTCATGATGCAGTCGCCCTGCTTCAGGCCGGCCTGCGCCGCGGGACTTCCGGGTTCCACGGTGGTCGTGGCTACACACCGCGCATCCTCGGGCAGCCGGAATGCGCGCCGGAGCGCCGTATCCGCGTCCTGCCCGACGAGGCCTATCCATCCCTGGCCGCCGCCCGCTCCTGCGAGCTGGCCGGCGACAATCTGCACGATGTCCGCAGGAATGGCGAAGCCGAGGCCGATGGACCCGCTTCCGCCGCTGCGGATGTACGAGTTCATGCCCAGCACCGCGCCGTCCAAATCGGCGAGCGCGCCCCCGGAATTGCCCGGATTGATGGCCGCATCCGTCTGGATGACACGGTGCGGATACGGGTTGCCGCCCAGCCGCGCGGGCCGGAACGCGCTGACGATGCCCTGCGTCACGGTGTTGTTCAGTCCGAGCGGTGTGCCGATGGCGATGACGATTTCGCCGGGCTGGACCGTGGCGGGGTCGCGGAACCGCGCGGGAACGAGGTCCGCGGGCGGTTCGGTCATCCGGATGACCGCGATGTCCGTGTCACCCGCCTTCTTCACCAGCGTCGCCCGGAACTCACGGCTGTCCGACAGCACCACGACGATATCGTAGGTCCCGTCGGGAGCGACATGCGCGTTCGTGACCACCGTCCCGTCGGCGCCGACAATGATGCCGCTGCCGGAACCGCTGTCACCGCCGCGCGGACGGGAATCCAGGGCCGAATATTCCTGCACCCGCCGGACGCGGACGGTCACCACGGACGGCAGCGCCGCCGCCGCCGCGGTGCGGTAGGCATTCCGCGTCAGCGGCTTGTCGTTGTCCGCCTGCGCGTGCACGGGGGTGCCCGCCATGCTCATAACGGAAAGAGCGATGCATAACCGAATCATATGACCTCCTTGACGGCGCCTACCATACCATAGAATCAGTTTGTGTACATATCCGTGGCACCGCGGCATTGCTATACTTGCCGTATGCCGCAGACGCCGTTCGCCAGGGAATACAAGGCGCTGAACCCCCGCCAGAAAGAGGCGGTGGATGCCGTTGAAGGTCCGGTCATGGTCATCGCGGGTCCGGGGACGGGGAAGACGCAGGTGCTTACCCTGCGCATCGCCAACATCCTGAAGAAGACGGACGCCGAACCGCGGAGCATCCTCGCGCTGACGTTCACGGAAAAGGCGGCGTTCAACATGCGTGACCGTCTCGCCGGCCTTATCGGCCAGGAGGCGTACGGCGTGCGCATCGGTACGTTCCATGCGTTCTGCAACGAAGTCATCGGGCGGTATCCCGACAGCTTTCCGGACATCATCGGCGGCACCGCCATCACGGACGCCGAGCAACTCGGCGTCGTTGAGGCAATTCTTGAGTCGGAAGACGTCCCGTCGCTCCGTCCGGCCGGGCGCCCCGAGTCGTACGTCCGCGCGATTATCGGCGCGCTCGGGGATGTCAAAGGAAAGGGGTACGCTCCCGCTGAATTCGCCAAAGCGGTCAAATCGGCGTCGCCGAAGGGGAAGACCAAGGACACGCAGGCACGTCAGGCGAAGCGGATGACCGAACTCGCCAGGGTATACGCGCGGTACGAAAAGGAACTTTCCGCGACGAACCGCTACGACTTCGCGGAC
The DNA here is from genome assembly GCA_035620375.1 of Minisyncoccota bacterium. GTDB lineage: Bacteria > Patescibacteriota > Minisyncoccia > 2-02-FULL-40-12 > GWA2-44-9 > DASPGX01. The sequence continues at coordinate 9,653 of DASPGX010000015.1, read as the reverse complement.
ATGCTTGTCCGCGTGGCCTCGGCGCTGGAGAAGGACCGCGACCTCCGCCTGGATCTGGCCGAGCAGTATCAATACGTGCTCGTGGACGAACATCAGGACACGAACCGCGTCCAGAACGCCATCGTGCGCCATATCACCGAGTCCTCCGGCGACGCCCCCAATCTTTTCGTCGTGGGCGACCTGGAGCAGGCCATTTACCGGTTTCAGGGCGCGAGTCCGGAGAACTTCCGCGATTTCGGCAAGCGCTATCCGGACTGCAGGGTCATCCGTCTTGATGAGAACTACCGCTCCAGCCAGGCCATCCTGGACGCGGCGATGGGCATTTCACCGGGACAGGGGGCGCTGAAGGCCAAGGCAGGCCACGCGGACGACGCCGCGGAGCTGTACGCGTTCTCCTCGCCCGGGGCAATGGAATTCGGCATCGCAAAACTCGCCGCCGACGCAATCCAGCAGGGAACCCCGCCCGACCGTATCGCCGTGCTGTACCGGACGAACCGCGAGGCCGACGGCCTGCAGTCCGCCCTGGAACGCTTGGGCGTGCCGTTCGCGGTGCAGTCCGACCTTCAGGTGCTGGGCGACCGCGAGGTGGGCAAGCTGCTCGCCGTGGCGAAGGCCGCCCGCAGCATCGGGGACGACGCCGCGCTGGTGGATGCCCTGCATGTGGATTTGCTGAAGGTGTCTCCTCTCGACATTGCGCGCATCGGCAGAACAGCACGGGATACGGGGGTTTCCGCGTGGGATCTGCTCCGCTCACCGGCGCGGCTGAAGCGGCTGGACGCCGAGGACCCCGCCGCGCTCTCCGCCGCCTACGCCATGCTCCGCGACCTGGCGGTCAGCATCCGCAACAAGGATGCGACGTCCGCCCTGCAGGAGGTGGTGGACCGGACCGGCTGGGTGTCCCATGCCGCATCGCACCCGTACGGCAATGAACTCATCGCCAAGCTTCACGCGCTGTTTGACGCGGTGCGCGCGTTTCTGGCGTCCGAGCACCGTGCCACGCTCGCCGATTTTCTGGACGCGCTTGAGCGGCTGGACGCCCACAACGTGGATTTGGCCGCCCTGTCCCAGCCCCGTCCGGACGCGGTGCAGCTGATGACGGCCCACAAGGCGAAAGGACTGGAGTTCGACGTGGTGTTCGTGGCGCATGCCGTGCGGGGACATTGGGACGACGCGCGCAAACCGCCGCGCCTGCCCCTGCCGGACGATCTTGCCGACGATGACCCCGGAGCGGACGAAGACGACATCCGCCGCCTGTTCTATGTCGCGGTCTCCCGCGCACGTAAGCGCCTGGTGCTTGCCTGGCCCCAGCGGACCGCGGACGGCAAGGACCTCCAGCCCAGCCGGTTCGTGCTTTCCATACCGGAGCATCTGCGCCGCGACATGGACACCTCGTCTTTGGAATCCGAGTATGCCGGACACATGGCGGCGCGCACGGGCCGGCGACGGAGCGAGCCGGTCCTCCGGCAGAAGGCGTTCATCGCGGACCTGTTGGCCAAGCAGCCGCTGTCGGTATCCGCGCTGAACAACTTCCTCGCCTGTCCCTGGCGGTATTACTTCCTGAACCTCGTCCGGTATCCGGAGGCACCGGGTCCGAAAGGGGAATACGGCACCGCCGCACACGAGGCGCTCCGGCGCGTGTTCGCGCGGCCGGAGAAGCCCTTCACCAAGGCCGACCTCATCGGGGCGTTCCGCACCGCCTTGTCCCGGGCGGCCCTGTCGGAAAAGATGCGTGAGCAACTGGAACGGCAGGGCGCCGAGTCGCTTTCCGGATGGTTTGATGCATACGAGGGTTCGTGGCACCGCAACGTCAGGACCGAGTATGCCGTGGAACGCGTCCAGCTTGATCCGGATATCGCGCTGACGGGGAAACTGGACAAGGTGGAACTCATGGATGGCAATACGGTCAGCGTCGTGGACTACAAGACTAAAGCTCCCATGAGCGCGAACGCCATCAGGGGCCTGACGAAGAGCGACACCGGAAACGAATGGCGCCAGCTGCTGTTCTACAAACTTCTGCTGGACCTGGACGGAAAATGGAACATGACGGGCGGACAGATTGATTTTCTGGAACCCAACGCGTCCGGCAGATATAAAAAGGAGGCCTTCGCGGTTACTCCGGATATGACCGGGGACCTGAAGACCCTCATCCGTGACATGTACGGGCGCGTGCGCGTGCTGGAGTTCTGGAACGACCGGTGCGACGAACGCGACTGCCGGTACTGCGCCATCCGCGACCGCATGGAATAGGTACGGCCCCGGCACCATCCTCCGAAGAGGACGGTGCCGGGGCCGGTGCGTCTGCGGGTCAGCCCGTCGGGCGGGCTAAAGACCTTTGGGCCGCTGGTAGCGGGGGTCCCAGGTGCCCAGGTGGGCGACGTTCAGGCGCGCCTGTGCGGCGAGGGCCGGCAGCTGACGCTGTACGCGCCACCGCGCCAGGCGGGGCCGGACCACGCGGTACGTCCCCGCGGCCAACCCCGCCGTCAGCACGAAGGCCAGGACTCCGAGGAACCATGGGTTCTCGTACATGTGAAACCTCCTGCTCCCGAAAGAGCGAGGCTCGCCTGAAAGAGGTCAGGCGGCCAACCATACTATTATACCATAAACCTTAATACCACTCAAATATCCCCAGAACGTCCACATTTTCCATTGTAGGGCTACCACTCCTTGGGATATACTGAATCCGCATAATGGCAGGGACTAAAATCATCAACGTCCTCAGGGACGACTCGTTCAAGGATATCCTGGACCTCTTCCGCAAGACGGACGCCGAGGACGTCGTATTCGTCCTGCCCAAGCGCTCCGCCGTTTTCCGCCGGGAGGACCACTTCGCCGCGTTCGCGAGCGAGTCCAAGCGCGCCAACCGGAACGTCTCCATCCTCTGCGCCAACGCCGACGTGAACGACTGGGCGCGCAAGTACGGCTTCACCGTCATCACCAAGTCCAGGCCCTCGACGAAGACCGCCGCCGCGCTCACCGACGACTATAACGACGAAGACGAGGAAGTCCGCGACCCCAACACGGACGCTTTTGACGACGACGTCGCGGTTCCCGGCGGCGAAAAGGACGAAATCACGGACACCGGCGAAGAAGAGGAGATGGAAGGCTACCACGTGGAGGAGGACGAGGAAGCGCCCAAGGCCGGTAAACCGGCGGCGGACGGGGACGAAGACGAGCCCGATCTTGAAGACGAGGACTATTCCCAAACCCGGCAGCGGTACGGACCGAACGACATGGACCTGTACGACGCCGAAGGCAACCTCATCATCAAAAAGGGTTCCGGGGTCGTCGCGACGCTCGCCGCCGCGAAGGTTATCCGCCCCCTGGACGCCGTGCGTTCTCCCGAGAAGGGAACCGGCGTGAGCGTAAAAGGCCGCACGGAGCGTCCGATGAAGGTCGGCGTCAAGGCGACGCCCGTCCCGGAATCCGAAGATGACGCCGAGCCGAGCTTTGAGGAAATCCTGAACGAGGCCGTGTCATCCAAGACCGCGCCGCGGCCGGCGCAGGCGGGCAAGGAGGCCCCGCAGACCGATGAGGACGGCGATTTGGATTACATCGACGCCGTCTGGCGCGACCGCGTCAACGGCTCCAGGCAGACGCCCGCGGCAAAGCCCAAGGGTTGGCGCACTTGGTTCGGCAGCGGGCAGTCCAAGGAACCGGGCGGCGCCGCGCGTAAGCCGGGAGGCGGCAGTCACCGCATGCGCAACGCCGTATCCGGCGCCGTGGCGGCGGTGGTGCTCATCGGCGGGGCGTTCATGGTGCTCAACCTCGGCAAAGCCGCGGTGACCATCGTTCCCGTCTCGCGCGACCTGGAGTTCCAGATTAGCGTGCAGACCTCGGACGCGTTCGGCAGCGTGGATTCGCTGTTCAATAAGATTCCGGGGCAGTTGTTTGAAATTGAACGGGAGGCGGACCGCGAATTTCCCGCGACCGGTTCCGAGGAGGTCGCCGCCAAAGCGAAGGGCAAAATCACCATCTCCAGCACCCTGAATTTCCCGCAGACGCTCATCGCGACCACGCGCTTTGAGAGTTCCGGCGGTCTCATTTTCCGCACTCTGCAGACGGTGACCGTGCCCGCCGCCTCCGGCGACGCCCCGGGAACGGTGACCGTGGACGTCATCGCGGACAAGCCGGGCGCCGAATACAACATTGAAGGCACGGACTTCGTCGTCGCCGCCTTCCGCGAGCAGGGCGACACGGAGCGCTTTGAGGGCATCACCGGCGACTCGGTCCAGACGTTCGTCGGCGGGGCGCTCGGCCTGGCGAAGGTCGTCACGCAGGAGGATCTGGACAACGCGACCGCCGCCGTGCGGGAGGAGCTCACCTCCCAGGTGCGCCAGGCGTTCGAGGCGCAGGCCTCGGGCCTCAAGCTCGTCAACGACGCGGAAATCGTCATTGAGGACCTCGCGGCCACGCACGCCGTGGACGATGCGGGCGACACGTTCCGCGTCACGGCGACGGGCAAGCTGACGACCGTGGGATTCCGCGAGTCCGACCTCTTCACCCTGCTGGACGACTACACGCGCCGCAGCTGGCAGCTCTCCGTCGTGCCTGACCTTCTGACTGTTCAGTACGACAATGTCCGGTTCGTTGAGGACCGCGCCATCCTCGCCTTTGACGTCACCGTCCTGGGCAAGGGATTCGTCCCCGTAAGCACCGAGGAGGTCATCGCCGACATTCAGGGCCTGTCCAAGACCGCGGTACGCGACTACTTCAAATCCGCGGAAAACGTCCGTTCCTCCACGGTCGTCCTCTCGCCCATCTGGGTCCGTTCGGTCCCCAAGGACGCTTCGCGGATTACGGTGGACATCCAGTTCACGGACCCTATTACGCCTTAATCTGTCGTCACAGATTCTCCTCTAACGGCTCACATCGTGAGCCGTTAGATATTTCGTCGGAGTCTCCCGATTCCGCCGTGGGGCCCGTGACCTCGGGTGGCCGGCGGGGTAACGGCGGAATCGGGAGCGAACGACCCCATGTTCCCTGGCACGGGAATCGTTGGGGCGGGAGCCGCTTTCCTTACCCGTGACAGGTGGGGAGGCAGCCCAGAAACCAGAACCGCCCCCTACGGGGGGCGGTTTGCAGTTTCGTAGCGCTGGAAGGGGCAAAGCCCCTCCAGAAGGGGGTATTGACGGCGGGGGTCCTTTTTTGTTAGTATTGTCAGGCTTTTGCGGACTCATTCCGCAAGGCGCATTGCATTATCTTGGAACCGAAATCCAAGGAAAAAATAGTCGGTACGGTCATCGAAGCGCTCCCCGATACGACGTTCCGGGTTGAGTTGGACGACGGTCGCGTCGTTCTGGCTTATCTGGCGGGTCGCATGCGCCTTCACTATGTGAAGGTGATGATGGGGGACAAGGTCTCGTTGGAGCTCTCTCCGGACGGCACCCGCGGACGGATCGTATACCGGCACTAAGCCGTGAAAGTCCGTGCTTCGGTAAAACCCATGTGCAAGAACTGCAAGATTGTACGGCGCAAGAAGCGCCTGTATTGCATCTGCAAGATTGCCAAGCACAAGCAGCGGCAGGGCTAATCCATACCATACTTCCATGCCCCGTATTTTCGGCGTAACCATCCCCGACAAGAAGAAGATTCTGTATTCGTTGCCGTATCTGTACGGCATCGGTCCGGCGTCCGCGGGACTCATCCTGAAGACGGCCGGCATCGACCCTGCCAAGCGTGCGGAGAAACTGACCGCGGAGGAAATCGGGAAAATCCAGAAGGTCATCGAAAAGACCCACCGCATCGAGGGCGACCTGCGCAAGGAAGTCGCGCAGAACCAGAAGCGGTACAAGGAAATCGGAACCTGGCACGGCAACCGTCTTGCGCGGCGCCTGCCTATCCGCGGACGCACGAAGACGAACAGCCGTACCACGCGGGGCAACGTCCGCCGCACGATGGGTTCCGGCCGCGCCAAGGCAGCGGAGAAGACATGATGCACCATTTGAACCATGGGTAAGAAGCGCATAATCACGAAAGAAGGAGACGCCGTATCCGAAACGGCGGCTTCGGCTCCCGCGAAGCGCTCGTCCAAGAAGCAGGTGCTCAACGGCGTCGTGCACATCAACATTTCGTACAACAACACGCTCATCGCGGTCTCGGACCTTGGCGGGAACATCATCGCGTTCTCCTCGTCCGGACTGCTGGGATTCCGCGGCACGAAGAAGTCCACCCCCTACGCCGCCAACCTGGTCGCCAAGGACGCCGTGGACAAGGCGCGCCGGTTCGGCCTCACCAACGCCCGCATCATCGTGAAAGGAGTCGGTCCCGCCCGTGAGAGCGCGGTGCGCGGCGTCGCGGGAACCGGCCTGAACATCACCTCGCTGATGGATGCGACCCCCGTGCCGCACAACGGCGTAAAGTCAAAGAAACCGAGACGAGTATAACGAACGGCGAATAGTTGGCGGCCAATAGTGATGGAATGAGCATCTGATTCAATCACTACTCGCTACCCGCTATTCACTACACACTTCCGAACATGGGACGATATCGTGGACCAAAAGAGAAGATTGAACGGAGACTGGGCGAGCGCCTGGGTCTTAAGGGCGAGCGCAACATGTCGCCCAAGCATGCGCTGACCCGCCGGCCGTACCCGCCGGGCGTGCACGGTCCCACGCGGCGTCCCCGCCGGCCTTCGGAATACGCCCAGCAGCTGCAGAGCAAGCAGAAGGTGCGCAACACCTACCGCCTGATGGAGAAGCAGTTCAAGCAGACGGTCAAAGGCGCGCTGGCCCGCGGCACCACCCCGTACGACGACGTCGTGCGCGCGCTGGAGCTGCGGCTGGACAACGCCGTCTTCCGCGCCGGCTTCGCGCAGACACGCGACCAGGCCCGCCAGCTGGTGAACCACGGCCACATCACGGTGAACGGCAAGCGGCTGTCCGTGGCGTCCGCGAAGGTCCGCGTCGGGGACGTCATCGGAATCCGGACGCAGTCCCGCGCCCTGCCGTATTTCTCCACGCTGATGCCGACCTGGTACGCCAAGCACGAAGGACCGGCATGGATGGCGCTGGACAAGGACGGCACCGCGGCCACCGTAAAGGGAGTCCCCACGGCCACGGACGGCGGACTGCAGACGGGGGACATCCAGGCAATCATCGAGTTGTATTCCCGTTAACCATCGCAATTAACCGGCCCGAACGGGCGGCGCGGCAGCCAGCCACAGACCTGTAACCTCCTACCCCTGGCACCGACACCCCGCAACGGCCAAAAACAGTATGTTGGAGATACCGGAACAAGTGAACGTAGCAAGTAAGGACGGCAACAAGGCCGTCGTGGAAATCGGCCCGCTGATGCCGGGTTTCGGGGCGACCATCGCCAACCCGCTCCGCCGGGTGCTTCTGTCGTCCCTGCAGGGCACGGCAATCACGTCCATCAAAATCAAGGGCGTGGACCACGAATTCTCCAGCATCCCGGGGGTCATGGAGGACGTCATCCAGGTCATCCTGAACCTCAAGAAGGTCCGCTTCACCGGCTACACCGACGACCCGGTCGAGCTGTCGCTGTCCGTGAAGGGCGAGAAGACCGTCACCGCGGGCGACATCAAGCTCACGAGCGACGTGGAGCTCATCAACCCCGAACAGGTCCTGTTCACGATGTCCGACAAGAAAGCGAGCGTGGAGATGGACATCACGGTCCAGAAGGGCCGCGGCTACGTCGCCGTGGAGGCCCGCCAGCGGGACAAGCTCCCCATCGGCGTCATCGCCATCGACGCCATCTACTCGCCCGTCCGCAAGGTGAACTTCTCCATTGAGGACGTCCGCGTCGGCGACCGAATCGACTACAACAAAATCGTGATGGAGGTGGAGACGGACGGTTCCATGGAGCCCGAGGCCGCCGTGAAGGAGGCCGCGCGCATCCTGACGGACCACTTCACCATGGTGCAGACCGTTCCGGTCCCCGAACCCAAGGAGAAGCCGGCGGCCAAGAAGACCGCGGCGAAAAAGACGAAAAAGAAGAAAGAGTAAGAGATTAGAAATCAGAAATTGGCGCAAGGTAGTCGCCGGAGGCGACAACAAGGCACCAATATCTAATATCCATTATCCGATATCATGCGCAGGGGCAATAAGCGAAAATTCGGCAGGGAATCGGCGCAGCGCAATGCGTTCTTCAAGGCGCTCGCGACCGGTCTGATTGAGCACGGCCGCATCCGCACTACGGAGGCGCGCGCCAAGTCGCTCCGCCCCGTCGCCGAGAAGCTGGTCACCCGCGCGAAGCAGGGCGACCTCGCCGCACGCCGCATCCTTTCCGCCAAGCTCGGTCCCGCCGCCGTCACGAAGCTGATGGGGGACATCGCCCCCCGCTTCGCCGACCGCAAGGGCGGGTACACCCGCGTGGTGAAGCTCGGCCGGCGGACGTCGGACGGCGCACCGATGGCGGTCATAGAATTCGTAGCATGAAGAGATATTGGAAATTGGTAATTGGAGATTGGCGCAATGAAGGCGCCGGAGGCGCCCACAACGCGCTGATATCTAGTCTCTGATTACTGATATCATCCGCATCATGGAATACACCCTGGACGCAACCAATCAGTCACTCGGACGCCTGGCCGCCAAGACGGCGACCTTGCTGCGCGGCAAGCATCTGCCGACCTGGGAGCCCCACAAGACCCCGGACGTGAAGGTGACCGTGGAGAACCTGGAGAAGGTCCGCTTCACCGGCAACAAGATGCAGACGGTCAAGTTCCACCGCTATTCCGGCTATCCCGGCGGGCTGCACAGCCGCACGCTGGAGGAGGCATGGGCCAAGTCCCCGCGCGAGGTGTTCCGCAAGAGCGTCATGGGCATGCTTCCGGACAACCGCACCCGCAGCGTCATCATCAAGAACCTGAATTTCAAGTAATGGATATCAGTAATCGGAAATTGGAAATTGGCGCAATGAAGGCGCCGGAGGCGCCCACAAGGCACTAATTACCAATATCTGATTACCATTATCGATATAATGCCCAAAGCAACCGACAACCAGGAGCTGGAAACCAACCCCGCGCAGGACGTGCTGTTCGGCGCTGCGGACACGTCCGCGGATGACGACGACGATACCCCCGAAATCGTGGACGAGCCCGAAGAGCTCGCTCCGGGCGCAAAGGAGAAATATTTTGAGGCCGTCGGCCGCCGCAAGCGGTCCGTGGCACGCGTGCGCCTCATGACCCGAAAGAGCGGGGACGAGCTCAAGGAGGACTCCGCGCTCATGACCGTGAACGGCAAGGACTACCAGGAGTACTTCACCGACGCGAACCTGGTCGCCGTCGTGGAATCCGCGCTCCGCAAGCTCAAGAGCCTGCACCGCTTCAAGGTCACCGTGAAGGTGTCCGGCGGCGGCTCGTCCGGACAGGCCGACGCCATCCGGCACGGCATCGCGCGTGCGCTGGAGAGCTTTGACGGGAATTTCAGGAAGAAATTGAAGAAGGTGGGGTATTTGACGCGGGATCCGAGGAAGAAAGAACGGCGGAAGTATGGGCTGAAGAAAGCACGAAAAGCTCCTCGCTGGTCCAAGCGTTAGCCATAACGCCTCTCGTAGAAAAGGGCGCCCCGCAATCAAGTGGGGCGTTCCCTTTTCTACCCTGCAGGCTTGCCCGATTCCCGCGTTGCGTCCTCCGGTCCTCCCTCACCGTACATCAGTACGCATCGGTTCGGTCCTCGGCTGCGCCTTGGACTCGG
>DASPGX010000014.1:0-28676 GCA_035620375.1 Minisyncoccota bacterium | reverse complement strand
ACCGCTCCACGAAAGCTCCGCCCGCCCTCTGTTGGGCGGGCTTTCGTTCCGCTCAGGGATTGGTGATTTCGCCCGATACCGTCGTTACCGCTCCGCTCCTCGTTCGCCGTAACATGAGTACGGCTCACTCCGGTACTCGCTCTGCGCCTCGGTCTCGGACGAAATCCCGCAATCCGTGGTTGGGGGATATTGACCCGTCTTTATTTTTATAGTATAATAATAGGAAGTACCCTCGGGAAAGGAGGTTCCCATGAAGATACGCCTGCTGGTCGTGCTCTCGGCGGTCCTTTTGGGGACCGTCTCGGAGACCAATCAGGCGCGGTACGAGCCGCCGCGTTTTCACGAATACGTCACGGTCACGGCGCGTGCGCCGGTCACGTGCACGGTTCTCGTGACCGCATACAACAGCGAAGTCGGCCAGACCGACGACACGCCGTTCGTGACGGCGTCACAAACGCCGGTGCGCTGGGGCGTCGTCGCCGCCCGCTGGCTGCCCTCGGGTAGCCGGGTAAGGGTGCTCGCCGACGGCATGGACGCCCACACCTTCGTGGTGGAGGACATGATGCCGCCGAAAAACTGGTGCAAGATGGACGTCTGGCATCAGGAGCGGGCCGAGGCCGAGGCGTGGGGCAAGCGGTTCGTCACCGTCGAGGTTCTGGACGTGCCTGACGGGTTCAGCTGTCCCGTCCAACCGCCGGACACGGAGTACAAGTGTCCGGAACCGCAGTCCGACTGGGGAAGAGTCGCGGCGACCCCGCGCGTCAACCCCTGGCAGACTGGTACGTAGAAGCACCTGGGAGTTCCAACCTCTCCCAGGTGCTTTTCATTTGCGTCCGTAGGATTTCAGATTTGGATGCGAACCGGCGCTATGCGCCGGATTTTCGTGCGAAGACGAGTCCGGTGACAGAGCCGGCTCCCGCATCCAGCAGTGCGCGGGCGCAATCGTCCAGCGTCGCGCCGGTCGTGCAGACGTCGTCAACCAGCACTACGTTCCGTCCGTGCACCGCGCCGCCGGCATGCGCGGCGAACGCTCCGCGTACGGCATCCAAGCGTTCCGCGCGTCCCGAACGGGCCTGGGGCCGTGAGTCGCGCGTCCGTGCAAGCGCATCGGCGTAGTGCATGAGCGAACGCCCCGCGCACGCACGCGCGAGAAGTTCGGCATGGTTGAATCCGCGCCAGCGGCGCCTGCGGGGATGCAGGGGCACCGGAACGAAGAGGGGATGCTCCGGCAGGTGCACGGCCGCCGCGCGGAGCATGATGCCGCCCATAGTCCGCGCAAGCGAGCGGTCCATCCGGTATTTGTATTCCTTGATGAGCCCGGCCATACCGGTCCGTGCGTAATCGGTTGCGGCGATGAGCCGCTCCACGTGCCAGACGTTCCGGCAGCTGCGGCACGTGTTCCGGTCTCCCGTACCGCGTGCGCACCCGATGCATGTCGTACGGGCGCCGTGAATTGCGGACGCACAGGCGCCGCACAGGCGGTTCCGGCCGTTTCCGCAGAGTATGCACCGCCGCTCAATGAACCACTGCGGCAGGTCCGCCAGGAGGCGGCGGAGGGAATCAACAAACGTTGCGGCTGTCATGGTTGCGCAATGGTATACTAAAGACGATGCCGCTCAATATCTTCAAGTCAAAGAGCCGGCTCGGCATTGATATCGGCACGACCGCCATCAAGGTGGTCGAGTTGAGCCAGGACAAGGGCCGGTTCGTGCTGGAGAATTACGGAACCCACGAGCTCACCAGCCACGGCGGGCAGGACGTCGCGGGAAAGAACCTCATGGACCTTCCGGATGGGGAACTTGCCACGGCGCTTACCGGACTGCTCACGCAGGCGGGCATGAAAAGCCGCGACGCGGTCATGTCCATTTCGTCGTTTTCGACGTTCGCCACGGTCATCCGCATGCCGTACGTGACGGAGGAGGACCTCGCGCAGAGCATTCCGTTCGAGGCGCGAAAATACATCCCGATTCCCATTGACCAGGTCATTCTGGACTGGTCCATCATCGGCGTCGTTGATGAACAGGGAGGTACGACGCCCCTGCCGGAGGCGGCAGGAGAGAAGCCCAGGACGAATACGACCGTGGAGGTGTTCCTGGCGGCGGTGCCCAAGGACGAGACCACCCGCTACCAGGCGATTGCCAAGGGCGCCGGATTGAACCTGGTCGCGCTTGAGCTGGAGAACTCGTCGCTCGTGCGCGGCCTGTTGGGCAACGACCTTTCACCGACGGCAATCGTGAACGTCGGAGGACGCAGTACGTCCATACTCATCGCCCACAAAGGATACGAACGGCTTTCGCACAACTATGAAATCGGCGGATTCGAAATGACCAAGGCAATCGCCAAGGCGCTGAATATTGACCTGGACCGTGCCGAGGCGCTCAAGCGCACGCACGGCATGGTGGACTCCCCGGAAAACAAGGCGCGCGCGCCCATGCAGTCGCTCGTGGACATGATGCTGTTCGAGACGAAGAAGACCATCGCGAGCTACGAGGAAGGACAGAAAGTTCGCGTTCCGCGGGTCGTGCTTATCGGCGGCCTGGCGAACATGCCGGGGTTCGCCTCCTATTTCAAGCAGCGGCTGGAGCGCGATGTGCTGGTCGGCAACGTATTTGCGCGCGTCGTGCACCCGCCGGAGCTCGCTCCCGTCATCGCCTCGCTTTCCAACACGTTCGCCATCGCAGTCGGCGCGGCGATGCGTGAATAGCCGTGATATACTGAAGTAACCGATGCCATATAAAGGAGGGGTACAACTCTTGCCCGAAACCCGCCAGCAGGCCGTGCGGCGGGCGGTTAAAGGCAACACGATGGTGTACGGAGGCATCGCCATCGGCGTGCTCGTGCTGGTCATCAACATCATCCTTTCCGCGTACGCCACGAATCTCAACGAACAGATTGCGTCTCTGGACGGCCAGCTCCGCACGCAGGAACAGTCGCGGGACAGGGACGAAGAGCGCCGCCTGCAGGCGATTCAGAAGCAGTCGCGGCTGATGGGCCAGCTGTTGAGCAACCATCTGTACTGGAGCCGCGCGTTTGAAACCATCGAGGGCCTGATGCAGTCCGGCGTGACCATGCAGTCCATCGCAGCCGACGTTTCCGACGGTACGGTGCAGTTCGGCGCGGCTGCGGGGAGTTACGGGGTCATCGCGCAGCAGCTGGCGTCGTTCCTCGCGGGGCAGGGCGTCAAAGACGTCCTTCTGACCGGAGCTTCGGCTGACCCGTCCAGCGGCATTGAGTTTGACGGCGAGATTATTATCGATACCACGGCGGTACTGAAGATAACCCCGACGCCCCGTCCGTCGGCACAGCCTACGCCATGACCCGAAGCCTGTTCGGCGCATTCGCCATCGCCATAGCTCTGTTCTCATTCTGGCCGTTCGTCGTCGGGCGGTACCAGCAGATTTCGGCGTTGCGCGAGGCTGTTCAGCAGCGGGAATCGTTGGTGCAGGAGCGCCAGGAGTCTTTGGACAACATCGCGTCCGAGCTGGGCAGGTACGCCTCGGAGGTGACGGGGGACGACGTGGACAAATTCTCGGCGATGGTGCCGGATGCGCGCGGCACCGCGGAGCTGGTGTCCGCGCTGGATGCGATGGCGCTCTCCAGCGGCATGGTTATCGCCGAAGCCCGCCTGGCCGAGGCCCGGGCACGCCAGGGAGACGTGACGCGCACGGTGACCATCACGCTGGACATGCAGGGACGCTACGAGAACTTCAAGACGTTCCTCGGCGAACTGGAGCGGAGCGTGCGCCTGTTGAACGTGAACACGATTGAGATAACCGAGGACATCCAGCGCCCGGGACAGCAGCGGTATTCCGTCCGGGCCGACGCGTATTTCCTCCGCTGAACCATGGAATCACAGAATCGTCTCATCGTCGGACTCGTCATCATCGTCGGCCTCGTCGGCGGCTATCTCTACACGAGCCAGCTGGACCCGACGGCGGCCGTGCCCCCGTTGCCGTCCAACGTAGACCCGCAGTCGCTGGCCCCGTACAAGACCCTCCGCATAGACTTTTCCGTTCTGAACAATCCGCAGTACCAACAGCTGCGCATTATCGGGCAATTTCCCGTGCCGACGACGGCGCCGGGCAAGTCAAATCCGTTCCAGTGATGACCTGACATGGCCGTGAATGTCCCACAAACGTTGGTCCAGGAACTGGTGCGCCTCGGGCGCACCACGCGTGCGCAGGCCGATGAGCTCATTGCCGCGGCGACCAAGGACGGCAAGGACGTCGGCGCGGCGTTCGTGGAGGCCGGCACGGTGAGTGACGAGGAACTGCTGAAAATCAAAAGCGAATTGTACCGGCTTCCGGTGTTTTCGCTGGCGGAGATCGAACCGGACGCGGCCGCATTCCAGGAGATATCCGAGGACGTCGCCGGGTTCTATAAAATCGTGCCGTTCGCGAAGTCGGACGGCGTGCTGAAGGTCGGCATCGTCAATCCCGAGGACATCGACGCGCTGGAGGCGCTCAAGTTCATCGCGACGGACAAGGGGCTGAAGCTGGAGAAGTACGTCATCAGCTACAAGGACTTCGCCGCCATACTCAAGAAGTTCCGCTCGCTGACCGGAGAGGTCGGCAAGGCGCTGGAATCCATCGTGTCGCAGGCGGCGAAGGAGGCCGAAGCGGGGGAGCCGGAACTCAAGCTGGAAGAAATCACCGCGGAGTCGCCGGTTACGCAGATTGTCAGTTCGGTCCTGCGGCATGCCATAGACCAGCGCGCGTCGGACATCCACGTCGAACCCTTTGAGGACCGCGTGCGGGTCCGGTTCCGCGTTGACGGCGTGCTGCTCACGTCGCTGGAGCTGCCGAAGAATCTGCACAGCCCGGTGGTTACGCGCGTCAAGATTCTGTCCAACCTGAAGATTGACGAGACGCGGCTGGCGCAGGACGGCCGGTTCTCCATCATGCACAACGCGACGAAGATTGATTTCCGCGTCAGTACGTTCCCGACGAAGAACGGCGAGAAAATCGTGATGCGTATTCTTGACCCGTTGGCGTCGCGCGTTGAGCTCGCCGGCCTCGGCATCCAGGGCCAGCAGCAGCAACTGCTGAGCGAGGCGATGGAGAACCCGTTCGGCGTCATTCTCATTACCGGTCCGACCGGTTCCGGAAAAAGTACGACCATCGCGGCGATGCTCAAGGAACTCAACAACGAGGAAGTGAACATCGTGACGCTGGAGGACCCCATTGAGTACTTCATCGACGGCGTGAACCAGTCCCAGACCCATGAGGAAATCGGCTACACCTTCGCCAGCGGATTGCGGCATATCCTCCGCCAGGACCCCGACATCATCATGGTCGGTGAAATCCGCGACCGCGAGACCGCGGCGCTGGCGGTGCAGGCGTCCCTGACGGGCCACCTGGTGCTCTCCACCCTGCACACGAACGACTCGTTAGGCGTCATCCCGCGGCTGGTGGACATGGGCGTGGAGCGCTTCCTGGTACCGCCGACGCTGGTTCTCGCGGTCGCCCAGCGGCTTCTGCGGCGCCTGTGTCCGGACTGTAAAATCCAGGACACCGCAAACGTGGCGGAAGCAAAGCTCATCAACGACGCGCTGGACGCGATGCCCAAGGACATCGCCGACCCGCTCCGGGCCGGACAGTACGCGCTGTACCGGCCGAACACCGAGAACCCGTGCAAGACGTGCGGCGGTAAGGCGTTCAAGGGCCGCATCGGCATTTATGAGATGCTCCGCATGACCCCGGAACTGGAAAAGATTATCCTGACGTCGCTCTCCGAGGCCGCCCTCCGTGAGGAGGCACAGCGCCAGGGGATGGTGACGATGTTCCAGGACGGCATCATCAAGACACTGCAGGGCACCGTGTCTATTCAGGAGCTTCTGGAGGTCGCAAAAGCAGGCGAAGAGGAGGAAGCGCCGCCGGGCGCTCCGGCGCCGGCGGTCGCATAGCATCCCATGAGGTTCGCATACCGCGCCCGCGACAAGGCGGGCAAACAAGTGGAGGGATTCGTGGAGGCCGCGGACACCAACGCCGCGATCGCCGCATTGCAGCAGCGCGGATTCACCATCCTGTCGCTCGACGAGGAACAGAAGGGCGTGCTTTCGGGCGACCTGAACCGTTTTTTCCAGCGGCCCAAGACGGCGGACGTCGTCGCGTTCACGCGGCAACTGGCGACGCTGGTGGAAGCGCAGGTTCCGCTTGCGCAGAGCCTGCGCACGCTCGCCAAACAGTCCGAGAAGCCGGCGTTCTCGCGCATCATCCAGCAGGTCGCGGACGACGTGGAGGGCGGCTCGTCGCTTTCCCAGGCATTCGGGAAGCATCCCAAGCTGTTCTCGCAGTTTTTCGTGAAAATCATCCGGTCCGGCGAGGTTTCCGGACGCCTCCAGCAGTCGCTGCTGTATCTTGCGGACTACCTGGAGCGCTCGCAGGCCATCGCGGGCAAGGTGCGCAACGCCCTTGCGTACCCGGCGTTCGTCATCTTCGCGATGCTGGTGGTTGCGCTCATCATGGTGATTTACGTGCTTCCGCAGCTCCTGGTCATCTTTGAGGAAGCCGGAGTGTCCGAGCTGCCGTTGTCCACGAGAATCCTCATCACGGTGACGGACTTCGTCAATTCCTATCTCGTGCTCATCCTCGGCGGCATCATCCTGCTCGCCGCCGGCATCTGGCAGTGGTCCAAGAGCGAAGACGGCAGGCGCGCCATCGACGAATACAAGTTGCGGGCGCCGTTGTTCGGCAAAATCATGCGCAACCTGTACCTGGCGCGCATCGCCGAGAACATGGGAACGCTCATCAAATCGGAAATCGCCATCCTTGACGCCCTCCGCGTGACCGCGGACGTCGTGGACAATCATGTGTACACCAACATCCTGCTTGAGTCGGAGGAGGCCGTCCGCGGGGGAGGACTGATGTCCGACGCGCTGAAGAAGTATCCGGAAATCCCGCCCCTGATGTCTTCCATGATTTCCATCGGCGAGCAGACCGGAAAGATGGACTTCATGCTTGAGCACGTCAGCACGTTCTACCGGACGGAGGCGGACAACAGCATCGCCACGATTTCCACGCTCATCGAGCCGGTGCTGGTTCTGGTCCTCGGTGTCGGCGTCGCCGCCCTGGTGTCCTCGGTCCTTTTGCCGCTGTACTCCCTCGTATCGGCGGGGTAGCGCCGTGTTGATAAGGCGGGGTGCGGAAAGGGAGCGGGATAGATATAGTAGACGCATTAACCGGCAGCTTGCATCCTTCACGGCAGGGCCAAAGGCCCTCCGGGACGGTGCTGATGCCAACGTATACGTGCCAAAAGTATTGAAGCGCGATACGACGGGCGGCTTCACCCTCGTGGAGTTGCTGGTCGTCATCGCCATCATCGGCGTGCTTGCCACGCTCGTACTGTTGCAGCTTGGTGCGGCCCGCGCCCGTTCGCGTGACGCAAAGCGCATCGCGGACGTGAACCAGCTCCGTTCGGCGCTGGAGTTGTATTACGAGGACAACGGCGGAGTCTACCCTGACGCGCTCAGCGATCTGGACGGCACCACGTACATTACCCGCGTTCCGCAGGACCCGCTGGATGCCGCGGACTACGGATATGCGGTCAGTGCGGCGAAGCACAGCTACATGCTCTATTCCCGACTTGAGCAGAAAGCGGTCGGAGCCCTGAACGGCGACGCGGACATCAACGGGCCGACGTCGGTTGTCGGCGGAGGAGTGGACGGCAGCGCAGAGACCTGCGACACGCGCGACGCATGTATCTACGACCTGGGTAACCTGTCCTTCGACTAACGGAAGGCACGGCACAAAACCCGCCCTCCCGGGCGGGTTTTGGTATACTGTCAGCATGCTTGAGGTACTCGTCGCGGCCGGTGTCGGGCTGTGCCTGGGAAGTTTCACGAGTGTGTTCGTGGAGCGCCTGGGCGTCCGCGGCGGCATCGTGGCCGGACGGTCAGAATGCCCGTCGTGCGGCCATGTGCTTGCATGGTACGACCTCGTGCCCTTGGTCAGTTTTCTGGCGCTGCGCGGCAGATGCCGGTACTGCGGCACGGCAATTTCGCCGCGTTATCCGCTGATGGAGCTGGTCATGGCGTCCGCACTGGGCGCGTACGCCTGGTACCGCGGATTCAGCGGAGGACTCACCCTGACCGAGATGGCGATTATTGTGGTCCTGGTCATGCTGTTCTTCTTTGACCTCCGCCACCATCTGCTCCCTGACGAGCTGGTCATACCGCTCGGCGCGCTTGCCGTGCTCCGCATCGCAATCTGGGATATGCCCACGCCGGTCTCTGCCGGTACCGGCGCGCTGGTGCTGATGCTCCTGTTCGGACTGCTGCATGCGGGGACCCGCGGGCGGGGGATGGGATTCGGCGATGTCGGCCTCGGGGCTGCGCTCGGTTTGGTGTTCGGGTGGCCCGTCGCATTGTTCGTCCTGCTGTGCGCGGTGTGGGCGGGGGCGTTGACGGGAATCATCCTGCTGGCCACCGGACGGGCAGGCATGAAGACCGCGCTCCCGTTCGGCTCGTTCCTTACGGCCATGGGCGCCGGCGCGATGATTCGCCAGGATTTGTTCGCCGGTCTTGCCGAATGGTTCCTGTACCTGACATGAACAAAGGATTCACCCTCATAGAACTGCTCATCGTTTCGGTCATCATGGTCATGCTGGCCGGATTCCTGGTCAGCAATTTTTCCCGTCAGCGCAACGAACTCGCCGCGGCGGCGACGGGCATGGTCAGCGACATCCGCGAAGCGCAGGGACTGGCGATCTCCGGCGCGGGATTCGGCGGGCTGCTGCGGTGCGGGTACGGCATCGCATTCCTGGACGAGGGGAGCTATGTGCTGTATGCGGGACCGGACGCTTCCGTCACCGATTGCGTGGTGGACGACCACGTGTTCACGCTGGGCGAGGACGACGTCATCCGCGAAATTGCGCTGTCCGGCGGCCTGGAACTCGTGGGCACGGGAGACATTTTCTTCGAGCCGCCGCTTCCGTACACCTACCTGGACGGCGCCCGCGGCGGGCCTGACCTGTCCGTCAGCGTGAAGGCGTCCGGGGCGCGGTGTCCTTCCACGGCATGCCGCACGGTGAATATCACGGGTTCGGGGAGGATATACACGACACAATGACGCAGAACCGGAACGGATTCAGCCTGGTGGAGGCCCTGGTCGCCCTGGCCGTCCTTTCGGTCGCGCTTACTCCGTTGTTCGCGCAGGTGAACGCCGCGTTCAGGGTTTCGCGCGCCATTGAGGAGAACCTTGTCGCCTCGGGCCTGGCACAGGAGGGGATTGAGCTGGTGCGCGGCATGCGGGACGACAACTGGTTCGCGGGAAGCCCCGTTCCGATGGGGGATCTGTTTGACGACTGCACGGGCGGATGCCAGGTGCAGTTCAACGACACGTTCCCCCAGCTCACCGGCGACGTACCGCTCAAGCGCGACGACTACGGCCGGTACCGGTATGACCAGGGCACGGATACTCCGTTCCACCGTACGATAACGGTGGAAGCCGAATCGGCGACCCACCTCATCGTCACCAGCGAAGTCGCCTGGACGAGCAACGCCGACCACAGCGTCGTCGTCACCGAGCACCTGTTCGACTGGCTGGAGCCCGGACCATGATGTACCCGGAACGACAACGGGGGTTTTCACTCGTGGAGATGCTCGTCGCCACGGCGGTGTTCTCGTTCATCATCATTTCGGTGAGCGGTCTGTACACGCGGGTCCTCGGACTCCAGCGCCGGGCCATCGGTGCGGCGCGCGTTCAGGAGAACGCCCTGTTTGTGATTGAAAGCATCGCCCGCGAAATCCGCGTGTCGCGGATTCCGTCCGGGGACTCGGACTGTACCGGCGTTCCGGACCCCGTGACGACGCGGACCATCATGCTGGACCACCCCGTCGAGGGCGCCATCACGTATGCGTATGACGCGGCGAACGGGGTCGTTCTGCGGAACGGCGAAGAACTGACGTCTCCCGAAGTCCGCGTCACGTCATTCGCGTTCTGCGTCAGCGGTTCCGGACCCGATGACCTACAGGCGCGGGTCACCATTCCCATGACGCTGGAGAACATCGCGTCCAATCCGGCATACCAGGTGTCGGTCGCCCTGCAGACGACGGTTGTTTCCCGCGATCTCGTGACGGACCTGTCCAACTGATGAAAAAGAAATTGAACAACCGGGGTTCTATCCTCATCTACTCGCTGCTTATCATGACCATCATCCTGTCGGTCGGGTTATCGTTGAACACGTTGTTCCTGCGGAACTTGCGCACCATCGGCGCGGCGCGCGACTCGGTCATTGCGCTGTATTCCGCAGATTCGGGGATGGAGACCTGTCTGTACGAGACCCGCAGCGGCATGACCGTGGACCGTCAGGTACTGCGGGATGTGATGTTTGAGGTGACCGATCTTTCCACGGGCATGTTGGTGACGGGCGACTGCACGATGCTGGGGACGGGGTCGTTGGAGTTCCGGGTGACCGGGACCTACCGTAATTCCTCCCGCGCCCTGCAAATCTCGCAGTAGCCAGAACACCCGCGCAGAAAAACGGCCCCGCCTGAATAGGGCGGGGTTTCCGTTTTTCTGCCGCAGGGGCTTGCCCGATTTCTGCGTTGCTCCCTCCGGTCCTCCCTCGCCGTACGTCAGTACGCCTCGATTCGGTACTCACTCGCGCCTTGAACTCGGGCAAGCGCGGGTGTTCCGGCGCGCTCAGGCCATGTGGACCTTGTCGACGCCTTGAATCCCATCCGGATACTGCGGTCCACGGAAAAACAGGGTCTGCCAAGGGATTTAACGGCTCATGCGGTGAGCCGTTAAATCTGGCAAGGGAGTACCGGAAACGGTAGACTTTCAGCATGGATAAGAAGGAAGCCAAGGCGCGGGCAGCCAAGCTCCGTGAACTCATCGCCAAATACCGTTACGAGCATCACGTACTGGACAGGCTTTCCATTTCCGAGGATGCGCTGGACTCCCTGAAGAAGGAGCTTTTTGACCTTGAGGCGGAATTCCCGGACTTGGTGACTCCGGACTCGCCGACGCAGCGCGTGGCCGGTGCGCCGACGAAGGGATTCACCAAGGTCCGGCATCCGGCACGGATGCTGTCGCTCAACGACGCGTTCAACGAGGAAGACCTGCGCGACTGGAAGGAGCGGCTGGACGGCGCTCTGGGCCGGCCGTATGCCGGGGGGTTTTACTGTGACCTGAAGATGGACGGCCTGGCGATTGAACTGAGGTACGAGAAGGGCCTGCTGGAGTCCGCATCAACGCGCGGAGACGGCGAGACCGGGGATGACGTGACGCAGAACGTCAGGACCGTGGAAGCGGTTCCGCTGCGATTGCGGGAAGATGACCGCCGGGCGCCCGACGTGCTGTTCGTCCGCGGGGAGGTATTCCTGACGAAGACGGAATTCGCCCGCATCAACCGGAAGCTGGCGAAGGAAGGAGAGGAGCCTCACGCGAACCCGAGGAACCTTGCGGCGGGGATGATACGCAAGAAGGATTTCGCGGTCGCGCCGGGCGTCAGGCTTTCGTTCTACGCGTATTCGGTCGTCGGCACGGACGGTGCGTACGGCGGCGCGTTCGCATCGCATGCCGAGGAGTACGGTGCGCTCCGCGAATGGGGGATACCCGTGAATCCGAACGGCAAAGTGGCGGAATCGGTTGCCGGCATCCTGAAGTTCCATGCCGCATGGGAGGACAAGCGCGACAAACTGGACTACGAATTCGACGGCGTTGTTGTATCGGTAAACGACAACGGCGTGTACCGCCGTGCGGGAGTCGTCGGGAAGGCGCCGCGGGGAGCGCTGGCGTTCAAATTCACCGCCCGACAGGCCGAGACGGTGGTGGAAGACATCCGGGTGCAGGTCGGCCGCACGGGCGTGCTGACGCCGGTCGCGCACCTCAAACCGGTGCACATCGGCGGGACGACCGTAACACGGGCGACGCTCCATAATCTGGATGAAGTGCGGAGGCTGGGCGTGAAAATCGGTGATACCGTCATCGTGGGCCGGGCCGGCGATGTTATTCCGGACGTCATCAAAGTGCTTCCCGAACTCCGGCCTAAGGGCGCAAAGGAATTCAGAATGCCCGCCAAGTGTCCGGTCTGCCACGGGCCCATAAAGAAGGAAGAGGGGAAGGTGGCGTACGCCTGCGTAAATAAGGAGTGTCCGGCGCGCCGCCGCCAGGACATCTATCACTTTGTTTCGCGCAACGCGCTGGATATCGACGGCGTGGGTCCGAAAATCATCGACCAGCTCATGGACGCGGGACTCATTCAGGACGCCGCCGATCTTTTCACGCTGACCGCGGACGACCTGGAGAACCTGCCACGCTTCGCCGAGGTTTCCAGCCGCAAGGTCATTCAAGCTATCAACGAGCGCAAGACGGTGCCCTTGCACCGGTTCGTCTACGGTTTAGGCATCCCGAACGTGGGGGAGGAGACCGCCCGCGATCTTGCGGAGAAATTCCATACGCTGGACCGCATCGCGGGGGCGGAAAAGGACGAACTCCTTGAGGTTCCCGACGTCGGCGACGTGGTCGCCGAAAGCATCGTACGGTGGTTCGCCGCTCCGGTGCACAAGCGTTTGCTGGAGAAGTTCACCAATGCAGGGGTGCACGTTACGGCGGTACGTGCGGTGCATGGCAAACTTACCGGCAAGTCGTTCGTCATCACGGGAACCTTGGAGACAATGTCGCGCGAGGAAGCCGAAGCGGAGGTGCGCGGTCTCGGCGGCAAGGCCTCGGGCACGGTCGGCAAGGACACGGACTATCTTGTCGTCGGCGCCGACCCGGGCGGAACGAAAACCAAAGCGGCGGCAAAATACCGAACGACGGTGCTGACCGAGTCAGAGTTCCGCAAACTCTTGAAATAGAAGGTTTTTCGTTGTATAATAGCACTCAGTGACGGAGGTTTCAGGTGGGATGGAGAACGAGTTCCGCAGGCATCATGCTTGTCGTGGCGCTCGCTGCCCCGCTGTCGTCGGGCGCGCGTGCACAGGCACAGCCGGCCGCTGTGGCGCCTCCGGAAGGGGAGTTCGCCGAAGTGCTCCGCCCCTGTGGAGTGCCGTACGAATGCACCTCGGGAATCCGGGTCCGGAACGCGGTCGTTTCCTGGCGATTCTCATTCCGGCAGGAGCTGCCCGGCATCTACGACATCGTGCACTGGCAATTCACGCCGGCAGGCGGACAGCGCGAGTACGAGCGGGTGGCCCAGCTGGTCGCCGGAGCGTCCGGAGCGGCGTATTACCGCATCCATGAAAAGGTCCGCGTCCGCGACTGGCGGAAATTGTGGCTGGGCACCCGGGAGATGTGGCGGTCGTACGGACCGGAGCAGCCGCGCTATGGTGCATTGCTCACGGAGTTGCGTGCGGTCCTGTTCTTCCCGGTGCGCCTGCGTGGCGGAGAGCCCGCCGGGTCATTGACGTTTCCGGCCGCTCCGCGAAAATGAATCGGGGGCGTGGTCCGAGAACTCCATAGCAAGGCACAGGCCTGCAAAGCCTGGATCGACGGGTTGGAGCCCCGTCCGCCCCCTCCAATACCCTGAGGCGAGATTTGTTCCGCCTCCGGCGGAATAGTGGCCCCTCCGCCCCGGCTCCGACACCCGTCGGAGCTTTTGATTTGCCGTGATTTCATGCTATTTTTCGGTCATGCTGACGGATAAAGACGTAAATCACATCGCATCTCTTGCGCGCATTGATATTGACGCCAAGACCCGCGAGCGGATGATAAAGGACCTTTCATCCGTTCTTGATTACGTGGAAATCCTGCAGAGCGTCCCGACGGAGGGCGTTGAGCCGTTGTATCAGGTGACCGGACTGACCGGCCGGACGCGTGCGGACGAACACCGGAATATTTTTCCCATGGGCGCGGAGCTCCAGGAGCGTCTCGTCGGACAGGCGCCGGACTCCGCTGACGGCTACGTAAAGGTCAACAGCGTGTTGCGGCGCGAATCATGAGGGCAACCGGATACACCATCGGTTCATTGCGGAAGGCCTTCGCGAAGAAGGAGGTTTCGGCCGCGGAAATCTACGATGCGTATGCGAAGCGCATCGGAGGAGAAGGCAAGAAGCTCAACGCGTTCCTTTCGGTGTCCGACGGATTCGTGCCGTATGAACGCGAGTCATCCCCGCTGGCGGGAGTCCCGTACGCCGCCAAGGACAACATGCTTGTTGCCGGCGGCGTGAGTACGGCGGGATCCCGCATCCTGGAGAAGTACGTTGCGTCGTACGATGCGACCGTTATCGCCCGACTGAGGGCGGCCGACGCCCAGCTTCTGGGGAAGACGAACATGGATGAGTTCGCGATGGGCTCGTCGGGAGAGAACTCCGCGTACGGTCCCGTACGGAATCCGTTGGATACCTCCCGCGTGCCCGGGGGTTCATCGGCCGGCTCGGCCGCCGCAGTGGCCGCGGATTTGTGCGTGTTCTCCCTGGGCTCCGATACCGGCGGGTCAATCCGCCAGCCCGCATCGCTTTGCGGCATCGTCGGGCTGAAGCCGACGTACGGGCGGGTATCGCGGCACGGTCTCATCGCACTGGCGTCCTCGCTGGACCAAATCGGTCCGCTGACCAAGACGGTGCGCGACGCGGCGGAGGTGATGAACGTCATCAGCGGTGAGGATGCGATGGACGCGACGTCCGCACCGGTCCCGG
Organism: Minisyncoccota bacterium; assembly: GCA_035620375.1. Classification (GTDB taxonomy): domain Bacteria; phylum Patescibacteriota; class Minisyncoccia; order 2-02-FULL-40-12; family GWA2-44-9; genus DASPGX01. Next base: position 14,092 of record DASPGX010000014.1, on the reverse strand, counting down.
TTGCCGACCATACCGAGACGCTGGATGCGGGAGTCGCCGGAATGAAAATCGGTGTGCCCAAGGAATATTTCGGCAGGGGACTGTCTGAAGAGGTGGACGAGCGGGTCCGTGCCGCCATCGACGGGCTGTCCAACGCGGGAGCGGACATCGTTGAGGTTTCGCTGCCGCATACGCCGTACGCCCTGGCCGTGTACTACATCGTCCTTCCGTCGGAGGCGTCGGCGAACCTGGCGCGTTTTGACGGCATCCGGTACGGGCTTTCCAAAAAGGCGGACGCCATCCTGGACGTCTACACGTCCAGCCGCGCAAAGGGATTCGGTCCGGAACCGGCGCGGCGCATCCTGCTGGGCACGTACGCGCTTTCGGCCGGATATTTTGACGCATATTACCTCCAGGCCCAGCGTGTGCGTGCGCTTGTGCGCAAAGATTTTGACGATGCATTCCGGAGCGTGGACGTCATCGTCGGGCCGACGAGTCCCACGACGGCGTTCAAGCTCGGCGAGCGGACCGCCGATCCTCTGGCGATGTATCTGTCGGACGTGTACACCGTGCCGGTGAACCTTGCCGGAGTTCCCGCTATTTCGGTGCCGTGCGGGAACGGCGCGGCCAGCGGACTTCCCGTCGGTTTCCAGGTTATCGGACCGATGTTCGGTGAACAGAAAGTATTGCAGGTTGCCTCTGCCGTGGAACGGCTCGGGCTTTGATTACCGCGATGCAGCCACTGGACGAACTCATCATCCGCGGACTCTCCGGCATCTACACGCCGGAGTTCATCGGGTTCGACCTGTTCCGGTATTCGCCGGCCAACATCACGGAATACTTTTCCGGCCGGATACAGCTGGACGGCGTGCAGGCGCTGCTCCGCGATATGGGCGTTGCCGTGACACTGCTGTTCCTTGTCGTTACGGTCATCGGACTGGTGAAATTCCGCGGCCTGGGACAGTTGCCCGCGACCCAGGTACCCGAACAGGATCTGGCGGCCGTTCCGGTCCCGCAGGGTCCTTTGGCCGGTGCGTGGCGGCAGGTTCTGGGGTATTTGGATTCGCCGCGCGAGGCCGACTGGAAGCTGGGCGTTCTGGAGGCGGACAAACTCGCCGATGCGGCGCTCGCGTCCGCGGGGTATGCCGGCGACGGCATCGGCGAACGCCTCATGAACATCGGACCCGGCGGACTGGTTTCCCTGGACGGTCTCTGGTGGGCGCACAAGCTGCGGAACCGCGTCGCGCACGAGATGGAATTCGCGCTCCGTCATGCGGAAGCGCACCAGGCGATTTCGTACTACGAACAGGCGCTGAACGAGCTTCAGGCAATCTGATGCGATGACCATGCCGTCCTCACCCCGACTCCGAATTGCGCTCGTGGCGGGAATCGTCATAGCGGTTTTTGCAGGCGTCGCGGCGGCGGCGTCCGCATTTTATGCGGACCGCATCACCGCGCGCACCGCCATCGGTTCGGTCCCGGTAGGGAACCTTTCGCCCGAGGATGCCGCGCTCCGCGTCCAGGAGCATATCGACCGTCTTGAGCGCGACGGCGTTGCCGTGCGCATCGGCGACTACTACGAGGTGGTCCTTCCCGAGAGCGTGGGTTTTGACCTGAACATCCAGCAGGCGCTGGATTTGGCGATGGAACGAGGCCATCGCGGTTCGCGGTGGCAGCAGGTGACGGAGCGCCTCGGCGCGCTTTGGGCCCGGAACGTCATTCCCGCCCCTGTCGCCATGGACGAGACCCTGCTCGCCGACCGCGTTGAAGAATTCGGCCAGCTTTCCGACGTCGCCCGCAAGGACCTGCGGTTGCTGATACAGGGACGGAGCGTCACTCTGCTGACGGATACCCAGCCCGGCAAGGCCATCGACCACGAGGCGGCCCGGGCGATGCTCGCCGGGCAGTTCGGTGCGCTTTCCGGCGGCCCCGTCGTCGTGCCGCTCGTGGACGACGAGCCCCGTGCAACGATGGAGTCGGCGCGGCAGGCCGAAGTTTCCGCGCGGCGGATTCTGGAACGACCCGTGTATCTGAATTTCGACCGGTTTTCATTCGCCGTCACCGCCGATGTGCTCGGGTCGTGGATGGAGAACGAGTATGAAGGCGACCGGTTGGTGGTCGGTTTCAGCAACCGCCGCATCAGCGAGTACGTCACCCGCATCGCCGACCAGCTTGCCATTCCTCCCGAGGCCGCGGAGGTTACGACGGAAGGGGGACTCATCACGGGGTTCATTCCGCCCAAGTACGGGCGCTCTGTCCGCGAGGATGAGCTTGTGGAGCGTATCGTCGGTCTCCTTGAGCGCCGTGCGGAGGGCGGCGTCGAAGACACCGTGTTCATACCCGTCGGTCAGGCGGTGCCGCCCGCGGTGAGCATCGGGCCGGACTCCGGTATCACGGAACTCATCGGCAAGGCCACGACCCCGTTCACCGGAAGTCCCCGGAACCGCATCAGCAACATCACGAACGGAACACGGTTTCTGTCCGGCCAGGTCGTGCATCCCGGCGAGGAATTTTCCACGCTCGGGGCGCTGGGCACCATCGACAATACGACCGGCTATCTTCCGGAGCTGGTCATCAAGGGCGACCGCACCGTCCCGGAGTTCGGCGGGGGACTGTGCCAGGTTTCCACCACGCTGTTCCGCGCCGCACTGGATGCGGGCCTGCCCATCACGGCGCGGCGGAACCACTCATTCAGGGTCGGCTATTATGAGAAAGACGGCGACGGCAGGTTCATCGGACCCGGACTGGACGCGACCATTTACGAACCCGATTTGGACATGAAGTTCCGGAACGACACGCCCGGCGCCGTTCTGGTCATCGGCTATGTGCACGGGGATCGCGTGACGTTCGAGCTGTACGGAACCAAGGACGGGCGCAGCGCGGAAATCGAGGGGCCGGTGACGCTGACGGAGGTGCCTGCCGGCGACCCTATATATATAGAAACGGACGAGCTTGCGCCGGGCGAGACCAGGCAGGTGGAATGGCCGCATCCGGGCGGCTCCGCGGTCGCAACGTACCGGGTGACCTATGCGGACGGACACACCGAGGTCCAGGAATTCAAGAGCTGGTACCGCAAGTGGCCCGCGCAGTTCCTGGTGGGCGCGGCGTCTTCGGCCGCATCGACCCCGGCGCCGACACCGTTCCCGGTGACGCCACCGTTGCCGTAACGAAAACGGGGACGTGCCTCAGCACGTCCCCGTCGGATATTCACCGCCGCAGGACCCGGTCCAGGCCGAGTACGGCGTGGATTTCGTACGAATAGTCCATGTCGCCGTCCACCCAGTGCAGGCGGGCCCCCGCCTCGGCGGTCAGTTCATCGGCAAGACGGAATTCCCGCTCCAGTCCGACTTCGCTGTAGCGCCTCCATGTTCCCGTTCCCGTGCGCGGGTCCGGTGTGCCGTCGTACCACAGGAATCCGTAATTCGGGTCGCCTTCGTCTTTGACGAAGTCCTTGGCCCACCAGCGGATGACATGGGCGCGCCAGCCGCCCCACCGCCAGGTCGTCCGGTAGAAGATGCCGTCGCCGGCAAGCTTCGTCGCATCGGCGCTGCGGTCCGGCACGTGGGACGAGCCGAGCCAGTACAGCTCGGTGCTTATGCTCTTCAGACGCGGTCCGGCGAGCAGGAGCAGTTTCGGCCGGGAGCGGTTCAGGATGAGTCCCGCGCCTCCCGCGAAGCTGTCGGATACCGGCTGGCCGGCGTCGTAGAGCTGTCCGCCGTGATGGACGACATGGAACTGGGCGCCCAGCGACAGCGGGCCGAAGAGCCTGACGGCTCCGGTGTATCCGGCGTCGAACTTTTCGCGGTGCCCGGGCGTGTTCAGCAGTTGCCAGTTGATCCAGAGCTCGTTCTGCAGGCGTCCGCCGCCGCGGAGCCACTGCAGGCCGTTCTCGTACCCGCGCTCGATGGCCAAGTGCTCATCCTGAAGCGGGGGAAGCAGTCCGTGCCTCCCGCTGCGCTCCGGTCCGGTCTCCGGAATCGACGGATGGGTGATGAGCGTACCCATCACGAAGCGGTCCGCGCCGCCGGTGATGACCAGCGACGCCATCGGCCGCACCTTTTGGAACGCCGGCTCCGAGCCCGCACGGAGGTCGCCGAACGCGCCCAGACGCACCTCCGCCCGGTCGCCGAGCGGAAACGCCACGGCGACGCCCGTCTGCGAGCCCAGCAGCGTCTGTCCCTCGCGGAACGGATTTCCGAGGAATTCCGTGTTGTCCGCGAAGAAGAAGGACTCCACGACCAGGCGGACCGGCTTCTTCTCTCCGGACGCGTCCTGCGCGCGCAGGGGTGCGGCAAGCGTCAGGGCCGACGCGAGCATGAACAATCGGTACATGGGATTCTCCTTGGGTCGGAAAGGTCAGACGGTGAATATTTTGCAACATTTTTCATAAAAAGTCAACGCCGGACAGAAGTCCGGCGCGAACGGTCAGGGTGCCTGCGGCCGCAGCAGGAAGTAGTACCCGCACGTCTGTCCGTTGAACGTGTACGGGCCGACGGGTTCCACGGAAAATCCGGCGGATTCCGCGCGAGCGACGAAGTCCGCAATCGCCTGCGTGCAGTTGCGGTCCGCATAGCAGGGGACGTAGCGCGTCTGGCTCGGGACAGCCGGCCAGGGAGCGGCCGGCGGCGGCGCGGCGATGACCGGGGGCACCCGTGCGGAGAAGTTCGCCACGACCGGGCCCAGGGCCCAGGCCGCGATGAGCAGGGCGATGACGACGCCCACGAGCGCGATGACGACTTCCACTGCCGTGAAGCCGCTCTGGCGGTTACGCATGTGTCTGCCTCCGATGGAAGTGAACGGGCACATCGTACGTCTGCTTGCACGTTATGTCAAATCATTGAAAAGTACGCGCACAAAGGCGTATCATAGAGGATTATGGCCGATTTCCGGGGTACGACCGAGCGCATACGGAAGTTCTGGCAGGAGCGGGATATCTTCGCCAAGAGCATGGACCCCAAGAAGGGCGGAAAGGCCCGGAAGGATTTCGTGTTCTTTGAGGGGCCGCCGACCGCGAACGGCAGTCCGGGCATCCATCACTTCATCGGCCGCTCATTCAAGGACCTGTTCGCGCGCTTCTGGACGATGCGTGGATACCGCGTGCTCCGCAAGGGCGGCTGGGACACGCACGGGTTGCCGGTGGAGCTGCAGGTGGAAAAGGAGCTCGGATTCAAAAGCAAGAAGGATATTGAGAAATACGGAATCGCGAAGTTCAACGCCAAGTGCCGCGAGAGCGTCTGGAAATTCAAGAATCAGTGGGAGGAATTCACGCGCCGGATGGCCTACTGGGTGGACCTGGACGACCCGTACGTGACGTACGAGGCGCCGTATGTGGAGTCGCTCTGGCATGTCATCAGGCGTTTCGCGGACAAAAAGCTTCTGTACCGGGCGCACCGGGTCATTCCGTTCTGTACGAGGTGCGGAACCGGACTGTCCAGTCATGAAGTCGCGCTGGGGTATCAGACCGTCTCGGACCGTTCCGTGTATGTGTCATTCAGACTTAAGTCCGGAGTCAAAGTGAAGGGGGCCGACGGGGGGACGGTCCCGCTTCCGAGGGGCACCGCCGTCGTCGCCTGGACCACTACGGCGTGGACCCTGCCGGGAAACGTGGCGCTCGCCGTGGGTCCGCGTATCGAATACGTACTCGCCAAGCGCGGCGAGGACTATTTCATCGTTGCCAAGGAACTTGCGGTCCAGGTCCTCGGCGCGCCCCTGGCCATTGAGGCCGAATTCAAGGGTTCGGCGCTTGCGGGACTGGCATACGAGCCGCTGTTCAGCGTCCCGAAGCTGCGCGGCCCGCGTTCGTACCGAATTCTGGAGGCTGATTTTGTGTCCACGACCGACGGCACCGGCATCGTGCACACGGCGGTCATGTACGGCGACGACGACTATAAGCTCGGGACGAAGGCCGGTCTGCCCAAGCACCACACGGTATCCGAGCAGGGGACGTTCACCGGCGTCCATAAGGACCTCAACGGCAGGTACGTGAAAGACGCCAAGACCGAACAACGGATAGTGGACCTGCTTGCCGCCAAGGGCCGTCTGGTCCGCGAGCAGCCGTACGAGCATGAATACCCGTTCTGTTGGCGGTGCGGTACGCCGCTTCTGTATTACGCGAAGGATTCCTGGTTCGTCAGCATGTCGTCCCTGCGTGCCAAACTGCTTTCGGCGAATGCGGGCGTGAACTGGATTCCCGGCCACCTGCGCGACGGGCGTTTCGGGCAGTGGCTGAACGAAGGCAAGGACTGGGCGTTTTCGCGGGAACGGTACTGGGGAACACCTCTGCCCGCGTGGTCGGTGACGGACCGCCGCGGCAAACCTTCCGGCGAACCGCTCATCATCGGCTCCTATGAGGAGCTGGAGAAGTACCGCGCGGACAAGCCGGCGACGCTCTGGGTCATGAGGCACGGGGAGGCGGAGAACAACGTCAAAAACATCGTCGACTCGGGTCAGGGGAACTTCGGACTGACCGCAACGGGACGGGCGCAGGCCCGCCGTGCGGCGCGGAATCTCGCGCGCAAGCTCCGTTCCCGGCGCCAGAAGTTTGCGGCGGTGATTTCGTCGCCGATTCAGCGTACGCGGGAGACGGCCGAGATTGCTGCGGAAGAGCTCGGCATCCGGCGCGTCGTGACGGACAAGCGGCTTGCGGAAATCGAACTCGGGCCAACGCTCGCCGGCTGCCATGATTCCCGGTATCACGACGCGTATCCGACGTACCGCCTCCGGTTCGAACAGCGCCCACCGAACGGAGAATCGCTGGAGGATCTCCGGGCGCGCGTGTGGACCGTTCTCAGGGATCTGCAGGTCAAGTACGCCGGCAAACATATCCTGGTGGTCAGCCACGAATATCCCATATGGATGATGGCGATGGCTTCCGCGGGATGGGACCGGCGGACTGCCATAGCGGCAAAAGAGGCCCGGGACCCCAAGCCGTACGTGACCTACGCGCAGGTCGAACCGATGACCGTAAAAAACCTTCCCCGGGACGCCACGGGCACGGTTGACCCGCACCGGCCGTTTGTGGACGAGGTTGTTCTGCGCCACCCCGCAACGAAGAAAATCCTCCGCCGCGTTCCCGACCTTGTGGACGTATGGTTCGATTCGGGCGCCATGCCGCTGGCGCAATGGCATTGGCCGTTTGAGAACCGGACCGTGGCACAGGGACAGTTTCCGGCGGACTTCATCGCCGAGGGCATCGACCAGACCCGCGGATGGTTCTATACGCTCCTTGCGGTTTCGGTCGCCCTGGGGAAAGGAGCGCCGTACCGGAACGTCCTCTCGTTCGGGCATGTACTGGACGACAAGGGGCGGAAGATGTCCAAGTCCAAGGGGAACGTCGTGGACCCGGCCAAGGTGATGGATGACGTCGGCGTGGACGCGGCACGCTGGTATTTCTATACGGTCAACGCGCCGGGCGACCCGAAGCTGTTCGACATGAAGGACGTACGTGAGCGGCTCACCGGATTCATCATGATACTGGAGAATTGCCTGCGCTTCTGGGAGCTCTATGCCGCGCACGGCGCGGGCGGGGACTGGCGCCATGGCGAACGCCCGACGCACATGCTCGACCGGTGGCTGATGTCGCGGCTGCACCGCGTCATTGCGGATACGACGGCGAAGATGGAGGCGTACGACCCGACCGCGGCGGCGCGGGAACTGGAGCACTTCGTCGTGAGCGACCTGTCGCAGTGGTGGCTCCGCCGGAGCCGGAAGCGGCCCGAAGCGCTTGGGTTCCTGCGGCACGTGCTTCTTGAGCTGGACAAGCTTCTGGCGCCTTTTGTGCCGTATCTCGCCGAGGACATGCATCAGCGGCTGCACCGCGGCGCGGCTCCCGGAACGGAATCAGTCCATCTGCATGACTGGCCCGCCGCCGACCCTGTTCATTTCGACACCGCCGTGGAGGAGCAGATGGCGCGTTTGCGCGAGTTCGTGACCGCGGGTCTCGCGCAACGCAAGGACGCGGGCATCAGGGTCCGTCAGCCGCTCGCATCGGTCACCGTGCCGTTGCCCGCACCGCTGCCCGGCGACCTGGAACAGCTGCTCAAGGACGAGCTGAATGTGAAGAGCGTGGCGTACGAACCTGCGGGTTCGGTGAGTCTGGACCGGAATATCTCGCCCGTGCTGATGCGCGAAGGCTGGGCGCGCGAGGTCATGCGCCAGCTCCAGGACATGCGCAAAGAGGCCGGCCTGAAGATGGGGGAGCATGCGTACGGACAGTGGCATGCCGCGGACGCGGACCTCGCGGACGCCATCGGCGAGTGGGCGGACGCCATCGCGACGGACACGTCACTGAAGCCCTTCGTCCGCCGTCCCGATGACGAGCGTACGTCGCTGACCGTGGAGAAGGAATTTGAACTTGCACCGGGCAAGTCCGTCTGGCTCGGCGTGAGGAAATAGCCGTTCCCTTATGTCGTGTGGTCTTTCAGGGGACGGGGTTCAGCGCTGGTAAGCCGGGTGACGACGTTTTCCGCGTCGTGGTCCTTGCGGTACTCCGTCCAGCGGAACGCTTCCACGAAACCCGTCACGGCCGCGATAACGCCCATCGCCATGAATGCCGCACGGACGGTTTCTCCGGGCACGGAACCGATGTCCCGGAACGAGTTGGACAGCAGGGCGGCGGTCCAGAGGACCGCCGCGGTCATCAAGAGGCCCCTGGCCATCGCGCCCGCTGCCGCGGTGGAGCTTGAGCGTATGAGATGCCCGCGGAGCGATTCCTTGCCGATAAGCACGAGTTCGTTCTCCGTGTGGTCGTGGACGACGGGCTCCTGGATGCGCATGGGCATGATGGGCGGGAGTCTACCGTCCGGCGGGCGGAAGTCAACTTGCGCCGCCGTGCATGAACGGTACTCTTGGCGGGGACCTTTTACGGCAAGGAGGAATCATGGCAGACAAGCCCGCGCATGAGATGCGCGACCCCGTCTACGGACTGCTCATCGCCCCGGAAACCGGAATGCGAGACGCCATCCACCACGGGGAGAAGACCATCAGCATCCGCGAAGGGTGGCGGGACTACCGTCCCGGCGCCCAAATCCTCATCGCGTGCCACCTGGCGCCCTGGGCGGTCATGGCGACCGTCAGCGAGGTGCGGCACACGACCTTCCGCGGCCTGACGCCCAAGGAACTCGCCGACGACGGTGCGACGACCGCCGAAGCGTTCCTGGAGGACATCCGCCGGTTCGGCGCCCGGTATGAGAAGCTGACCCTGGATTCTCCGGCGACGGTCATCCGGTGGACCGATGTCCGCGGATACTGGGTGGACAACAAATCCGTGTATTACGGCAACGAAGTGGAGCTCCTGCGCTCCGCGAAGTGAAACCGGACGGCCCGCATTGCGCGGGCCGTTGCTTTTTTACCGTCAGCGGATATGATGCGCCGCATGAAGACCTATCTATTCATCATTGTCGCGGCACTTGTCGCGGGCGGAGCGTATTGGATATTCATGGGCGGAAAAAGCGGGGGAAGCGAGGTCATGGAAGAGTCGCCGACACCGGAACCCAAGGAAGAGTTCACGGTTCCGGCCGACGGCGACTATCTGCTGGATTCCGACGCGTCATCCATGACGTGGCGGGGACGCAAGCCGCTCATTAACGGGTACTACGACACCGGCTCCGTCGCCCTGTCGGGCGGGGCGGTGACCATCGCGGACGGCGGCGTCGCGTCAGGCTCCATCGTGGTGGATATGACGACGATTGCCGCCACGGATACCGGGCGGGGGAGCGCGGACAACTTCAGGAGCATGCTGTCCCGCCACCTGCAGAGCGAGGACTTCTTCAACGTAGAAGAATATCCGACGGGTGAGTTCGCGCTTACGGATCTCGTGCAGGACGGGGACGGCGCGTGGACATTGTCCGGCAGCCTGACAGTCAAAGGCATCGCGAATCCCGTATCATTCCCGGTGCGCGTCACCAATGAGGGCGGCGTGCTTTCGGTCACGGCGGAGAACGTGGAGCTTGACCGGACAAAATGGGACATCCGCTTCGGTTCCGGCAGCTTCTTCGAGAATCTGGGCGACAACCTTATCGACGACATCTTCACGGTTTCATTCACCGCGGTGTTCCGCTCGGCTCCGTAGCCCAGCCGCAGGGTGAACGCCCGGCTCCGGCCGGGCGTTCGGTTATCTTGAATTACCGCCGCGTACGTCGTACGATGGGCATCATGAAGCGGATACTCACGGTAATCGTCGTCGCCGCCGCGGCCGCCGCGGGCGTTTGGTTGTTGAAGGGCGCACCATCGCCGGCGCCTTCAGCAACGCCGCTGGCCGACGACGTGTTCATCCTGGATGAGCCGTTGCCGGGTGCGGTCGTCTCCTCGCCGCTGACTATCCGCGGGAAGGCCCGGGGAACGTGGTTTTTTGAGGCGAGTTTTCCGGTTACGCTGACTAACTGGGACGGACTCATCATCGCCCAGCACTATTGCATGACCGCCGGTGAATGGATGACGACGGAATTCGTCGGTTTTGAGTGCGAGCTGGAGTTTACCAGGCCGGACGGGCCGGGTGACGGCACGAACCGGGGATTCCTCATTCTGCACAAGGACAATCCTTCCGGCCTTCCCGAGCATGACGACTCGCGGGAAATAATGATTCATTTCGAGTAGGTACCGAACGTTCCGGGAGCTTGCACATTTAACGGCTCATCTCGTGAGCCGTTAAATATTTTTATTGGGGGATGCTTGCCGTCCGCGGCCGGATAGGTATCATGCTCCCAGGTTTTTTCACGGAAAGGGGGCACCGGTGCCACCGGTAACCGCAGATACTGCACGGCGCATCGTGCGCGAAGTCACCGGCGACCGCCGTCCCGCGCCCGAAGATTACGACGAAGCCTGGCGGAGAATCGTCGGGCTCATCCTGGACGGGCTGGACCTCGGGGAGCGCGAGGAGGCGGTCCGGCCGCTTCTGAGGGATCTCCACCTACACTGGGGGAGCGTCATCGGGTTTACGAAGGCTCCGGACTCGGTCCCGTTCCAGTTCTGGGGACAGGAGGGACAGCAGGAGTTCCTGGGATACTTCAGCGACGCCCGCGCGTTGCTGGTACGGGTGCGCCAGGCCGTTGCCGGAATTCCGGGCCGGAGCGCGGTGAAAACCGCGCAGCTGCATCACGAGCTGGATACCGTACAGGAATTCCTGGACCTGACGCTTGCGCGCTTCAGCATGTTCGCGTCGGCGAGCAGGCGCGCGGTGCATCAGTATCCCGGCGCGACCATCTCGCTGTCGTGCAACGCGAGCATCTTCAAGAAGGTGGCGGTCACCTACGAGATATTCCTCCAGATGCTCATCGGCGAAGAGCGCCGGGAGACGTTCAAAGAACAGTTCAACGAGGCCATGAGGGCGTTGAACGAGCATGTCCATGCGTGGCGCGGGCAGGCGGCCGGTGCCGGTTCTGAATAACGAACAGGTCTTCCCTCCGGGGAAGGCCTTTTTGGTATGATGTCGGCGTGTTCACCGAAGCCATCATCATCCGGACGCGCGTACACCGCGAGCACGACCTTCTCGTGGACTGCTATACGGAGCGTGCCGGCCGTCTGAACGCGGTCGCGCGGGGCGCGCTGCGCGCAGGTTCCGTCCAGGGGATGCATCTGGACCGCGGCAACCTTGTCCGTTTTGAGGCGGTCCCGGGGCGCGGGCGCCCCATTATCACCGGCGCATTGGCGCGCGACTCTTTCGTTCCCGTCCGTTCGGACCTTCTGCGCACGGCGGCCGTGTGGGTGCTTATGGAAACGGTGGAGGTTATCGTGGTCGGCCAGGAACGTGATGACGCGTTATGGAATTTCCTGTCGGGCTCGCTGCGCCGCATCAGCGCATGCGGAACTGCGGATGTCCTGCCGGTCCTCCGCTCGGTCCAGCTCGGCCTGTTGGCCATTCTGGGATATGCGCCCCGGACGGGGGAGTGCGCCGTCTGCGGCGCGGCCCCGGAGGGCGCGGGCGTGTTCTGCATCCAGCTCGGAGGAATCGTGTGTCCGTCGTGCGCCCGTGCGGGGTGGCGGGGCACGCACCTTGCCGCCGAGGATATCCGGTGGCTGTCCGGCCGCGTGGCAGAGTCGCCGTTCGCGTCGGTGCCGCGCCATACACCCGCGGAGGAACTCACCGAATACGTCGCGGGGCGGCCGCTGCGCTCGCTGAATGTGTTGTTCAGGGTCGCCGCCCGTCCCGGGACGCCGGTGCCGCACGCTGGAACGACCGCTCCGGGTGTCGTATAGTAAAGAATATGGCCGAAAATCCCGTTTCCCCGTCCGTGGGCGCCGTCCCCGAGGGTTTCACCAGCGAGCCCCTGGATTCCGGAAGCCCGAAATCCGCGCCGGAATCCTCCCCGGTTTCCCCTCCGGTGAAGCCGCCTCCCGCGGTTCCTCCGGCCCCGGTGACTCCGGAGCGCGCGCCGTATATTCCTCCTGCAACATCCGTCCCGCCCCCCGGTATGCCGCGCCGACCATCATCTTCCGGTAGACTGCTCCGCTGGCTCATCGTCGTCGCGGTCGGTCTTTTCATCGTGAGCGTCGCTTCGCTCTTCTGGTCGTCGCCGTCGTTCCGCGACCAGGACGTGGTCCTGACGCTTGAGGGCACTGACCGCGCGGTTTCCGGTGAGGAGGTAACCTATACGCTCAAGTGGCAGAACAACACCAAGCTGGAATTGCACGACATGAGTTTCCGGATTTTCTATCCGGAAGGCTCCGTTGTTCTCGTGGACGGAGAGCCGACTCAGCCCGACAGCGAGGGATTTGAAGTGGACTCCCTGCAGCCCGGCGAGTCGGGCGAGCGCGAGATTACGCTGTTCCTTGTGGGGGACAAGGGGAGCATCAAGACGGCCACGGTGAACCTGATTTTTGAAGCGGGATCCCTGCGTTCCGCCTTTGAGAAAGAGGTCCGCGTCTCTACGGCAATAACGGACCTGCCGGTGACTGTGACGCTCACCGCCCCGCCGACGTCCGTGAGCGGACAGCCGGTCACGTACATCGTGGATATCAGGAACGAGACCGAGGAGGATTTTTCCGACCTCCGGCTGGTGGTGACGTATCCCGAAGGATTCACGGTGCGCGACGTCAGCCCGCAGCCGGACGGGTCAGTAAACACCTGGCCGGTTCCCGAACTCGCGTCCGGCGCCGGCAAACGCTACTCCATCCAGGGCGTGCTGGCGGGCGTGGAGCGTGAAGCCAAGACGGTCACCGCCGTGCTGAAGCGGCAGGTCGGCGGGGAATACATCGATTTCGTCCGCGCGGACTCGGTCACCCTGCTGTCCAGCCCGCTGCTTTCCGTCCGGATGACGGTGAACCGCTCCCGGGATTACACGGCCCATGCCGGCGATACGCTGGAATACGAGATTCAGTACACCAACAATTCCCGGCACAACCTCATCGGGCTGGAGCTCGGCGTGAAACTGGAGGGACAAATGTACGATTTCAGCGGCGTGGACGCGGAGGACGGGTTCTTCGACCAGTCGCAGGACACGGTCCGGTTCACCTCGTCCGGCGTTCCGGATTTGGCATCCCTGCCGCCGGGCAAGACGGGTGCCGTCGGCTTCAGAGTCCCGCTTAAATCCGGATTCCCGGGGGGCGGGGGAACCCAGGCGTTCTTCGTGAAGGCGACGTCGCGGTTGAGCACGCCGAACGTGCCTACGGGCGTTGACGGAAACGAGGTGTTCGCCCAGGACGTCCTGACGACGCGCATCAGCTCCCAGCCGTCCCTGCAGCAGGCGCTTGAACATGCCGACGGTCCGGTGCCTCCCGAAGCCGGGGAGCGGACGACGTTCACGGCGACGTGGGAGGTCACGAACCCCGGCAATGAGCTCCGGGAGACCACCGTGAGAACGACCCTGGTTCCCGGGGTGATATTCCAGGGCGGGGCGACGTCCACCAACGGCGCCTCTCCCGCATTTGACCCGAATACGGGGCAGGTGACCTGGAATATCGGCGTCGTGCCTTACGGGGTCGGTGCGGGACTGCCCAAATACCGCGCGTCATTCCAGTTCTCCGTCACGCCGTCCGTCAACCAGCAGGGACAGATTGTGGAGCTGCTCGGCGACTCCGTGCTCGCGGGAACCGACAGCTTCACGGGGCAGGTGCTCCAGAGCTCGGTGCAAGATACGAACATCCTTGACGTGGAGGATCTGGAGGGGGATATGCGGGT
>DASPGX010000013.1:0-27664 GCA_035620375.1 Minisyncoccota bacterium | reverse complement strand
CCTGCAGGCGGACGACGCGGTGAGCCGGATTGACGAGAACCCGGACAAGCGAAACCCGGGAGACTTCTGCGTCTGGAAGATTTCCAAGCCGTCCGAGTCGTCATGGGACGACAGCGAGCTGGGTCGTGGACGTCCGGGCTGGCATATAGAGGATACCGCAATGACCGAGGCATACTTCGGCCCCCAGTACGATTTGCACGGCGGCGGCATTGACCTGAAATTTCCCCATCATGAGGCGGAAATCGCCCAGCAGGAGGCCGCGTCGGGACAGGTCCCGTTCGTCCGTCACTGGATGCATGCGGGGTTCCTGCAAGTGTCGGGCGGGAAGATGTCCAAGTCGGTCGGAAACATCATATCCTTGCGTGAAGCATTGCGGCAGTGGCCGGCGGAAGCATTGCGTTTCTTCTTCCTGTCCGCGATCTGGCACGAACCGCTCGCGTTGTCCGACGATGCGCTTAAGGCATCTGCGGCCGCGGTACAGAGAATCGCACAGCTCTTATACCGGCTTGATGCGATGACGGACATTGGTACTGATGATGAGGCGTTTATTGATTCTATTCATGGTTCGACAGTGGCAGTTGAAGAAGCGATGGATAACAATTTGAATTCGCCGGCCGCTTTCGGCGAAATCTTCACGCTCGTGTCTGCGACAAATAAGGCCTTGCTTGATGAGCGGGTCGGTGACGACACGCGAAGAAAGCTGAAGGAATTCTTTTCACTGGTTTCTGAGCGGTTCGGAATCGTTCCTGCCGTTATGTATGCTCCGGCGGAAATTGATGCGCTGGTGAATGAACGCGAACAGGCGCGGGCGCGCAAGGACTGGGATATCGCGGACAGTATCCGGACGCGGCTGACGGAACTGGGCTGGAACGTGGACGATACGCCGTTCGGTCCGCTGGTGAAGAAATGATAAACGGTCCGCCGCAGCGGACCGTTCTCTCTATTCACTTGTGTGTGTACGCAGTTGGCGGACCGTTTCCCACTCCAGGTAGCCGGGAAACTTCTCTATCTCGTCCAGGAACGGCAACGCCGCGTGAATCTTGATGAGTTCAGAAGAGCCGGTCTTTAGGATGCCGTTCTCGCCGAACGAAGCGTCGATGTTGCCGAGCCGCTCCTGCCTGATGCGGTCCAGTGCTGCCTGCGCATGACCGTTTTGGAACCGGATAAGCATATCCAGCCAAGGAATCTCCATGAGCCACCTCCGTGATGATAGGAACGGGAGAACGTTACCAACTTCTGCACAGCCAATCAACAATTTTCTTGTCCGCGTCCTGACGCTTTAGGATAATGGCACCGCATGGCCGACATCCCCATGGACAAGCTCCCTCCGCAGAACCTGGACGCCGAGCGCCACTTGCTCGGCGCGCTGCTGGTTGACCCCGATGCCATCAACCGCGTTCTGGACGTGCTCACGCCGGAGGATTTCTATCAGCGGAACCACCAGCTCATCTTCCGGTCCGTCATGGACCTGTTTGAGGACCGCAACAGCATAGACATCCTCAGCGTCTCGGGAAAGCTCACGGACAAGAAGGAACTGGAACAAATCGGCGGCGTCGGCTACCTGACCTCGCTGGCCAACGAGGTTTCCACGTCCGCACACGTGGCGACGTACGCCCGCATCGTCAGGGACAAGCGGGTACTGCGGCAGTTGATTGACACCGCGCACCGCATCATCGCGCTCGGTCACAAGGAGGACGAGGACGTGGAGCATCTGCTGGACGAGGCGGAACAGCTGCTGTTCGGCGTCGCGCAGCGGGGTGTCGCACAGAAGTTCGGCGATTTGGCGGCGGAACTTGAGCTCGCCATCGAGCGCATCCAGAACATCGACAGCGGCCAGCTCCGCGGGTTGCCGACGAATCACTCGCGACTGGACGGCATGCTCGGCGGCCTCCAGAAAAGCGACCTCATCATCCTTGCCGCACGTCCGTCCGTCGGTAAGACGGCTTTTGCGATAGACATCGCACGGCGGGTCGCGGCGCAGAACATCCCGGTCGGCATCTTCAGTATGGAAATGTCCATGGACCAGGTAATCGACCGGTTTATCGCGTCCCAGGGCCGTACCAGCCTCTGGAAGCTCCGCACCGGCCGTCTGAGCCATGAGGGCGAAGACAACGACTTCGTGCGCATCACGAGCGCCATCAGCGACCTCAAGGACATGCCCATCCATATCGACGATTCACAGGGGCTGAACGTCCTGCAGATGCGCGCGATGGCGCGCCGGCTGAAACTGGAAAAGGGTCTCGGCCTGCTGGTGGTGGACTATCTCCAGCTGATGAGCGCCCGTCGCAGTTACGACAGCGCGGTCCAGCAGGTAACGGAAATTTCCCGCGGCTTGAAGGGTTTGGCCAAGGAGCTCCAGGTCCCGGTCATCGCCCTGTCCCAGTTGTCCCGCGCCCCCGAACAGCGCGGCGGCGACCGTCCGCGGCTGTCGGACCTCCGCGACTCCGGTTCCATTGAGCAGGACGCGGACGTCGTGATGTTCATCCACCGCGAAGACAAGATTAACCGCGCAAAAGCGCAGGAGGCCGGCCTCATCGACCAGGGCCAGCTGGTCATCGCCAAGCACCGCAACGGCCCCACGGGAGAGATTGATTATTACATCAACCCCGACACTCTTGAGTTCACCGAAATCGACCGCAGTCACAACGATGCGGACTTCCTATGACGAACCGTCATTTTGATAACCTGGTCCAGCTGTTGTCGCGCCTTCCGGGCATCGGCCCGCGCCACGCCACGCGCATCGTCCTGTCGCTCGTGGACCGTCCCGCTTCCGAGACGCGCGCACTTGCCGACGCCGTCGCCGCGCTCCCTGCGTCGGTCCGTTTGTGCGGAGAATGCTTCAACGTCAGCGAAAACGGCCGGTGCGGAATCTGCGGCGATACGACACGCGAGAGCGCGAGTCTGCTTGTCGTGGAGCGCGTCAGCGATCTGCAGGCGGTGGAGCGTGCCGGCGCATGGCGCGGAATGTACCACGTCCTCGGCGGCACGCTTGAACCCGGCGACAACGAGCACGGCAAACTCCGTGTTCCCGAACTTATCGCGCGCCTGCGGAAACTGGTCTCCGGCGACAAATCCGCCGAAGCCGTACTGGCAACGGGAACCGACGCGGACGGCGACGCGACCGCAATGTTCATCGCCCGCGAACTTGGCGGTATCCCCGGCATCCGTGTCACCCGCCTGGCACGCGGCTTGTCCACCGGAGCGCATCTTGAATATGCCGATGAGCTGACGCTCCGACATGCGTTGGAATCAAGAAAGTAGAACACCCGCGCTTGCCCGAGTTCAAGGCGGCCAGGCGAAGGTTCACGTGGAGGAACTTCCACGGGAATCGCCTCCGACTGAGGACCGAACCGAGGCGTACTGACGTACGGCGAGGGAGGACCGGAGGGAGCAACGCAGAAATCGGGCAAGCCCCTGCGGCAGAAAAACGGAAACCCCGCCCTATTCAGGCGGGGCCGTTTTTCTGCGCGGGTGTTCTAAGAGGAGATTGCGGTGATTCGGACCTTCGTAAACGGCTGGCGGTGGCCCTTTTTCTTTTTATAGCGGGTCTTGTTCTTGTACCGGAAGACCATCTTCTTATCCGCAAGCCCATCGGACAGGACTTCAGCCTGAACCTGCGCGCCCGTAACGAACGGACGTCCCACCTCGGCCTTCCCGTCCCGGTCAATCAGAAGGACGTCCGTGAACGTGATTGCCTTTCCCTCGTGGGCAAGCCGTTCCACGTCCAAAACCTGGCCCTCGGAGACCTTATACTGCTTCCCGCCCGTTTTGATGACCGCGAACGTCATAGGAATTGATGCCCGGAGAGGATAGCAAAAAAAGCCATGGGTGTCAATCAGGGAACATTGCCCTTTGCCGATATTTGCGGTATCATATGTTTCCGTAGACGGCCCTATCGTCTAGCCCGGTCCAGGACGTCGCGTTCTCAGCGCGAAAACACGGGTTCAAATCCCGTTAGGGCTACCGCCTGTTTAACGGCTCATTCGTGAGCCGTTAAACTTTTAGAGGGTTCGTAACCATCTCTGATTCTGCCGGACGAGCAACGTGACCGCATGCTCAGGATCCGCCATGATTTCCTTCACGATGCGCTCCATGCGCATCCCCTGCGACCCCTTCACCAGTACCACGTCCCCGGGCCTCAAAATGGCCTGTACGGGCACCCGTGCCTCCTCAGAGGTGCGGTACCACTTGATGTTCGCGGACGGGAGCTGATTGCCTGCGGAATCGGCGGTGAACTTGCTCTTGTCACCCACGCATACCAGGATGTCCGCGATACTCCCGGCCATGTCCCCCGCCGCCTGGTGTGCGGTGATTGTTTTGCCGCCCAACTCAAGCATGTCGCCCAATACGGCGATTTTCCGCGCCTGCCCTGACGGAGCAGGCATTGCTTTGAGAATATCCAGCGCATTGTGCACCGCCGAAGGTGAAGAATTATAGGAGTCGTCCAGAATGGTCGTCTCCTTGACCCCCCGCAAAAGGCGCATCCTTCCGGCCGGCGGCCGGTAACCGGACAGTCCCGCGACCGCCTGCTCCAACGTCAGGCCGAGCGCTTTGCCGACGGCAACGGCGGCGGCAGCGGCATACGCCTGCGACCTCCCGAGCGCACCGTACAGCCGGACGGGTGCTGACGCCCTGCCGTCCTGGATATTCAGCATCATGCCCTCGGCAACGCCCGAATCGGAGAGTATCTGCAGGCCGGCGGCGCGGACTTCGGCGGATTCCCTCATGCCGAACGTCGTCACCAAGGCGCGGATACCCTCGCGCATCTCGAGGACCGACAAATCATCCGTGTTCAATACCGCATGGTCCCCCGACTTCAGATAACGTAAAATCTTCGCCTTCTCGCGTGCGACCTCGCGGGCGGAAGCGAAATATTCAACGTGCACGGGAATCTGCCCGACCGCCGTCACGACCGCCACATGCGGCGGAAACCGCTCCGCCAGCCAGCCGATGTCGCCGGGACGGTCCGCCCCGTATTCGGCTACCACGAACTTCTCTTTCGGGCGCGAGAAGAGCGCCAGAAGCGGTGCCGCGCATGCGGCACGGAACCAATACCCCGCCCCGCCCCCCGATTCATAGTACTTGTCATCCCACCCGCCGCCGAGGATGCCGACCGCGACGCCGAACGGCGCATTGAAATTGCCGCGCACGACGCGGACGGCCAGATGGGGCGACAACGCGGCTCCCACGGCTTCTTTCGTCGTCGTCTTACCGACGTTGCCGGTTATCGCGATAATGCGGATTCCTGTGCGCGCCAGATGGCGACGCGCCCAGAACGCAAGATACGAGCTGAGAACGTGAGAAATCATCGGGTAGGCGGAATGCCGTAGTAGTGAATGAGGAACGTGGCCAGGTCACGGAACACCGATGAAAGACTGTCCGCGGCGAACGTCACGCCCCGCGGCCGCTCCATGACGATAATAATGGTGAACTGCGGCGCGCTTGCGGGAATGAAGCCCGCGAAACTGTGGATGTATTCGTCCTCCAGATACCCGCCGGAGGGTCCCGCAATCTGCGCCGTACCGGTCTTCCCAGCGACATCATACCGTGGGATACGCGCCTTATCAAAACCATTGTCCACGACGCTGACGAGCATGTCACGCACCTGCCCGGCGGTCTTCTGACTGAA
The DNA here is from genome assembly GCA_035620375.1 of Minisyncoccota bacterium. Classification (GTDB taxonomy): domain Bacteria; phylum Patescibacteriota; class Minisyncoccia; order 2-02-FULL-40-12; family GWA2-44-9; genus DASPGX01. The sequence continues at coordinate 22,035 of DASPGX010000013.1, read as the reverse complement.
CGGAATTCCGGCGACCTCCGGGACCGCATCGTACAGCACGGCTCCGTCGCGTACGACCCGGTCTACGATATACGGCTTCATCAGTTTGCCGTCGTTCGCGATGGCGGAATATCCGGCCGCAAGTTGCAGCGGCGTCACCGTGATGCCCTGCCCGAACGACGCGGTCAGGAAGTTGATGGCGCGGCCGCTGTAGAGGTTCTCAATATTCCCGCTCGCCTCCCCGGGCAGGTCCACGCCCGTTTTCTGTCCGAAACCCATATCGATGACGTACTCCAGGAACCGTTCGTCTCCCACCAGACGCTCCACGTGCATGACCCCCGTGTTAATGGATTTTTCCAGGATGCGCGTCATCGTCACCGTGCCGAACGGCACATCCGTGAAATTGCGGATGGTATGGCCGGCAACCTGGATGGAGCCGGTATCGGTATAGGTGCTGGTGGGCGACACAGCCCCGGTATCCAGTCCGATGGCCATCGTAAACGGCTTGAACGAGGAACCGGGCTCGAATGAACGCTGGGTCGGCGCATTCAGAAAAGCGGCGGGCTCCGACGAACCGTACCGGTTCGGGTCAAACGACGGACTGTCGGCCATCGCGACGATGCGGCCGGTGGTCACCTCCTGCACGATGACCGAACCCGCTGATGCGTCATAGCGCTCAAGCACGTCGGCGAGGGCGTCCTGCGCGTATGCCTGCACCGTACGATCCACGGTCAGCACGACGTCCGCAGGCAGAGGTACGTCCCCTTCCGAGCCGCCCTCATCCGCGAAACCGAGCACGGCCATAAGGCCGTGCCACAAGCCGCGGGGCGACGCATCAAGATGAGACGGGCGGTCATGTCCGGCAAGTTCCTTTTCATAGTACGCCTCAACGCCGTACTGACCGTGCCGTCCGTCGGGGTCGTATCCGAAAAATCCGATGACATCCGCGGCCAGCGCTTCGCCGGGATAAAACCGGTCCGTTTCATAGGTGATGCCGATGCCCGGTGCGTCCGACGCCTCAACCGCCCGCTCCGCCGCATCGTCCAGATACCGCCCCACGGGTAGTTCCAGGTCGCGCGCGTCGCTCAACAGCACGGAGACGTCCCCGGACGCAACTCCGGCCAACGACGTCAGAAGACCGGTGACGTCCCCGTACGCGGATACGGGAACCTGCGACGCGTTCACGGTAATGATGGGAAACCGCTTATTGGTCGCCGCGACATCCAGCGCGCCGCCGCGGCTCTCAAAATAGATGGCGCCGCGCGCGAGAATGTTGCGCGACCCGTCCGCGTGCGACCGCGCCGCAGTGGAGTACCAGCTGTGACGGACGTACGCGATTACGAACACGCGGTAGCCGACGAGCAAAAGGAGCGCCATCGCGGCGCCCATGAACAACAAAACCCGCCAGCGGTCTATGCGTTTGGTCATTGTCCGGTCATGCCGGCGACATGCTCCTGGACCGCGACATACGATGCATCCGATGCCTGCACCATGCCCCGCGAACGCGCATATTCCTCAATGCGTTCGGGGTCCTCCTGCTGTGCCACGCGCGCATCCACCGCGTCGTGGGCCTCGCGCACGGACGCAAGGTCGCGCTGCGCTTCTCGGATGCCGTACTGCATCGCGGAGAGCCGGTTCGCCTGAACCACATAGTATGCCAGCAGGAATGCGGCCGCAATAAGGAGCGCGGCATTCACGGCCATAACCCGCACGTTCAGTGCGGCGGCTGCGGCTCCCGGTTGCTTGTGCGGATTCCGGTGCGTCATGTCATTTCAATGACTTTCATTTTCGCGCTGCGGGCACGGGGGTTCTCCCGTATTTCGCGCCATGCCGGACGGATGGTGCGTCGCTGGACCCACCGTGACCGGCCGTCGCGTACGGCATCCTTGAAGGCTTCCCGTACAATCCGGTCTTCCCCGCCGTGGAACGATATGACCAGAAGCCTTCCCCCGGGCTTCAGGACGGCCATCGCCGCCGTCAGGCCCTGCGATACGTTCTCCAGCTCGTGATTCACGGCCATGCGGAGCGCCTGGAACGTCTTGGTCGCACAGTGTATGCGCCTGTTCCGGTATCCCGCGGGGACCGCACCCTCAATGAGCCTGACCAACCGGTCCGTGGTGAGGACCGGTTCGCGCCGGCGTTGGCGAGTGATCGCCGCGGCGATCTCCGGCGCGAACCGCTCCTCGCCAAATTCCCGAATGATACGTACCAACTCTTCCTCCGGCGCCGTGTTCACGATATCCGCCGCCGTCGGCTCTCCCCCGTCGGGATTGAACCGCATGTCCAGCGGCTCATCCTTCTGGAACGTGAATCCCCTACCGCTGGACTCGTAGTGCCAGGACGACAATCCGAGATCCATCAGCACGGCATCGGGCCTGAAGCCCCGCTCCGCACAGATGCGCTCCAGTTCCGTGTATGAGGCATGCACCGGTGTCACGGCGAGCATGAGCTCGGGGTGATTGGCCGGAAACTGCCTGACCTGCTCGGCATCCCATTCGATGCCGAGAATGTGCGCATCCGGACGGGCATGCAGAATCGCCGCCGCATGTCCTCCTCCGTCCAGCGTGGCGTCCACCACGCGAATGCCCCCGCCTGATGGCGGGTCGTCCGGCAGAAGCGCGATTACCTCCGACGAGAGAACGGGGGTGTGCATCATCAAATGACCCCGAGGTCGCCGAGCTTCTGGGCGATGTCGTCGGAACGCTTTTCGATACGCTGTTTATACGCTGCCCATCGGGCGGCGTCCCAGATTTCCAACCTCGTATACATGCCGGCGACGACGACCTGGCGGTCCAGGCCGGCATAGGCCTTGAGATAATCAGGAACGAGGATGCGACCGAGCGAATCGAATCCGACCTCCATGGCTCCGGACAGGAGCAATCGTGCAAAAGAACGCGTATCCGCATTGCTGATAGGGAGCGCCGAAAGTTTCTCGGCGAGCGACCGCCACTGGGCGACCGGGAAGAGGAAGAGACAGGCGTCCAGACCCCGCGTGATGACCGCGCCTTTACCCAAGACCGTGCGCATCTTTGCGGGCACGGAAAGGCGTTTCTTGGGGTCCAGATTATGCGTGTATTCCCCGATCAGCATGACAATCAATACGTTACTCTATTGTCAGCTGATTTACCACTTTTTCCCACCAGCTGACACTATACTATCATCATATACCACTGTGCGGCATAGGGAATGTGGATAACGGTTCCTGCGGCAAATACCACGGCCCGTCGTGGTATCATGGGACATGCCCGCATTCTCATCCTACGCACTGCTCGTCGTCGGATTCGTGCTGCTTCTACGCGGCGCCGAGGAGCTCGTGGAGGGTTCCACCTCGCTCGCGTCGCGCCTGGGGGTCTCGAGGCTTATCATCGGACTGACCGTGGTTGCCTTCGGCACGTCGGCGCCGGAACTGGCGGTGAACGCCGTCGCCGCGCTCAACGGCGAAACGGACCTCGCCATGGGCAATGTCATCGGCAGCAACCTGGCGAACCTCCTCCTCATCCTCGGGGTCGTCGCGCTCGTCTCGCCGCCCAAGCTGACGTCCGGAACGGTATGGCGGGAGATTCCGTTCAGTTTCGTCGCCGTGGTCGTGCTCGGCATCACGGCTAACTCATTCATGGGCGGCATCGGTCCGTCCCCCGTCTCGCGTGGTGACGGCCTGATTCTGCTGGTCTTCTTCGGGTGGTTCCTGTTCTACGTGTTCGGACGCGTCAAAGCGGAGCGCTCGCAGATTGCGCAGGACGAACCGAGGAAGCGGACGTCCGTCGCCTGGGGCGTTGTACGCCTGGTTCTGGGTCTTGTCGGCCTCTATTTCGGCGGTCAGTGGATTGTGCAGGGCGCTACAACCATCGCGCGCAGTCTGGGCATCAGCGATTACGTCATCGCCTCATCCGTCATCGCGGTGGGCACGTCGCTTCCCGAATTGGCCGCATCGGTGGTCGCCGCGCGCAAAGGCGAGCCTGACCTTGCGGTCGGCAACGTCGTCGGCTCAAACATCTTCAATATCTTCTGGATTCTCGGCGTTACGGCGGTCATCGCGCCCATTGCGGTGACGGCCGCGGTCAATGCCGACCTCCTCATTCTCGGAGCCGGTACCGCCCTGCTCTTCGCGTTCATGTTCGCCGGCCGCCGCCATGAGCTGGACCGCTGGCAGGGCGGCCTGCTCGTCGCTCTGTACGCCGCGTACATCGCGAACCTGATACTGCGGGGATAGCATGTCGGCGTGGATAACTTCTTTTGGAATAGCCGGGGGCTGCTGTACGATGACAGTCCTCTTTTGCATTGGAGGCGGTCATGTTTGAACGGATCCCCCGGGGAATATTTAAGGCTCGTACGGGCCTGATGCCCGACGTCGCATGCTCATTCAGTGATGTCGTTTCGCTGCGTGACCTGGACCCTGAGCGCATCGTCCAGGTGCACGTTATGTCCCGCGAGTACCTCATCGCGCTCCTCTCGGGCATTTCACTGGAGGGTGCACCTGATACGCATCCGTACCGCGGATGCACCGTTGAGATGATGCAGATGGATCCGCGGGACCTGGCTATCGGCCAGACGTTCGTCCAAAGGGCCAAGTACCAGGAGCTTCTGGAGCGCTTCGGGAGCATCCTGGGCAACGGATTCTGCACGCGAAGCGGCATCGCCCAGTGCGGGCCCCTCATCGTTTTCGGTTATGACGGCTCGGGAGTTCCGTGCGTTGCGCACTACGTTCCGCCGATTATTGAGGCGACCGGGAACCGGCGCTTCCTCATCGACGGCATCCACCGCAACTACGTCGTCCGCTCGGTAGGCGGAACCATTGAAAGCGTGCTCATCCGGGACGTTTCAATTCCCCTCCCGTGCGACCCCGTACTCTGGGACGAGGTACGCATCGTGGACGAAAAGCCGCCACGGCCCGATCGCTTCCGGAATCTCCGCCGAGAACTGTTCCGGAACACCAAATTCGCCGGCATCGACGGTTAGGCAGGGACCCGCTCATAAAGCGGGTCTTCATTTTCAAAATATACTCCGCCGTTGCATCTGTTACGCGACGGCGGTAACCCCGACGCCGCGCGCAGCGGGTAGCCGTAGCGAGCACGGGGAGGGCGCCAGGCGAAGGTTCACGTGGAGGAACTTCCACGGGAATCGCCTCCGGGGAGATAGGAATGAGGAAGCCCCACCGATGAGGTGGGGCTGACGAATGACACAGGAAGGGGTCGGGGTTGCAGAAGCGACCGATGACCCGCTCCTGACACGGGGCCGCTTAATCGTACAGATGTTCCAATCCGCCGTCGTGGTTCTTCTCCATCCACTGGGGAAGGTCGTCCAGCGACTTCAGGATGTCGTGGAGGTCCATCGGGTACTGCAGGACGTGCTCCAGAAGGTACGGACCGGTCTGCACGACCAGCGTCCGGATGCCCGCCTGCTTGCCCGCGTCGATGTCCACCGGGGTATCCCCGATGAATATGCAGTCATCCCTGCCGATGCCGAACCGTTCCTGAAGCTGTTCCAGGACGTACCGGAATGCACGGGGGTCGGGCTTGCGGTGTTCTACGTCCTGCCGGCACGACATGATGTCGAACGACCGCATCAGGTCCACGCGCTCGAAGATGTCGTGGATGTTCTGCCGGTTCCGCGTCGTCAGCAGGCAGTTTCTGAACCCGTTGCGGTGCATCCAGTACAGGACGTCCTTCGCGCTCGGCACGAGCGGAACCGGGTCCTGCAGATCCATCCGCTCCCACTCGCGGTACATCGCCTCGGCGAGGTCGCGGGTGATGTTCAGGCCCTGCATGAGCAGTTCCACGCCGGGAAGCCCCCACGATTCGATGAGACGTTGCCGCTCGGCACGGCCGAACGCCACCTCATGGATAGCGCAGAGGATTTTAATCCTCCGGATGCCTTCACGGAACGAATCGTTTATCGGTCCGTCGAAGTCGTAGATACACGCCTTGACTATCAACGTTCCTCCTGCGGATTCCGCAATGTACATTCTTTGACGGCCATCGTCAAGAAACGAAAACGCCCGGTCACAGACCGGACGCGAAACCGAACCACCGCTTCACAAAGAACGAAATGATGGCCGCGGCGTTGAACGAATAGTGGACGACCGCCGCGCAAGCGTATCCCTTGAGATACCCCCAGCGACCCCGCACGCCGCCGCACTTGAGGAACACCAGCGAGAGAACAATGCCGCTCAATCCCTGCACCATGAAGTGCCAGGAACCGTGCAGTTCTCCGAAGACGACGGAAAGCACGATGACGGACGCGGCCGTGACCTTTCCGGGACCCGCGAAGTGCAGCGGAATGAGCAGAGGAAGCCTGAACACCGCCTCCTCCACCAGGACAACAAGCACCATGACCGCCATGACGACGAGGAACGGCGTCCGGGAAAGAAACTCGTTGATGGCTTCGCCTCCTTCGTTCCCGATGGGCACCAGCAGCTTCGCCAGGACGTATCCGGAGAGCGAGAGCATGAACATCAATGCCGTTATGCCCGGCAACGCGGCGATGAACTCGTTCCACGTCGGCTCGTACCGGAGCCAGCGGCGGAACATCCGCCGCACGAGGGTCCGTGCCTTATCCAACAGTCACCTTCCTTGTGAATGGCGTCAGTGCGCCCTGCAGGATTTGAACCTGCGACACCTGCAATGTGAATGCAGTGCTCTACCACTGAGCTAAGGGCGCGAAGATTATCGTTTATAGCACAAAAAGGGCTTTCTTTCCAGTCCCGAGAAGACCCGCGCTTGCCCGGATTCAAGGCGGCCAGGCGAAGGTTCACGCCGAGGAACTTCGGCGGGAATCGCCTCCAACTGAGGACCGAACCGAGCCGTACTGATGTACGGTGAGGGAGGACCGGAAGGAGCAACGCAGAAGCCGGTCAAGCCCGAAGGGTGCGCTCGCCACACATTCCTCGTGGCGCGCACGCGGGCCTTCTCACGGCATGTCCAAACGATTGATAAGTTTAATATGAGGCCCCTCCAGCAGCACCCGGATAAACCTATCAAACATGTCGTACCGGTATTTGAACTGGTCCTTGTCCATGACCGCGAAACGGACGTCCCCTCCCATCTCCGCCTCCAGTGACCGGAGAAAGGCCGACAGCTTCTTCTTATCCAGGTCGTCCGCGACGAGAAACAGGTCGGCCGGAGGGTCGTAGGTCGCCTGCTCATCCTGGCTGCCGAGGAAGATGCCTGAAATGACCGCGAGCTTCACCCGTCCCAGGGACATGATGCGCTTGGTCATCCGCTGCTGTTCCGTCGGCGACGCCTTGAGCATGAGCTGCCCGAGCTCGGGAAAAAAATCAAAATCGGGGTTCAGGCCGAACCGCTCACGGTCGGCACCCGAGGACGCGGCCTTCTTAATCGTGACCAGGCCGATGCTTTGCAGAGCCTTTATCTCACGCCGCGCGATGAAGGAAGGCTCCTGCGTGCGCTTCACCAGCTCGCTCATGGCGAACTGCGCGGGATATTGCCGGAAGAGGAGCTTCAGCAGCTTCACCCTGACGCGGGAGCCCAACAGGTTTTCCAGAATCGGTTTTGACATGGGGATGCTGTCGCGTACAATCTAAAGAAACAGCGCATAAATTGCAATTCGTGGAACGATACACGCTCGCGCCGAATGCACGCGAAATCGTCGTGAACCGGTCTATGGCGGACGGCTCCGACGACCTCTTCTCCTACGGACCTGAATCCCAAGCCCACGCGCGTTCGCTGGGCCATTTGTTCGTCGTCGGCCATACCGACCAGGACGGCGCTACGGTCGGCTATCTGGTCAGTCTGATTGCGGCGATGGCCAAGCGGGAGTATTACGCCTCCCAGCCCGAGGGCGATGCAAAAGAGGCGTTCGCCCGTACGCTCCGGAAAGTAAACGAGGTCGTCGCCGAATTCTTCAAGACCAACGAAGTCGGCATCGACGTCGGCATCTTCGCGGTAGCGGGAAGCTCGCTGTACGTCTCCCGGCTCGGAAAATTCCGCCTGCTCCTGTCCCGCAATAAACAGATTGTGGACGTCCTGAACAACGTCACGCTCTTCAACAAGGAACACGTGGAAAAGCGACGGTTTTCCAGCATCATCTCCGGACCGGTCCACACGCAGGACCGCCTGCTCGCGTACGTGCCCCAGCAGGTGCTCGCGCGGCGTGAGCGCACGATTAAGCAGTGCCTCGCCGCGTCACCGCAGGAACTGACCGAGAAGCTGTCCGCAATCGGTGACCGTACGCCGTCGTTCTCCTGCTCACTCCTGCATATCGACGTGGAGCAGGTCGCCGTGCAGCCTCCGGAAGCCGGGGCCGCCGCGCCTACGGCGCACCTCGCATGGGCGCCCCGGCAGGGCTCCGCACCGGCGGCATCGTCCCCTGAGCACGCACCTCCGGCATCGGACGTATCCGAGGAAGCCAACGGAGAGCCTGAGACACAAGAGGTACCGCGCATCATCGCGTCGGAATTTTCCCACCGCGGACGCACGACGCGCCTCGGCCGCGCAGTCGCCTCGTTGAAGATAGTCCGTCTGGGCGGCCACGGCAAAGCGATAGTGCTTGCGGTTGCGGCGCTTGCGGTCGTTGGGGCGGCGTTGGGCATCCGGTCCTATCTTGTCGGCAGTGAAACCAATGAGCTGGTGAACCAACAGCTGCAAGCGGCAACACAGCAGCTGAAGACCGTGAACATGCACATCAGTCAGGATGAGTCCGCGCAGGCCCGTGCGCTCATCCTTGAGCAGCTGCGCGACCTGGAGACCCTCGCCCGCGGTTCGGACAAGGATGACATCACGTCCCTGCACGCCACGTTCCTGGGCACCCTCAACGAGCTGGACCGCGCACGCGCCGGCACCCTGACGCTGGTGGCGACCATCGATGAATCCGAAGGCTATCCCGCGCTCGCCGCAACCGGCTCCGGGTCGGGCGACATCTGGGTATTGGCGCGCGAGGCGGGAACGGAGCAGCCGGTCCTTCTGCGGATTACCAACGGCGTCGTCGCTGAGGCGCGGACGCTTGATTCGGAGCCGGAGATTCTTGCCGCTGCGGACCTCACGGTTTTCCTTGCGGACGACCAGGAGCATGCGGTCACCTTGCTCGGCGACCCGGCCCGCACAAGCGTCCTGCCGACGCCCGACCGTCTGCTCGCTGCCGACTGGTACAACGGCAATGCGTACTTCCTCACGAATACCGGCATCATCCGCGTTGAGGATTTGGATACGGTCAAACCGGTCACGAAGCAGTGGCTCAATGACGTCAGTGAGCTCACGGACGGCGCCCTCCGCATCGCGGTGGACGGCGACATCTGGACGCTCGCGCGCGACGGCACCATCACGAAGTATTACCGCGGGGAAAAAGTTGATGAAACGAAATTCCCGTTTTCCGTGACCGACTCCTTCCGGTTCATGAGTTCCCAGGAGCATTCCAAGCTGTATGTCGCCGACCCGGGACTCAAGCGCATCCATGTGATTGAGAAGGAGACCATGACGCTGTCGCACACGATTACGCTGGATACCAAGCAAAGCGTCCGCGATATCTTCTTCGGCCCGGGAAACGTTCTCCACGTACTCGCCGGCGATGGCAAAGTGTGGAGCGTGGAGTAGGACGTCTGCGCGCGGGCCATCAAGGATGTGATGGCCGACGCGCCCTCCGGGTTCGCCCGATGCCTTCGTTGCCGCTCCGGTCCTCCCTCACCGTACATCAGTACGGCTCGCTTCGGGCCTCGCTCTGCGCCTCGGCCTCGGACGAACGCAGACGTCCAAAATTGGATACTGATTAACGGCTCAGGGCATGAGCCGTTGACCCTCAGCAGACGTCTGCTACCGTCGCGTCAGGAGGGAACGTGAGTACGAAGTGTCCGTTCTGCGACCGGAACGAGTGGAAGGACCGGTTGATTCTCGAGACCCGGAGGTTCGTGGTCATCGCGACCAAGGGACAGGTCATGGAGGGCTATTCCCTCCTGCTTCCCAAGCGCCATGCGCTCTGCTTCGGCGACCTGACCGAGGATGAGCTCGCGGAGGCCGAGCGCCTCATGGGACGCATCCGTGCCGCCACACAGAGCGCCTACAGCCGTCAGCCCGTGTTCTACGAGCACGGCATCGCGGGACAGTCGGTGAAGCACGCGCACATGCACGCGGTGCCCAGCGACAGGGACCTGCTTCCCGCAATCGCGCAGGTCTACCCGCACTACGAGCCGTATCCGCCCCTGGCATCGCTCCGCGAGACGTTCCGGCGCGAGGGCCCGTACCTGTACTACGAAAGCAGGCACGGCCAGCGGTACGTCTTTCATCTCTTCCGGCACCCCCAGTTCTTGCGCCACGTCCTCGCCGGAGCGAACGGCGTTCCGGAACTCGGCGACTGGCGGAACATGGACCCCGAACTGGACGCCAAGCGAATCCGTTCCACCACGACAAAGCTGTCAGAAGCCCTGAAGCCCTGACTCCCCCGCCGCGGCCCCACCCGCGGCTTTTTTTTACAGCAATTGAAATCCCGATTTCGCCGGAAATCGGGATGAGCAGGAATGCAAAGGCGCCCGACCGGGGCGCCTTTGACATGGTCCCGAAGAGGGACACGCTCGGAGCTACTTGAGCTCAACGGTTGCACCCGCCTCCTGCAACTTCTTCTTGAACTCCTCGGCGTCAGCCTTCTTCACTCCCTCCTTAACCACCGAACCCTCCTTGTCGGTCATCTCCTTGACCTCCTTGAGGCCGAGACCGGTGATTTCCTTGAGAACCTTGATGACCTGAATCTTCTGGTCACCCGCGGTCTTCAGAACGATGGTGAATTCGTCCTTCTCTTCCTCGCCGCCCGCCGCGCCGCCGGCCGCCGGGGCCGCCGCCGCGAATGCCGCGGCCGACACGCCGAACTTCTCCTCAAGCGCCTTGACCAGAGCGTTCAGCTCGGCGGCGCTCATCTTCTCCACTTGCTCGATGAACTGTGCAGTGTCCATTGATGATTGGTTACGCGTTTGCTACGTCCCCTTCCTTCTGCTTGGCGACCTGGTTCAGCACGATTGCCAGCGAGGAAAGCGGATAGTTCAGCATGCCCAACAGGCGCGCGATAAGTTCGTCGCGGGACGGCATCGTGGCCATCTCCAACAACTCCTCGTGCGTCAGCGCATGTCCGTCGCTGTACGCGACGAACAGCTTCAGGGCGGGGTTGTCCTTGGCGAACTTGTGCAGCGTCTTGGCGACCGCATACGCGTCGCCGCTGGCGAGCACAAGACCGAGGGAACCCTCCATGCCGAACACGTCGATGCCGTCGTACTTCAGGTCCGCCAGCGCCTTGTCCACGAGCGTTTTCTTGGCGACCAGGTATTTGCCGCCTTCCTTGCGCAGGGAGCGCTTGAGCTCCTGCAGCTGGGCGACGGACAGTCCCGGCTCCCCCGCCCGAGCGAACGTCGTGAAAACGGTGATGGCAGCGTCAGGCAGCGCCTTTTCCAGGGCATCGATTGAATCCTTCTTCTGTTCTTTTGTCTTCATGGTTTGTGGCAGATAAACAAAAAAATCTGCTCACCGCAGATCGACCTGAGCCCTCGGCACATTGCCTTCGGGTTCACCTCGGGGCGTCTTATGAGTGCGCCCTGTCTACGGATTGCGCACAATATAGCAGAATACCCGGAAAAGTAAAGAGCGGGTTTCCCCGCTCCCATCGCCGCTATTTCTTCCCCCTGACCCGATGCGATGTCCGCGTCCGGGCTTCTTCCAGCTGCTCCAGGATGACCGGCAGACGGTCATATATCTCCTGAAGCCGGTCCGCCAACTCCTCTGCCCTTTCGTCCGAAAGGCGCCCTGCGCCTGCCAGCGCCGCACCCAGTTGAACATCGTCCACCGGCAGCAGACGAATCAGTCTCCGGAGCCGCTCAGCGTTTGTCTCGGGCATCAGCGGAACCGCAGACCCCAGTAGTACACACCTTGCTCACGCGAGATGAGCCAGTTCACCACGATCATGAATGGCCCGATGGCGAGCGCGACCCAGAACATCTTCCGCTTCGCAGGATCCGCATCGGCCTCCGGTCCTTCGTGCCTGAATGCCGAGAAGTTCATCCAGCCCCATCCGAGCAGCCCGAGTGCTGCCCAACCGACGATATAAATGAGCATCCTCACCCTCCGGAGGTGCTACTATACAACAATCCAACCACTTACTCAAGTCCTCAGAAACCGAGGTGCTTCCGCCGGTTCTCCAGATGTTCCTCTGCCGTCCGGGAGAAAATGAGCTCCGAGCCGTCGCGGGTGGAGAGATAGAACAGGTATTCGGAGTCGCGCGGATTCGCGGCGGCCTCAAGGGCTTTGAGGCCCGGATTACTGATGGGACCGGGCGGGAGTCCCGCCCTGATGTACGAGTTGTACGGCCCGTCCACCCTGATTTCCGTGGCAATAGGGGCGAGCGTTACGTCACACTGCGCCGTACCGCGGCGCAGACACCAGCCGTACGCCACCGTCGCGTCAATCTGCAGAAGCATGCCGATTTCCATGCGCCGGTATATGATACCCGCGACCAGCGCCATGTCGTCGGCGCTCTTGGCCTCCTTTTCCAGCATGGAGGCAACGATGACCTGTTCATCGGTGTACTCCGATGCGCGTTCCAAGAACTCCCCATACATGCGGTCGGCAAGGTCCGCGACCGTCGCATTCTTGTCCAAACGATACGAATCGGGGAAATACCGGCCGTCGCTGGCCAGATACGGTCCGCTGAACGACCCGGGAACCGCGCCAAGCAGATTCTGCCCCGTCAGGAGACGGTCGATATCCCAGATGTTCATTCCCTCCGGAACCGTGACGACGATGTCATCCGACAATCCGCGGCCCGAGGCGATGATGCCGACCAGCTCGGGCACGGACATGCACGGACACAGGACGTACCTGCCCGCTTTCAGCGAATCGTCACGGCCGGTTATCCCCGCGTAGAGCGAGAAACCGAGCGGACTCCGTATGATGTCCTCCCGGTCCAGAATGGCCGCGATAGCCCGAGCGCCCGAACCGGCAGGAATTACGACCTCGCGCTCCGCGCCGGACGTGTCCGACGGGGCAACCAAATACACCGCCATGGCGACGATACCGACGCAAACAGCCGCCGCGATGACGGCGACCGTTCGGGTGCGGTACCGGAGTATGGTATCCGCGAATTCCATCCGCCAATTGTATCCCTCGGCTGCGCCCGGGACAAGTCCCTCGGCAAGCCCGAAACAAGTCCGGACTACTGGGCGGCTTCCTCACCGCCTTCGTCCGTTGTCCCGGGAGCGGCATCAGCCGGAAGTTCATTGCCGACGTCCAGCGGCTCCTGGTCCACAACATCCTCGTCGGAAACGACGGGCGGGACCGCCCCCAGCTGGGAAATCTTCTCCAGAAGGACGGGGTGGTCGGGGTTGTTCTTTTCAATCTCGCGCAGGTTGGCGATGGCCGCCTCAATCTCACCGCGCTCCTCAAGCAGCAGGGCGAAGTACCAGCGCGCGTTGGCGTACTGCGGAGCCAGCAGAACCGCCCGCTGCATCGCCGCCAGAGCGTCGTCGTTCCGGCCCGCGCGCAGGTACAGGATGCCCAGTTCAAACATCAGGCTCGGCAGGTTCGCGTTCGCGGGCACGATGCGCTCGATATCGGCGATTGCTTCGCTGATGTTTCCCTGCCGGTCATACACCGCCGCACGGTTGTAGATGGCCAGCCCGTACGCGGGAGCCTTCTCCAGCGCACGGCTGAATGCCGCCTCCGCACGTTCCAGGGATTCATCATACTGCTCCGCAAGCCGCGTCCGGTTCTCGCCGGTCGCCGACTGCGCCACCTGCGCAATCAGGTCAGCGCGAGCAAGCCACATGGCGCCGACCTGGTTGTCGAAGGTCGGGTCGCCGGGACGCAGTTCGGACGCGCGGGCGTATGCTTCCTCCGCAAGCTGTTCAACGTCCTGCACGAGTCCCGTCATGGAACGGTAGACCGATGCGAGGTTCGCCCAGTTCAGCGCCTCGCGCGGCTGCAGCTCGGTCGCCCGCTGTGCAAGCTGCACGGCGGATGCGACGAGGTTCTGCACGCGGGCGGCGCGCTGCGGGTCGTCGTCCTGCCTGGCGATTTCCTCGCGGAGCACCTGAAGGGTCAGCTGGGACGCATCGCGGAAATACCGGTCCCGGGAACCGTCCAGAGAAACCGCCCGCGCCATATGGTCCAGGGCGGCGGATGCGTTCTCGGCCTGCGCCGCGCGGGCATAGGACACGTCGGCAAGGTACGAAACGGACACGAAGTATACGCCCGCAAGCACCACGATGAGCGAAACGATGAAGCCCAGCGACGCGGAAAGCGAGAACGCGGGTTTCGATTCGATATCAATCTCGTACGCACGGTCCCCGGACACCACGAGCGCGGACAGCGCAAGAAGCGCAAACCAGACGCCCATCAGCGCCATGTTGAACGGGTACAGGAACAAGGCCGCTGTCATCGCCACCGTGGCCGACATCACGCCCGAGGATTCCATCGCCTCATAGCCGCCGTCCTTGCTTCCCAGACGGGACGAAAGCGCTCCGCCGAAACGCGCGACCGCCTGCACCAGCGTCCAGAGCAGGACCGCGAGCGCCAGCACCGCAATGAGGCCGCCGGTGACGGTCATCGTGAAGAACTCGGAGGTTCCGTCAAAGAACCGCAGGCCCGACAGCTGGGTGTTGCGCAGTTGTCCGGCGCCGAACTGGTCGAACGCAACCGAATACGCCTCCGGACCGTACCCGAAGAGCAGGTCCTGACCGATCACCGCACGGGTGATGTCCCAGGAGAGGGAGAACGACGGGGCAATCTCAACCGGGAACTGGCTCTTCACCGCAGTGAGATTGAACCTGACGAGCAGAAGGAACGCGCCGAGGACGATGACCGCCATGGGAACGATGAACCGCGACATCGCGAACCGGCCCTTGCGGCTTACGCCGCCGTAATCCGCGCTCATCTGCACGCTGTTGACGCTGTCAAAACCGATCATCGCAAGCATGCCCGCCAGCGCGACCGCCCAGAGAATCCACCAGTTCAGGATTGCGAGAATCGCCAGGGAGAGCACGACGCCCGCCCAGGACACGACCAGACCGGCCTTACCCCATCCCCGCGGGGTACCCTTGGTGAACAGCGGAAGCAGGACCGCCGCCAGTACGCCCAAAGCATTGAGCGAGCCGACGGTATTGAACGCGCGTGAATGCGTAAACGAACCCGGGAGGAAGTAGACCGTCAGCATCTGGAACAGTCCCAGAAGCAACGCCAGCGCTCCGGCGCCCACCAAGGCACGGCGGAGCATTTTGCCGCGGTCCTGGAATACGTTCACCGCAACCAGATACAGGACCGCCAACGCGAGAACCGTGATGAACGCGCCGCTGAGACTCACGTTGACGCCGAACAGGGCCTTGGTGCGTGAAACGGCGGCGATAGCAGACGCGCCAACCGCGACCACGAGCGCCAACACCCCCTTATCCAAGGGAGAGACGCGGAAACGCATCGTGCCGGAGACGACGATGCCCAGAAGCCACACGACCAGCGCGATTCCGGCGAGCGCAACCAGCGCCAGTTGCTTGTTCAGCTCAAGGACGCTTGAGGTCCAGGGCAGATACAACAACGGCATACACACGACCGCCAGGTACACGGCGATTTGTGCGACACGTTCATACATACTGCCGCTGACCAAACCGTCCTCACGCGAAGCCGCAAGTACGGCATCGCCGGTAGACTCGTCCGGCGCCGGGTTCCGACCACCGGGAACAAACGGATTATCCATACTGACTCAATGCGGAATGAACGTCCCCGGCTGTGCGCGTTCCGGACAACCGGCAAGGGTCATTCCGCCGCTAAATACCCTCACAGCATAGCATAGGCGGAATACGGGGGCATGTGGACGAAATACAACAGACACCGTCGTCCGGTGTCTGTTGTCGCGGCTAACCGCTGATGTCGATTTTGTACCGCCGGGGACGCTCCTTACTGCGTTCTATCGCCCGCATAAGAGCCTCAACGTCTTCCACCTTGTACATCCGGTAATTGTTCACCGGGTGCCGGTACGCCGTGAGCTTTCCCTTGGCGTCCCAGTTGCGGATGGTAAGCGGTGTCACGCCCAGCAGACGCGCCACCTCAGTCACGAGAAGATATTTCTTGGGCATACTAATGTGTAGTAACCTACGCCGGCATCCTATCGTCCGCCATTGCTCCCGTCAAGAATAATAAGGAAAAAGGCCTCACCCCCGGAGGGATGAGGCCCGAATCTTACCGCCACTCCATCGACAGTCCGATGCGGTCCAGAAGCTTGACGGTCCGCGACAGCACCTGCTTGGAGTCCAGGCGGTCCGAGGTGACGAACTCGCGGTCGCACTCCACCATGTGGGCGACGAACTCCGTCTCGGAGTACAGCAGCCGCCCTTCGGCGTCCAGGTGAGCATGGACGACGGCGGGGCCGCGGTCCACGACCTTGTCCATGTGGTTCTCGAACTCGGTGTCGTACATGTACGCACCGGTCATGACCCCCAGGACCGTCTGGCCGAGCTTCGTGATGTGCGCGGCCGCCGCCTCGTGGAAGTTCGCGACGTACACGATGGTCACGCTCGTGCTCTTCTTGGCGACGGTACCCACGTAGAAGACGAACCGCTGCCAGATGAACTCCGCAACCTGCTGGATGCGGGTGCTCTTCTGGATGGTCCGGCTCTTGTGCGGGTGCTTGATGCCGACGGTGATGCCGTCCAGCTCCACCATGCGGCTGTCGCCGACGCAGAGCACGCGCTCACGGACGATGTCCCGGACCTGGTCCAGGGTCACGTCCGCGCCGAGCTCGCGGCAGATGCTGTAGACGCCCTCGCGGAGCAGCGAGCGGAGCTCGCTGTCGAACCCCTTGAGAGGAATCGCACCCTTGTTGTAGTGCGCCCACTTGTCGTGGTTTCCGCGGTTGTAGACGTACGGGATGAAGCTCTGACGCAGCGCGTCTGCGGGCTTCATCGTCGTCCGGCCGCGCAGGCGCGACAGACGCCGGCGGAACGCCTCCAGGAGGATGGCCGCCCGGATATGCGCGTTCAGCACCTCCTGCTTGTCCACGCCGTTGGCGATGGGCAGGAGCTCGCCGTTCGTCAGGTAGTTGTGGGCGATGCCCTGCATGAGGTCGCCGTTCTCGATGGCCGCGTCCGCGTCCACCAGAAGCTCCGGCAGGTCGTGCAGAGCCGTGAAGTACAGGGTCTTCATCGCGCCGCCGTGGAGACAGGACCAGACCACGTGCTTGATGGCACGGGAGCCCTCCCACAGCGAAGCCAGCGTGATGTGCGCGTTGCGCCGGAGCTCGTTCTTGATGAAGTACCGGTTGGACTTCCTGGAGTGGGTGATGAACCCGCCCTTGATGAGATGCTCCAGGGCCTTGCGGACCTGGGAGTCCGTGAACTTCGTCTTGCGCTGCAGCCGCTTGCGGCTCTCCGGCTGGTTGATCCGGAACAGCACGGTCTTGAAGCTGGCGTCGGACGGGATGAGCGCGTACATGACCCCCTGCTGCACCTTCGGCAGCTTGGAGGACACGGCGACGCGCTTCTCCATGAACACCGCCGTCCGGAAGTTGTACACCCCGTTGACGATGCGCACGCCCTCCTTGCCGTTCGCGATGACCTTGATGACGGTCGCGCCGACCATGTTCTCCGTCGCCTGCTGCTCCAGGAGCTTGTGCAGGGCGGGAACGGAGATGGTCGGGATGCCGTCCAGGTTCGGCAGGTGCGTCGCGGTTCCGGTCGCGCCCGCCAGGACGAGGTCCGGACGGGGCGAAAGGGTCCGCGGCGACCAGGCGTTGGCGATGCGCTGCACCAGGTTCGTGATGACCTTGGAGAACCAGGGCGAACGGTGCGGCACCAGCACGCGGATCTCGTTGAATCCGGGGAACTGGACCGGGAACTTCGGCTCGCGGTCGTAGAACCCGTCCTCCTGACGCTCGCCGATGATGCGCACATCGGGCCGCATGTCGCGGAGCTTCTCCAGGATTTCGGCGCCCAGGGGCCGGTCGTAGATGCGCTCGGCGATGGCGATGTGCCAGTTCACGTCCTTGGCAAGCACGGGAAGATCCTCGCTCAGCTCGCTCGCCATGTCGGCGATGAAGTCGCGCCGGAACGTCTGCTTCTCCCACTCCAGGGCCTCGCCCTTCAGCCGCGGCGAGAACCCGGCGAGATGCTCCTTGAGCTTCGCCTTGAACTCCGCCTCCACGTACTTGCCGTCGATGGTGTGGCCGGCGATGATGGCGAACTTGGCCTGAGACTTGGCGACGACTTCCTTCACCAGGTCGATCAGGTACTGGCGGCTCTTGGTCGGCCAGCTGAGACCGGAGACCGCGACGATTGCGAGCTCGCGGTTCTGGGTGATGGTAGCCATTCCGCATCCTCCTCTTCGGTTTGAAAACAACCGTTGGCCACACGATACCAGACGGAACGGGGTTCGCAAGGGCTTTTCCGGAGCGTTGTTCCGGGGCAATTTTCGTGCTATAATCAGGCGTTTTCGGGGGATTCGTTCAATGGTAGGACAGCGGTCTCCAAAACCGCCAATGTGGGTTCGATTCCTACATCCCCCGCATGAAGCATGAGCCGGCCCGTTTGGGCCGGCTCATGCTTTCACATGGCCGTAGGATGTAGGAATCGAAGGGCGGAGCGATGCACCGGTCACCGGACCGGTGCCGCGAGCCCCGGCAGGTAGAGCGTGCCTAAGCGACGGCGAAGGCACGACTCGACTGGATTCCTACATCCCCCGCATATACGAAAGGGGCTGCCGTGTGGCAGTCCCCTTCGTATTCATCAGGTGTAATGGAGGAATCGAACCGCCGGACGGATGCGACGCCAGCAGGTGTCGCCCGGAGGCGAGGCCCCGAATGCGGAGGCGGCCGACGGGCTGCCTCCGACATGAGGGCGATTCCTACATCCCCCGCATCAATCATCAACGGCTTATTAATGAGCCGTTGATGCTATTGGCCCCAGAACCCCCGCGTTTGCCCGACAGCGAGGCGCATATTGATTCAGCGAACGCCTGCGCTTGTCCGAGTTCAAGGCGCGACCGAGGACCGAACCGAAGCGTACTGGATGTACGGTGAGGGAGGACCGGAAGGAGCAACGCAGAAATCGGGCAAGCCCATGCGGCAGAAAAACGGAACCCCGCCATTTCTGTGGCGGGGCCGTTTTTCTGCGCGGACGTTCGCTACCCGGTCAATCGGGCTTCTTTGTGCGGAGTACTCTTCCTGCACTTCTTGCAGAACTTCTTGAGCTCAATCTTCCGCTCGACGGTCTTCTTATTCTTGTTGGTGTAGTAATTCGCGCTCTTGCACTTGGTGCACTTGAGGCGAATCAGGTTTTCCTGTGACATGGTTGTTTTGTATAACCCAATTACGCGTAACAGTCAATACATGAGCCGTTGGCCGGAATCGAACCGGCGACCTACTCCTTACCATGGAGTTGCTCTACCATCTGAGCTACAACGGCGCCTGTGGGGGCGGCAGGATTCGAACCTGCGCAGGCCATTGGCCGCCTGATTTACAGTCAGGTGCGATTGACCACTCCGCCACACCCCCATGTGCTCTGAGGCGAAGCTCGCAACGCATCGCCTCCCTCAGCCTCATTCGCAACGTTCGCTCCGCTCACTGCTCAATCGTGCTCCCTCTAAATCATAGAGGCTCTTCAACCATTCGCCTAACGGCAAATAGTTGAAGAACGTCCGTGAGCCGGGGGTCGGATTTGAACCGACGACCTACTGTTTACAAAACAGTTGCTCTACCGCTGAGCTACCCCGGCTTCCATCACCGGGACATGCTCGCTACCCGGCGGACAGCGGGTACAGTATACCCTAAAAACAGGCGGAAATCAATCAGTTTCCCGCCCCGTCTCCCTCCCGCTCTTTCCGCTCTTCCTCCTTCTCCCGCTCCTGCCGCTTCTCCAGCCGCTCCTTGAGCGATGCGAGCCTCTCGGAGAGCCTTCCGTCGTCGGGCTCCAGTTTCACGGCAACCTTCAAAGACTCCACCGCATCCTTGAGGTTGCCGAGCTTGAGATACACGTCCGAGAGTCTGCGGTACAACACCACGTTCCGCGCATCCTGCGCGATGGCCACGATGAGTTGCTGTTCCTCTTCCTTTAGCGCACGTTCGCGCTCGGCCTGGTCATCCACGGCCGGTTTCGCCGGCTCCTGCGCGGCAGCCGGCGCGGGTGGTTCCGTGCGGTCCTGACGCTCCTTCTCCGCATCCTTGCTCACGCGGCGCACCGAATGCGCCAGACGCTCGGACGCCCGGTTGATGGAACTGAAGAACGCCTGCACCCGGCCGAGTACCGCCTCAATCGCGGTGAGGATGTTGTGCCAGTAATTCTTCCAGTGGAACGACCGCAGGCCGGCAGCCGCCTCCGGCGCCAGGTCATGGAAAAACGTCCTGCCGACCGGATGCGATTCCGGTTCCAGCTTCCGCAGGTAGCCCCACTTGCGCCAGACGACGACAACGAGCGCAAGGACGGCAACGGCGATGAGTATGAGCGGAATGGTGATGAACATGGAGCGAAACGCCTCCGTCTCCCCTGACGGTTCAGGCGATTATCCGACCGAGAGCACCGCCACATCCGTCAGACGGATGTTCTCGCCGAGCTTCCCGATGGCCTGCGCGATGAGGTCGCCGACCTTCACGGAAGGGTCTTTGACGAATTCCTGCTCCAGCATCTCGTCGGTGCTTTCCGGACGCAGCGCGGCGGCGTGCATCGCCAGGTCGCGCGCCAGCAGGCGGAACTCGTCGTTGCGGGCGACAAAATCGGTCTCGCACGCGAGCACGACCATCGCGCCCAGCTTTCCGTTGCCGTGGACGTACGCCTCCACGATGCCGTCCTTAATCTCGCGGTCCGCCTTCTTGGCGGCCATCTTGCCGCTGAATTCCTTCAACGCTTCAAGCGCCTTGTCTTTAACGCCGCCGGCGGCGTCCAGCGCCTTCTTAATCTCCGCGACGGACAGTCCGGTGAGTTCCCGCAGTTCCTTGATGAGATTGATGTCCGCCATGACTAAGCCGCGGAACCGCCGGTCAGCTCCTTGCGGATGGCGTTCACCAGCAGATCGACGGACTTCTTGGAGCGGTCGTTCGCGCAGATGACATGCTCAACTCCCTCGGGATTCGCGTCCGTGTTCCCGATTGCGGCAATCTTCACGCCCATCTTGCGCGCCTCGTGCACAGCAATGGCGCCCTCGCGCAGCGAGGCGACGAATACGACGTCCGGCATGCGGGTGAGCTTCTTGAGACCTTCAAAATTCGTGCGCATTTTCGCCAGTTCCTTCTCCAGGACGACGCGCTCCTTCTTGGTGTATTTGTCCCAGCCGCCGGTAGAACGCGCCTCCTCCATTTCGATGAGCCGCTTCACACGGCCGTTGATTGCCTTGAAGTTCGTCAGGGTGCCGCCGATCCAGCGGTCCGTCACGTACGGCATGCCGAGCGCTTCCGCGAGGGCGCGTACCGATTCCTGGGACTGCTTGGTCGGCGCGACGAACAGCACGAGGCCGCCCGCGGACAGGGTGCCCTTGAGGAACCCGATGGCTCCGGCGAGCCGCTCCTGGGTCTTGAGCAGGTCGATAATGCAAATGCCGTCACGGACCGTGAAAACGCAGGAATCCATGCGCGGCGAAAAGACCGTGCGCTTACGGCCGAAATGCATGCCCGCCTTGAGCATGTCGTCGTACGGGATGAGGGGGTTGTCCGTTATCTGCTCCATTGACCGGCAAAGAATAGCAAAGAAGCGGGAAAATGGCAAGGTGGGCGGCTGGACAGGCGGCCCCCTGCCGTGATATACTGGCGTTCATCATGAAGGCAGACATCCACCCCGTATACCATCCCAAGGCGAGCGTTTCCTGCGCCTGCGGCAACGCGTTCAACGTCGGCTCCACCCGGGAGTCGTTGTCCGTCGGCATCTGCGCCGCATGCCACCCGTTCTACACGGGCAAGGAGAAGCTCCTGGACACGCGCGGACGCGTCGAGAAGTTCAAGAAGCGCATGGAGAAAGCCGCGTCGGCAAGCCGGAAAGCGAAATAGCAGGAAAGCAAGAGAGCCCGTGGGGCTTTTTTGCTGTCCGTAATCCGGCATTCTTGCTTTCTCGCTTTCTGGCTATAAACTTATCCCCATGACCGACCCCTACGATTGGAGGCAGTACGT
>DASPGX010000012.1:0-18434 GCA_035620375.1 Minisyncoccota bacterium | reverse complement strand
CGCCTTCCCCTGTAGGGGTTGGGTGCCAAGTATGGTGAATCCGTCTCCAGGAGAATGCGGTTCAACGGCGTATTCACTACGGTTTCGTCATAGTCACGGGCAAAGGTGACTATCCCGTTCAGGCCGATGTGCAGCCCTATGTCCAGGTAAAACCTGGCATCCTCCCATGTTCCGGTGAACGAATGGATTACCCCGCTCCGGATTCCATGGGCGTCCAACAGGGTCCGCATATCATGATGCGCGGACCTGCAATGAATAATCGCGGGCTTTCCCGTTGATTTGACCAGGGCGAGCTGCTGAACGAACCTCTCCCGCTGCGCATCCTGCAGTCTGGGTTCCGCCGTTCGGTAGTAGTCCAGGCCTATTTCACCGATGGCCACCACCTTCGGATGCACAGAGAGTTCTTCGTATCCGCTCTGATCATACCTTTCCAGGAGATTGTCGTTAGGATGCAGCCCTACCGATGCGTACACGCCCGGATACGCTTGCGCCAGAGCGATGGCCGCGCGGGATGACTCCAAATCCACGCCGACACATATCATATGGATGCCCACCGCTGACGCCCGGTGCAGCATTTCATGCCGGTCGTCATCAAAGCGGGCGAACTGCGGATGAGCATGCGTATCGAACAGGCGCACTCCGCGATGCGCGGACCCCATGGACCCTCTTTCGGAGCTCGCGGATACCTCCCGACCGTCCGTACCCGGGCCGTTCATGCCATCATGCATGTCATGATGCTATCATGGCCGCTGTTGCCGTGTAAGTGACCCCGGACCTGACGGGTGAGCCACTCCTAAAACTGCTTGCTATTTACGTACGACGCTAATCAGCATAACTAAAATTGTCATGTATAATGCGATAAAGCGATTGTACGACTATAAATCAGAGAAGCCGCGTTTCGCGGCTTCTCTGATGGGATTTCCACCGCCATACTACCCTCTCGGAAACAGAGGCTTCGGACCGACCGGCCTGATTTCGGTGCCGTCCTTCCACTCACCGGGTGTGACTCCAAGCGTCTTCGCGATACGTTCAGCGGTCCGGGGCATGAACGGACCGAGGAGCCGCGCGATGTGACCTATCATCGCCGATGCAACGGCAAGGATGACTTCATTTTCCTCTCTGCCCTTCTTCCAGGGCTCCTGAGCATTGATATAGGCGTTCGCCATATCCACCTTTTTGAAGGTGGCACCGAGGGCGTCGTGCAGCCTGAACTGTTCCATCGCCCGGTGATAGTCCTCGTCATTAAACACGTCTGCGAGTTCGGGAACGATGCCATGCACACCCGCGCGATATACCGCGTTACCGTCCAACTTTGTTCCTACGAGCGTCGCAACCCGCTGAACAAGGTTCCCCAGCGCATTGGCGAGGTCCGATTCATACCGCTGTGCCATACGCTCCCACGAGAAATCCCCGTCATCCGTGCTCGGTATCTCGCGGAGGAGGAAATAGCGGACCGCCTCGGGGTCGTACTTGGCGATGAGGTCGGCCGGACTGATGATATTTCCGAGTGATTTCGACATTTTCTGGCCCTCAACATTGATAAAGCCGTGAACATACACCGCCTTCGGAACCTCCAGGCCGGCCGAGAGGAGCATGGCGGGCCACAAAATGGCATGGAACCTCAGTATATCCTTTCCTATGAGATGGACATCCGCCGGCCAAAGGGCCCGGAAATCCGCGGTTTCTGCCGCATATCCCACGGCGGAAATGTAGTTTGTCAGGGCATCCGCCCATACGTACATCGTCTGAGAGTCGTCACCGGGGACCGGAATTCCCCACGAAAGCTGCTCCGCGGGCCTGCTGAAGCTGACGTCGTCCGCGTCATCCAACAGGTTGAGGACCTCCTGCTTCCGGGTGGCCGGAACGATACGCAGACGGTCCGATGCGATGAGCTCCCGAACCTTGCCGGTATAGCGGGAGAGCGCGAAAAACCAGTTCTCTTCGCTTACCTTCTCCGCGGGACGCTTATGAAGCGGGCACCGGCCGTCCTCAAGCTCGCTCTCCCGGATGAACGCCTCGTGCCCCACGCAATAGAACCCCTCGTACGATTTCTTATAGAGATCACCGCTTTCCGCCAGTTTCTGCCAGAATTTCTGCGCTGCCGGCCAGTGCCGCTCCCGGTCGGTCGTCCGGATGAAGTCCGTGTTGGAAATACCGAGCTTTTCCGCCAGTTCCCACACCTGCCGCGCGACGTCATCGACGAACGCCCGGGGCTCCTGTCCCGCATCCGCCGCGGCACGCGCAATTTTGGTGCCATGCTCATCCGTACCCGTCAGAAACGTCACCTCATCGCCCCGCATTCTCCGCCAACGCGCGATGGCATCGGCCTGAAGCATCTCCAATGCGAAGCCGATATGCGGCCCCGCATTGGTGTACATGATGGACGTGGTTATGTAGAAACGCGCCAAAGCAGTGGGGCCATCCTATCACCCCGATACGCCTATTTCCAGTTCTTCGGACCGACGACGATGACGAACTCGCCCAGCGGATCCTCACCGAGGGCGTCCTTGAGCCCGCCGGCCGTGCCGCGGTATACGGTTTCAAACTTTTTGGTCAGCTCCCGGGCGACAACCAGGGGCCGGCCCGGGGTCTCTTCCGCACCGAATGCCGCGGAAAGCTCCTCCAATGCCTTGAGGATGCGGTACTTGGACTCATAAAAAACAACCGTTTCCCCGGTACGGGCCAGCTCCGAAAAAAACGTTTTCCGGCCCTTTTTATGCGGCGCAAATCCCAGATACCGGTATTGCTCGGCAGGGAAACCGGAAATACTCAGCGCGGCAACAGCCGCGTTCGCACCCGGAACCGGCGTTACGGCGGCCCCGGGAATCTCGCGGAGCAGTTCCTGCACGAACTTCCCCCCGGGATCGTTTATTCCCGGCGTTCCCGCGTCGGAAACCAACGCGATATCATTGCCCGCCCGTATTTCCTGCAGGGCGCGTTCCAGCGCGGCATGCCCGCTGTGCTGATGATACGGCACCAGCGGAACACGGATGCCATGGGCATCAAACAATTTCACGGTGACGCGGGTATCTTCGGCAAATACGAGCGAAACGCTCCGGAGAACGTCCAGAGCACGCAGAGAAATATCCTGCAGATTCCCGATGGGTGTGGCGACCACGTACAGCGTCCCCACGCTCATACTACGCGGCTTTCCGGCTCGTCTTGGCCCGGGCGATATCGTCCAGGACCTCCACGATGACGGTTGCGACAGGGACACCGAGCAAAGCTCCCGGAATGCCGGCAAGATTGCCGCCGATAAGGATGGCCAGAATGACGACGACGGGATTCAGGCCGGTCGTCTTTCCCATGATGAGCGGCGTCAGGACATGGTTTTCCAGCTGCTGGACGCCCAGATAGAGCAGAAATACCCAAATCGCCAGTCCAGGGTCCTGCACCAACGCCAGACCGATGCCCGGAATCGCCGCGATGACCGGCCCGGCGATGGGAATCAGCTCCAGCGACATGGCGATGATGGCCAGAATAAGCGCAAACCGCACGCCCAAGAGCTCCAGGCCGACGTACACCAGCAGTCCGACCACCAGCGCCAGTAGGAGCTGCCCCTGGAGCCAGAGCCCCATCTTCACCTCCGAACGCTTCCAGAGGTTGAGGATATAGGGCTCATACCGCTCGGGGACCACCGCCTGCAGGAACGACTCCACACCCTTGCGCATGACCGAAAAATAGAATGACAGCACCATGACCGCGATGAACGTGAAGACGCCGCCGAACGCCCCCGCCAGAAGGCTCAACGCGGACTGCGAGAACTGCTGAAGATATCCGCTGATAATCTCCAGAATGTTCTGCACCTCCCCCACGAAGTCGAAATACCGCGACGTCCCGTTCTGCACCTCGTCCAGCGAAGTGGAGACGCTTTCGGCAAAGCGCGGAATGACCGACGACAACTGGGCGATGTCACGGGACACCGACGGCACGATGAGCGAGGACAACAGTACGATGAGCGCCGCCACCATCACGTACAGAATCAGGACGGCAACCATGCGGGGAACGCGGCGCGCCTCGAACCATGCAACAAACGGATTCACCGCCGACGCGATGACAATGGCGAACAGGACGATGACCAACACGTCGCTCAGCAGGTACAGAAGAACGAGAAGCACCACGGGCAGAAGGGCCCGGAACACGCTGGAAACTGAGATGTCTACCTGGGGACGCGATGTCATGATTACAGCTTCAATATGCCCTCAAAGGGATGGCCGTCCTTGAACGGCCCGGTTACCGCAAGATTCAGGCGCTCCGGCCGGAAGATGTCCTCGGCAACCTTTCTGATGTGTCCGGTGGTCACCGCTTTTACCTTCGCCAGTTCCTCTTCGGGCGTCAGCACCTGCCCATGGAACAGCAGGGATTCGCTGTATGACTCCGCAACGCCGTCGCTGTGCTCCAGCGCAAGCGCCATGCCGCCCTCGGCACGGTCCTTCACGCGTGCCAGTTCCTCTTCGGTCACCCCGTGCTCGCGCACCTTCGCCAGCTCCTCCAGAATCGCCTTCACCGCATCGTCTGCTTTGTCCCGGTTCGCCCCGACACCGACCTCAAAATAGCCGGTATCCGAGTACAGCGTATTGGACGCATAGACGTAATAGGCAAGGCCCCGTTTCTCGCGGATTTCGTCAAAGAGACGCGAGCTCATGCCGCCGCCGAGGATTGCCGCCATGAGGGCCAGGGCGTACCGCCGGTCATCGTGCCGGTCAAAGGCGCGGACGCCGAGCTGGACGTAGGCCTGCTCCACGTCTTTGGGGTGCACCAGCAGTGCGGGCTCGGTCTGCACGTCCTTTGTCGGCTCACGGTGCGCCCGCTCCCCGTTCCGGATATGCGCCAGATGCTTACCGATGCGCTCGCGTACGTATGCGGGGTCGATGTTCCCCGCGACGGTGACCACCGTGTTCTCCGCGATGTAATGGGAATCGAAATAGTCCAGCAGGTCCTGACGCTTCATCGCCCGGATGGTGTCCGGCGTCCCGCCGATTTCCCATCCCGCGGGCTGGTCGCCCCAGAGCAGTTTCTCAAACAGGTAGCCGATATTCTGCCGCGGGTCATCCTCGCGCATGCGCAGCTCCTCAATGATGGGCCCGCGCTCAATATCCATCGCACCCTGCTCCAGCTTGGAATTCAGGAAGATGTCGCAGACGACGTCCATGGCGACGTCCAGCTTCGCCGCCGCAACCTTGGCGTAATAGCCCGTCCACTCCTTGCTCGTGAACGCGTTGTAGCTCGCCCCGAGACGGTCCAATTCCTGCGAGATGTCCAGATACCCCGGCCGCCGCTCCGTACCCTTGAACATCATGTGCTCAAGGAAATGCGCCACCCCGCTGGTGCGTTCCGTCTCATACGTGGACCCGGCCGAAACCTGTACGAACACCGTGGCGGTCTTCGCCGCGGGCATGGGCACCGTCAATAGGCGGAGGCCCGAGGGAAACGTGTGTACTTCGTGAAGAAATCCTTGCTGTTCCATGGATGCTATTTGTTACTGGTTTACACTGAGCGAGCGAAGCGAGTCGAAGTGTGCCGGCGGGAAGAGTCGAACTTCCGTCTAAGCGTTATGAGTGCTTCGTTCTAACCGTTGAACTACGCCGGCTTCAAAAATACCCGACAATAATACAGTATTTTCGACCTTATTTCAAGCGACAGCTCGGCAGACAACCCGGGAGACACCATATACAATACCTGCATATGAAACATGACCGGCACTGGTATCAGGATGCCGTCATCTATGAGCTGTACGTTGACCTTTTCGCGGGCGACTTCCGGGGACTTACCTCAAAACTGGATTACCTGGACCGGCTCGGCATCACCTGCATCTGGCTGCTCCCCCATTATCCGTCGCCCATGGTGGACGACGGATACGACATCTCGGATTACCGGGGCGTCCGCCCGGAGCTCGGTACCCTGGAGGATTTCGACGCGTTCGTTGCCCGGGCGCATGAACACGGCATCCGCGTGCTAATCGACCTCGTGCTGAACCATACCTCTACGGAGCATCCGTGGTTCACCAAGGCCTTGGCCGACCCGAACAGCCCGGAACACCAATACTACCTATGGTCGGCGACCGGAACGGAGCTCGCGGATTCCGTGAACGTGTTTGACCACCTGAAGCCCCGCAACTGGATTGACGTCCCTAACGGCGACGGATTCTACTTCGCGACGTTCTACCCGCAGCAGGCGGACCTGAACTGGGATAATCCGGCGGTCTTCCGGGAAATCACCGGAATCATGGACTTCTGGCTTTCCCGGGGCGTGGACGGATTCCGGATGGACGCGATATCCCACCTGATTAAGCGCGAGGGAACCCGAAGTACACATCTGCCGGAAACGCACGCTGTCCTGCGCCGTATCCGTGCATACCTGGATGCGCACCATCCTGACGCGGTTATCCTGGGTGAGGCGAACGGTGAGCTGACGGACGTCCGTTCCTACTTCGGCGACGGTGACGAATGCCACATGCTGTTCAATTTTCCGCTGATGGTACGCACGTTCCTCGCTCTGGTCAGGGGCGATGACGATATAGCGCGGAAATTCGCCGCACAGTCGTCTGATATTCCGCTGGGGTGCGCCTGGGCCAACGTCCTTCGCAATCATGACGAACTGGCGCTCAAACACGTACCGGATGATGTGCGCGAGGAGATATTTGACGCCGTGGACCCCGGCGGGAAGTACCTGATGAAGCGGGAAATGGGAACCGCGGTACGGCTGGCAACCGCGCTGCTAAACGACCCCGAGCGCATCACCCATGCCATAAGCCTGCTCCTGGAACAGCCCGGCTCTCCGGTCATTTACATGGGCGACGAGCTCGGTACCGGCAACACACCCGCACCGGGTCCGGACATTCGGCGGACCTCGCGCTCAGCGATTGACTGGTCGGAGGTGCAGCGACAGGAAGCAAACCCCGATTCCGTCCTCAACCGCGTACGAAAACTGATTGCGGAACGCAATAATTGAACGGCTCATCCGGTGAGCCGTTCATTCGGCGGCTTGCCCGCAGGTATTTTTTGTGCTACATTACGTAGGTCATATCGCGGGGTGGAGCAGCGGTAGCTCGCAAGGCTCATAACCTTGAGGTCGCGGGTTCGAATCCCGCCCCCGCAACATCCACACACGAAGACCGCCGAAAAGGCGGTCTTCGTCTATAATGGATGCATGGCCTTCATGCATACGACGACGCGGGACCCGAAGACCTGGCTCCGGCTTGGGTTTCTGGCGCTTGGGGCATGGCTCTTCGCCCGCATCATCCCCTACGCGGGTCCGGACTCCCTGGATTTCGTCGCCCCGCGCGCGGTGGACCTGAGCATCCTGTTCTCCATCACCGTCGGGTTCCTGATGTACAAAACGCTGAACCGGAGGACGGCGCTGGATGAACATATCGCTCTGGAACTCAATAAGGTCCGGCGCATCTTCCACCTCAGTTTCTATATCCGGCGCGCGTCCCCCGAACTGGACGACTGGTTCCAGCGCATCCGGAGCGCCATCATCGACTATCTGGAAGCGTTCCGCTCGCACGGCTTTGAATACTACCAGAAGGGCAATCCGCTGTTCCGCGCCATCACCTACACCATCTATTCCCTGCCTTCACGGGGCAAGGCGTACAATAATGAGCTGTTCAATGCGCTCATGATGGCATCCGGCCAGGCTACGGAAGCACGCGAATACATCCGCTCCAAGAAGGCGGACCTCATCGGCAGGTTCCCGTGGATGGTCGTTATCGTGATATCGCTGGCATTCGGCGCGTTCATCGCGGCGTCCACGCCGCATGATTCGTTCCTGCGCACCGTCGTGGCCCTGACCATCTTCTGTCTGTTCCTGGTCCTTCAGCTCATCGCCGAACATGACCGGGACAACGCTCCCCGGGAACGCGCATTGGCAAAGCGCTATCTGGACAACCTCAAGGCTATAGAAACGGCGCAGACCGAATACTGATTCTCTTGCCGTCCTGTGCGTGATATGGCAATCTCGTTTTCCGTATGAAACTGATACGCGCCGCATCCGCCGTTGCCCTCGTATTTCTCGTCGGCACGGTGTTCTCCGGCCAATGGGAGTGGTACGCGCGTTATACGCACTTTGACACTCTGATGCACCTGCTCGGCGGATTCGTCATCGCCTGGTTCGTGGCGGAACTCCTGGAACACGACGTCCGCAAGGTGACCGTGTACGGAGCCTTGGGCCTCATCGTCGGCGCCACCGCGCTGGTCGGCATCGCCTGGGAACTCGCTGAGTACGGTTCGGGCCTTCTGTTCGCGGACGCGGAATCCGGACTGCTGAACCTGTTCTACCGGTATTTCCACGGGGGCGACCTGGGCGATACGCTCCTGGATCTCATCGCGGATATCCTGGGAGCGCTGGCGCTCTCCGCGCTCTATCTGCCCACCCGCCGCGCACGGGCTACACCGCCGCAGAGTGCGGAAGCCGCCCATACATGAAACCGGCGCCCCGAAGGGGCGCCGTTGCGTTACATGGTGAAGTTGCCGTAGACCCAGCCGTACCGGTCGGGGTCGAATCCGTCCCCGCAGGTCGTCTCCAGTAGGGCCGTGAGCACCTTGTACGGATCCGCGTTTGCGGCGGGCCGCCGGTCTTCCAGATACCCCTTGCCTTCGTTTGCCGCGGCCATGGGGATGCGGATAGACGCGCCGCGGTCGCTGACGCCGTACCGGAACGTGTTGATGTCGCACGTTTCGTGCCTGCCGGTCAGGCGGAGATGGTTGTCGGCCCCGTACACCCGGACATGCTCCCGGTGCCGTTTGCCGAGTTTTTCACACGCCGCGTTGATGACCGCCAGACCGCCGTCTTCGCGCATCGCCTTCGTGCTGAAGTTCGTGTGCGCGCCCGCTCCGTTCCAGTCCCCGGGCATCGGCTTGGGACTCAACGAGGCGTACGCCTCGTAGTCCTCGCCGATGCGGTACAGGAGCCAGCGCGCCAGCCAGAGCTGGTCCGCCAGCTCCACGGGAGAAAGCGGACCGAGCTGAAACTCCCACTGCGCCGGCATGACCTCGGCATTGATGCCGGAGAATTCCAGTCCCGCCTGAAGACATGCCTCCATGTGCGCTTCCACGACCGGACGGCCGTGAACCTCGTCGAATCCGACTCCGCAGTAGTACCGCCCCTGCGGGTGCGGAAATCCCTCCGCGGGCCAGCCGAGCGGGCGGCTCTTGCGGTAGAGGGTGTATTCCTGTTCGATACCGCCCCACGCTTCGTGGACCGCGTACCGCTCCGCGGCCGCACGAAGTACGTGCCGCGTATTGCTGTAGTGCGGCGTGCCGTCGGCGTTTGCGACTTCACACAACACGAGCACCGCTTCGCCGCCCCTCACCGGGTCAGGGACAGTTCTCACGGGAATCAGCCCGCAGTCGCTGAAGTGGCCTTCTGCCTGTTCCGTACTGGAACCGTCGAATCCCCACTTCGGCGGACGTTGCGTATCCCTGATGATCCCCGTCTTGGAACGCAGTTTGGCGGTCGGCAGCTGACCGTCAACCCAGATGTATTCCGCCCGAATCCGCATCATGTACCTCCTGGAACGAAAAGAGCCGGACCACCATATCGTGTCCAACTTACACTATCAACACGGTTACCGGAGCGTCAAATCCGTTCAGGGGCCCGGATGCCCAGAATGCCGAGTCCCCGTTTCAGCACCGCCGCAACGGTCGCGACAAGCACGACGCGCGCACCGCGCACCGCGGTATCTTCCTCGTCCATGACCCGGACCTGCTCGTAATACCGGTTCGCGAGTCCCGCAAGCTCGTACAGGTACAGTGCGAGCGGATTCAGGGCCGACAGACGCGCGCAGGCGGCGACGGCCTCCGGAAAATCCAGGAGCGCGGACATCAGTGCCCGTTCGGCCGGATGCTCCAGGCCGGTCAATTCGCCCGCCTCCTCCGGCGCACCCGCCTTTGCGGCGATATTCGCCAGCCGTGCGTGCGTGTATTGCAGGTACGGGCCGCTGTTTCCGGACAGGTCCAGCATCGCGTCCCAGTCGAACGTGATGTCCGAATGGGGATGCTGGCGCAGGTCGTTGTATTTCACCGCGGCCAACGCGACATCATGAGCGGTTTCATGGACGCGCGCTTCATCCAGTTCGGGATTCTTCTCGTGCACCACGTTCTCCGCCCGGTGTTCGGCCTCGTTAAGCACATCAGCGAGCGCGACGGCATTGCCCTCGCGCGTGGAGAACTTCTTGCCGTCGGCACCCAGGACGAGCCCGAACTTCACGTGATTGAGTTCAGGAAGGTTCTCCCTGATGAGTCCTTTCTGCTTCATGAGTTCCGCCATGGCAAACAACTGTTCAAAGTGCAGGGCCTGCTGATTCGCGACGACGTACAGGATTTTGGCGACGCCCGCGATTGTCGCACGTTCGCGCAGGGACGCCAGGTCCCGCGTCAGATACACCGTCGCACCGTCGGACTTGCGGAGCATCGCCGCCGTCGCGATGCCGAACCCGGAAAGGTCGGCCACCAGCGCACCCCCCTCGCCCGGTGCGGCGATGCCGTTGCCGGAAAGCTCTTCCACCAGTCCGGCGAGCCGGTCTTCATAATCGCTCTCTCCCTTGGTCGTCACCGCGTCCCCACCGGCCAACGCCACTCCGAGACGGCCGTACATCATGCTAAAACGCTCAAGCGAAAGACCGCGGAAGCGTTCCCAGAGTTTGCGGTTTTCGCTGTCTCCCGATTCAAGCTTCCGGAATTCCTCACGCCCCGCGTCTTCAAGCGCCGGGTCCTGCTCCTTTTCCGCATGAAAACGCACGTAGAGCGATTCCATGTACGGAACCGGATCCTTTTCAAGCTCCGCTTCGCTCCCCCATTTCTTGTACGCCGCGATGAGATTGCCGAATTGCGTACCCCAGTCGCCGATGTAGTTCCACCGGATAACGTCGTAGCCGAGCGCGTCGTACACGTTGGCGAGCGCGTCCCCGATAATCGTGCTCCGCAGATGGCCCACGTGCATGGACTTGGCGATGTTCGGCGAGGAGTACTCAACGATGACTTTCCTCCCCTTTCCCGCGCCGGATGAGCCGTACCGGTCCGGAGACCTGTATGCTTCACTGAGCTTTCTCTGCAGATAGCTCTCCTGCAGGACGATGTTCACGAATCCCGGGGGAACGATGCGGACCTCTTTGACGCACGTGGCATGGTCTTCCCGGATTGCTTCCGCCAGGACTTCGGCGACCTGCAGCACCGGCCGCCGTTCTTTTTTTGCCAGCGCGAACGCGGCATTCAACGAATAATCCCCCAGGGAGGGGTCGGGCGGTACCGAAAGCTCCACGTGCAGGTCGGGCCAGCGCTTGCGCATGGAGGCGATGAGGGAGTCACGGAACATGCGAAAAGTTTACCGTTTCCGGATTCCAGTTTCCAGCGGGGCGGCTATCCGGCGCAAAGCGCCGGCCCACATCCGAATACTGAAATCCTGCGTCTGCTGACTTAGGATGATATCCGGCATGCGCCGGCCTACATCCGAGTACTATAATCCTGCGTCTGCTGACTTAGGACGATTTTCACGGGGAGAAAATCGACGGGGCCGCAAATCAAAACCCCGGAGCCTACGCACCGGGGTGAATTGCCCGTCACAGGGACATGACGTTGTAGGAGACGAACTTCAGACCGGTCGCCTTCTTGAGTTCGCGCTCCATGAGCTTCAGCGTCCGCTTGTTCGGCCTGACCTGCTGGAGCCGCCTGCGCAGAATGCGGGACACCTCGCCGCGGACCTCCTTGTCGAAGCATCCGCGGATGATGAGCCGCTTGCGCTTGGGGAACACGTCCAGCATGCCCTCGCCGCCGTCGAAGTCGCACCAGAAGACGTGCTGGGGACTGCCGCAGCAGAGCACCTCGGTCGCCAGCGCCAGCGGCTCGTCCTTTTCCTCAAGGTACATCTGCATGTATCCCTTGAGCATCGCCAGTACGACCGGGGCATACGCGTCGCGCGCGTCCAGATCCTGCAGGATGTACTCGTAGAAGCCGATGAGGGCTTCCTTGACCTCCTGCACCTGGACCGGCGGGTTGCCGACAAGGAACGTGGCGAATGTCGGGGTCTGGAACGACTGGGCTTCGCCGTTCGTTCCGTACACGACGTATCCGATGTTGTCCTTCAGATGCGGCGTCTGCACGAAGGCGACGAAATCGCGTCTGAGCCGGCGACGGGCGTCCCGGTACTTCGCCCGGTACGAATCCATCGCCTCGGAGCGGATGATGCGCTTGCTCATTTCCGCCTCCTCGACTTCAGGCGCCGTTCCGCACGGGCGGACACCGGCCCGGGCTCCGGCGGAAGGTCGGCGTCGCCCTCGCCGCGCGGATCCGCCAGCATCATGCCCGCGATATCCGTGACGCCCATCTTCTCCATGAGCACCTTGAACGAGATGAGCCGGATGAGCTCCTCGGGCATGAACCGGACACCCGTTTCGCCGACGACCGCGATGGTCGGCGTCGCGACACGGACGTCCGACGAGCCGCTGTCGCGGAATGCCGCATGGTACACAGCCTCCACGGCGAGCCCTGCCGCCTGTTCCTCGGTAAGTCCGGGCTTCCAGTGGGCGTCCAGCAGGACCGTCGCCCCGTCGCCGCCCGAACCGGACGCGAAGTAGTCATGGAACTCGATGCGGCTGCCGTCCTCTTCCACCGCGATGATGTGCGTGGCGCCGTCCAGATTCACTCCGGCAAGGATGCCGCCGAACGAGAAATCCCAGCCCTCCATGCGCCGGTACCAGTTGCACCAGCGCGCAAGCATCTTCGCCTGACCCTGGACCGAAATGGGCAGGCCGTAGCTGCGCAGGAACGACGTACACCGCATGGTGAGGCTGTCGCGGATTTCCTGGATGTAGCCGACCACGCCGCTTCCCAGGAGCACGGACGTCGGCGAGACCTGATAGATCTTCCGGCTCTCCTGGCTGATGATGGTGTATCCCCACCCGCTGGTCTTCCGGTCCGCGGCGCACATGATGCCGTCCTGATACCGCAGAGCCAGGATAGTCGTCCTGCTTCGCGGGACATCCGAACGCTTTCCCTTGATCGGGTTCGCGGCCATCCCTTCGGGAACGACCGGCGGCAAGACGCGCTGCGCTGCCGCAATCAACGAGTTGCGACGCATAGCGCCTCCTTTCCGGGTGCCGGCACGGCACCCTTACGTCAATGAACTCAGGATTCACGCTATCACACCGCGGGGGCCGGGCAAGCGCGTGATATAATGAAAACCATGACCGGACAGGAGTACGACACACTCACCATACAGGCGGTCCGCAAGGTCGCCCCGTGCGTCGTCAGCATCGCCATCTCCAAATATCTGCCGCGCATGCAGGACATCGGTCCGTCCGCGCTGTTCAATCCGTTCGCGTGGGGTCAACTTGAAGACGGCGCGAAAGAGAAGGTTAAGGTCGGCGGAGGCTCAGGATTCCTCGTGCATCCGTCCGGACTCATCCTCACGAATAAACATGTCGTTTTCGACCCGGACGCCGATTACGCGGTCCTCATGTCAGACGGCGCGGAACTGCCGGCCAAGGTACTGTCGCGCGACCCCATCAACGACATCGCCGTAATCAAGATTGACGCGCCCGAGGGCAAGAAGGGATTCCCCTCACTGGACCTTGGCGAATCCCGCGACATCCAGATCGGGCAGACCGTCATCGCCATCGGCAACGCATTGGGCATGTTCTCCAACAGCGTGTCGCGCGGCATCGTGTCCGGACTCTCGCGCACGATATCCGCGTCCATGGGCGTCGGCGGCCACAGCGAGAACCTGCGCGGCGTCATTCAGACGGACGTGGCAATCAACCAGGGCAATTCGGGAGGACCGCTCGTGGATTTGCAGGGGCGCGTCGTCGGCATCAACACCGCGGTCATTTTCGGCGCGCAGAACATCGGCTTCGCCATTCCCATTGACTGGGCAAAGGGCGACCTCAGGGACATCATCGCGCACGGACGCATCATCAAACCGTTCCTCGGCCTCACCTACGTCATGCTCACCAAGGAACTGGCGGAAAAGTACGGCCTCAAAGCGCATGCGGGCGCGATGGTCATCCGCGACCACCGACCCGACGCGGTACCCGTGCTCACCGGCTCTCCCGCGCACCAGGCCGGGCTCCAGGAACACGACGTCATCACCGAGGTGAACGGCCACGTCTTGGACGAAAAAGACGACCTGACCGACCTGCTCCAGAACTTCAAGGTCGGCGACACGCTCACGCTCAAGTACCTGCGTCAGGGCAAGACTCACTCCTGCAAGGTCACTCTTCAAGAGCGCAAGTAATTGCGCTACGATGCGCGCGATGGCCGACTACGCGACCAATCCGCGCGCATACCATGACTACGAGATACTGGATACGGTGGAAGCCGGGCTGGTTCTGCGCGGCCATGAGGCCAAGAGCGTCAAGTCCGGCAAAGCGAATATCAAGGGCGCGTACGTGAAAATCCTGAACGGCGAGGCTTGGCTCATCGGCGCGGGCATCGCCCCGTACCAGGCAAAAAACATGCCGGCGGACTACCAGGAGCAGGCTGACCGGAAACTCCTGCTTTCGCGCAGCCAGCTGAATAACCTTCTGGGTCTTTCGCAGAGCCACGGGGTCACGCTCGTGCCCCTGAAGCTGTACCCCAAGCGCGGACGGGTCAAACTTCTCGTCGGCGTGGCGCGCGGGAAAAAGAAGTACGACAAGCGCGCGGCCCTCAAGAAAAAGGACACTCAGCGAGCAAAGGAGCGCGGAACCTACGACGCGTAACCCCGGAGTTTGCACCACGATTAATTCCGTGATATAATCGGGTGCTTTCATGGCACGCAAGCGCCGCATCCTCATCTGCTCGGTTCCCTTTTCGGGCCACCTCAATGTCCTCACACGGTTGATACAGGAGAACCGGAATGCCGCCGAGTTCCGACTTGTCATCACGGGCTGGAGCAACATCAGTCCGCCGCGGGGCATCCCCCGCACTACCGTTGTATTGAGCCGGTCGGAGCTCCACGAAACTGACCCGGGAGCATGGACGCTCCCGCGGGCCGAAGAACTGCTCGGCGACGTTCTCCGCGCAGCCCGTATATTCCGTCCCGATCTGATTATTTACGATTTCTTCTCGCCCGAGGGATTGTTTGCGGCCCGGAAGCTCGGAATTCCGGCATGGTGTTCAATCCCTGCCCTTGTCGGGCCTTTCCGCTCCGGTGACTACGTACGCTCCCGCCTTGCTTCACGCGTCAACCGCCTTGCACGTGCATCCTTGCGGCGCCGGCACGGAATCACCGTAGACCCGCGCTCGGTTGAACTGATTTCGGACGGGTTCCACTTTCCCGGTGACCTGAACCTTCTGTGGTCCTACCCATCGGTTACCCCGCGCAACTTCCGCGCGGGCCGGATCCGGTCTCCCTACGTGTTCGTAGCCAACCGGGAGACTCCGCCGCCCCGCCGCCGGCCTAAGATGAAACATATCTACCTTTCTCTCGGCACGGTTGTCATGGGTAACCTCTGGGAACAGCAGCCGGAAGTACGGAAACGGCTTACTGCGTTTTTCACGGAACTCACGCGTCTTTGGCGCAATAAGCCGTGGCGCGTAACGCTCGTTACGCAGGGAAGACATGTCCTGGATTCCTTCCCCCGAAACTGGCACGTCATCAGCAGGGCTGACCAAATCCGCGAGCTTTCCCGCTCCGACGTCTTTGTGACTCACGGAGGCAGCAACGGATTTCACGAGGCAATCCGTGCCGGTACACCAATGGCAATCATCCCTTTCTTCGGTGACCAGCCGCTCGTTGCGCGCCAAGCCGAGCGTCTCGGCATCGGCATACGCGTTGCCGGGACACGGGGCGTCAGTACGAAGCAGTCCAAGGCGTTTATCGGGGCTTCGCTGGCACGAGTCCTGGACCGGGCCGTAACCCGGATTCTGCAGAATCCGCCGGACGAACGCCTCATGAGGAAGCTCACGCGTGACGTTGTGCCGGTGGACGCCCTCCTGCGGGGAAGTATCCACTTTGACGAGGGCGACCTTCTGTACGGGACGAACATTGCCAGAGCGTCCTATGTGCGCAGAACGGGGTCGCGTAAAGAATTCAGGATTTCCGAATTCCGTCCCTTCAGCGAACTTGCACCGCATTCCCGTGCCCTGCCGCGAATCGTGGATATCTATCACGATGCCATCCGCAACTCCGAATTTTTCGCCAAAGAAATGAAATCCTCCTTCCTACCATACCGGCAACTCCTCCGGAAATACCGCACTCACCTTGCGGGTGAAAAGGACGACCTCTGTACAATGTGTCTCAAGGGCATAGACTTTTTTACGCGCAAATTCCGCATCCATTTTACGCTTGACCATTACCGGCCGGAAGACAACTACATCACGACAAAAGAAATCCGGTACGTGCTCAAAAACCGAAAACGCCTCGGGAATTCTGTCGTCTTCTACCGGAATATTGCGGGAGCTCATGTCCCGGTTCCGGACGGCGAAGTGCGCAGGTTGCTTCGTGCCAAATGAATTGAAAGCCGTCCCTACCGGGACGGCTCCTTGTCTTCGCTGATGTCGGGCCAGAGGCCGCGTATGGCCAGCGCGATGGCCAGGAGCGCGTAGATGGTGCGCTCCTCGTCGTTTTCGCTGTGGTCGTTGGCGGCCTTCTCGGCGGTTTCCCTGAAGCGCTCCGCGAGTTCCGCCCGCTTCATTTCCTCAGCCAGTGGCCCAGATACGACGGCGGGCCCAACAGCACGAGGTCGTCGGCCGCCTCCCCGAACGGCTTGGTCCGCAGGCACGCGCTCGTCACCAGCCGTCCGCCCAGCAGGCGCTCGCTCTGCGCGTACACCAGATACTCCCGGCCGTCCGTGAACGGATACGAACAGTCGTTCGGCACGTCGTACACGATTGCCGTGTCCACGCCGCCGGTGCCCTTCCACGCCCGCGAGATGCGGAACATGTATTCGCGGAACATCACCGTGCCGTCCGTATCGGTATCCTCCCCGATCCAGAACACCCGTCCGACGAAGACCGCGTCGGCCTTCGCGGCCGCCAGATACGTATCCGGCAGCGGCCCGCATTCGCACGCTGTCCCGCGGCCGGCACAGGCGACCGCCAGAGCCGCCGCCGCAACAACACCCGCAAACCGCATTCCCCACCCCCTGAAAGAACGAAATTTCGGACAGCATACACCCGCAGGACCGAAGTTGCAACAGTGCGTAAATTCGTGGTATAATAATAGTACGGGGATGACGGGCTTCGACGGAAGCGGCGCTCCCGGGATGCCATTCGCGGTCGGCCGGCCTCAACCGCGTAAAACACCGGTCAAACATTTAACTGGCAACACAAACGCCAATTACGCGTTCGCTTAATTAAGCAAACGCGCATCGCCCCCGTGATGCCCGGTAGCGGGACCGGCGGTGTCATTCATCGGGCTCTGGTACGCGGGCCGTGGTCCCCCGCCGTGCCGAAACCATAGGACCACGCGCCGGACGGTTCTTGCCGGTTTCCGACCGTCCGGAATGACGAACCGGCTACATTGGTATCACATCCCGGCAGTCACACTTTCGGACGTGGGTTCAACTCCCACCATCTCCACAAATAGAACAGCCCCTTAGAGGGGCTGTTCTATTTGTGCGGTAGCTGAGAGGGAGTTGAAGGGTATCCGAGGACGCCAACTGCTTGGCGTCCGCAGGAACCTCGGCTCCGAAGGAGGAGCGAGCCTGTGCCGTCGGCACGTGCGAGCGACGGGTGAGGAGAACTCCCACATACATTTAACGGCTCATCGCATGAGCCGTTCGGTATTGGACAACACGTATATAATAATGTATACTATGCTCGCAAACCACCTTCCCAACGGAGGAACTAATGCCACTTCCCGAGAACTGGGACGGGGTCTTCTGGGGTCCCGAGACCATGGGACACCTGCTCGTGGACCCGACGCCCGAGGAGTTCATGGAGTTCCTGGACGACTACCACGACAATCCGGCCTTTCTGGTCGGCGGCGCGGTCCTGGACCTCCGCCTGAACGGCATGACCGGACGGGCGGACGCCCTGCTGGCCGCGGCAAAGAACCACTGGCCGCAGGCGCCGTGGGGCCCGTTCGGGGAGCTCATCGCGAGCGTGGCCGACAAGGTCCGGGAGATGGAACCGGCCCACCGCAAGGCCATCACCGGGACGCTTTACGCGGGCATGATACGGTCCGCGGAGGGGGTCTATGCCCACATCACCCACCGCGCACGGACGCGCGGCAACTGAAGGAGAACGACACATGTTCATCATCCGTTCCCACGACGGCGAATACCAGGTCCGGGCGGACAGCGCTGCCGAGCTCGAGGAGTACATCAGGAACAGTTACCGGCCGGACCGGAAATTCCAGGTGGACATCCCGCTGGACATCACGCTGGACGCGGTCGTCGTCCGCCACAAGGGCGAGCCGGACACGGTCTATCTGGCCAGCGGGGGCAGGACCGTCGGCCTGACGCGCGACACCCACAGCTCTCCCGGCGACGTCGGCGTCAGCTGCAACCCGGA
>DASPGX010000011.1:0-34959 GCA_035620375.1 Minisyncoccota bacterium | reverse complement strand
GTTCCGCGGTATGCCTGCCTCGCACGGCCACAAGCACGTCACCCGGCACGTCGGTTCCATCGGTCAGCGGTTCCCCCAGCACACGCTGAAGGGGCTTCGCGGACCGGGCCGCATGGGCGGCGTCCGGACCACGGTGCGCGGCCTGAAGGTGATGGCCGTGGACGCCGAACTGGGCGTGCTGGCGGTGACCGGCGCGGTGCCGGGCCCGAAGGGGACGCTTCTGGAGGTACACGCCAAGTAATTTTCATCATGGAACTTCCGGTCTACAACGCGCAGGGAGCCAAGAGCGGAACGGTCGCCGCCAGCGACGCCGTGTTCAACGTGCCGATGAACCGTGACCTGGTCTACCAGATTGCGACCTCGCAGATGTCCAACCGCCGGCAGACGCTGGCGCACGGCCGGACCCGCGCCGAGGTGCGCGGCGGAGGCGCCAAGCCGTGGCGCCAGAAGGGCACGGGCCGCGCCCGGCACGGTTCCATCCGCTCGCCCATCTGGAAGGGCGGAGGCGTTACCCACGGTCCGCTCAAGGACGTGAATTTCAAGAAGAGCATCAACCGCTCCATGGCCCGCAAGGCGCTGGGCGCGGTTCTGTCCGCCCGCGCGGCCGAGGGCAAATTGCTCGTGGTGGACGGATTTGACCCCATCGCCGACGGCAAGACCAAGTCCGCCCGCGGATTCATGGCGGCGCTGACGGCGAATTTCCCCGAATACGCCACCGGCAAGGACAAGGCCGGACGCGTGCTGGTCGTGCTGGCCGGTGGTAAAGAGGACGAGATGACCCGCCGTGCGCTGGGGAACCTGCCGTTCGTCCAGACCGCGCGCGTGAGCGACCTGAACGCACTGGATGTCCTGTCATTCCCGTACGTCATTATGGCTAAAGAGGCCGTAGGACAGAGGGAGAAGCGAATAGCGAATAGCGAAAAGTAATCGTATGGCATTCAACCTGTTCAAGAAGAAGGATAAGAAGGAAAAGAAGCCGGCAGCGCCGGCCCAGGTTGAAGCCGCAACGGAAGCAGGAGAAGCCGGAGAGCTGGTAGCGACCCCGCCGCCGGTATCCGGCCGTTCGGTCATCAAGCGGATGCATTTGAGCGAGAAGAGCTCCCGCGTGCAGGCGTACAACCAGTACGTATTCGTCGTGGACAAGAAGGCCACCAAGCCGCAGGTCGCGACCGAAGTGCACGAGCGGTACAAGGTGGACGTCCGGTCCGTGAAGATAACCAAGCTGCCGTCCAAGAACATGCGCGTCGGTCTGCGCGAGGGCAAAACGTCCGGCGTGACCAAGGCCGTCGTCGTTCTGAAGGCCGGCCAGTCAATCGCAACAAGCTAGCACCATGAAGACCTACAAGCCGACAACGCCGTCACGGCGGAACATGCGGGGCTACGACTTCTCCGACCTGAGCAAGGGCGCCCCCTTGAAGCCGCTCACGAGCGGGTTCCGGCGCAAGTACGGCCGCAACAACCAGGGCCGCATCACCGGCCCGTACAAGGGCGGCGGTGTGAAGCGGCTGTTCCGCACTGTTGATTTCAAACAGGACAAGTACGACATCCCGGCAAAGGTCGCCGCGCTGGAGTAC
This sequence comes from Minisyncoccota bacterium, assembly GCA_035620375.1. Taxonomy (GTDB): domain Bacteria; phylum Patescibacteriota; class Minisyncoccia; order 2-02-FULL-40-12; family GWA2-44-9; genus DASPGX01. The sequence continues at coordinate 33,385 of DASPGX010000011.1, read as the reverse complement.
GACCCGAACCGCACCGCCCGCATCGCCCGCCTGCACTACGCCGACGGCGAGCGCCGGTACATCCTCGCGCCCCAGGATTTGAAGGTGGGCGACGTCATCGTCACCAGCGAAAAGGGCAAACTGCGCCCCGGGAACCGGATGCTGTTGAAGAACATCCCGCAGGGCACGCTGGTCCACAACGTGGAGCTCCGCCCGGGCCAGGGCGGCCTGCTGGTCCGCTCGGCGGGCAGCGCCGCGACCATCACTGCCGTTGAGGAGAAGACCGTCCAGCTTTCTATGCCGTCTTCGGAGGTCCGCATCATTCCCGCCGACGCGTACGCGTCCATCGGGCAGTTGTCCAACGCCGAGCATTCCAGCATCTGGCTGGGCAAGGCCGGACGCAGCCGCTGGCTCGGACGCCGGCCGAAGGTCCGTGGAACCGCGAAGAACCCGGTGGACCACCCCTACGGTGGTGGTGAGGGCCGCCAGGGCCGCGGTACGCGCCGTCCCAAGACCCGCCACGGTAAGATTACCGGCGGACGCAAGACGCGCGACCCGAAGAAGAAGAGCGGAGTCTTTATTCTCCGGAGGAGAATAAAGTAGTAACTGGTAATTAGAAATTGGAAATTAGAAATTACCCCAAACTATGTCACGAAGCCTGAAAAAGGGACCGTACGTGGATGAGCGCCTGCTGAAGAAAATCGGCGGTTTGAAGGCGGGCGGAAAGGCCGTCATCAAGACCTGGTCCCGCGCCTGCACCATCGTGCCCGAGTTCATCGGATTCACGTTCGGCGTGCACAACGGCCGGACGCACATTCCGGTGCTGGTAACCGAGGACATGGTCGGCCACAAGCTCGGCGAGTTCGCCCACACCCGCAAGTTCACCCGCCACGGCGGACGCATGCAGAAGGAGATGGAAGCCGCCGCCAAACAGCGCGAGGTTGACGCCGCCAAGGCCGCCAAGGCCGCGGAGACGGCGGGAACGACCGGCGCACCGGCAAAGTGATGAGCCAGAAAGCTTGTAGCTTGTAGGGAAGACCGACTACCAGCTACGACCTACCAGCTAATACCTTTCCCCAAACATGGAAGTCAAAGCAAAACTGAACGGCATCCGCATCGCGCCCCGCAAGGTGCGTTTGGTGGCGGGCCTGATTAAGAAGAAGGACATCGACGCGGCCCTGGACCAGCTCGCCCACATGAGCAAGCGTTCGGCGGCTCCCATCGTGAAGCTCGTGAATTCGGCCGTCGCGAACGCGGAGAACAACTACCGCATGGTGCGCGGCAACCTGTTCATCAAGAACCTCTGGGTGGACGAGGGTATCAAGCTTCGCCGCTGGCAGCCCAAGGGCTTCGGCCGCGCGGGCGAAATCCAGAAGAAGACGAGCCGCATCAACCTGATTCTGGATGAGCGCGTCGCCGGCATGCGGATGCAGGAAGGTCCGGCCAAGAAGAAGGCCGCCGAATCCACGGACGCGCAGGCGGAGGCGGGACACGACCATGACCACGACCACGAGCCGGCGGCAGTACGCAAGGGTCCGGCCGTGACGGACGAGGCCAAGCCGAAGAGCCGCGGTCTTGCGGGCTTCGGACGCCGCCTGTTCCAGCGCAAGAGCGGTTAATTTATCTATACACACAGCATCATGGGACAGAAAGTATCACCAACAGGGTTCCGGGTAGGCATCATCAAGGACTGGTCGTCCAAGTGGTTCGGCGGGTCCAACTACCCCGCGTACCTGAAGACGGACATCACCATCCGGGACTTCCTCACCAAGCGCCTGCGCGGCATGGCCGTGGATTCGGTCGGCATCGAGCGCGGCCCCAAGAGCGTGAAGGTCGTCATCAACACGGCGCGCCCCGGTCTTATCATCGGCCGCGGGGGCAGCGGTATTGAGGACATCAAGAAGCAGCTGAACGCTCTGTTGGGCAAGAAGGTGCCCCTGCAGGTGGAGGTTCAGGAGCTCCGCAACCCGGAGTCATCGGCCGCCGTCGCCGCCGAATCGCTCGCCGAACAGCTGGAGAAGCGGTTCCCGTTCCGCCGTGCGATGCGGATGACGCTGGCCCGCCTGATGGCCGCCCGCGACGTCAAAGGCGCGAAGATCCACGTCGGGGGACGCCTGGACGGTTCCGAAATCGCCCGCTCCGAGCACCAGGAAGAGGGAAGCCTGCCCCTGCAGACCCTGCGTGCGGACATCGATTTCGCCCGGGCGACCGCATACACGACCTACGGGACCATCGGCATCAAGGTGTGGGTCTACAAGGGTGAAGTGTTTGACGAGGACAAGGATTCCGCGACCGACAACCTTAACCGCTAACCGAACATCATGTTGCAGCCCAAGAGAATTTTGCACCGGAAAGTCCACAAAGGCCGCTCGCGCAGGCGGACGGCTTCACGCGGGACGGAACTGAGTTTCGGCGCGTGGGGACTCAAGGCGGTGGAAGGCGACTGGCTCAAGGCCAGCCAGCTGGAGTCCGCCCGCCGCGTCATCAGCCGCGTGCTGGCCCGGGGCGGCAAAATCTGGACCCGCGTGTTTCCCGACAAGCCCCGCACGGCAAAGTCCAGCGAGGTCGGCATGGGCGGCGGCACCGGTTCGTTGAGCCACTTCGTCGCGCCCGTGCAGGCCGGACAGGTTCTGTTCGAGCTGGACGGTGTCACCGACGAGATGGCGCGCCAGGCCCTGACCGGCGCGGGCCACAAGCTGCCGATTAAGACCCGTATTATTCAGCGTTCGTAATCACCATGGCTAAGAAAGAGAATTACAACGACCTGTCCCGCGAGCGCCTGACCCAACTGGAGCAGGAGCAGCGCATCAAAATCGTCCAGCTGCGCGAGCAGATGGTCGGCAAGAAGGTGAAGAATACGTCCCAGATCGGCCGCGAGAAGCGCGAACTGGCCCGTATCTTGACGGCACAGGCTAAAATTCAGTAAAATATTCAGCCATCATGACTGCACAGAACGACAACCAGACCGGCGTCCGCATCCGCACCCTGCGCGGTACGGTCGTGTCGGACAAAATGGACAAGACCATCCGGGTCCGCGTGACGCGTTTGAAGATGAACGAGAAGTACAAGAAGCAGTACAAGGTCAGCGAGACGTACTACGCCCACGACCCCGAGAACGCGTACCGCACCGGAGAGACGGTCACCATCCGCGCATCCCGCCCGCTGTCCAAGACGAAGCGCTGGGTTGTGGTTCCGAAGACCGAAGCGGCCGCATAGTTCGACTAAGCTCACCACGAGTAATACACCATCATGTTACAGCTCCGTTCCATCGTAGATGTTGCAGACAACACCGGCGCCAAGAAGGTCGGCGTGTTCAAGGTGCTCGGCGGTTCGCGCCGCCGGTACGCGCAGATCGGCGACATCGTGGTGGTGTCGGTCAAAGTCGCGGAGCCCCGCAAATCGGTGAAGAAGAAGGACGTGCTCAAGGCCGTCGTGGTCCGCCAGCGCAATCCCTTCCGCCGTTCGGACGGCACGGTGCTGCGCTTTGACGACAACGCCGTGGTGATTCTGGAAGGCACGGAGCCCAAGGGCGGACGCATTTTCGGCCCCATCCCGCGGGAAATCAAGGAAAAGGGATTCCAGGCAATCGCTTCGCTTGCACAGGAATTGGTATAGACACGACCATGAAGATCAAAAAGGGCGACAACGTGATGATGCTGAGCGGCAAGGACCGGGGAAAGACCGGGAAGATTTTGGCCGCCTCGCCCGAGGACAACAAGGTCGTCGTGCAGGGCCTGAACACGGTGAAGCGGCACGTCCGTGCGCGCAAGCAGGGCCAGCGCGGGCAGATTATCGAGCGCGAGCGCTGGGTGAACGCCTCGGCCGTCGGTTTCGTCGGCGCGGACGGCAGGCCCACCCGCCTGGGATACAGAGTCGCCGAGGACGGTTCCAAGGTCCGCGTGGACCGCAAGACGGGCAACCCCGTATAACGAACACCATGACCCGACTACAGGACAAATACCGGAAAGAGGTCATCCCCGCCCTGCGGAAGAAATTTGATATTGAGAACGTCATGGCCGTGCCGCGCGTGACCAAGGTCGTCGTGAACTCCGGTACCGGACGCCTGGCAAAGGACGCCAAGATGCTGGAGCGCGTTGAGCAGGACCTGGCATTGCTGACCGGCCAGAAGGCCGCCGTCCGCAAGGCGAAGAAGTCCATTTCCAGCTTCAAGCTCCGCCAGGGGATGCCCGTGGGATACGCGGTGACCTTGCGCGGAAAACGGATGTACGATTTTCTTGACCGGCTCATCACGCTGGCCCTGCCGATGTCCAAGGACTTCCGCGGCATCGACCCCAAAAACGTGGACCGGTCCGGGAACCTGAACCTCGGCATCAAGGAGCACAACATTTTCCCCGAGATTACGTTTGAGAGCCTCAAAGACATCTTCGGCCTGCAGGTCACCGTCGTGACCAACGCGGGAGACCGCGAGCGCGGCCTGGAGCTGTTGCGGCTCATGGGCGTACCGTTGCAGAAAGCCTAAACCGACATCATGCCAAAGACATCAACCGTCGCGCGAAGCGCCAAGAAGCCCAAGTACAGCACCCGTCTGGTCAGGCGGTGTATGCGGTGCGGCAGGGCCCGGTATTTCATCGGGAAGTTCAAGCTCTGCCGTATCTGCTTCCGCGAGCTGGCCAACGACGGACTGCTTCCCGGCGTACGTAAATCAAGCTGGTAACACCACTATACGAACCATGGATCCAATCGCAGACATGCTGACCCGGATACGGAACGCGCAGGCCGCCCGCAAAGAACGGGTGACGGTGCCGTTCTCCAAGGTCAAATTCCGCATCGCCAACATCCTGGCCTCCGCCGGCTACCTTGGCGACGTGGAGCGCCGGAAGGTCAAAGCTGGCCGGAGCGAGCACGACATCCTGGACCTCGGCCTCAAATACCTGCCTGCCGGTCAGGCAGGCGGCAACAACGGGCTGGGCGCCATCAGCGGCCTGAAGCTGGTGTCGCGTCCGTCGCGCCGGCTGTACACCGGGGCCAAGGACATCCGGCCGGTGCGTTCGGGGTTTGGATTCTCCGTCATGAGCACGTCCAAGGGCATCATGTCTTCCAAGGATGCGCGCAAGGAGAATGTCGGCGGGGAAATCATGTTTGAGATTTGGTAACAGAACCATGAGCAAAATCGGCAAAAAACTCATCAAGCTTCCGGACGGCGTCCAGTTCACCCTGGGCGGCGACCGCGTGCTCACGGTGAAGGGTCCCAAGGGAACCCTGACCCGCGAGGTCCCCGAGTTCATCAGCGTCACGGCCGAGGACGGTTCCGTGAAGGTCGCCCTGTCGGGCCGCGCGCACCCGTCGCACTGGGGCCTGTGGCGCGCGCTGGTCAACAACATGATTACCGGCGTGTCCGAGGGCTTCACCAAGACGCTGGAATTCCAGGGCGTCGGCTACAAGGCCGCCGTGAAGGGCAATGACCTTGAGCTGAACCTCGGGTACAGCCATCCGCTCACGGTTTCGGCCCCCGAGGGCGTGTCCTTTGAGGTGGACAAGACGACCATCACGGTCAAAGGCTCGGACAAGGAAGCGGTCGGCCACGTCGCCGCGCTCATCCGGTCCAAGCGCCTGCCCGAGCCGTACAAGGGAAGCGGCATCCGGTATTCCGACGAGGTCATCCGCCGCAAGGCCGGCAAGAAGGCGGCGACCGCATAGTTCGACAAGCTCACTACTTCGTAATCAACACCATGACGCGCATCACCGACAAACAGGTACGACGCACCCGCCGCCACGCCCGCATCCGGGCGAGGATTTCCGGCACCGCCGAGCGGCCCCGCGTGTCCGTCTTCAAGAGCAACCGGCATGTCTTCGTGCAGGCGGTTGACGACGCCTCGGGCAAGACTTTGGCGAGCGTCGGCTTCGGCTCCGCGAAGGGCAAGGGAAGCAAGACGGACCACGCCAAGAAGGCGGGCGGAACGGTCGCCGGAGTGCTCAAGGAAAAGGGCATCAGCAAAGCGGTCTTCGACGTGGGCGGCTATGCGTACCACGGCCGCGTCCGCGCCGTAGCAGAAGGTTTGCGCGAAGGCGGCATAACCGTGTAGACTCCCATACTCCGAACCATGGATACACCCACACCGAACAACAACCCCCAGCCGAACGCACCCTCGCTCCAGCAGGGTCCGCTTCAGGGCGGCACGCCGGCGCAGGGCCAGGGCGGGCAGAATCAGGGATTCCGCGGCGGGCGCGGAGGCGGCGGCCGGTTCGGCCGCGGCCCGGGCGGTCCCGGCCGTGGACGCCGCGGCGGTCCCCGTCAGGGGCGCCGGGGCATGGAGAAGCCCGAGTTCGAGTCCAAGACCCTGGATTTGGCGCGTGTATCCCGCGTGACCAAGGGCGGCAAGCGGTTCACCTTCCGCGCGACGGTCGTCGCCGGCGACCAGAAGGGCAGAGTCGGCGTCGGCATCGGTAAGGGCAAGGACGTCCAGCAGTCCATCCAGAAGGCGTACAACAAGGCCAAGAAGAACTTCATGAAGGTCGTCATCGTGGACGGCACGATTCCGTACCAGGTGCAGGCCAAGTACTCCAGCGCGTCCGTGATTCTCAAGCCCTCCAAGGGAGGTATTAAGGCGGGCGGTGCGGTCCGCGTCGTCGCCCAGATTGCGGGCATCCAGGCGCTGACCGGAAAGCTGCTGGGCCGGACGAACAACAAAATCAACATCGCCCGTGCGACGCTGGAGGCGCTCAAGCAGCTGCGTCCGCGAAACGGCGCGGTCACGCAGGCCGAGCCGGCAAAGCCGGAAGCGCCGAAGACCGGAGAGCAGGCCGCATAACGTTTTCACCATGGATTTGTCCAACCTTTCACCAAAAACAACGCGGACGACGTCAAAGCGCATCGGCCGCGGCGGCAAGCGCGGCACGACCAGCGGCGCCGGCACCAAGGGCCAGAAGAGCCGCGCCGGCGCGAGCGTGCGCCCGGGATTCCGCGGCGGTGACAACCGCATCTGGCAGCTGTTCCCGAAGCTCCGCGGAGCCAAGAGCAAGCCAGGGAACAAGCGGCCGCACCGCAAGCACCGTTATTCCCGGTTTCCGGGCAATAAGCGCGCACCCGTGAACCTGGGCGATTTGGGCGCGTTCCGCGAGGGTGACACGGTTTCCCCGCAGTCGCTCGCCGAAAAGGGCCTCGTCCCTAACGGCATGGACGTGAAGATTCTCGGCCAGGGCACGCTCGGCAAGAAACTGACCTTCAAGGACGTCGCGCTTTCGGAATCGGCGAAGTCGGCTATTGAGAAGGCGGGCGGAACAATTCAGTGAGCAGGGAGAAGTGAATTGTGAGAAGTGATTGAATATGATTTCTTAATCTCCGGACGCTTCTCCCTTCTCTCTAATCACTCAGTCCTATCCACATGTCCCGTTTCCTCCAAATATTCACCAAGCCTGACCTCCGCCGGAAGGTCGTGTTCATCGTTGCCCTGCTGACGGTCGCCCAGCTCATCCACAACATCCCGATTCCGGCGGTGGATGCCTCGCGTCTGCAGGACTTCCTTTCGCAGAACCAGCTCTTCGGGCTGGTCAGCGCGTTCACCGGCGGTTCGCTGGCGACGCTGTCCATCGCGATGCTCGGCCTCGGTCCCTACATCACGGCGTCCATCATCATGCAGCTGCTGACGATGATTTTCCCCGCGCTGGAGCAGATGTACAAGTACGAGGGCGAAGCGGGCCGCGCGAAGTTCAACCAGTACTCGCGTCTTCTGACCGTGCCGCTGTCGTTCGTGCAGGGGTACGCGTTCCTTGCCCTTCTGATGCGGCAGGACGTTATCCCGCAGTTGGGATGGTTCCCGATGCTTTCCACGCTCACCATCGTCACCGCGGGCGGACTGTTCCTGATGTGGCTCGGTGAGCTCATCACCGAGAAGAACCTCGGCAACGGCGTGTCCCTCTTGATTATGGCGGGCATCGTCGCGACCTTCCCGCAGAGCCTGCGGCAGGCGGCGTTCACCTACACGCCCGACCAGCTGTTCACCTACATCGCGTTCGCGCTGGTGGCGGTGGCGGTCATCGCCGGCGTCGTCTATATCAGCGAGGCCCAGCGGAACATTCCGGTCAATTACGCCCGGCGCGTCCGCGGCAACCGCGTCTACGGCGGCGTGAGCACGTATCTGCCGATGCGCGTGAACAACGCGGGCGTCATTCCCATCATCTTCGCCTTGTCTATCCTGCTGTTCCCGGGCGTCATCGCGAACTTCCTCGCCGCCTCGCGGGTGGAGGTCGTCGCGCGGATGGCGAACTTCGTGAACCAGTTCATCCAGAACCCCGTCTGGTACTCGGCGTTCTACTTCCTCCTCGTCGTTATCTTCACCTACTTCTACACGGCGGTGACCTTTGACCCCAAGAGCATCGCGGAGAACCTCCAGAAACAGGGCGGGTACATCCCGGGCGTACGCCCCGGGCCGTCTACGGCGACGTTCCTGAACCACCTGCTCAACCGCGTCACGCTGGTCGGCGCCATGTTCCTGGGTATCATCGCCATTCTGCCGACCGTCGTGCAGGGTGCGACCGGCGTCTCGGCGTTCACCGTCGGCGGGACGAGCATTCTGATTGTCGTCTCGGTTGCGCTGGAAGTTATGAAACAAATCGACGCGCAGCTTTCGATGTACGAGTACTAGCGCGGCGAACCCTCGCGCAAAGGCCGCCCTGTCCCGGGACAATAGGGGACAACGGGCGGCCTTTGCCTTTCAGGTTCGACCGATAGCTTCGTTGCCGCTCCGGTGCTCGTTCGCCGTAGCAGGAGTACGGCTCACTCCGCTCCTCGCTCTGCGCCTCGCTCTCGGTCAAACGCGAGGGCTCGGGGTCGGAGAGCGTCGCCTTGGCCTCGGCCAAGCGGGAGGGTTCGGGGAAATTGGCAGCCCATGGTATGGGTCTTTGATACATGGCAGATTCTGTGGTATACGGGGAACGGAGGTGGTCGATGGAGCTGGTGACGACGTTCGCCGAACTGCGCACACGGGACCTCATTCGACGCACGCTTGGTGGGACCGTGGAGCGGGTTAACTTCGTGAACCCGCAGGTGCGCGATGATCTCGGAAGCTGGGAGCTTACGTCGCAGCAGGGCGTCTACGAGATGCACTTCGCCAACCCGTCCGAGCCCGTCATCCTCGTGTACCGGCCATGGCCGGCGGGGAAGACCGGGAGCGAGGTACAGCTCGAGGTGTGGTATGCAGCGGAGCGTTACGTGAACACGGGCAACAACAGAGACTACAAGGCGCTCCGTGAGGCCCTGGAGAACTACGAGCAGGGTAAGCCCGGGTCCGTGTACGCCGTGGATCCGCTCATCGTTTCGGGCGTCGGCAGGCCGTCGTCGGTCTGACACCGGCGGGGATTCGTCCCCGTCTTTGTATTTTCAACGGCTCACCTCCTGAGCCGTTGATTTATTATGGAAATGTGGTAGAAAATGAAGCGGAGGTCATTTGTGCTGCTCTACGCGACGTGGGCCGTTGCAGCCCTGGCGCTGCACTACCTGTCCTTTGCGTCGGGCGCGGCGCTCAACGGCAGGGGCCGGGCCTTGGATGCCCTACGCGAGAATTTGCGGCTGTACCACCCGTTGGACTGGACGTGCTGCGTCCGGGCCCGGATGGCGAACCTGCGCACGTTCATCACCTGCGAGAAGCATGGGGTGCAACACGACACGCTCGGCACGATTTTCCCCCGGGACTTGAATGACCCCGCGAAGCAGGACCGCATCGCGCGCGAGGCGTTCATTTCACGGACGCAGTTCTGGGCGGGAGCGGCGTTCAACTTCGCCAGGGCATTGCTGGTAACCGGGGCGCTCGGGTACCTCGCCCTGCGGGTTACGGGTTTCTGAGTCCGTTTGAGGCGGGAATTCGTTTCCCGCCTTTGCATTTTAACGGCTCACGTCGTGAGCCGTTAAAATTATTGCCGGGAGCGGGGCAAAGGAGTACCGTGTGGGCGTCGGTACATTGAGTGGGAGGCTTGATGAAAGTCACGATGCGTACGCGGTCGGACTGGCAGAAGCCGGATTGCCTGTTCTGTACGGCCGAAGCCACTCTGGAAGCGGTCTGCGGATCGGCCAACATCCGGTGCTGCGGGAAGGAGATCTGCCGGAAGATGGCGCGCCAGCTTGCGGAAGAATCCGCCGAAGCGCTCGCCAGGGCGTTGGTAGGCGTGCGATGACCGTTCAGCGCGCAATCCTGTTCCGCGACGTGAAGCCGGGGTACGGGGTCGTGGACGTGCAGGGCTGGCGTCACACCGTGGTGAAGATTCACAACAGCCCTGAAGGGGCTCCTCCTCCGCCGTTTCTTCTGTTGGAGCTGGAGAATGGCCTGTACATCACGGGCGATCCAGATGACCTCATCGCCGTCTGGCGGATTCCGCGGGCGGACGGGCAGGACGAACGGAAGGCGTTGGCGGATGTTCTGGAAGCAGCCCGCGCCGTCGTGTTCGCGCCATGCGAGCCGGAAGCGCTCGGGAACATGCCCCGTCTCCGCGAGGCGCTGGACGCCTACGAACTGGAAAGAGAGGCGGAACTGTCGCCCCTGGAGTTCCCGCCGCGCGGGGACTCGGTGCACGATGACGACTGACGGAGGGAGCATGCCCAAGACGTACCGGGTGGTGACGAAAGACGGCGGCAGTGCGATGGTCTATCTGGACGGCAGAATCCAGTTCGGGGTCAACAACCGTGACAGTGCGATGGAGGCCCTCGGGGCTTCGCTCCGCGAGCTGTCGGGCATCCTGGACGAGGAGGTGCTGACGGTAACGCTCACCGGCCGCCGCGAGGGTTCGCGGGAGTACGATGTGATTACCGAGCGCCGCGGCACGAGATTGCCGCATCTGGACGACCCGCTGTCGGGGTCGGACCTGTACTGAAGCAGAAGACGGGGAGACGCTCCCCGTCTTTCCTTTCGAATGGGCGCTCCACCTCTGTCAGAAGTGGCCGCCCATTCGTCCTGAGCGGATGGGAGCCGCGAAGGATTATCTTGATTGTATGGATTTTTGTGGTATTATTTGTTTTTCGGGAGGTCTTTGATGACCGACATTGAGATTGACGACATGCTCGGCGGGACCGAAGAAGTCGCGGGCTGGACCTTGCGTATCGGTGACGAGGGCGTCATCACGCAAGCCACGGACGCCATGGGCCGGTCGTTCAGGCTCGGTCAGCGGCTCACCGCAAACGGGCGTTTCGGCGCCCCCCGGGGCTCCGTCGGCGTTCTGGTGCAAATCCACCGGCCGTTCTACGACGGCCGTACGAGCGATATCCTGAAGGTTCTGTTTGAGAACCCGGTCGCCCTGGTCGTGAACATGAAGATAAAGGACCTGGAGCTGTGAGAGCGCCGGAAAAGATCCGGAAGGCGGTTGCGGGCCTGCGCGGGCAGGTGCGGATGTTCCGCGAGCTGTGGGGCACGGTTCCCGCGGACTGCCGCGTAGCGCTCGTGGAGGAGTTCGTCTTCAATCCCCGCGCGCTGGAGCGCCGCTACCACGAGGAACGGGCGTTCCGCGACCGCATGGACAGCCGGTGGAACCGGGAGCGGTGAGCGGATGCTGACCTTTCTGCTCGTCGTCTTCGCCGTCATCGGCGTGGTGCACCTGATTCTGGACGCGTTCCTCGTGTATCTCTACTTCCGCATCAAGCGTGAGATACAGCTTAGAAACGCGGAGCGCGCCGAGGAGAATGCCGAGCGCGAGCGCGAGCATGCCGAGTGGAAACGCCGGCATGAAGCGGTGATGGCGCTCTTTGACGAGCTCCGGCAGGCGCAGGACCGGGAGCGCGAGCTCCAGCGCGGCGGCATCTTTGACGGTCCGGACATGACCGCCTGCCGCATCTGGATGGCGGACATCCTGACGCGGTACCTCGCCGTTGAAGAGGACGATTACTACCGCAGATGGCTGAACGAGCTGAGCGAAAGGCTCACAGGAGACGGGAAAGCGGGGAATTAAGGGGCCTGAAGGCAGGCCCCTTTCGCTTCGCTTCGGTGCGGCACAATGATAAACTGCGGGCATGGAGGGAAGGCGCGTTGTCGTCATTATCGGGCCGCCCGGCGCCGGAAAGGGCACGCAGGCGGAACTCTTGGCCGAGGAATACGGCCTGGTCCATCTTGAGACGAGCAAGCTTATCGAGGAGGTGTTCCGCCGCAGGGCGGGCGAGGAGGAAATAGAGCGCGCCCGCGCGGACTTCACCGCCGGACGGCTCGTGGACCCCGGGCTGGTCCGCAAGTGGCTGGGCGAAAAGGTCGCGCAACTGTCGACCGAGGGGTACAGTATCGTGTTCTCCGGCTCTCCGCGGACCCTTGAGGAGGCAAAAGCGTTCCTGCCGCTGATGGAGGAACATTACGGCTCACGCGCCGTGACCATCGTCAGGCTCGTTATTCCGCGCGATGTGAGTATCAAGCGCAACAGCATGCGGCGCATCTGTAAGGCGAGTAGGCATCCGATTCCGTATCTGCCCGGCACGGAGAAACTCAAGACGTGTCCCAAGGACGGCTCACCGCTCATTACGCGGTCAATAGACGACCCCAAGACGGTGGAGGTGCGGTTTAATGTTTATCTGGAGCAGACGGCGCCCGTGATGGGCTATCTGGACGGCCGCGGCTACCGCGTCTGGGACATCAACGGAGACGCGTCCATCCAGGGCGTGCACCAGCGCATCACCGAAGTTCTGGAATCGCGGGGAGCGATGATTGTTGAACCATGAGGCTGAAAACACCGCAGGAAATTGAATACATGCGCGAAGGGGGCAAGATGCTCGCCGCGATGCTCGGCGAGCTTTCGGCCATGGCGAAGCCGGGCGTCCGCACCGCGGATATCAGCGAGCGTGCACGGAAGCTCATCAAGAAAGCGGGGGTTCAGCCGTCCTTTTTGCATTACAACGGATATCCCGACGTCATCTGTCTGTCCGTGAACGCGCAGGCCGTCCATACGCCCGGTTCGGACTATAAACTTCAGGAGGGGGATTTGCTTACGCTGGACTTCGGCATCGTACACAAGGGTTTTCATACGGATTCCGCGCTCACGGTACTGGTGACGCGTACCCCCAAGCTGTTGAGCCGCCTGACCGGAGGCAACGCAAAAAAGCGCGCCCTGATGCAGGCGAGCCTGGATGCGCTTGAAGCGGGCATCAAACAGTGCCGGCCGGGGAACAAGCTCGGCGACGTGTCCTCGGCCATTCAGAAGACCGTTGAGGCGGCCGGGTTCACCGTGGTCCGCGAGCTGGGCGGGCACGGCATCGGCCATATTCTGCACGATGAGCCGTTCGTACCGAACGTCGGCAAGGCCGGTACCGGCGTGCACCTGCAGGAGGGGATGGTGCTCGCGTTGGAGCCCATCGTCTCCGACGGCGGGCACCGTATCAAGGACGGCGCTGACGGCTTCACGTACGAGATGGCCGACGGCTCGCTCTCGGCCCATTTTGAACACACGGTTGCCATCACCGAACTCGGTCCGGAGGTGCTGACACAAAGGTAGTTTTGTGCTATAATATAGGCATTGGAGGTCTTATGAAGAACAAGAAGAAGCTGACGGTGAAGCTCAAGCCGCTGAAGCCGCGCAACCGGATGAAGCTCAAGGCCGGCCAGGTGTTCCTGGACCGCCGCCTCAAGCGCGCGCATACGCGGTCGCAGCAGAAAGCGAAGTTCCGCAAGGAGCTTACGGAGGCCGAGTAGGCCTCCTTCGTTTTGAAGCACCCGCGCAGAAAACGGCGCCCCCGCAGACGTGGGGGCGTTACCGTTTTCTGCCGCAGGGGCTTGCCCGATTTCTGCGTTGCTCCTTCCGGTCCTCCCTCACCGTACATCCAGTATGCCTCGGTTCGGTTCTCAGTCGCGCCTTGAAATCGGGCAAGCGCGGGCGCTTCAGGGTGCATGCGGCGACGGGGGATTCACTTTCTTTCCGTGCCATGTATAATTCTTCTGCTCCGCCACCGATCCGATGCCTGGCCGGCGTGCATGGGTTTACAGGCGAATGGGCGGCCCACCCCGACCCGAACAGGGGTACCGTATTACGCCCGAGTCCGTACAAGGATGCCAGGGGCAAATGGAGCAAGCACAACCCAGACGTGGGGCCATTCCAGACGCCGGCGGAATGGCCCCTTTTTCTTTGGTTTTTCGCTGTTGATTCGCTGTGGAATGCGGGATTGACACGGTTTGAGCCCTCTGCTACACTACCCGGGCAAATGAGTATTATCGCCTACAACGGCAATCTACAGCGACGTTGAGTTAGCTGCGTCTTCATATGATGACCGCTACCGGCGCCGCATAGAGCGGCGATTCTGTTTCAAAAGGTTGGGGTGCGAGGGGTGTTTCTCCCGAGGGAGACACCCCCCGCCCTCCAAGGGCGCGACCCTTCACAGCTCAGGTTCAGGGTAGAAATGCATCTTAAGGAGAGCAATCTCCTTAAAACATGCGGTCTTGCTTTTATAAGGGACCGCATGCATCAGAGCGGAACTCAAGGGCGTACGGTGGATGCCTTGACATTACATAGCGATGAAGGACGTGGCGTGACTGCGAAAAGCTTCGGGGAGCCGTTGAGCAGGCGTTGATCCGGAGATGTCCGAATGGGGAAACCTCATCGTGAGAACCACGATGGTCCGGCGCAAGCCGGTCGCATACCTGGCGAAGTGAAACATCTCAGTAGCCAGAGGAACAGAAACTGAAAAGATTCCCTTAGTAGCGGCGAGCGAACCGGGAGTAGCCTAAACCCTCTATTCAGCAATGGACGGAGGGGGTCGTAGGGATGATATGCTTCCTTGCCGCCAACGAACGGCCGATGACCGCAAGGTCCGGAGTCGTTCGTTGTCGGCAGACGGAAGAGGAAGTTACAAATTCGTGCGTTAGGAGAACGGCCCTGGAACGGCCGACCGGAGAGGGTGAGAGTCCCGTATCCGAAAACGGACGAACTTCCATATTGTTTCCTGAGTAGCCCGGGATAAGAATGTCCTGGGTGAATCCACCCATACTACTGGGTAAGGCTAAATATATGTAATGATCGATAGTGAACCAGTACCGTGAGGGAAAGGTGAAAAGCACCCCGGCGAGGGGAGTGAAATAGTAACTGAAACCGTATGCCTACAAAGAGCCGGAGCCTGACCGTCGCAAGACGGGACGGGTGACGGTGTGCCTATTGAAGAATGACCCAGCGAGTTATCGTGTCCTGTAAACCGTAAGTCCTTCCGGGACGCACGGGAAGGGAAACCGAGTGTTAAAAGCGCGAATCTCAACATTCCGTCCGCTGCCTTTACGGGCACCGGATGGAATAGTTGATACACAGGGCGCGATAGACCCGAAGCGTGACGAGCTAACCATGGGCAGGCTGAAGTCTTGGGAAACCAAGGCGGAGGGCCGAACCCGTTGATTGCGCAATATCATGGGATGACCTGTGGTTCGGAGTGATAAGCTTATCGAGTTACGTAATAGCTGGTTCTCCTCGAAATGCCTTTAGGGGCAGCGTTCTGCAGTAGCGAAGGGGGTAGAGCACTGAAAGGCTTGCCGTGCCCTTTTGGGTAGGTTTGCCTAACAAACTCCGAATACCTTCGTGGAATGCAGAGCAGTGAGACCGTGAGGGCAAAGCTTCACGGTCGCAAGGGAAACAGCCCAGATCGCAAGCTAAGGTCCCCAAATCTCTGCTCAGTGTCAGAAGGAAGTATGACGCCTTAGACAGGTAGGAGGTTGGCTTAGAAGCAGCCACCCTTTAAAGAGTGCGTAACAGCTCACTACTCAAAGTCTTTGACGAGGCGTCGTGCGCCGAAAATGTATCGGGGCTTAAGCAGAGTACCGAAGCTGCGGATTGGACGGTCTCCGGACCGTCCAGTGGTAGAGGAGCGCTTCCATTGCCGCGAAGGTGAACCGTGAGGTTTGCTGGAGCGATGGGAGGTGAGAATGCTGGGGTGAGTAACCGCAAGACCGGTGAAAGTCCGGTCCGTCGAAAGTCCAAGGTTTCCTCCGCGATGTCAATCAGCGGAGGGTTAGGCGACCCTAAGGATAACCGTGCTTACGGGCACGGGAGGCCGATGGTAAGCAGGTCAATATTCCTGCCCCACAAACGTATGCAAGCGGGGTGACGGGGAAGATAAATCCGGGCATGTTATTGGATTCGTGTCGTTGGCGGTAGGCCGGGAGACAGGTAAATCCGTCTCCGTAACGCCAAAGCAGACGAAACCCGCTTTCGCGGGTATCCGGATGAAGAGTCCTCCAAGAAAAGCCTCTCAGGTCAATGCGTTTGTGAACGTACCGCAATCCGACACAGGTGGACTGGTGTCAATGCACCAAGACGAACGGGTGATTATTGGTTAAGGAACTCGGCAAAAAAGCGGCCGTAAGTTCGCGATAAGGCCTGCCATGCGCAAGCATGGCCGCAGCGAAAGACCCTCTGTTAACTGTTTATCTAAAACACAACTCCGTGCTAAGCCGAAAGGCGATGTATACGGGGTGACGCTTGTCCGGTGCCGGAACGTTAACGGTTGAACTGGTATGGATTCGTCTGTACTGGGAAAGCCCGAAGCGCCGGTGAACGACGGCAGTAACTATAACTGTCTAAAAGTAGCGAAATACCTTGTGGGGTAAGTTCCCACGCGCATGAATAGCGTAATAAACGGAGGACTGTCTCAACCAATAGCCCGGTGAAAACGCAATGTCGGTAAAGATGCCGACTACCCGCACCTAGACGGAAAGACCCCGGAAGCTTTACTGCAGCTTGGTATTGGTCTACGAGTTGTACTGCGTAGCATAGTGGGGAGCCTTTGAAGTCGTCCTTTCGGGGACGATGGAGGCGCCAGTGAAATACCCATCTTTGCGACTTGTAGCTCTAACCAGTGGAACCCTATAAGGGTATACACGCAGAAAAGCATTCCGAATTAATCGGGAGTTTTTCGCGTTGTATCTTTGTAGGGTTCCACTGAGACAGTGCCTGGCGGGCAGTTTTGGTGGGGCACTAGCCTCCTAAAGAGTAATGGAGGCGTTCATCAAGGTCGGCTAGTCCCGGATGGACATCGGGACGATAGTGTAAAGGCAAAAGCCGGCTTAACTGCAAGGCGGATGTGCCGCGCAGATGCGAAAGCAGGACCTAGTGAACCGACACTTGTTCGTAGGAACGGTGAAGATCAACAGATAAAAGCTACTCCGGGGATAACAGGCTGGTCTTGGCCGAGCGTTCACAGCGACGCCAAGGTTCGGCACCTCGATGTCGGCTCGCCCTATCCTGGGGCTGAAGAAGGTCCCAAGGGTTTGGCTGTTCGCCAATTAAAAGGGTACGCGAGCTGGGTTCAAACCGTCGTGAGACAGGTTGGTCCTTATCTGGTGCGGGCGTGAGGATTTGAGGGGGGTTGTCCCTAGTACGAGAGGACCGGGATGAACGTACCTCTGGTGTACCGGCTGTTCCGCCAGGAGCACTGCCGGGTAGCTATGTACGGTTCCGATAAGCGCTGAAAGCATATAAGCGCGAAACGGGCCCCAAGATGAGATCCTATGGACTCGTGGAAGACTACCACGTTGATAGGGCACAGGTGGAAGCGCCGTGAGGCGTTGAGCCGAGTGCTCCTAATTCGTCCGAACATCCACTCTGATGCAATGAGTCCCTTATAAAACCAAGCCCACATGGGCTTGTTCAGGCTACGCCTGGGTTGGCCGTGAAGTAAGGGGACTTTACCGGAAGTGCTCCACCTGATCCCATTCCGAACTCAGAAGTGAAATCTTCCAAGGCCCATGATAGTACGCAAGAAGCGTGCGAAAGTAGGTAGTCCCCCTACTGCGCGGCGAACCTGTCAAAAGAACCCTCCGGGGTTCTTTTGACTTATTATCTTAAATAGGTCATAATATATCCCGTCAGTTCTCCGGAGGAGACGGATGGAATCCGATTCGGAACTTCCCGGCCAGGTTCGCGAACTCCGCGACTTCTGGTTCGGCAATGCCGCGTTCGACGCGGCGCAGGATGAGCCCGGGACCTGGGTTTCGGTGTATCCGCTCAGGCCCCTGGAGGCCGTGGCGATGTTCGCCGGTCTTCCGTTCCGGCCGCTTCAGGAGCCGTTCGACCTGCTCTTTGACGCCGCATCGGGACGGTTCGTCGCCTGTCCGGTATCCTGGATGACGGCACGGCGCCGGAGCACGTTCTGGCGCAACCGGCCGGCTTGGTGGAATTACCTGATCCGGCCGGTTCTCGGCTTCGGGCTGACGGGCTGGCAGGCGGCGGCAATCGCTTTCCTGCTGTTCCAGCAATGCATGTAGAGGAGGCGTCATGACGGAGCGCAAGCGCCGGTGCAGCCACTGCAAGGGCGAAGGCTACGTTCATGCCGGGCACGAAGTTTCCGACGTGCTCTGCGGCTCGCTGCCGGACGGAAAGCAGTCCTGCAATTCCTGCAGCGGCTGGGGATGGTATCCTCCGCCGGCGAACGAAGAGCTGCTGGAAGCCATCGCGGCATGGCAGGAATCCGGCATCGTCCACCCGCTCACGTGCGGAAAGGACAGCGGCCATCCTAATCTGCTGGGCGCCGAACGCGGCGGGAGCGTGGTGCTGGTCTGTGCGCGGTGCGACTACGTCCAGCTCTTCATTCCGGACGCCGTCGTCGCACTGACCGCGATGAGCGCCCGGGAGCGCAAGATCCGGCTGCACGACGGGTCGTAGCAGGACATCAGGGAGGGCCTCCGGGCCCTCTCTTAATTTTTGGCCCCGTTAAAAATTATCCTGAGGCCAGCGGGCCGTAGGATTTCAGTTTTGGATGTGGGCCGGCGCCGTGCGCCGGATTGTCGTATGCGCTATACTTTTATACATGGGAAGGCTCACGAAGCAGCTCGTCATCGGGTTCATCTACCTTGCGCTCATCGGGGGCATCGGCTACGGGGCGTACGACCTGTTCACGCCGGACGCGTCCTGCAGCGACGGCATCCGGAACCAGGGCGAGGACGGCGTGGATTGCGGCACGGTATGCGGCGTTCTCTGCGCGTCCGCACTGCGGCCGCTGGAGGTCGCCGAACCGGAGGTGTATTCCGCGGACGGCACGACCGACGTGCTTGTCGCGATTGAAAATCCGAACGCGATTTACGGCGCGTCGCGCATAGACTACGAGCTGGTACTGACGGACGATGCGGGCGAGCGGGTGTCTTCGCGGCGCGGATTCACGTACGGGAATCCTCTGGAAACGCGCTACCTGGTCAACTCCTTCCCGGGCGTCAACGCGGCGGACGTGGACGTCAGTTTCATCTACGAACCGGACGGCGTCGCATGGCTGCAGGCGGACCGTGAGTTCCCCGGAGTGACGTTCTCGTTCGTCCAGGAACAGTTCACCGTCGCATCGGAGTCGGTCCGGTACTCTGCGGTCATCAGAAACGGCTCCACTTTCAACTTTGACGAGGTGGATGTAAGCGTTATGCTCCTGGACGCTTCCGGAAACACGGTCGGCATCGGCGCGACCGTCGTACGCACGCTGCCCGCCGCCGGAGTCCGCGCATTCACGGTGGACTGGCCGTTCGCGGTGGCTCCGCGGCCTGTCCGTGCGCGTGCGTTCGGCAGCACGAACGTCTTCAGTAACGCGAACTACATCAGAGAATATGGTGCGCAGGAACGCTTCCAGGGGTTCTAAGGGTCTTGTCACCGCTCTTGCGGGCTACCTTCGCACCGTCGATATTCCGCTCCTGGCGGGAACGGTCGTACTGTGCGTCGCCGGAGTCCTTAATCTCTGGGGCGTCGGCGGCGCGGACCACGTGCTCGTCAAACGGCAGGTGATTTTCGTCGCCGCGGGACTCGGGCTCATGGTTGCCTGTTCGTTCCTGAACTGGCGATACCTGAAGAACTGGTCTCTGCCGGTCATGCTCGTGTACGGCGTCGCCGTCGTGCTGCTGGCGCTGACGCTCGCGTTTCCGGAAATCCGCGGCATCCGCGCATGGATTGTCCTTGGCTGGTTCCGCCTTGAGCCGTCGGAGCTGGCGAAGCTCGCGCTGGTCGTGCTGCTGGCGAAATATTTTTCCGCGCGGCACGCACACATCGGACAGCTCCGGCATATCATCGTTTCCGGTATCTACTTCGCCGTTCCGACGGGCATCATTCTGATTCAGCCGGACCTGGGCTCCGCCGGCATCCTCGTGCTCATCTGGGGGGCGATGCTGCTTTCCGCGGGCATTTCGCGCCGGCACCTGTTCGCGCTGCTCGCGCTGGCGGTCATCGGGTCGTACCTTGCGTGGGTGTATGCGCTTGCGCCGTATCAGCAGGAGCGGATTCTTGCGTTCATCGACCCGTATCAGGACCCGACCGGATACGGGTACCACATCATTCAGTCGCGCATCGCCATCGGGTCCGGCCACATCTGGGGCCAGGGTCTGGGTGACGGCTCGCAGGCCCAGCTCGGGTTCCTGCCCGAGCCGTACAACGATTTTGCGTTCGCCGCGTTTGCGGAGCAGCTCGGTATCGCGGGCATTGCGGTCCTTCTCGGCGCGTCCGCCCTGGTGGGATACCGTATCCTGGTCATCGGGAGGAATGCATCCAACAATTTCTCGCGCCTGTTCTGCATCGGAATCGCGACGATATTCCTTGCGCACGTTATCGTGTCATCCTCGGTCAATCTCGGTCTCATGCCCATCACCGGACTGCCGTTCTCCTTTTTGAGCTACGGGGGAAGTCATCTGTTTGCGCTGATGATCGGCATCGGTACGGTCCAGAGCATGAAGCGCTATGCCTGACGACGCCTACATCCTCACCATCGGCGTTCCCGACGGAAAGACCGTCAGCATTGAGGTGTCCCGGGGCGGTGAACGGCTCGCCGAACGCCATATCCCGCGCGGCGGGGCTGTGGATAACGAACTCTTGACGGCTGTTGACAATTTGTTCAGGGAGCGTATACTGGACAAGTTCGCGCAAATCCGGGTTATGGCGGGCCCGGGGGTTGACAATAACTCAATTTTGGATAAGATTATCCTCACCCTCGATGAGAGCCTGAAGCGGGCCCGCGGGAAGGAGGAAAAGTCCTGATATTTTGCCAGCTTACGTGCGTACGTCACCTCCCGGGTGTGCGGACGTGATTCGGCAATGTTCAGGGGCGGGCACGCTATCCCGGGCCGTTACGGCCGGGCCGGCTGTCCTCCTGCTACCCCCTTGCATCCGATACAAACCGGATAACCAAACAACCGTCCACGCGGCGCGTCCCAGCCGTGTTTTGTTGTCTTTTGGGCCAGTTTCCGGCGGGCAGTCGAACCAATCCGACCCATGCGTAAACTTTTTTCGAAATACGACATCTACGAGCATGAGGCGCCGAACCTGGTACAGGTTCAGTTGGACTCCTACCAGGAGTTCCTCAAGCACGGGCTTTCCGAGCTGCTCCGGGACATTTCGCCCATTGAAGACTGGACGGGCAACGAATTGGAGCTCCATTTCACGGACTTCAAGCTGGACGAGCCCAAATACACCGAGCGCCAGGCGGTGGAGAAAAACGTCACGTACGAGGCGCCCCTGAAGTTCAAGGTCGCGCTGAAGAACAAGCGCACCAAGCAGTCGCGGGAGCAGGAATTGTTCGTCGCCGACCTTCCGCAGATGACGCCCCGCGGGACGTTCATCATCAACGGCGTGGAGCGCGTCGTCATTTCGCAGCTTATCCGGAGCCCCGGCACGTTTTTCACCCGCGCGTCGTCCGCCAAGGCGAAGAACTATTTCGGCGCCAAGCTCATCCCGGGCCGCGGCGCCTGGCTGGAATTCGAGACGGAGAACAACGGCGTCATCTCGGTCCGCATCGACCGCAAGCGTAAGGTCCCCGCGACCGCGCTTTTGCGCGCGTTCGGCATCGCAAAGGACGACGAAATCAAGAAGCTCTTCGCGGACGTGGACACGGACGCGAACGTGAAGTTCATCCTGGCGACGATTCTCGCCGACCCGTCCAGCAACGAGGCCGAAGGCCTTATCGAGATGTACAAGCGGGTGCGTCCCGGCGACCCGGCGACGGCGGACACCGCGAAGCAGATGATAGACAACATGTTCTTCAACTCGGCGCGGTACGACCTGTCCAAGGTCGGCCGTCACCGCATGAACCAGCGTTTCGGTGAGGAGCTGGACGTGGAGGACAAGGCGAGCCGCATCCTGCGCGCCACGGACATCGTCAACATCATCCGCGAGATTATCCGGCTCAACAACGACCCCTCGGCGGAGCCGGACAACATCGACCACCTCGGACACCGCCGCGTCAAAACGCTGGGCGAACTGCTGCAGGACCGCCTGCGGGTGGCGTTCGCGCGCATGGAGCGGAACATCAAGGACCGCATGTCCACGTCGGACCTGGCGACGGTCGTGCCGAGCCAGCTGCTGAACGCCCGCCCGTTGGTCGCGGCGCTGAAGGAATTCTTCTCGTCCGGCCAGCTGTCCCAGTTCATGGACCAGCACAACCCGCTGGCCGAGTTGGAGCACAAGCGGCGCCTGTCGGCGCTCGGTCCCGGCGGTCTGTCCAAGGAGCGCGCCTCGTTCGAGGTCCGCGACGTGCACCCGTCCCACTACGGCCGTATCTGTCCCATCGCGACGCCGGAAGGACCGAACATCGGTCTGGTGGGCCACCTTGCGCTGTACGCGAAGATTTCTCCGCTCGGGTTCATCCTGACGCCGTACGTGAAGGTCGTGAAGGGGAAGCTGGCCGATGAGGTCACATACCTGGACGCGACGCAGGAGGAGCAGTTCATCATCGCGCAGGCGGGCGTTGAACTGGACAAGAACGGCAAGATTCTCGGCGAGAAGGTCAATGCCCGCATCCGCGGCGAGGCCGGCATCGCCGCGCCGGAGGAAATCCAGTACATCGACGTTTCGCCGCGTCAGCAGTTTTCGGTGAAGACCTCGCTCATCCCGTTCCTGGAGCACGACGACGCAAACCGCGCGCTCATGGGTTCCAACATGCAGGCGCAGGCCGTACCGCTCATCACCTGTGAGTCGCCGTACGTCGGCACGGGCCTGGAGAGCAAGGTTGCCGTGGACTCCGGACTGGTGCTGACCTCGCCCGAGGCGGGGACCGTCAAGGAAGTCGACGCTTCGCACATCACCATCAAGGGCGAAAAGTCCGGAGACGAGCACGAGTTCAAGCTCCTGAAGTTCGCCCGTTCCAATGCGTTCACCTCCATGAACCAGCGCCCCATCGTTGAGCGCGGCCAGAAGGTGAAGAAGGGCCAGCCCATCGCCGACGGCCCGTCCTGCGACCAGGGCGAATTGGCGCTGGGGCGGAACCTCGTGGTCGCCTACATGTCGTTCGAGGGTTCCACGTATGAGGACTCCATCGTGCTTTCCGAGCGCCTGGTGAAGGAGGACGTGCTGTCGTCCATCCACATCCACGACTACGCCATCGACGTCCGTGAGACTAAGCTCGGTCCCGAGGTCATCACCTACGACATTCCGAACGTCGCCATGGAGCGGCTGGCGGACCTGGACGGGGACGGCATTGTCCGCATCGGGGCGGAAGTCCGGAGCCAGGACATCCTTGTCGGTAAAATCTCGCCCAAGGGCGAAAGCGACCTGACGGCGGAAGAGCGGCTGCTGCGCGCGATTTTCGGCGACAAGAGCCGCGACGTCAAAGACACGTCGCTCCGGCTGGACTACGGCAAGTCGGGCCGCGTGGTCGGCGTGAAGGTGTTCTCCCGCGACGCCGGCGACAAGCTGGACGCGGGCGTTATCAAGCGCATTCAGGTTTCGGTCGCTGAACTCCGCAAGATTCAGGTGGGCGACAAGCTGGCCGGACGGCACGGAAACAAGGGCGTCATCTCCGCCATCCTGCCGGAATCGGACATGCCGTTCCTGGAGGACGGCACGCCGGTGGACATCATCCTGAACCCGTTCGGCGTCATTTCGCGTATGAACATCGGTCAGCTTCTGGAGTCGCACCTTGCATTGGCGGCCAAGACGCTGAACTACAAGGCGGCGACGCCGGCCATGGCCGGGCCGAGCGAGAAGATGATTGTGGACGAGTTGGGCCGCGCCGGTCTTCCGGTGGACGGAAAAATGCAGCTCTACGACGGAAAGACCGGACTGCCGTACCGTTCCAAGTGCCATGTGGGCGTCACCTATTTCATGAAGCTCATCCACATGGTGGAGGACAAGATCCACATGCGCTCCATCGGTCCCTACTCGCTCATCACCCAGCAGCCGTTGGGCGGTAAGGCGCAGTTCGGCGGCCAGCGGTTCGGAGAAATGGAGGTCTGGGCGCTTGAGGGGTACGGTGCGGCGCACACGCTGCAGGAGATGCTGACCATCAAGTCCGACGACGTGCTCGGCCGCGCCAAGACGTACGAAGCCATCGTGAACGGCGAGGACATCATCGCCCCGCACCTTCCCGAGTCGTTCAAGGTCCTGCTGTCGGAAATCAAGGGCCTCGGGCTGAACGTGGAACTGGTGGAACGATAACGGTTCGGCGGAGCTCACCATACACATGGAAAATCTCACCCACATCAAACTGAAGCTTGCGTCTCCCGAGGACATCCTCGGCTGGTCGTACGGCGAAGTCACCAAGCCGGAGACCATCAACTACCGGACGCAGAAAGCCGAGCGTGAGGGCCTGTTCTCCGAGGCCATTTTCGGGCCGACCAAGGACTGGGAATGCTATTGCGGCAAGTACAAGCGCGTCCGGTACAAGGGAATCATCTGCGACCGGTGCGGCGTTGAGGTCACCCGCGCCATCGTGCGGCGCGAGCGCATGGGGCACATCAAGCTCGCAGCCCCGGTTGCGCACATCTGGTTCCTGCGCGCGGTGCCGTCCAAGATTGCGGCGGTGCTGGGCGCGAGCATGCAGGACCTGGAGCGGGTCATCTACTTCGCGTCCTACATCGTGATGTCGGTCAACGACGACCTGAAGACCGATGCGATGAAGCGCATCGAGGCCGAGTTCAAGAGCCGCATCAAGAACACGTCCGACGAGGAGGAAATCGACCGGCTCAAGGAGCTCAAGGACCGCGAGCGCAGCAGCCTGCGCGCGCTCCGCAAGTTCCAGATTCTCTCGGAGCTGGATTACCGCGACCTTTCCATGAAATACGGTGAGGTCTTCGAGGCGGGCATCGGCGCCGAGGCCGTACGCCGCCTGCTGGAGCAGACTGACCTGGAGGAGCTGGCCAAGGGCATTGAGCACGAGTATCAGCAGGAGACGAACCCGCTGGAGTCGCGCAAGGTGTCCCGCCGGCTGAAGCTCGTCCGCAACATGCAGCGTGCGGGCGTCCGTCCGGAGTGGATGATTATGACCATCCTTCCGGTCATCCCGCCGGCCCTGCGGCCGATGGTCCCGCTGGACGGCGGCCGCTTCGCGACGTCCGACCTCAACGACCTGTACCGCCGCGTCATCAACCGCAATAACCGGCTCAAGCACCTGCTGGAACTGAAGGCGCCGGAGGTCATCGTCAAGAACGAGAAGCGCATGCTCCAGGAGTCCGTGGACGCCCTCATCGACAACTCGATGCGCCGCGGCCAGGTGACGACCGCCGCCTCCACCGGCCAGAAGCGCGCGCTCAAGTCGCTCGCGGACATGCTCAAGGGCAAGCAGGGACGGTTCCGTCAGAACCTGCTCGGTAAGCGCGTGGACTATTCCGGCCGCTCGGTCATCGTCATCGGTCCGAAGCTCGCGCTGGACGAATGCGGCCTGCCCAAGCGCGTCGCGCTGGAGCTGTTCAAGCCGTTCGTCATCGGCATCCTCATCCGGATGGGTCTTGCCCACAACATCAAGTCTGCCAGCCGTCTTATCGAACAGGAGACGCCCGATGTCTGGTCCGCGCTGGAAGAGGCGATTCTGGACAAGCTCGTGCTGCTGAACCGTGCACCGACCCTGCACCGGCTTTCGGTCCAGGCGTTCAAGCCGATTCTTATCGAGGGTAAGGCCATCCAGATTCCCGCCATGCCGACGGCCGCGTTCAACGCGGACTTCGACGGCGACCAGATGGCCGTGCACCTTCCGCTGACCCAGCAGGCCCAGGCCGAAGCGCGGGACCTGATGCTCGCAAGCCACGGCATTTTGAAGCCCGCAACCGGAGAGCCGGTCGCGGTCGCGAGCCAGGACGTGTCGTTCGGCTGCTACTACCTGACGAGCGTCCTCAAGGACGCCAAGGGGACCGGCAAGGCGTTCTCGTCCTTCCAGGAAGCGAAGCTCGCCTATGAGAACGGCGTGGTGGACCTTCGTGCGGTGGTGAAGGTCGCTTTCGCGCCGAAGAACCCGATCACCGCCCGCAGCACGCTCAAGGACGTCATCAGCGAGGCCGGCGTCATCGAGACGACCGTGGGCCGCATCATTTTCAACAAGGCCGTCCCGCGCGGATATCCGTTCGTCAACAAGATGCTCAACAAGGGAGAGGTGAAGGCCATGGAAGGCGACATCTGGGACGAGTTCGGCGAGGCGGAGGCCGTCCGGTTCCTGAACCGCATCTGTGAGATGGGCTTCTACTACGCGACCCAATCGGGCATTTCGCTGGCAATCAGCGACATCCACACGCCCACCGAGAAGGTGCAGATTGTGGCGGACGCGGACGCGATTATCGACCAGAACCGCAAACTGTTCGACGAGGGGCTGTTGACCGAGTACGAGCGGCGCAGCAAGGCCATTGAGACGTGGAACGCCGCGAAGGCGAAGATTTCCACGCTGGTGAAGAAGCAGCTGGAAACGGAGAACCCCGCCTACATGATGGTTGACTCCAAGAGCCGCGGTTCGTGGAGCGTTATGGACCAGCTCATGGGCATGCGCGGCATCATGGTCAAGCCGTCCGGTGAGCTCATCGAGCTCCCGGTGAAGAGTTCCTTCAACGAGGGCATGGGACCTCTGGAATACTTCATCTCCACGCACGGCGCGCGGAAAGGTCTCGTAGACACGGCGCTCCGCACGGCGACCGCGGGATACCTGACCCGCCGCTTGGTGGACGTTGCGCAGGACCTCGTCGTCACCGTGGAGGACTGCAAGGAGAAGGGCGGATACCTGGTCCACACCGAGGACTCCCGCTACACCGGCGAGTCGTTCGCCCGGCGCATCCGCGGCCGCGTGGTCATGGAAGACGTCAAGGACGACGCCGGCGAGGTGCTCGTGAAGAAGGGCAAGGCGATTGATAAGGAGGCCGCGCGGAAGATTGAGGAGCTCGGCATCCCGCAAATCCGCATCGCGTCCGTCATCACCTGTCAGGCGCTGGACGGCGTGTGCCGCCGCTGCTACGGCTACGACCTTTCGCAGAACGACGTCGTCCGGACAGGCGTTGCGGTCGGCATCGTCGCGGCGCAGGCCATCGGTGAGCCGGGAACCCAGCTGACCATGCGTACCTTCCACACGGGAGGCGTCGCGGGCGGTGCCGACATCACCATGGGTTTGCCGCGCGTTGAGGAGATTTTCGAGGTACGGCCGCCGCACTTCAAGGCGCTCATCGCCGACACTGACGGCACGGTCCTCGCCATTGAGGAGCGTGGCAAGCACAAAGCCATCGTCGTGGAGGACGCGGAGACCAAGGAGAAGAAAGAATACCTCGTTTCGCCCAACGTCGCCGTTTCGGTCCAGCCCAAGGACCTGATTGCCCGCGGCCAGCAGCTGTCGGAGGGTCACATCGACCTGCGCGAGCTCTTCGCGACGACGGGGGACGTCTCGCCGGTCAGCCGCCACATCATCCGCGAGGTGCAGAGCATCTACTTCCCGACTGGCGACACCATCAACGACAAGCACATCGAGCTCATCGTCCGCCAGATGTTCAGCCGCGTGAAAGTGCTGGACCCGGGCGAGACCGAACTCCTTGCCGGAGATGTCGCCGAGAAGCGCAAGGTACTGGAAGAGAACGAGCGCGCCAAAGACGCAGGCAAACAGCTTGCCACGTATGAGCAGCTCATCATGGGCATCAGCCGTGTCGCCCTGTCCACCGAGTCCTTCCTGTCTGCCGCGTCCTTCCAGGAGACCGCGAAGGTGTTGATTGAATCTTCCGTCGCGGGCAAGGAAGACCCCCTGCGCGGGCTCAAGGAGAATGTCATCATCGGCCGGCTTATTCCTGCCGGAACCGGACTCAAGCGCGACGTCTCGGAGGCCTAATATTCATCAAAAAGCGGCCTTATATGCCGCTTTTTGATTTGATTTAGCGCGTCAGATGTGCTATAATCAGAGATAAGGAGGATACAGCATGATCCTGACAATCAACTTGGATATGCACGAGAGCCCGGTGGAGCCCAAGGTTTGGGGCACGGCGCTGATATTCCCGCCGCGGGACTCGGGCATGACCAACAAGGGAATCAGCTTTCCGGAGCCCGTCCATACGGGCGAGGCGCTCGCGAAGGTCTACGGCTGGCTGGACGAGAAAGGATACCGGCTGGTGCGTTGCAGCGAGTCGCCCAAGTCCGGGTCGGACGGCTCCGTCACGTTCGAGATGGAGGTCGCCCTCAAGGCCGCTTAGTCCCTGCTTCCCGCTGACGGCCCCACTTCGGTGGGGCCGCGCTCGTTTGAATTGTCCGGGGGATTGTGGCATATTCCTTTGCCGCGACGTACGTTCATGACAACCGGATAGGTGGGTAATGAATCTGAAACGGTACGAGGAGTTCAAGAAGAGGCGTTCAGCGCGCGGACAACTGCTCGGCAGACAGACCGAAGAATGGGTTGCCGGGCTCCTGGAGCAGGCGGTCGAGGACGGCCGGCTCATGGGCGTGGAGCATCATGAGCAGGGCACGCCCAAAATCGACTTCACGGTCTGGAAGCTGGTGGGCGGGAAGGTTGAGCGCCGCTCGTTCGGCGTGACCATTTCCCAGAGGAAGTACAAGTACCGGAAAAACGGCGGAACCCCAGAATTCTGCTTTCCGCCGGGCACGAAGCCCGAGACGGTGTTCAGGCGGGTTCTGGAATTGTTCGACTGAGCGGTCAGGCCTTCCCCCCGTGGGGAGGGCCTTTTTCGTTGCGCATAATCCCGGTTGCGCGGGCATGCCAAAGGCCTATACTGATAAGGTAAACGCTGTATTTCTCGTGGCCAAGAAGAAGAAAAAGAAGCGCAATCCGGACGACGATTCCTCGTCGTTCGACATCGGCATCTCGCAGGAGACCCGCAACAGCATCTACGGCATTCTGTGCTTCCTTATCGTCGCCATCAGCATCCTGGCGTTCATGGGGCGCGCGGGAACGGCCGGCGAATACCTGGATTCTGCGGCACGGTCGCTGTTCGGCTGGGGTTTCTTCATCGTCCCCGTCGCGTTCGGCATGCTGGGCATTGCGTTCATCAAGAGCATTCACCGGCAGATTGCGACCAGCGCGGTCGTCGGCACGCTCCTGTTCGTCCTTTCGGTTCTCGGCGTGTTCTATTCGCTCGGTGAAGGCGACACCGCCCAGCGCATCATTCAGGGCGGGTACCTGGGCGTCGCATTCGGATATCCCCTGTACACGTTCATCGGCTTCATCGCGTCCATGGTCGTGCTGGTCGGCCTGGTCGTGGTATCCGTCCTTCTGGCGTTGGACGTGTCGCTGGCGGGCCTGTTGTTCCGCAGGCAGGATGAGGGCGAATTGCCGCTGCCCGACAAGGCCAAGGGCGATGACGACCTCAAGGAGCTCGTCGTGACCAAGGGCGGTAAGCCCGTGCAGGATGAGGCTCCCGCTCCCGCCAAGCCCGTCAAACCCGCCAAGGGCGCGGATGAGGAGAGTTTCGTGGTCCGGCACTTCAAGGCGGGGAACTGGAAACTGCCTCCGCTGGACTTTCTTGCCGAGGACGAGGAGACGGCGACGACGGGCGACATCAACGCCACCGCGTCCATTATCAAGCGCACGCTGCA
Organism: Minisyncoccota bacterium; assembly: GCA_035620375.1. GTDB lineage: Bacteria > Patescibacteriota > Minisyncoccia > 2-02-FULL-40-12 > GWA2-44-9 > DASPGX01. The sequence continues at coordinate 3,778 of DASPGX010000011.1, read as the reverse complement.
GAACTTCGGCATCGACGTGGAGATGGGCGAGGTCAGCGTCGGTCCGACGGTCACTCAGTTCACGGTCCGTCCTGCCGTCGGCGTGAAGCTCGCGCGCATCACGGCGCTGAACCAGGATCTCGCTCTTGCGCTTGCCGCGCATCCCATCCGCATTGAGGCGCCGATTCCGGGCAAATCCCTTGTCGGCATTGAGGTGCCGAATAAAAAAGTCGCCATCGTCGGCTTGCGCAACATGCTTCAGGGCGAGGAGTACCAGAAGGCGAAGTATGTGCTTCCGCTGGCGCTGGGCCGCGACGTCGCGGGCAAGGGCGTCTATGGAGCGCTGGACCGGATGCCGCACCTGCTCATCGCCGGTACGACCGGCTCAGGAAAATCGGTGTCCATCCATGCGGCCATCCTGTCCATGCTCTACAAATACTCGCCGGACATGCTCAAGCTTATTCTGGTGGACCCCAAGAAGGTGGAGATGCCGCTGTACGAAGGCATTCCGCACCTCATCACGCCGGTCATCACGGACAACAAGAAGGTGCTCGGCGCCCTCAAGTGGGTCGTCAGCGAGATGGACCGGCGGTATTCCAAGCTTTCCGAGGCGAAGGTCCGCGACATCATGAGCTACAACGAACGCGCGTCCAAGAAGGACGATCCGTTCATGCCGTTCATCGTCGTGGTCATAGACGAGTTGGCGGACCTGATGGCGACGTACGGCCGCGACGTGGAAGCGGCCATCGTCCGGCTTGCCCAGATGGCGCGCGCCGTGGGCATCCACCTTATCCTGGCGACCCAGCGGCCGAGCGTGAACGTCATCACGGGACTCATCAAGGCGAACATCTCCTCGCGCGTGGCGCTGCGCGTCATCAGCCAGGTGGATTCGCGGACCATTCTGGACATGTCCGGCGCCGAAAAACTGCTCGGGTACGGCGACATGCTGTACGTCACCGGCGAGAGCGCGGCGGTCCGCCGTCTCCAGGGTCCGTTGGTGACCTCCAAGGAGATTGAGAAAGTCGTGAAGTTCATCAAGACCCAGGCCGAGGAGCTGGAACTGGACACGGAAGACGGCACGATGCAGGTGGATCTGGACGGGCCTTCGGGCGGCGGAGGCGGCGGCATCGGCGGGGACGAGGACGTGGATGACGACAAGTACGGCGAGGCCAAGGAACTGGTCATCCAGATGCAGAAAGCGTCGGCATCGCTTCTCCAGCGGCGCCTGGGCCTGGGGTATGCGCGTGCGGCGCGCATGTTGGACATCCTGGAGTCAAAGGGCATCGTGGGGCCGGGCGACGGCGCCAAGCCGCGGCAGGTATATGTGAACCGTGAGGGCGAACTCGTCGGCGGTCCGGGTCTGCAGGGCGCCACGGGCGTGCATGCGGACACGGACGAAGCTGAAGCGACGGAAGAGTAATGGAGCAACCCGGTGAAAATCAGGAGCGCGTAACGGCAGAAATCGAGCGCCTGTATCTGTTAGCGTCCAAGAAACTCGGTGCGGGGATTTGGGACCGGACGGTGGAGTTCGCGACCCGGCTACGCGAGAAATATCCGGATTACATCCATTACCGCGCGTACCACAAACTCATCGGAAGCACTGTCCGGCCCGATTTTGAACCCATTATCGAGGGCGATTTCCCCGGCGAGGATTCTGTCGTGGCATTCCTTCGCTCGCTGACAGAAGACGTATGAGGAACTACTGGTTCAAGGCGCGGTTCTTCGGGTGGGGCTGGTACCCGGCAACGTGGCAGGGCTGGGCGGTTCTTGCCGTCTGGGGTCTGTGGCTCGCGCTGCTGATTGTCCTGGTGAATCCGGAAGCGGACCCGCTGCTGTGGATTACCGGTCTGCTCGGCAGCGTGGGTGTACTCATCGGAATCTGCTGGAAGAAAGGTGAACGTCCGTCATGGCGCTGGGCGGGTGAGCCCGCGTCGGCGGGCTCCGTACTCCTGCGCGCGCTTGCCATCGTCGCGTACGTCGCCGTATTGTTCGCGCTCATCGCGCGATTTGCGTCGTAACGGCTCACCACGTGAGCCGTTGAATCGAATACTTGCCGTGCCGGTCCGTCAGGGTATAGTCAGCAAAGGAGGGCGGATTGAGCAGAAACAGAGATGCGCCGTTCCGGATAGCGTTCTCGCGGCGTCCCGATGGGGGAGTCGGAGTCGTTTCGGTAATGATGGCGTGGGCGGTCAGCACGCTGGATATCCTGCGTGCCATGGAGTCCGAACTGGACCCTTCCCAGATGCGTCTGGCCGTCCGGGTCATCGAGCACTGGGGCAAGGTCATTCCCCTGATACTGGCGGATGAGCGGATTCCCCGGCTCATCATGGGCGAGGAAACGGAAAGCATCCGGTCCCTGTTCGCGGATGCCGACGCAATCGCCGGGGTGGTCCGCATCGCACGGCCGGCTCTCCCGCACGCCGCGGAGAACGTGGAGCGTGATGAGCGGATAATCGCGGAGCTCCGTGCTTTCTGTGAGGAGAAGCTTGCGGCCATCCGCGGGTTCAGCGGAAACGGCTTTGAAGTGGAGGGCTGGGTATTCGACCATCTCACGGTACACCTGCGGAACCTGCTCTACGTGGTGCTCGGCGACCGGCACATCGCGACGTTTATCGCCAAGTACGACGCGGCCATGGAGGAAATGCGTACGCAGGTACAGCTCCTGGATGCTCCGGTTCATTAGACCGTCCGCCCGTGAGGGCGGACTTCATTTTTATCCGGCGGTCAATGTTGCGCCGGGTTGTCCGCCTGCTATGCTGGCCGGGATATAACCTACTCATATGGCAAAGAAGGAACCAAAGAAAACGGAGCCCGTTCGGCAAGCTCAGGGTAAAGCGGAAGAAGCGGGAGAAAACCGCAACGTGCGTGCGGCGATTGACGAAATCCAGTCCAAGTACGGCGACGGGAGCATCATGAAGCTCGGCGACGCGCGGAAGGTGGACGTAGACGTCATTCCCACCGGCTCCTTGTCTTTGGATATCGCACTCGGCGTCGGCGGCATGCCCCGCGGACGCGTGGTTGAGGTGTACGGGCCGGAGAGCTCGGGCAAAACGACGCTGGCGCTTCACCTGGTGAGCGAGGTCCAGAAACAGGGGGGCATTGCCGCGTACGTGGACGCCGAACACGCACTGGACCCCGAATACGCCAAGAAAATCGGCGTGAAGGTCAACGAACTCCTCATCTCCCAGCCGGACACGGGTGAGCAGGCTTTAGAAATTGTGGAGACGCTGGTGAAATCCGGCGGCGTTTCACTCGTGGTCGTGGACTCCGTCGCGGCCCTGACGCCGCGGGCGGAGATTGAAGGCGAAATGGATCAGCAGCACATGGGTTTGCAGGCGAGGCTCATGTCGCATGCACTGCGGAAGCTGACGGGCATCGTGTCCAAGACGAATACAACGGTCCTGTTCATCAACCAAATCCGGCATAAGATAGGCATCATGTTCGGCAATCCCGAGACGACGACCGGCGGTCTGGCGCTGAAGTTCTACGCTTCGGTGCGGACGGAAATCCGTCGCGCCGCGCAGATTCAGAGCGGGGAGAAAATCATCGGCAACCGCGTGAAGGTGAAGGTGGTCAAGAACAAAGTCGCCCCGCCGTTCCGCACCTGCGAATTCGACATCCTCTACAACGAGGGCATCTCATCGGCCTCGGACATCGTGAACACGGGCGTCATCTACGGCGTCGTGAACAAGTCCGGCTCCTGGTACAACTACGGGGAAACGAAGCTGGGGCAGGGCATGGAAGGGGCGAGGAAGTTCCTCAAGGAGAATCCGAAACTGCAGAAGGAGCTGGTGGTTGC
>DASPGX010000010.1:0-6495 GCA_035620375.1 Minisyncoccota bacterium | reverse complement strand
GCAAGCCGGAAAGCGAAATAGCAGGAAAGCAAGAGAGCCCGTGGGGCTTTTTTGCTGTCCGTAATCCGGCATTCTTGCTTTCTCGCTTTCTGGCTATAAACTTATCCCCATGACCGACCCCTACGATTGGAGGCAGTACGTACCGGCGGCAAAAGGCGCGGCGAAGAGCCCCGCCGACCAGGCCATCATTGAATTGCGCGCGGGCGCGGGCGGCGACGAAGCCGGCCTCTTCGCCATGGAGCTGTACCAGATGTACCGCAAGTACGCGGGAACCAAGGGATGGAAGTTCTCCCCCGTGGATTCCAGCGAGACCAGCATCGGCGGCCTCAAGAGCGCGACCTTTGAACTTTCGGGAACAGGGGCATACGACGCGATGAAAAACGAATCCGGCGTACACCGCGTCCAGCGCGTCCCGAAGACCGAGAAATCCGGCCGCGTCCATACGAGCACGGTCACCGTCGCCGTCTTGGCCAAGGCGACCGAGCAGGACGTCACGGTCAGCGCGTCGGACCTGGAAGTGACCTTCAGCCGTGCGGGAGGCCCCGGCGGGCAGAACGTGAACAAGGTGGAAACGGCCGTCCGCATCCTCCACAAGCCGAGCGGCATTGTGGTCTCCTCGCGCGAAGAGCGCAGCCAGGGAGCGAACCGCGACCGCGCGATGGGCATCCTGCGGGCGAAACTCATGGAAATCAGCCGCGAAGAGCAGACCGGGAACATCACCGAAGAGCGCCGCAAACAAATCGGCACCGGCGACCGCTCCGAGAAAATCCGCACCTACAACTTCCCCCAGGACCGCATCACCGACCACCGCATCAAGAAGAGCTGGGGAAACATCGACCGCATCCTTGCCGGAAACCTCGACCCCATCATGACCGCACTGGCGGAAAAGCTCCCCGCGGTAACCACCGATGACGAAACGACCGACTGAACCCTCCGTGCCCGGACCGATGTTCACTCCCCGTCCCGGGTGGGGCGGCCAGCTCCTGATTTGGCTGCGCTCCCGCAAGGGCCGTGCGGCCGTTCGGGGACTCGTGCTGGTGGGCATCGCCGCCGTCGCCGCACCCCTCATCCGGAGCGGTACGCGGTATCTCGCGCCTGAACCCACGCCGGCTCCCTCCCCCTCGCCGGTTATCGCCGTTCCCGTGCCCGAAGGCGGCGGAGTCATTCACGCGGCGAGACTGGCGCTGTACGAATATCTGGCGCTTCAGCCGGTACCGCTCGCCCTTGAGCCCGACCAGGCGCTGTACGCCGAGGACTGGCTGGCCCGTCGCATGGAGGTCTACGCCCCCGCTCCCGGCCAGTTGATTGAATTCCCCCGTGAAGTACTGGCCGCGGCCGTGCTGAAAGCGCAGTCGTTGTCGCCCTCCGAGCGCGCCGCGTGGGGCCGCTTATTGCGATAGAAGAAGGACATATTTGGAAAAGAGAAGACCCCCGCTAGGGGGTCCATGTGTCTCAGGCCTGGACGGCGTCATCCCTGAAGGTCGGCTCGTCCCAGACCGCGATGAAGTACTCTTCGTTGCCGGCAGTCACCGACAGGAACGGATCTACCCTTCTACGCTCCGCGAGCTCGTACACGGAGAACCGCGCTGCCGGCATTTCCTCGCGGATCCGCAGAGCCGTCAGCAGAGCCTTGGCCGGAACCGGACGAGCGTACTCGTTGAGGTCGTGTGCATCCCAAGTCTTGGGCGAGGGTCCGTCAGTGAGGAGCGCCAAACCCACGCCGGCGCTCAGGATGCCGGCAACCATAAGTGCGCTCGTGGCCCACGAGAAGGTCGCACCGGGGGACGAAGCCGAAGCGATGAACGACACGAGGCCCGCGACGCCCCCGATCAGGAGGACAACGCCAAGCGCATTGAAGGCGCGGAATCTTCCGTTCGCCCTGTACTTTGCCTGCGCCATGTACCGCCGGACCGATTCGTCCGTGAACGGCGTGACGCCGAGCTTGAAAAGGACCCCCAGAAGCCGGAACCCCAGAGCAGCGTCGTTGAGCGGCTTGTAGCCCAGCTCGCGGACCGCCCGTTCGTGCAGGTTCCCGTCCAGATGCGCGGGCGTCCGTAACTCCGATGAGGCCGGCATGCGCTCCAATACGGCAGTCGCTTGAGACATGAATCCTCCAAAACCCAAAAGAACGACGCAATGATATACCACAGATTTCAACGGCTCACAAGGTGAGCCGTTGAACGATACGCACCCGGGTACATCGGGTGCATGGCTCCAAAATGAAGACCGCCCCGGAAGGCGGTCCTGATTCAAACGCCGGCGACCTCGCCGATGACATTGATGCATGCAATGGTCCCGCGAGAGACCATCCACTCAACGGGACGCTCTCCGGCAATGATTCTGTGCTTGTTCGCTACGGTCAGCGGAATGACCTTCCACAGGCCCGGCTCCACCTCCTCCTTGGCGATGCAGTACAGTTGCCGTTTACCCTCGTCCTCCCCCTCTTTCCTCGGAGGAATGTAGTAGTTGAACAGAGTGCCGACGCGGATTCCGGCGAAGCTCACATCGTCCTGTCGGCGAGCCTCCTCGGGTGGAATGACTCTCAACATGTTGCACCTCCGGCAACAACAAAACCGCATTTCAGCGGTTTTGTCAATTTCGGTCCTATTCCTCCTTCTTTTCCTCGGCAGGAGCGGCCTCGGGGGCAGCTTCGCCTTCGCCCTCGCCCTCTTCTTCTTCGGCAGCCTCTTCCTTCTCCACGTCGCCGACGGCGGACACGTCCGTGGTCGGCTCGGCGAGCTCGGCGGCAAGTTCCTCTTCGGTCTTGGCCGGCTGTACCGTGGCGATGATGTCCTCGGGGTTGCCCAGAATCTCGGCGTTTTCCAATTTGATCTGGCTCAAGGTGATGGAATCGTCGATTGCCTTGAGGGACGAGATATCCACGGTGATTTCGTGCGGCAGGTCCTGCGGGAACGCTTTCACTTCCAGTTCGTTCACGTTACGGACGAAGATGCCGCCGAACTCCTTTACCGCGGGACTGACGCCGGTGAAGACGACCGGCACCTCGGCGGTGACCTTCTCGTCCAGGCGCACCTTGTGGAAGTCGGCGTGGATGTAGTTGCCGCTCACGGGGTCGCGGGTCACGTCGCTGATGATGGTCGGGAACGTCACCGTGCCCACCTTCACGTAGACCAGCGTGCTTTCGCCCGCCTCCTTGAAGACGCGGTCGAATTCGATGACGGGAACCTGCAGGTTCAGGGCCTCCTGACCGCGGCCGTACAGGACCGCCGGCACCAGGCCGTCCACGCGCAAACGCCGGACCTTCTGGCCGACGACGGTGCGCTCCTGCGCCTCCAGCTCCAGCTTGTGCTTCTGCGCGGCGTTCATTGAGCCCGTATTCTGCCAGAAATCCTAACAAAAAGCAACCCCCATCAGGGCCGCCAACCTGCCCCGCGGCAACCATAATGCCTCGCGCTTGGCCGAGGGCAAGGCGCGATTGAGGACCGAACCGAGCCGTATCGGGCATACGGTGAGGGAGGACCGGAAGGAGCAACATAGGCATCGGACAAGCCCGGAGGGGTAAAAACGGAACGCCCCCACATTCATGGGGGCGCCGTTTTTACCGAGAGGCGTTATGGCTATCGCTTGCCGAGAAGCCAGAGAAGGAGCCACGCAATGACCGATATCACGACCGCAACCCACGCACGGTCCAGGCCGCAGGCGCCCGACCACGCGAGGATGAGCACTACCAGCAGGGCCAGCAATACCGCCGCCTGCCAGTGGGAGCCGCGCGGACGGCGGTACCAGAGCAGGACGATGAGCACGGCGAGCAGGATATTCACGAACACCACGCCCGCCCAGCCCGGCCCGCAGGGCGCGATTCCCGCCAGAGGACCGATTGCCGCGACCTCATCCGCGGACATGCTGTCCGAGCTCACCGGAGCCTCCGGCACCGCGACAACAGCGGTATCGGGCGCTGACGAAGGCGCAGGAGCGGCGGGGACGGGAACGTATCCGCTCGGCACCGGCTTTGCCGCTTCGTTGAGCGTGTTCGTGATGGTGCAGGTCACCACGCGGCTTTGCGGCACGGAAATCCGGCCCTCAGAATCGCAGTCGCCGCCGTACGAGGGCGTGTACCCCGCGACGGGAACCTCGGCGACCGTGTATTCCCCCGCATCCACCGGATACGTGTTCACGCCCGCTTCCCAGAACCCGTGCTCCTGACCGTCCAGCGTGAAGGCGAATTCGCCGTACGGAGTCACGTCCCCGTCCGCACGGTCCTCGCCGACGACCCTTTTCTCAATAATGATGATGCTCTCCGGACCCGCACCGCCGACGCCTCCGTCGAACTCCTCGCCCGGAACGGGGTCCTCATCGGAGAAGACGACCGAACAGAGCGACCTTTCGCCGCCGGTAACGGTCACCTTTCCGTTCCCGTCGCAATCGCCGCCGAACGTAACGAACCATCCGTCCGGCGCCTCGCCGGAAACGAAGTATTCGCCGGCCGGCCATGCGAACTCATGCGGCGCATCGGTGAAGAACCGGCCGCGCGCGTTCGCCTCCGCGCCGCTGACACGGTACCAGAGGTTGCGCATCGCATCCCCGGCGGGAATCGGCAGAAGAACCTCGGCGCGGATGACCAGAGTCCCCGTCTGCTCCTCGTCCGCAAGAACCGGAGCGCTCCCGACAGGGCCCGCGATGATTGATACTGCCGTAAGCACGGCTACCAGCACGGTGATGGTCCGCTTCGCTCTGAACATGGCGTCGTTGGGTAGAGAATTAGTACAAAGATTCTGTCCCGCGAAACGTATCAAACGCTCCCGCGCGGTCAAACGCGCGGAGCCGGTCCGTTGTGGAAAACCTAAAAGATGACTCCCTGCGCCCGTGCGGAAAGCTCCGGCACGAACATGAGCGCGAGCATCACCGCCGCGTGTGCGGCGAGGCCGAGCTTGAGGTGCCGCCGCCAGCCGGTCCACCCCGCCGCCATGGTGAGGGCGCCGAGCAACGCGATGAAGTACCCCATGACCGCGCCCGAGAACCGCGACGCCTGTACGGGCGCGGACGCCCCGGCGATGTCCATGACCGGAACCGGCGCGGTTACCGGAGCGATGGTGCGTTCGGTGGAAACCGCCTGCGGAGCGGGAGTTCCCGCCGCAACGGCCACGGGCGCCGCAACCGGCGCGGGAACCGCAGCCGCCACGACTCCGGGCGCGCCGAAAATCTGGACCACGACGGTCGCCGTCTTGCCGTCCAGCGTGATGCGCCCCACGGCGACGCCGATGTCACGGTACTTGGCGTTCATGATGTTCGCGCGGTGCGAGGGCGAACCCATCCACGCGGAGACGAGGGCGGATTCGTCCGAAAATCCCCGCCCCAGGTTCTCCCCCGCAACGGCATAGTGGTAACCCGACTGCGCGATGAAGTCCCACGCCTGCACGCCCGTCGGTCCCACGTGCGCGAAATAGCCCAGCCGCGCCATGTCGTCGAGTTTCTCCTGCGCGGCTGCATCCAACGCCGCGTTGCGCGTGAGTACGGGCAAATCCCCCGCAGCACGGACGCCGTTGGTTTCGGCGACCACGAGGGATGCGTCGGGCAGGGAGATGAGGCCGGTGATGCTCGCCAGCCCTGCGCCGCCGAGCGGAAGCGCGACCTTCAGCGCGAAAAGAAGCGCCAGGTTAACCCAAAGAAGCTTGCCGGCGCTCGCGCGCGCGAGCGACGCAAAAAGACGGGCCATAGTATCCATTATTATATCTCACCTGCGGAAACGCGTGGTCCACAATGGGCGAGCACATCATCGGACCGTCGGATTCGGATGGGATTCAAGGCGGAGGCGAGGACCGAACCGAGCCGTACTGGCGTACGGTGAGGGAGGACCGGAGCCGATAACGCAGAAGACCGCCGAATACGGCGGTCCCCGAGCGGAGCGGCTGCGCCCAAGCGAACGCGGGCGCCCGCGAAGCGCTATTCCACCGGCAGTCCAACGACGACAAGTCGTTGAGCCGTGGACCAGACGGGAGTGCAGGTGATGAGCGTCACCCGCTCGTCGCCGAAGTCCCGTGCCACCCAGACGTCGGTGGGCTGAACGACCGCCGTTTCCACGACGCGGTAGTGCAGGTCCGCGCCCTGCCAGCGGACGGTGAATACGTCTCCGACGGCAAGCTCGTCCAGGTTGAACATCGTATTGGAGAGCGGCGGCAGATACTTGAACCGGTGGCCGAAGATAACCGCATTGCCCGGCGTTCCGGGCTCCGCTCCGGTAAGCCATGCGCCCTCCTCAAGCACTTCCTCTCCTCCCGTGAGCATCGGCATGCTGATGCCGGCCTGCGGAATGAGGAGGCGGTTGTTCCCGAACGTCGGAACGCCGTCCGAACCGTCAGCGAACATGAACTGCGGAACGTCTCCGGCCAGCAGGACGTCGCCAGGTTCGGCGATGAAATATGAGACAAGCGGAATGCCCAAGCCCACCACGCCGGCGACGATGAGCAAAGACCCGACGAACGTGCGCCAGCGCTTCCTCAGAAAGCCAAAAGCAGGAGCGAGCGCTCCTGCTTTGGC
>DASPGX010000009.1:0-54660 GCA_035620375.1 Minisyncoccota bacterium | reverse complement strand
ACCGTGACCATTCAGCAAGGGGCTCCGTAACACGTGAGTTCCGGGGCCCGCCGCAGCCGGCGGGCCCCTTTTTCATGCAAATCAAAAGGCCGGACCGGATTTCTCCGGACCGGCCTGAATTCGTCTGTCTTACCGGCGTTCCGTACCCGGCGGACACGGCCAGTAATACCAGGCAGCCGTCCCCGCCGCGCCCGCGGCGAGGATGCCGAGTGTCCAGCGGCACTTCCTGCTACTGCAGAATCCGCCCTTCTTTTTCAGCGTGTCCTCGGCCCGGTCACGCTCAGTATTGAACTGCTGGACCACGACTCTCACGTCCGGCGGCGGAGGACCGGGCAGAGGAGGGAGAATGGGCGTCCATTCCGCCGCTTCGGGCCCGGGTTCCGGCTCCACGGGAGTGACGTACGGCGGGTATTCCATGCCGTACACCGGATTACCGCAGTCGTTGCGCGCGTAGAGTACGAGCGTTCCGTCCGTGCGCCTGAACGCGCGGAACAGCGTGCCCTCGCGCTGAACGACGAACCTGCGTCCGCCGACCACCAGCATCTCCAGACACGTGTCCGACTCCAGGGGAACCACGACCCGCGACTTGCCGTCGGCCGGTTCGTTGTTCCGGAGCCCGAAGTACTTCGGCTCGTAGTACCGGTAGGCTCCCGATACCAGCGCGCCGCTGCACTCGGCCATGGTCGCAAACGTGTTGGGCGGGGCGGGTGCCTGTGCCCGGACGACGGCGGGCGCCGCGATGGCACACGCCAGGAACAGAACGATACGCTTCATCCGATACCTCCGCTTTGTGAATCATGCTCTGCGGGAACGGATCCCGCGCCAGGGCTAATTTTATACTATACAAATTAATTTAGGTCAATAACCGCATCCTGCCGGATAGGAGGTACGGATTAGGGCACAGCATTGAAAAAAGCGCAATTATCAGGTAAACTGTTCCGGCACTACGCCCTCGTCGTTCAACGGATAGGACGCAAGCTTGCGGAGCTTGTAATAGAGGTTCGATTCCTCTCGAGGGCACCGTATACAAAACAACCGTCCATTCCGGACGGTTGTTTTGTTGGTTACGACTTAAGAAATAGCTCCGAGATGGGGATGGGGTGCTCGGTCTCCGGAAGAAACTGTTGGAGCACGTCGCGGACCTCCTCATGGTTCTGTTCGCCCAGCGGCGCGCGTATCGCGGGAACCATCCCGGACGCGGACGCGACGCTCAAGTGCCTGCTGCCGTCCGGCATCTCCTGTATCGCGAACGTGGCGAGACGCTCGTACCGGTGCCGGTGGCCGTTGACGGTGATGCCTGCCGCATCGATGGTCACTTCGGATTCCGTGTGCACCCGGTGATGAACCTCCCAGGTGACCACGGTCAGCAGCGCGACGAAAAACAAGGTCCACGAACCCTGCCACACGGCGACGCCGACCGCGGCCGAGCCGAGGATGCCGAGCAGAATGTGTTCTTTCCGCCGCTCGAGAGCGTCGGGCAAAACCGGTGCGCGCCAGGAAACAGATTCGGGCTCACGGTCCTCGCCGAAAAATCCCGCCAGAAGCGAGGAAGCGCGCGGTTCAGGGGAATCCGCTCCGTCCGGGACGGGCCCCGTTGCCGGAGCGCCGCCGACGGATTCCTGCTCTCCGCCGACGTCCGACGGGAATTCCTTGAGATTCAGAACATTCGCCATATTCCAAGTATATACCTCCCGCGCGGGAGGGGAATACGGACGGAACATGATGCGTGCGGTGGGGGAAGGATTCTCCCTCGGCTCTCGGCTCGCCGTCGCTCACCTCGGCCTGGGCACCGCCTCGCGGCGGCGCCTGCTGGCGCCGCATCGATCCGGCGTTCGAATCCTTACCTTTACAATCGCGGCAATCAAACAGGGTGCCGAAAGGCACCCTGTTTGATTATGCGGTGGGGGAAGGATTCGAACCTTCGAGACGGTTTCCCGTCTGGCGGTTTTCAAGACCGCTGCCTTAAACCACTCGGCCACCCCACCGGAAATCAGAAGTCAAAACTATGGCCTCGCTGGATTCCGAGGCGCCCGACGCTCCCGGCAACCATTTCTACGACATACCGGGCACTCACGTCCGGGAGAAAGACCGTCGGGTACGTCTCGGGACCGATATCTTCCCGTACGAATACGACCTTGCCGTCCCGGTCCAGCCAGAGGATATCAATGGCGAACCGCATTTCTTTCATCCAGATGCCGTGGCGGCCGTCCGAATCGAAGATGAACAGCATTCCGGTGTCCTGCTCCAGTCCGTCCCGGCCGCTCAGGCCGCGGGTCCGTTCATCGGCTTCGTCGGCAATGAGCATGTACAGAGTATGACCTCCGACACGCGCCTCAATCGCATCTTCTTCAGCGGCCCGTTCTTCGTAGTTCGCGATGAACAAGAGGCCCGCAACAACCGCGACGGCCATCAAGCCGATTAAGGGAAGGGGAATACGCCGCATCTCCCAAGCATACCAGAAGAGTGCCGTTCGGCACTCTTGTCATATGCGGAGGCGGTAGGATTCTCCCTCGGCTCTCGGCTCGCCGTCGCTCACCTCGGCCTGGGCACCCCCTCGCGGCGTCGCCTGCTGGCGCCGCATCGCTCCGGCGTTCGAATCCCACCGCATCCTAATGAACCATTCTCCGTAGGTGCCGCAAGGCACCCACGGAGAATATGCGGAGGCGGTAGGATTCGAACCTACGAGGGGATTGCTCCCCAACCGCATTTCGAGTGCGGCGCGTTAGACCACTCTGCCACGCCTCCGAAGACTCATTATCATACCGCAAAATTTGCAAAAAATCAATGAACGTGTGAAGCTCCCGCTATTCGCACCTTACGAGAGGGGGACGCCATGCTCGCGGTATGCCGGGGATACGTCTGGGCCTGCCCTGACTGTGTCGGGGACTTCCTGGAAAGCCCCTCCGAGCTCATCCGGTGCTGCGCCTGCGGACAGACGTCAGGACAGTGGGATGCCCGCGTACATGCGCTGAATACCGCAAAACCGCAGCCCGGTTCCGATGAGCGCACGGACGACCGCGGGCAGACGGAACAGGAGAACAGGACGGCCCCATGACGGGCCGTCTTTCTTCGTATGCACGTCCTCCGGATGGTATACTTGATGTACGTGCGTACCCTCGTTTTTTCCGCCATAGCCGTATGCGCGACGGTCGCGGCAATACTCGTCCCGGACGCCAAGCCCGCCGTGACCGTTGCCGGACTTACTGTCCTTGCAATCGCCGGATTGGCGTGCGGCCGCCGGGTCCGTTCGGAGGTTGCTTACGCGCTCTTCATCTCGTTTCTCCTGAACTTCCTCGTTCCGCATATATACACGCCGCCGGACTTTGCGTTCTTCGGCGGCTCGTTCAGCACATTTTCGTTCGTCGGCTGGGCGGTAGGACTTACGGCGCTGGGCCGGATATACCGGAGCTGGCAATGGGAAAACCGCTGGGCAGTCTCGCTCATCGCATACTACGCCGTGCTATTTACCGCGGAGTACGCCGGCTACCACCTCCTGGACATCAGGCTCGCCGGGGACCTTCCGTCGTTCCTGGGAACGGGAGTTCTGCACGGTACGCTCAAGCTCCACGTCGCGTACGTGCTCGCCGGTCCCGTCTATCTGTTCGTCGTGGACCGCTTCGCCTGGTCCTGATACCGGCCTCGCTTAGTAGTAAATCTCCTTTCTCGGGGGAGATTTCTTTATGAGTTCAAATGCTTCTTCGGCGGTGTCCACGAGATGATAGATGCTCATGTCGTCCTTGCCGATGGCGTTGTACTTGCCCAATACCGTTGCTTCTATGTACTCCAGAAGGGGACTCCAGAATTCCTTGCCGACGAGAATAATCGGCACGGACGCCTTGTCCACCTTCTTGGTCTGAATGAGCGTGACCAGTTCGAAGAACTCGTCCAGCGTCCCGAAGCCTCCCGGAAAATACACATACGCCTGCGCCGTATAGAACAGCATCACTTTGCGCACGAAAAAATAATAGAATCCCGCGCTCCGGGTGACATACGGGTTCACGCGTTGTTCAAAGGGCAGCTGGATGTTGATGCCCACCGACTCGCCGCCGCCCTCGTACGCCCCGCGGTTGCCGCCCTCCATGATGCCCGGCCCGCCGCCCGTCACCACGCCGATGCCCGCCTTGGCGAGAAGATAGCCGAGCTTGCGCGCCTCCTGGTACCAGGGATTCTCCGGCTCAAACCGCGCGGAACCGAGAATGGACACCGTGTTCTTGAAATCCGTGATGAACTGCCAGCCGTCCACGAACTCCGCCATGATGCGGAACACGCGCCAGTGGAACGATGAACGGAAATCACCCGGCTCCTGTACCGGAGGCAATTCTGAGGCGGGCACGTTCATCTCCGCCTTATGCGGCGGGGGAGGAGTACCGTTCGCGAGCGGCTTGGCCATGCCGCCATTCTATCATGTTCCGTCATATTTTAACGGCTCACCGTCTCGGCGAGGGTCCCGTGAGGGTCGCCCCGAGGGCTCCCAAATAAATCAACGGCTCATAAGTGAGCCGTTGATTTATTTGGGATACGGGTTGCGACCCCACTTGGGTCGCTGTCGAGCCGTTCATCATTAATTGTTGTGGACCGCACCGGACTCGAACCGGTCACCTCATCCATGCCATGGATGCGCTCTACCAGATGAGCTAGCGGCCCCTGTACTGGTCAAAAGCGTTGAAATGATAGCAAAAATCAGGTATAATCGCAAGGCGTCTGGCGGACACGTATCACCCAATTCCGCCCCCGTAGCTCAACGGATAGAGCAGCGCCGTCCTAAGGCGTTGATGGGAGTTCAATTCTCTCCGGGGGTACACTTCGACTCGCTTCGCTCGCTCAGTGCGCCTCCGGCGCCTGAGGCGCGAGGCGAAGTGTCCTGAACAACGTTGAAGGACTACAATACTCAGGTGAACATTCATCCCGTCGTCCGGGATATCCTCATCAAGCTGAACGACAACGGCCATGCCGCGTACGCGGTCGGCGGTTGCGTACGCGATTTGCTGATGCGCCGGACTCCGGGAGACTGGGATATCGCGACAGCCGCCCGTCCGGAGCGCATCCAGGAGCTCTTTCCCGACAGCTTCTACGAGAACAGGTTCGGTACCGTGACCATCAAGACCGGCGAGGATGACGATGCGGTCCGCCATGTGGAGGTTACGCCGTTCCGCACCGAGGGTGCGTATTCGGACCGCCGCCATCCGGACGCGGTCACGTTCGCCGACGACATCAATGACGACCTGGCGCGCCGAGATTTTACGATGAACGCGGTCGCGGTGGACGCGGCCGGTACCGTCGTGGACCCGTTCGGCGGCAAGAACGACATAGAGCGCGGACTGATACGGGCGGTCCGCGACCCCGTGGAACGGTTCGCCGAGGACGCACTGCGCCTCATGCGCGCAGTGCGATTGGCCACCGTGCTCGGGTTCACGATTGAGCCGGCGACGCTCTCTGCGGTTCAACGCCACGCACGCCTGCTCAAGGACATCGCCGCCGAACGCATCCGCGATGAGCTTGCGAAGATTGTCATGGCCGACCGCGCGGAAGACGGCATACGGCTCATGGAGGAATCCGGTCTCCTGAAATACGTCATCCCGGAGCTCCGGGACGGTATCGGCGTGGAACAGAACCTGCACCACATTTACACGGTATGGGAACACAACGTGCGGGCGCTGGGATACTCGGCCGGCAAAGGATACTCGCTGATTGTCCGGCTCGCCTCGCTTCTGCACGACGTCGGCAAGCCGAAAACCAAGCGGGGAGAGGGCAGAAACTGCACATTCTACGCCCATGACGTCGTCGGCGCCCGTATGACGGCGCGCATTATGGAACGGCTCAAGTTCTCTAACGAAATTGCCGATAAGGTAACGCTGCTCGTGCGGTACCACCTCTTCTACTACAACGTGGGAGAGGTGAGCGCGTCATCCGTACGACGGCTGGTCGCCAACGTCGGACTGGAAAACATGGAAGACCTGCTCAAGGTGCGTGAAGCTGACCGTATCGGCTCGGGGACACCCAAAGCCGTGCCGTACAAGCTCCGGCACCTCAAGTACATGATTGATAAGGTCAGTCACGACCCGATTTCCGTTAAGATGCTCAAAGTGGACGGCGAAGATATCATGAAAGAGTTGAAATCTCCGCCGGGTCCGAAGGTCGGACTCATACTCAATTCGCTTCTTGCTGAAGTCCTTGATGATCCGTCAGGGAACACGAAAGCCAAACTCAAGAAGCGCATCCACGAACTGGACGCCAAGTCGCCCGAAGAACTCAAAAAGTCCCTGGAGCGCATCAAGAAGGCGGTAGAGCAAGAGGAGAAGTCACGGATGAAGAAGTATTACGTGTAGGACCTCCGCTTGAATCAAGAAAGAGCCCATATAGGCTCTTTCTTGATTACTGTCGGGCCGCCGGGAATCGAACCCGGTCTTTATGAACCCGAATCATACGTACTACCGGTATACTACGGCCCGCCACGATAAGCGGACCCCAGAATACCACGGAAAACAGCGCCTCACAAGCACTATCCGAGTTCGTCTTCCGCTTCGCGGTCAAACTCGCGGAGCTCCTTCTCCAGGCCGTTAAGCTCGCGGTCAAAATCGTCCATGTCCCTCTGCGCCTCCGCGTCGCGTTCCGGCGCACGGTCATCATCGTCTTCGTTCTCTTCTTCGTCCTCATTGCGTTCTTCCGCTACAGACTCCGCCGCCAATGCGGCGAACTCCCGCTCCGCAAAGAGTTCCTCCTCGCCCAATGCCCGCTCCAGTTGCTCCATCTCTTTGTCCAGACGCTCTTCGTCATCAAACGTGAGCGCGAGCTCCACGCGCTCCGTCACCGACTTACGGAACGGATAGAAGAATCCGTCCGGCCCGGACCAGTGTGCAAGCGTCACCGTGCCGCCGGCGGTTACCGCAATCAGCACGACAACCGCCAAGCCCACATGATGAGAGAACCAGCCGCCCCGCGACCGTGACGATGTCCGCGCACTCTGCACGTCAATGTACGCCTCCAGGTGAAGCCGTATCCGGCGCTTTTCTCCGGGCGCGAGCGAAATCTCCCGGATAGGGGAGAGTGCGTCGTTGTTTTCGGTGTCATGCATGGTCATGGAGTTCCTTCAACTTAGCTATTGCACGGTGGATGCGGACGGATACGGCGTTCTCGCTTTCTCCCAGCACGATGGCGATGTCTTTGACCGGCATATCGTCCACGTGCCGCATGAGCAGGGCGTCCCGGTACTTGGGTTCCAGACGGTTCACGAGTGTGAGCGCCTCGGCGAGACGTGCCGCGACCGACGGGTCGGTCGCCGACGGGTCGGCGATGTCCGCACCCTGCTCCGTCAAGGCGTCCAGCGATTCCGTTCTGCCGCGGCGGAGCTCATCAATGGATATGTTCGCCGCGGTCCGGTACAGCAGTGCGCGCAGATTGCGGGGCTCGTTCCCGTCGGTGAGCCAGCGCCATGTTCTGGTGTACGCCTCCTGCACCGCATCCTTGGCAAGCTCCCGGTCCTGCAGACGCACATAACAATACCGGAACAGGGCGTCGGCATACTGCTCGTACGCGGCCAGCAATTGCTGACGATAGTCCTTCATACGTATGACGGTGCAGGGTACCGTTTCTTACCGGGAACGCAACGCCGTTGAAGACGTTGCGTTCCGCTTCCGCCGGTGTGCCGGACAACTACGGCGTCGGCGAAGGAGAGGGGCTCTCGCTCGGAGAAGGAGACGGACTCGGCGAGGGGGACGGACTCACGGACGGGGATGGGCTGGGAGACGGAGATGGGGACGGACTGGGCGATGCCGTCGGAGAAGCGGTCGGTGACGCCGTCGGCGATACGGTCGGCGTCGGCGTCACGCTGAGTCCGCGCACGGCCTTGATGGCGTCCCGGAGCTTCCGGTGAGCCTCTTTCACTTTCGCCAAAACCTCTTTGTGCAGGTCACGGAGTTTGGCGAACGCCTCCTTGGGCTCGCTGTTCTCCAGGATATCGTCCACCTGGGCGGTTGCGTCCTTGAGCGCCCGCTCCGCATCATCCATCGCCTTGCGGGCATCGGCAAGTTTCTCACGGGCTTCGCTGAAATCCTTGTCGGAAACTTCGTCCAGACGGTTGATGCGCGCCTCCAGGCGGTCGGCTATCCGGCGCAGCTGGTCGATGTGACGCTGAATGCGGCGCGCCGAACGGTTCCAGAATTCCTTAATTTTCTGCTTACGCTTCTCGTCCAGACGCTCGGCACGCTGCTCCTTGCGCTCTTCGCGCTGTTTGTTCGTCTCTTCCCTGCGCTCTTCGCGGTCTTCCTTACGGGCCTCAAAACGGTCCCGAAGACGCTGAATAAGCGATGCCCTGCGGTCGTCTTTGCGGTCACGGCCGCCGTCATTGTCATCCCCGGCAAGCGCGGGTAGCGCCGTTGCCGCAACCGTTGCCGCAACCGTTGCCGCAACCGTCATCGTCGCCGCAAATCGTACGAGTTTCTTCATGAAATAAGTGAGTCGGTACGTGGGTAAGACGGACGGACGGCAACAATCTTACGACACCTCTCGCAACGGCTCAACCGGTGAGCCGTTACCAATATGGTGGACCTGGGGGGAATCTCCCTCGCCTCTCGGCCGCCCGTCGCCGGCCTCGGGCTGGGCACCGCCTCGCGGTCCCGACTACTGTCGGGACATCGCTCCGGCGTTCGATTCCCACCCAACTGTCAGCCGCATATTCATAAAACGCCAAACGGCGTTTTATGAATATGGTGTGGACCTGGGGGGAATCGAACCCCCGCCTCCGCAATGCGAATGCGGCGTTTTACCACTGAACTACAGGCCCATATCGGGCGATAGAGTACCAGAAAACGGCAATTTTGACCAGATTTGGGCTGCCCCGCGTACCGTGCTACGCTGACGCGGACATGTCCGCGAACCCCGAAACCATCCTCAAGGGTCTGAACGACAAACAGCGCGAGGCCGTCACGACGACGGACGGCGCGGTTCTGGTCATCTCCGGTCCGGGTTCGGGCAAGACGCGTGCCCTCACGCACCGCATCGCGTATCTCATCGCTTCCGGCGTACGCCCCGAACGCATCCTCGCCGTGACGTTCACGAACAAGGCGGCGGGAGAAATCAAAGAACGGGTCAGGGCGCTTCTGAAGAGCGGGGGATTCCGGCAGTCGGCGCTCCCCGCGATGGGTACGTTCCACTCCGTCGGCCTGCGCATCCTCCGCGCGCACGCCGAAGAAGCGGGACTGTCGCGGAATTTCGGCATCCTGGACAGCGCCGACCAGCAAACGCTGATGCGCCGGGTGATTGCGGAACTGGGGCTGGACCCCCAGCGGAACACGCCCGGCGGAATGCTGGCGCGCATCGCCAAGCTGAAAACAGAACTGACGCTTCCCGGAGACTTCGTGCCGGGCACCGAGCGCGAACGGACGCTCGCGCGGGTGTACGCGGAGTATTCCGGACGGATGCGCTCCATGAACGCGGTGGATTTCGGCGACCTCATCGCGCTCACCGTGCATCTGTTCAGAAAACATCCTACGGTTCTGGAGCAGTACCGTTCGCTGTGGAGCCACATTCTGGTGGACGAGTACCAGGACACGAGCCACGACCAATACACACTGGTGAATCTGCTCGCGAAGGGACACGGCAACCTGTTCTGCATCGGCGACGATGCACAGTCCATCTACCAGTTCCGGCAAGCCGACATCCGGAACATCCTGAACTTCCAGCGTGACTGGCCCGGCGCGACGGTTGTCATGCTGGAGCAGAACTACCGCTCCACCAAAACCATCCTCGCCGCGGCCCAGGCGGTCATCGCCAATAACAGCGCGCAGTTCGCCAAAGACCTCTGGACGGAGAACGCGCAGGGCGAGCCGGTCACGGTCATCCGTACAATAAACGAACGCACGGAAGCGCAGACGGTCGTTCAGCGCATCCTGGACGCCAAAGGCGAACGCCGCGCGCTCTCGGACATCGCCATCCTGTACCGCACGCACGCACAGTCGCGCGCGATGGAGGAAGCGCTGGTCCGGGCCGGCGTTCCGTACCGCATTGTCGGCGGCCTCCGGTTCTACGAGCGCAAGGAGGTCAAGGATATCCTGGCGTATCTGCGGTTCATCAATAACCCGTCGGACCTGGTGAGCTTTGAGCGCATCGCGAACGTTCCCCGGCGCGGCATCGGCCCGGCGACGGTGGATACGGTCGTCGGCAGGGGAGGCGACCTCATCGCCGCGACGGAAGCCGCGTTCGCGGAAGCCGGGCCGCGGAGCAAGGGAAAACTCCGCATGCTCGCCGACCTGCTCCGCGGATTGCGCGACAAACGGGAACAGTCGACGGTCCGCAAACTCATCTCCCATGTCGTCGCCAGGACCGACTACAAAGCGTACGTGGCGAAGATGACCGACACGTTGGAAAGTCCCGAGGAACGTCTGGAGAACATCCGGGAACTGCTGACCGTCGCCGCAAAATACGACGACGCCGGGCCCGACGGGCTTTCCCGTTTTCTTGAGGAGGTCGCGCTGGTGCAGGACACCGACTCTCTGGACGGCGCCGAGCGCACGGTGACGCTGATGACGATGCACGCGGCCAAAGGACTGGAGTTCCCGGTCGTGTTCATCATCGGCATGGAGGAGGGGCTGTTCCCGCACAGCAGGACCACGTACGCTCCCCAGGAACTGGAGGAGGAGCGGCGCCTCTGCTACGTGGCCCTGACGCGGGCCAAGGAGCGGCTGTACATGAGCCATGCACGGTGGCGGAACATTTACGGCTCCCGGCATGCGGGACTGCCGTCGCGCTTTCTTGATGAGATGCCGGCGTCCTTGCTCGCGCACACGGACATGACCGAGAATTGGGAGGACGACGAAACGACCGTGACCTACGACCTATGACACGGGCAAAAAAATCATTCGGCCAGCACTGGCTCGTCAATCAGGGCGTGGCTGACCGCATCGTGGATGCCGCGGAGCTCGGCCCGGACTCCACCGTTCTGGAAGTCGGCCCCGGCACCGGCGTGCTCACCGGCCGGCTCGCGGAGCGGGCGGGAAAGGTCGTTGCCGTGGAGAAAGACCGGTCGCTCGTTCCGGAGTTGCGTGAAAAATTTACGGAAAAGGGGAACGTCACCGTCGTGGAAGGGGACATCCTCGAAATCCGGCCGGCGGACGCCGGCATCACCGGACCGTATATCGTTGTCGCCAATCTCCCGTACTACATCACGTCGCATTTTCTCCGGGTCCTGCTGACGGCATGGCCGCCGCCCGGGCGCGCCATCATCATGATTCAGAAAGAGGTAGCACGGCGCATGGCCGCCGCCCCGCCGGACATGAACATGCTCGCGCTGTCGGTGCAGGCGTACGCTGATGCTTCGCGCGTCATGGACGTCGCGCCGGGCAGTTTCAACCCGCCGCCGGACGTGGAGTCATCCGTAGTTATAATCCGGCCAAGGATGGTCAGCGCGGAGGAGAGAGCGGGGACGGAGAGGGCACTGGCGGTGGCAAAACGGGCGTTCGCGCACAAACGGAAGAAAATCACCTCGTCCGTCGCTCCGGAAACGCTGTCCGCCTGCTCAATCAGCCCGTCCGCACGGCCCCAGGAGCTTACCGTCGCCGACTGGATGTGCCTTTCACGACACACGGAAGGATAGGAGTCCGCTACTATAGAGATATACACACGAACGCCCCGCGTCTTCCGCGGGGCGTTCTGATATACTTTTCGTAGGAAATGAGCGGAAAATTCAAACTTGCGCTCGTTGTCTTGGCGTTCGCGGCGCTGGTTTCGGTTTCGTCTTTACTCTCGTCACTCTCTCCGTCCGACGGGCGGCTTCCCGCGACGATTTCGGAGGAAAAATTCAGGACATTCAGCCTGCTTGATGACGAAGACGGCGACGGCCTTTCCAACCGCGATGAAAATATCTGGCGGACGAACTGGCAGAACCCCGACACGGACGGCGACGGTTACTCGGACGGGGAGGAAGTGCTCTCCGGCCACGACCCGACCAAGCGCGGACCGGATGACCTGCTCAATAGCGACCGGAGCCTGACCGAGCGCATGAGCTCTCTCCTCCTCGGCGGCTACATCAAGGGCGACCTAAAGCCCGAAAGCTCTCAGTATGATACGGCGTTGGCGGCCATTGTTGATGAGATTTTTAACGAACATGAACGGCGGAACACGTTCATCGTGGAGCAACTGGAGATTGTGGAGGTATCTACCGAGAGCATGGCAACATATGCCGAGAGTACGGCCGACGCGCTGAGTGAGTTGTTTTACCCGTCGGGAATTGCCGTCTATGAGCTCATGCAGGCGAATCAACGGGACTCGCTCTCTACTGAGCAGATTCGGGGAGCAGCGGATTCTGTTGATAGACACGCCGCAACCTATGCAGCAATACCCGTTCCGAAAAGCCTCGGAGAACACCACCGGCGCGGACTTACGCTTCTGCGCATGATTGAACAGGAGCTTCGCACTTGGGAACAATCCGAATCCCATGATCCGCTGTCGGCAACGCTTTCGGCGACACGCCTGGGCATCTTGGTCACCGACGGATTTGAGCTCTTCCTGAGAAGCTACGTCCAGGCATTGGAAGCCGAATATGGAACGCCTTCCGGAACATGAAACATCTGCACACGACAATCCTGTTCGGGATACTCCTCACTGCCGTCATGGTGCTGGCGTACCCGTCTCCGGCGAACGCCATCACCGCTGACGAGGTTCTGGGCGAATTCCGGGGACTGCAAGCAACAGCAGGGGACTGCAGTCAGGTCCCTGCGGGCGAAGAACGTCAGCGATGCGAACGAAACCGCCGTGTCGGCCAGGCGGCCTGTCTGTCACAAGATTTCCTGAACACCATCGATAGCGCCTACCGGGGATGGAATAACGAGCTCGCAAATCTCGCGAATCAGGCGCTTCGGGAGGCCTTCACGCAGATCGGGAGCTATGCAAAGTGTCTCATTGGCGGCGTACTCGGATTAGGAAGCGGAACCATAACAGGAAACCGGTGCACCGAGGAGTTGTCCAGTAACCTCAAACAGTACTACAAAAAGGATCTCAAGAAGGAGCTCGTGGACGACGTGAAGGCCCGGGCAATGGCGCGGTGCCTGATGGACCAGGCGTCGGACCAGGTCCGCCGGGTTATCAATGAAAACGGGCGCGAAGGAGGCCCGGCATGGGTAGAGGATTACAATGACCTGTACGGGGACGCGAAGACGAGAGGAGAGGCTGCGGCGCGCAATAACTTCGCGAACACGAAGTACTGCCCGTGGCTCCAGCGGGACATGGAAGCGCTGTTCGGATTCTCACCCGAGCAGGCGCGGCCGACGGACCAGAACGTGGACGGCGGCACGGAGCCGTACAGCCAGCGCGCGGCATGCTCGTTCCCTGACGGGGTCACCAGCAACCAGATTGCGGCGAATCCCGAGTCCACGTACCTGCTCGCCCTGCCGCAGAACAATATCACCGGCGCGTACCTGCTTGCGCAATCGCACATGCGTGAAATGGTGGAACTGCAAATCAAGGCCGACGAAACGCAGGTCATCGCGAATAACGGCTACTTCGGTGTAGAGGAATGCGTGGAACGCAATGAACAGGGGACCTGCCTGCGCTGGCGCGTAAAAACTCCCGGCTCACAGCTGAACACCGCCGAGCAGGCGGCGGTTCAGGCCGAATTTGACTGGATTTCCCAGAGCAAGGAGCAGAACGACCTGCTGGCGGATACCACCGCACGCATCACCAACCGCCTTATTGACTCTACGCTCGTAAGCCTGGAAACAGAGCTGGAAGTTGACCCGTCTACGTTTGATACCGGGACTGCCCAGGACCCGCCGCCACCCCCGCCGGTCGGCGTTGACCCGGGCGACCCGGGCTCGGCGGGCGGTGCAGGATGCGGTCTGCCCGCCGCCTCATGCACCTGTTGGGCCGACGCTACAGATCCTGACTTCGCCCAGAGACAGGCTCTGGCGGTACAGATTCTCGGTGAGACCCTTGGCAAGGTCGCTCGCCAACAGGCGGGCGTCCTGACGACTCCGGATGCCCAGCGGGTCATTTCGCGGGATCTTTGGGTGCCCTTTATTGAGGCGGTCTGCTTTGAGCTCGGTTCCGCATTCCGGAATTGCCGGGCGTATGTCCCACGGGCCGACGACGTAATCATCGTCCCGCTCAATGGCGGAACAGTGGATCTGTTTGTCGACATCATCAGGGGCAGCGACGGGGGAATCCGCAATCCGGGAATGATGGCGAAATACACCTGCCCGGCCGGCGTGGTTCCGTAAAGTCCATGGGAGACCTCTGGAATTTCATTTCGGGAGGAGGGATTCTGTCGCTTTTGAGCGAGGGCCTTCTGGCCGTGACGAGCGTGGTCATCATGGTGGAGGGATGGTTTATCACTCAGATTTCCAACGGCCTGAATCAGGTCCTGACATGGCAGAACGTCAACAACAGCGAGGTCGTTCTCCACGTCTGGACGTACGCGCGGGACATCACGAACCTGTTCTTCATCGTCGGCCTCATCATCGTTTCGTTCGCGACCATTTTCCGCGCGTTCGGATTCCTCAAAGGATACTACTGGAAAGAGTCCCTCCCGCGCCTGCTTGCCGCGGCCATACTCATCAACCTCTCCCTCGGCCTCAGCGAGACGGTCGTACTCATCTCCAACCGCGTGACGAGCCTCATGGCGGACTCGATGACCACGCTGGGCAACGATTTCGCGCGCGCCATGGGATACAACGCCCTCATCACCAGTCCGCTTGTCGTGACCGACATCGAACCTGCGTCGCGCGATCTGGGCATGAACTTCTCCGTGAAAGCGCCGGACGGCAGCAGCCTGGACACGTGGCTGGCCAACCGCGAGAACCGGACGGAAGCGGAAGAACAGGCGCTCCAGGAGTGCCTGGAGGAGGAGACCGATTACGGCTGGACGCCCAACTGGCTCGCCCGGAGGTGGACGGAAATACCGAGAAAATCCTACGGAGCCTGCATTCAGGAGCTCGCCATGGTCCGCAGGGGGGAACGGGACGTAAGTTTCGGCGAGCGACTGTTCGTTGAAATCGGCGCAACCACGGGGCGCGTCTATAACAATCTTGGCTCAAAGACGACACCCGAGCAGAGCGTTACGCTTGCCATGGCGTCCGTTTCCACCGTATTCATGCTGGCGATGGTCATCATCTCGCTCGGCTCCGCCGTCACGTTCTTCCTGTTCCGCATCATCGCGATCTGGATACTCATGGGCGTCTCCGCGTTCGCGTTCGGCCTCATGTGGGTACGGGGCAACGATTGGTTCAGCCAGTGGTGGAAATATTTCCTCGGCTGGAACGTCTTCGGTCCGTACTATCTGCTGGTACTGATTTTCGGCATGACGTTCCTGAGCCGGCAGTCGGAGCTGATGACGTCGCTGGCGGGCGCCAACGCCGGCATCGGTACGAGCCTCTTTCAGACCCTTCTGTTTTTCATCTTCGCGGCGTTGGTGTTCGTCGGCGGCCTGATGCTGGCGCTCAATTCGTCCTTCGCCACGGCCGTAAAATCCACTCCGCTTATCGGACGTGCGGCGGGAGCAGCCGGTGCCTTCTCGGCCATTGCGCTCAGCACCGCATTCGGACGGCGGGTCGCCCAGCGCACCGGCGTCCCTGCGACGGCCCAGGCGACCTATGAGCGGCTACGCCAGGAATATTCCGCCCGCCGGCCGGAGTTCCTGCGTATCCGCTCCGATGAGGAGCAGCTTGCCGAGGCGCGCCGGCGCCTGGGCGTGCGCGGAGGGGCGCAGGAGCAGGTCCGCCTGTTGACGGACCGCGTCAAAGCCCAGCGCGATTCCATCAAGAAAGGCGTGGACTCCATTACCGACAAGGATCCGAAAACGCAGTTTGATAAACAAAACCGGTACCTGCGGAGTCAGATGGGAAGAGGGGACCGTTCTACACGCATGGCGGCAGGAGAGATGCTCATGGAACGCGGGGAATTGAGCGTGGACGAGGTCAAGAACCTGCAGCGCCAGTATCCCGCCGGCATCGGGCAGGCTGAATTCCGCTCCAAGGTGCAACGGGAACTCCCCGACAAGGACCCTGATACGGCGTATCAGTTTGAGCTTGACCAACTTCCGGCCGATAAGCGCAACGACCCTGCCGAGCAGCGCAAGATTCTTCAGCGGTTCTACGGACGCGTCATGAACAACCCCGGAGCGTTCTCGAAGCTCAGCCCGAAATACTTCAACGAAAAAATCCCGGGAGCGACCGAGAAGATTCAGAACATGCAAAACGCATTCGACATTATGTATCCCGCTTCCAATGCCGAAGAGCTCAAGCAGCGTCGCCGTGCGGTCGCGAATCTCAAGAAGGCCGTCCGGGATCAGCCCGACAAACTCGCGTTCATGGAAAAAATTTCGGACAACCCGAACCCCTGATTCATGGGAACACCGAGCGTATACATCACCCCGATTGATACCGTCCCTACCTCCGGCCCCAAGGCGGAGGCATACGCGACTCTCCTGCGCGGTCAGCCGGAGTCCCTTGCGGAAGTCATGGTGGCGCCGGAGACAGGGGACTTCCTGGACCGCATGGAGCAGGAGTTCGGATTGGGCACGGAACAGAAACGCGGCATCGCCGAGTTCCTGCGTGATGTGCTCACCGGTCTTCCGCTCAGCCAGAACATCGCCGGCGACCTGGCGCGTATGTCCGGCACGAAACCGGAGGAGGCGCTGCAGATACTCCGCGCAATCGAACAGGACCTCCTCAAGCCGGCGGGAATGACGTTGGCGGACATCAGCAAGGCGACGACGGGGCCGGAGGTCCGCGAGGAGGCGGGGCGCCTGCTGATAAAATTTGAATCCCTGGACGACCTCATGGCGAGCGTGGAAGAGTTGCCGGCGCCCGAACGCATGAAGTTCCTGAACAGCGTCAAACAGGAGAACCGCGTCCTCGTACTCAAGGCGCTCTCACAGCTCAAACTGGGTACTGACGGTTCAGGAAAGCCGATGACCTTCGCGCGGCTGGTAGCACAGGAGGCTTCCTCGTTCGGTGCACGGGATTGGGTCGACGTGCTCGGCGACAGTCCGGCCATGGCGGACGACGAAGCCGTCCGGCCGGCCCTGGTGAATTTTCTCTCGGCGGCCGAACACATCGCGGACGCGTTTCTGTTCGTCTCCGATTACCGGACGGCGGTCGTGCTCCACGCAGCCCTGGGAGAGGCGCTCGCACGCGCAAAACCGGCGGTCGCACGGTATATCCGCTGGACGCCGTATTTCGCCGGCGTCGGACGCAAGGACGGAAGCGTCGACGAACAGGCGTTCGGAAGGTTCACGTCGCTTCCGGAAGAAGAACGCCGCCGGCTGGTATCCCGCGACGCGGCGGTAAAAATCGACGGTATGATACGGAACGGGGCCGTGCCGGAGAACTTCGGTTCCGCGGTGGCTAAAATCATTTTTCTCGTCACGCTCGGCGACCTTGCGCCGGACATGCTGGCGGCGCTGTTCGGGGAAAAACTCGGACTGGGCCCGGAGAAAGGCAGGGAGGTCGCGGAACGCATCCGTGCGGAATTCTTCGGCGGCCGGCCGGTTGCGGAAAAACTACCGGAACCGGAGCCCCGGCCGCAAAAAACCGCACCTGCCGCGGCTGGCCAGCAGGGTGTCCAAGGGGCTATAATAGACCTGCGCAAGCGGGGATAGTACATGCGATATCAAGTTCCGCAATTCATCGAGACGGAGACGAAGCTTGTCGGCCCCTTCACGTTGCGGCAGTTCTTGTGGGTCGCCGCCGGGGCGTGCTTTCTCATCCTGGAATTCCTCTTCCTGTCGGGGCCCCTGCGTCTGGGAGCCGCCATCATCACCCTCGCGTTTTTCGGCTCTCTGGCGTTCGTGAAAATCGACGGCCAGCCGCTCATCAACTTCTTCGCATACATGTTGTCCTACGCGCTTGGCGCGAAAGAGTACCTGTTCCGGCGCAGCGAGAAGAAGACGGAGATTCATCTTCCCGGCATGCCCGGCAACTGATATGGCACAACCTCCGGCAACAACCGACATCGTCCCGGTAAAGAACATCCTCGAGCGGATGGTGTTCCTCAAGGACGGAACGCTCCGCTCGGTCATCGAGGTTTCGGCGGTGAACTTCGACCTGCGCTCGTCCGACGAGCAGGCCGCGCTCATTCAGCAGTTCCAGGGATTCCTGAACGCCGTGGATTTCCGCATGCAGATTCTCATTCAGTCCCGCAGGTATGACATCGAGCAGTACATGCAGGTCGTGGAGAAGGCCACGGATGCCCTGGATAACGACATGCTCAAAGTGCAGGGAGAGGAGTACATGCGGTTCGTGCGGGAATTGAGCGACCTGTCCAACATCATGTCCAAGCGGTTCCTTGTGGTCATTCCGCTTGAAGCGACGGTCGCCAAGGACGCCAAGAGCATGCTCGGCGACCTCAAGGGCATGTTCGGCAAGAAGAAAGCCGCCCCCGCGCCCGCCGGGCCGACCGAGGAACAGATGCAGGCGTGGCAGATGCAGCTGGCGCAGCGGGCCGATCTGGTCATCAGCGGCCTGGCGGGCATGGGACTCAGGGGGCGCCTGTTGGAACAGGAAGAGCTGGTTACTTTGTATACGTCGCTCTTCAACCCCGAAGTCCCGTCGGTTAAGACTTCCTGACATGGCACAACAGGTCATCACCCAACAGTTTGAACAGCTCATCGCCCCTTCGGCGCTCAAGGTGTCGCCGAACTACCTGCAGTTGGGCGAAAAGTACGTCCGTACGATTTTCATGGGTACCTACCCGCGCTTTCTGAACGCGGGGTGGTTTTCTCCGGTCATCAATCTGGACCGGGTCATGGACATCAGCGTCTATGTCGTTCCCCAGGACACCTCGGCCGTGCTCAAGCAGCTCCGCATCCAGCTTTCACGGCTTGAGGCACAGCTGATGGAGGAATCGGCAGCGGGCAACGTCCGCAATCCGGTACTGGAAACCGCCATCGGCGACATCGAACTGCTCCGCGACAAGCTCCAGCAGGGAACAGAGCGGTTCTTCCAGGCGGGCATCTACGTGACGCTCTATGCGAACAGCATCAAAGACCTGGACGACACGGAAGAAAAGGTAAAAGGCATCCTGGAGGCCCAGCTGGTTATCCCGAAGCAGGCCTCGTTCCGCATGCTGGAGGGATTCCTGACGACCTCGCCGCTCAACGACGACCGCCTGCAGGTGTTCACGTCGCTGAACACGGAGCCGCTGGCCTCCACGTTCCCGTTCATTTCCAGCGACCTGACGAGCAACGAGGGGGTCCTGTACGGCATCAACACCTCCAATAACTCTCTGGTTATCTTCGACCGGTTCTCCCTGGAGAACGCCAATGCCGTCGTGTTCGCCAAATCCGGAGCCGGTAAAAGTTACACCATCAAGCTGGAAATTCTCCGTCAGCTCATTCTCGGAACGCAGGTGCTCGTCATCGACCCCGAAGACGAGTACAAATATCTTTCGGACACGGTGGGCGGAACTACCGTGAAGATTTCCATCAACAGCGACCAGCACATCAACCCGTTCGACATGCCCCCGCCGCGGGAAGGGGAGACGGGCGCGGACGTATTCAATTCGCACGTCCTGGACGTCGCGGGACTCATCCGGCTCCTGATGGGCGGCGAACTCACGCCCGAAGAGGACGCGCTTCTGGACCAGGCCATCATCCAGACCTACGCGGTAAAAGACATCACCCCCGACGCCGACTTCACGGCATTGCCGCCGCCGGTACTGTCGGACCTGCAGAACATCATGGAGGGCATGACGGGCGCGGAACGGATGGCCACGCGCCTGCAGAAGTTCACGACCGGAACGTTCTCCGGATTCCTGAACCAGCCGACGAACGTGCCGTTGAGCAACCGCCTGGTCGTGTTCAGTATCCGCGACATGGAAGACGAACTCCGGCCCGTGGCGATGTACCTGGTTCTGAACCACATCTGGACGCAAATCCGCCGCGAACTCCAGCGCCGGATGCTCGTCGTGGACGAGGCGTGGTGGGTGATGAAGTTCCCGGTCGGCGCGGACTTCCTGTTCAACATCGCCAAGCGCGGACGCAAATATTACACGGGAATGACGACGATATCCCAGGACGTCAACGATTTCATGGGCGTACCCCAGGGTAAGGCAATCGTGACGAACTCGTCCATGCAAATCCTGCTCAAGCAGTCGCCGGCATCCATAGACATTATCCAGAACACGTTCAACCTGACCGATTCCGAAAAATACTACCTACTGGAGGCGCGCGTCGGTCACGGCCTGTTCTTCCTGGGAGCGAACCATGTCGGACTCCGCGTCGTTGCCTCATATGCCGAAGACCAGGTAATCACCTCCGACCCGCGCCAGCTCCTGGAACTCCAGAAAGCCAAGGAGGAGTGGGCCTCGTCGGAGCAATAACCCATGGCGGACGAGAATTCCAGCCGTTCAGAAGGCCCGAGCGTGGACTCGGTGATTCCGCCGTCCGCGGCTCCCGCGTCCGAACCCGCTCCGCGGGGTCCGCGCATCGCCGGCGGCCCAGTTCAGGATATCGCCCCGCCCCGGAGCACCCAGCCGCGCCAGGGACAGGGCAGGCGCTCGCGCTCGCGATGGGAGCGCACGGCGGGCGCCGCCGGTACCACCTACCGGACGTCCCTCGACGCGTACACCTCGGCGCAGGCGCTCGCGCGTCTGCGGACCACGCTCGTACGCACGCTCGGTAATGCGCGCGACGAGCATGTGCGGGATTTCAGTGAAACGTCGCTTGCCGCGGCGCGCGAAATCACGAAACCCTCGCTCTGGCGATATGTCCCGTATATCAGCGCATGCATCCTGATGGACATCTGGGGCGCCGTCATTTCCGCCCTGAACCTCAGCGGCGCCGCACTGGTCGTTACCGTCATCGCAAATATTATCCTGATGGTCTTCTTGTGGGCGTTCGGGCGCATTTTGCTCGGCAAGAGACTTAAGCGCGCAAAAAAGAAACGCAAGGAGCTTGAGGGACGCGTGAATCAGACCCGCAATGACATACGCCTATTGAGCCAGCAGGCGCAGCGGTTCCGGAGGTATGCCCGCGGCGTCATCCGCCGCTCGCCCAAAATGGCTGCACGGGCGACCAGTATCACCCGGAGAATCGTGAGACTCACCAAGTTTAAGGCGGTCGGCAGGGTAGTGTCGTGGTTCACGCGGCTCGCGGCTTGGGCGCCGTTCAAATATATCGCCGAGGCGATACCGTTCCTGCAAGCCCTGCCGTGGTGGACCATCGGGGCCGTTGCGATATACGTTGAGCACCGCGGAGAATACAAAGACGCCCAGCGTACACTGACGGAATTTCAGGAACTCAAAGGCGACTATATCGGACTCGCCGACGATTTCAGCGCCATCCAGGTCGGCACCGTGGACGCGGAACTGGAAAACGCGGTCGTACAGGCGCAAACAGATGAGATTCCCGCATCCGCCTAAGCATGAAACGCACCGCGATATTCATCCTCTGCGCCGCCGGTATCGCCGCATTGCCGGCGTGGTTCTGGTATTCCTTCCTCCGGGATATTCCCGTGGGCAACGGCGGAACGGCGACATTCGCCGGCCGCTTCGCGACGCCGGACCCGGAGGCGCCGGAGACACCGGAGATACCGCGGCCCCGGCTCCGTGAGCTGCTGTCGTATCCGGTCGTCGCGCTTTCCGCCGACCGGAACCGCCGCGACGTACGGATGTACGAGGAGGGAACGGGCCGCGCCTTTGCGGTGAATACGCTCACCCTGAAGGTAACGACGCTTTCGGACGAACGCCTCGAGCGGTTCATCACGACTGTTTGGTCGCCGAACGGCACGGAGGTCATCAGCGCGTTCGCGGAATCCGGAGGAACGCAGTTCCGCTATTTTGACTACCGCACCGGACGCGTCGCGCCGCTTCCCGCATCCGTCAGGCTGTTCGCGTTCTCGCCGGACGGAGGACGCATCGCCACGGTACGGACGACCGACGGGGGAGTCCGCCTCTGGATTTCGTCGCCCGACGGCACCGGAGAGTTCGCGATACTCGCGACCCGGCTGAACATCACCGCATTGTCATGGCCGGCCGCTGACGAACTCGCGGTCGTCACGCGGCATCCGTCCGGCGCGGAAAGCGTCGTCATGGTTTCCATGGAGGGCAAGCTCCGGCCGTTGCGCGACGGCATCCGTGGAGCAGAACTGAATTGGTCACCGAACGGGACCCGTGCGCTGGTTTCCCATGTCACGGATGACGCCCGGGTTCTGGAGCTAATGGACGCGGCGACGGGCGACACCGCGGTACTGGGCATACATGCACGCGCGGGAACCTGCGCGTGGCATACGGACCAGGCCTGGGTTACCTGCGGACTCCCGGCACAGCCCAATACGACGGCCGAGCACGCCGTCATCGGCTCGGTGGTCAGCACGAGCCTTACGGACGGAACCTCCGTCGTCCGCTACCGGCCCGGTGCAGGGGAAACGTTCGGCATGCGCTCACCGTTTATGGTGTCGGGCGACACCGGCATAGCGTTTCTGGACCCATTCAGCGGACTGCCGTACCTGCTTTCCTGGTAGTACCCATATCGACGATTAAATTTTAACGGCTCACCCAGTGAGCCGTTAAAATTGCGATAGAAGATACGGGGAACCCTCTATAGAGATAGGGGCTTGATGACGACGCGGCGGTTCGGGTCCTCACCGACGCTCTCGCTTGCGACGTCGGTATACGACGCGAGCTCCATATGCACGATGCGCCGCTCATGCGGGGCCATGGGAAGCAGGGCCTGTGACCGGCGGGTATCACGTACACGTGCGACGACCTGCCGGACCATCTGAACGACCTGTTCCGAGCGGGAGCGGCGGTAATCATTGATGTCCACGCTGATGCGGCGCTCCGTTCCGTTCTTGCGGAAACACATCGCACGGATGAGATGCTCCAGGGCCGACAGATTCTGTCCGTTCTTGCCGATAAGGAATTTGGCCTCGCCCTCACTCCGGATATCCACCCGGATGTCGCCTTCGGCGCCGTTGTCGTCGCTCACCGTTACATCGCACGGCAAGGCGGCGGCCTGTGAGAACCGCTGCACGAACTCCGTGATGATGTCATGCGGTGACCGTTCCATGGGTGGGCTTTCGTTTTATGTACCATTGTTCGGCGATTGATGCCAGCGTCGTGACCGTCCAGTAGAGCGCAAGTCCGGCCGGCAGGTTCCAACTGATGACGATAATGAGCACCGGGAAGAAATACATCATCTGCTTGTTGAGCATCGCCGCCTGGCCCGACTGCTGCAGGGGAGCGGCTACCTTCGCCTGGATGAACTGCGCCAGACCCGCGGCGACCGCGAGCGGGATGCTCCGCACGCCCAGATCAACGATGCCCAGGGAAACGGTCTGGATTGTGCCCGGATCGGGAACGAACGAATACAGCGCCTGAAGGCTCTCAGGCTTGAAGATATTGATGAACACGCGGTAGAGGCCGAACAGAACCGGGAACTGGATAAGCAACGGCAGACACCCCGCCAACGGATTCACCTTGTGCTGTTTATACAGATCCATCATCGCCTGGCCCTGGGCGGCCTGGTCGTTCTTGTGCTTCTCCTTGATGCGCTCAATCTCCGGCGCCAGCTCCGCCATCTCGCGCTGGGAGCGTATGGTTCTCAGGGACAGCGGGAGCGAAATCAGCCGGATGACGACCGTAAGCATGACGATGGCAATCCCGATATCTCCGAACGAGACCGTGTCGTACAGAACCACAAGCGCGTTCAGCAGGGGATGATAAATTATGGTGTTGAACAGCCAGCTCATATGCGAAGGGGTGGGTTAGGACGCCCGGGCAAACGGATGACACCGCGCCAATTGTCCGAATCCTGTCCGGATTCCCGCGGCGGCGCCGCCGTTCCGGACGGCTTCCTCAAAGACCTCCGAACACGTCGGAGAGAAGCGGCATCCCGCACGCACGGGCACGGCGGCGTGCACAAGCGGACTGATGACCGTCCGGTAGATTTTGAGCAGCACGATAAAGAAGAAGCTCATGGGGTGATAATACCAGATTTCCGCAGAAGGCCCGCTATTTCGTCTCCGTAGCGCTGCGGGGCATCCCGGTGCGCGGGGGAGTGGATGACCGCGGCTACCCACGTCCCCGGAGAGAACCGGGGAACGAGGGGACGCACCGCCTCGGTGACCGTCCTCCGTATCCGGTTTCTGACCGTAGCCTTAGGCGCCACCGCCGAACGGACGGAAACGCCGAATTTGGCGTTGCCGGAACCGGTAATACGGAACTGGAGTGAGCAGGACGCACCCCGCACGCGCCTGCCGGACGCGAACAGTTCCGCGAATTCCTTCTGTGTCAGCCGGTGTTTTCTCGGAAGTGCCATGGAACGACAACCGCCGCGGTCGGCGGCGGTTGTTGCTATGCGGTCAGCCGTGCACGGCCCCTGCCTCTCCGTCGGGCCACGACCTTGCGGCCTGACTTCGTTCTCATCCGGGAGAGAAACCCGTGTTTGCGGGAGCGTTTGCGCTTCTTGGGGCGGAACGTCAGTGCTTTTGCCTTCGTCATACGGGGTAATGCTATATGAATCCGGGAGTGAGAATACCACGGGCAGCACCCATGGGTCAAGAACCGCTGTCAGACCATAAATGGGCGCGGTCCGTAAGTTTACGGGCGATATCCACCTGCTATACACAGCATATCAACGAACGATGGTTGTTCTGCGTTCAGGGGTACGGGATGATGGGCCTGCCTCGCCGCCGAACGGGCGCACGAATTACTTTTACCGGATGCAATGACCGCCGTAACCCCCGAAGAACTCTGGAAAGCAGTCCTGGGCGAGATGGAAGTTTCTCTTTCCCGTGCGAACTTTACGACGTGGTTCAAAAACACGCTCATCATATCGCGCGACCAAAACACGGTGACCGTCAGCGTTCCGAACCAGTTCGTCAAAGAGTGGCTGGAAAACAAGTTCAATAAGCAGATACTCCAATCCATGCGCAAGTTGGTCAGCGACGTGCGCGAGGTGAAGTACGTCGTCGGCCAGCCGAAGGTCGAGCCGCTCAAACCCGATCTGTCCAAGATTGTTCTCCAGAACGATATCGGGGATTTCGGGGACAACGGGCAGAGTGCGGACATCGACAAGGTCACTCATCTGAACCGGAAGTATGTCATGGACTCCTTCGTCGTCGGCTCCCACAACCAATTCGCGTTCGGCGCGGCGCAGGGCGTCGTCAAAGGTCTGGGCAAGCTGCATAACCCGCTCTTCCTGTACGGGGGAGTGGGCCTGGGAAAGACGCATTTGGCACAGGCTATCGGCAACACGATTCTTGCCGAAAAGCCGGAGACGAGGATTCTGTATACGCCCGCCGAGCGTCTGACCGCCGCAATTGTTGACGGCCTGCTGAACCAGACTATCGAGGGCCTCAAGCGTCTGTACACGGACCTGGACCTGCTCATCGTCGACGACGTGCAGTACCTGGCCGGGAAAACACGGACGCAGGATATATTCTTCGGCATTTTCAATGAGCTCTTCAACCGCAACAAGCATGTCATCCTGACTTCCGACCGTCCTCCCAAGGCAATCGCCGCGCTTGAGGAGCGCCTGCAGTCCCGTTTTGAGGGCGGCATCATCGCCGATATCGGGGCGCCGGACCAGGAGACGCGGATTGCCATCCTGCAACGGAAGAGCACCGACCGGAACGTGCAATTTCCCGACGAGGTTATTGAATATATCGCCGCGAACATTCAGAAGAACGTGCGCGAACTCGAGGGAGCGTTGAACCGCGTCGTCGCGTTCGCACAGATATATAACCGCGTGCCGGACCTCCGGGAAGTGAAGAACATCATCCAGGCGTACATGAGCGTCCCGCACCGCAAGACATCGCCCCAGGCGATACTGAAAACCGTCGCGGATTTTTACAGCATTTCACTTGCCGACCTGACCAAGCGCAGCCGGAAGAAGGAGGTCGTGAAGCCCCGGCAGGTCGCCATGTTCCTTCTCCGCGAGGAAGTCAGCCTCTCGTTCCCTGAAATAGGCCAGAAACTCGGGGGACGCGACCACTCCACGGTAATCCATGCCTGCGACAAGATCAGGAAAGAGGAGGCCGCGGACGAATCACTGAAGCAGGATCTGACCATGATACGCGAGCGCGTATACAACGCATTCCAGGGTTAGTATGTGGATGAGCCGGGGGATAATTCTGTGCATAGGCGGCGTACAGTATGCGTACAGAATACGGGTCCGGGACTGACCGGCTCCAGAACGGGTAAATTATCAGTGCATATCCCCAACGATACCCATATGTATGTATCTCCACAGCACCCGCGGAATCCCGGAATAAACCGCCGCCTCCGCCACTTCTCTACATGTATAATGATGATAATCTATAGATATATAAATAAAGAGATATGAAGATTTCCGTAAGTCAGGAAAACCTCAAGCGGGCCCTTTCGCTGACCGAGCGCGCAACCTCGCGGACGTCCACGCTCCCTATTCTGAATAATGTCCTTCTGCGTACGGAGAACGGGCGACTGCGGGTCTCCGCGACGAACCTCGAAGTCGGCGTTCATTGCGTTATCGGGGCGAAGGTGGAGCGGGAGGGGAGTGTCGCGGTGCCGGCAAAGACGTTTTCCGACTTTGTATCATCGTCGCCGGCGGGCGCTCTGACGCTTGCGGTACAGAACAATATCCTTGCGCTGAAGTCGCCGTCGTATCAGACTTCCGTGCTCGGTTTTGATACCGCCGAATATCCCATCATCCCGCGTATCAGCGGGGGAGAAATGGGAGGTGTCGATTCCGGGGAGTTGCGCGCATTACTTCTGTCCGTCGTCGATGCGGCCGCAGTTCAGGAGAACCGTCCCGAGCTGTCGGGGATTCTTCTCCGCTTTTCATCCGATGCGGTCACTGCGGCGGCGACCGACAGTTACCGTCTCGCCGAACGGAGGATAGTGTTCAAGGGGAAGCGGACCGAGAGCGTCATTGTTCCGCGGATGACGGTTATGGAAGTCATCCGGATGTGTGACCAGGTGTCCGGGGACGTCATTATCCGCATCGGAGACAATCAGGTTTCGTTCACCGGAGAAGACACGGAGGTCGTCTCGCGTCTCATCGACGGAAGATACCCCGATTACCAGAAAATCATTCCCGAGAAAGCGGCTTCCCGTACGCTCGTGCCTCGCCAGGAACTGGAGAGCGCGGTGCGCCTCGCTTCCGTATTCTCGTCCAATCTCTCGGATATCGTCGTGTCCTGCTCCGAGAAGGGGTTGCGCATCGCCGCCAAGAACTCCGCTAAGGGAGATGCGACAGTGCTCGCATCGGCGACGCTCAAGGGAGAGCCGTATGAAGTGTCCCTGAATTACCGGTACCTCGGGGACGGGCTGAAAGCGGTGCCCGGAAGCGATGTTGTCCTTGAATATACGGGAGCCGGAAGTCCGTTCGTTATCCGCATGGCCGAAGAGCCGAAAGACACACTGTATCTGGTGATGCCGCTGAAAACCTGATGCCGTTCCACGATATCCGAAAGGGAATAAAGGGGCGCCTCGGCGCCCTTAAATCAGCCTCCGAATTCTCGGTGCTGGTGTCCGCCGTCGTGCGGACGGTCTGCGGGAACCGCGCTCCGGCCGTCCGCCATGTTTCTTACGACCGCATCACGAAGAGAGTCACGCTTGCCGCTGCCTCTCCACGGGCATCGGGAATCCTGAAGAGCAATCTTACCGTTCTGCGCGCGGCACTCAGGAACGAGGGTATCGATGTCCGCGAGGTCGTCGTCAGGTGAATCAGTATCCGCTCCGGGCGCGGACCGCCCATTCCCAGTTCGCGAACTGGGGATCCTGGTACGGATCGGAGGGCGCCGGGCCCGTCGGGTTGCTCCGGATTACGTGGTAGAGGATGGAGTGCGTTTCCGGAGAGTCGGGGGCGACATAGATGCCGTTCAACATCGTCTTGTCGGCGAAAATGGGATCGGGTTTCGGGAATTGTTCCACGGGCGTGCCCTGTAATGCACGGGCAACGAATTCATGCCACAGCGGACCGGCTGCACTGATACCGCCGCCCGCCTGGGTCATCGGCGTATTGTCGTTGTTGCCGACCCACACGCCCGCGGCGAGGCTCGGGGTGTACCCGATAACCCATGCATCCCGGTACTCCTGTGTCGTTCCGGTCTTTGCGGCGATAGGACGGTTCGCGAAATAGAGCGGACTATTGAATCCGAAGACGGGGGCCCGGGCATTGTTGTCGCTCAGGACGTCCGAAACCATCCGGGCGACCTGCGCCTCGAGAACGCGGGTCGGGTTTTCGTTGCGCTCCTCAAGAACGGTCCCGTCCGCAAGCTCGATACGCTCAATAAGGGTCCAGGGATTCCGGATGCCGTCGTTCGCGAATACGCCGTACGCGGACACGATGTCGACGAGACGCACTTCCGCGCCGCCGAGCACGAGCGAAAGGCCGAACCGGGAGCGGTCACCAAGGGTCGTGATTCCCATCCGTTCCGCAAGATCGATGGTCCGGTCAGTGCCGGCAAGGTACAGTGTTTTCACCGACGTCGTGTTCTGGGAGCGGGCCAGTGACTGACGCATGGTGAGCGGGCCCACGTTGTTCCCCAGATAGTTCTGGGGATGATAGCAGGAGCTTCCGTCGCTTCCGCGCGCCGCGGTTCCCTCGGGGGAACATTTCGGATTGAACTCGGTGCGGACGTCCCAGAGGATGGTGCTGTCCGGATAGCCGAGCTGGAATGCGGCGGCATACGCGAACGGCTTGAATGAAGAGCCGGGCTGACGGTGTGCCGTGGCCACGTTGAAATTACCCTCGTTTTCGATGTCGAAGTAGTTCGCCGAACCGACCAACGCGCGCACCTGTCCCGTCTTCGGGTCCACCGCGACGAGCGCCGCGTTGCCCGCGCGATAATTTTCACGGTTAATCTCGGCGTACTTTTCCACGGTTTCTTCCGCGGCCTCCTGCAGGTCGGCGTCCAGCGTCGTTATGATGCGGAATCCGCCGCTCTGTACGATATCCTCGCCGTACTTACTGATGACGTATTCGCGGGCCATGATAACGAAGTGGGGTGCCGCCAGACCCCCCGTCTGCTCCTGGAACGCAAGCTCCTCGGCGATTGCCGCGTCGCGTTCCTCGGCGGTGATGAAGCCGAGGTCGAACATCCTGCCGATGACCGCATTCTTGCGACCCAGGAGTTCATCAAGGTGATAC
The DNA here is from genome assembly GCA_035620375.1 of Minisyncoccota bacterium. Lineage (GTDB taxonomy): Bacteria > Patescibacteriota > Minisyncoccia > 2-02-FULL-40-12 > GWA2-44-9 > DASPGX01. The sequence goes on along the minus strand of DASPGX010000009.1, from coordinate 25,595 downwards.
CCGTACGGAGAGAGATATGACGGCCGCTGAACGAGCGACGCCAGCAGGGCCGCCTGGGCGATGCTCAACTCGTCCGCGGAAGCGGCGAAATATGTCTGACTTGCCGCCTCGATTCCGTATGCATTAGAACCGTACGGAACCTGGTTCAGATACATCCAGAGAATTTCGTCCTTCGTGAACCGGCGCTCCACTTCGATGGACAGGATGAGCTCCCGGATTTTCCGGGTGTACGCGGTCAGGACGGAGCCCCGCTCACGGCCCACCAGCGCGTTGCCGACGAGCTGCTGGGTGAGCGTGGAACCCCCCTGGCCGGTGACGTCGCCCGACCGGATATTCTCCAGCATCGAGCGGACAATCCCGTACATGTCGATGCCCCGGTGCTCGTAGAACCTCGCGTCTTCAATGGCGACGGTCGCATGCCGGATAGGCTCTCCGATACGTTCCCACGGCACCACCGTCCGGCGCTCCTCGTCGTAGATGTCATACAGCAGCTTTTCCCCGGTGGAGTCGTAGATTTTCGTGGACTCCTTCACCTGCCGGGAGATAATGGATTCAGGGTCGGGGAGGGTACTCCTGGCGTACAGAAAGAACAGGGAAAGCGCGATGACGCCGAGCGTCGCCAACCAAGCCAAAAACACGGCCAGTTGCCGTGCTCGGTTCTGCAATGCGGATTTCAGGGACCCGACGCGCACGCGCGGCGGACGCCATCTGATCTTCACCACGATACGCGCGATTATATCACAAAAAAACGAGTTTACAATGCGGGGTCGCGGTATATACTGGAATGTATATGAGCGTGTCACGGCGTGACCATGTGCAGAAGATACTTGCGCGCAGACTGCAGCGCGACGGAAACGACCGTCCGGTTGCGTACCCGTCATTCGACGAGGCCGTCAGGCGCATTGCCGACGAGCGCCTGCATATCTATGCCGGGTTCGATCCCACCAATCCGCACCTGCACTTCGGACATGCCGTTCCGCTTCTGTTGCTCAGCGACCTCGCGGAAATGGGGCACCGTGTCACCGTGCTGTTCGGTGACTTCACGGCACGGATAGGGGACCCGACCGACAAGGCCGCCGCCCGTACCGCGCTGAGCGAGAGCGAGGTCAAGCGGAACCTGAAGACGTATACGGAGCAGGTCGGGCGCATCATTCCGAAAAAGCGCTTCACGGTCGCACGCAACAGCAAATGGCTGTCGCGCATGCGTTTTGACGACGTGCTTGCGCTCGCGTCACGGGTCACGGTTCAACAAATGATAGCGCGGGACATGTTTCAGGAGCGGATGGATGCGGGCAAGCCCATATACGTCAGCGAATTCCTGTATCCGCTCATGCAGGGACATGACTCTGTCGCCCTGGATGTCGACGGCGAGGTCGGAGGCAATGACCAGACGTTCAATATGCTGGTCGGCCGGGACCTGCTCCGGCAGACAAAAAACAAGGACAAGCTGGTATTGCCGACGCGCCTGCTTGCCGACGCCTCCGGAAAGAAGTTCAGCAAGACGGAGGGCGGTCTGGTTTCCGTCGATGACAAGCCGGAGGTGATATTCGAGAAGGTCAGCAAAGGGATTCCCGATGACGCCATCAGAAGCGTATTTGAACTGTGCACGAACGTCCCCCTGGAGGCCATCGCGGAAATGCAGCGCAAGGCCGAGGGCGGCTCGTTCCGTGAATTCAACCTCGCGCTCGCCGAGGAACTCGTGCGGATGTACCACGGAGACGCAGAAGCCGTGCGCGCACGGGAGATATACAATGAAGCGCGTCAGGGGCGTGTGGTTGCCGACGATGAGGTGGTGACCGTATCCGGGGACGCCGCCACGCCGATGACGAAGCTTCTCGCTTCCGCGCTCGGAATCTCGAAATCGGAGGCCAAGCGGCTCGTCGATCAGGGGGGTGTTACCCGCAACGGAACCCTGGTGACCGATGCCCTGGGTCCGTCGGGAATCGCGGACGGCGACGTGCTCCGCGTCGGCTCGCACCGGCCGTTCCGTGTCCGGCTCTCCCGGTAACAAAAAGACCGCCTGACGGCGGTCTTTTTGGGGAATGTTAGGCGTAGCTTTCCTCGTCCCCGCTGCCGCTTTCCTCTTCGCTTTCCTCGTCATCGTCGGAGTCGTCGCCACCCTCTTCTTCCTCATCCTCCTCCTCGGTGTCGTCGACGAGTTCTTCGTCGCCCTCCAGACGGAATACTACGTCTTCGTACTGGCCTGACATGATGTTCCACCGAACCCGGCCGACGGACACGGGTACCGGGTCCGTACAGACGGCCTTTCGGCGCAGTTAAATATGAACACGGGAATTGTAGTCGGACGGATATTGGAGTCAACCCCCACACCAAACGGCCGGTGTGGATAGCCGGGTCGCCCCCGGAGCGGGGCGACATTCCGGCCGTTGTGGTGTTGGGGTCAAGCGCCCGGTGGGGACAGGGGAGCAGCCGAGCAGCAAATGGCGATTGCCAGGGCGTCCGCGGCGTCGTCGGGGCGTATCGGTTCGGTTATTTTCAGGAGCATGCGCACGATGCGCTGGACCTGTCCTTTGTCCGCCTTACCGTATCCGCATACCGCCTGCTTCACCTGGAGCGGGGTGAATTCACGGATGGGCAGACCATGCCGGCCCAGCGTAGCCAGGAGGACCCCGCGCATCTCGCTCACGGACATCGCCGTTTTCCGGTTCGTCGTGAAAAACAGCTTCTCGATTCCTGCCGCGTCCGGCCGGTGCTTGCGGATGAGCGCATCGAGCGACGATTCCGTATTCCGGATGTGCGCGGCACGGTCGCTTCCCGTATTTTCTATGACGCCGTACGTCAGCGGGAGCATCCGCTGGCCGTCCAGACTGATGATGCCGTACCCGATGCGGTGCGTTCCCGGATCAATGCCGAGGTAAATCATAATCAGTATTCAGCGTTCGTTACGACGTCCTGCGTGTCGTCCTGCTCGTCCAGCGCGTCCAGGAGTGCCTCAAGCTCCGTGCCCTGTCCGGAAGAAAGGGATGCGGGGACGGTCGGCACAAGCGTCAGGCGTGAATCAGATGAACGGTCGCCGAGAGCGGCGCGGACCGCGTCTGCGCGTTCAGCGGGCGCGGTGATGACAAGTTCGCCGTCTTTCACCGAGACGTCATCTGCTCCCGCATCGATGGCGGCAAGCTGAAGCGCGTCACGGTCCTCGTCCGCGGGAAGACGGAATTCGGCGACGCGCCTGAACATCCACGCGAGTGAATTACGGTCGCCGATACGGACTCCGTGTTTTTCGGCGATACGGCGGATTTCGCCCATCGTCCGGTTCGTGTTGTCCGTTATCGCGCTGACAATGACCGCGGCGTTCCCCGGACCGATGATGTCCACGGTCATCTCCTGAAGCGCGGAGGCATCCTGTTCGGTGACCCTGCGCAGGGCCCGCTCAATACTTTCGCCGGGCATATTTGCCGCACGGGCACGTGCGATTTCATCTGCGAGGTGCCCGTTCGTGGCGGGGTCCGCATTGTCGCGGGCGGCGAGCGTTATCGCCCGTGCAAATTTACTGAAAAGGGCGCCTTTCTTGGCGTCCGTGACCGCTTTCTTACGTTTTATCTGTGCCCACTTTGAATGACCGGCCATGCTCTATGTGTACCGCGGTGCCGTCAGAAGTCCAGTTTTCGCGGTGCTGCGGCGAGTCCGATATGCGCCCGCCCGCTGTCGGTAATCATGCGGCCTTTCGCGGTGCGGGCGATGAAGCCGATGCGCAGCAGGTACGGCTCATAGACGTCTTCGACCGTGCTTTCCTCTTCGGAGAGCGCGGCGGCGATTGATTTTACGCCGACCGGACCGCCGCCGAACGTCGTGGCGATGATGCGGAGGATGCGCCGGTCCGTTTCCTCCAGGCCCTGGCCGTCGATTTCCATCATGGCCAGCGCCTTGCGGGCGGAGGTTCCGTCGATGGCGGATACGCCGTGGACCTGCGCGAAGTCCCGTACCCGCTTGAGCAGGCGGTTGGCGATGCGCGGCGTCGCCCGGCACGATGACGCGATGAGCTTGAGCGCGTCCGGTTCCGCGGAGACGTCCAGCAGTTCCGCCGACCGCTTAAGGATTTCGAGGATTTCCGGCTCGCTGTAGTAATCAAGCCGGTACGAGCCGCCGAACCGTGAGCGGAACGGCGCCGAAAGCAGCGAGATTTTCGTTGTCGCCGCGACCAGCGTGAAGCGGGGGAGGTCGATTTGGAGAGTCTTTGCCGCGTTGCCTTTGCCGATGACGATGTCCAGCTTGAAATTCTCCATCGCCGGATAGATGACCTCCTCCACGGCCTTGTTCAGCCGGTGAACCTCGTCGATGAAGAGCACGTCGCCGTCCGAGAGCCCGGTCAGGATGGAACCGACGTCTCCCGCCTTTTCCAGGGCGGTACCCGAAGTGATTTTCAGGCCCGTACCGAGTTCCTTGGCGATAAGGAAGGCCAGGGTCGTTTTTCCGAGCCCCGAGGGGCCGTGGAGCAGCATATGCTCGGGCGCCTGGTTCCTCATTTTCGCGGCCTTGAGCAGGATGCCGAGGTTTTCTTTGATGTTCTCCTGCCCGACGTACTCGCCGAACGTCTGCGGACGCAGTGCGAGGTCCAAGGACCCCTCATCGGGGGCCACGGAAGGGGAGAGCGGGGGTGTCTTCGGACTGGTTGACATTACGATGGATTTTGATTACAATATACCAGCAGAATCCCTGGTTCTCAAGGGATTTTTCAGTGGATTCCGCCGGTGAAGGACCTCCATAATCTGTAGGCAATTGAACCTCGTGCCCCGAGCACATCGGTTCAATCGGGATATTATCCTAGCCCGGATGATCTGGTTCCGACTGGATCACTCCTCGGAATTATCCTGTCCCGGGTTTGCGTAAACGCGGGGTTTGCCTACAGGTTATGAAGGTCCTTTTCTGTTGTCCTATCCCAGCACCCGCCTGACCTCTTCAAGCGACGTGATGCCGTCAAGAAGCTTCAGGTATCCGTCCTGCAACATCGTCGCCATGCCTTGCTGGATTGCCAGGTCCCGGATGTCGGAAACGGCGGGCGTTTTCAGGATGAGCCGTTCCATCTCCGGAGTCACCTCAAAAACCTCGTACACGCCGATGCGGCCCTTGTAGCCGATTCCGTTGCAGTCGTCGCACCCTCCGGGACCGAACGTCGCGATGTCGTCCAGGTTCAGGCTGAAGCGCTCCTTCACGGGCGTCATCGATTCCCGGAGCTTTTCCAGGTCTTTGGCGTCCATCGGGAGCGGCTTTTTGCATGACGGACAAAGCCGTCGGAGCAGGCGCTGGCCCATCGCCATAGTGAGGGCGGGCGCAATCGTTTCGGCCTTCACGCCGATGTCGGTAAGGCGGGGGACCGTGCCTGCCGCATCATTGGTGTGGATGGTGGAGAGTACCATGTGTCCCGTAAGCGCCGCGTTCAGGGCGATTTCCGCCGTTTCCAGGTCCCGGATTTCTCCGATAAGGATGATGTCGGGGTCCTGCCGGACGATGGCGCGCAGGCCGGTCGCGAAGGTGTATCCCTTTGACGGTTCAACCTGGGTCTGTGAGATGCCGGCGAGGTGGTATTCGATCGGGTCCTCCACCGTGATGATTTTCATATCCGGCGTGTTCAGATAGTTGATGAATGCGTAAAGCGTCGTTGTCTTTCCGCTGCCGGTCGGTCCGGTCGTCAGGAGCGTGCCGTTGGGCCGTTCCAGAAGCTCTTTGACCTGGTCCAGGATGTCGGTGCGCATGCCGAGATCCTCAAGTTTCGCCTTGATGCCCCGGGGATCCAGCAGACGCATCACAATAGATTCGCCGTACTCGCTGGGCAGGATCGAAACGCGGACCTCGATGCTGACACCGCTTTCCCGGATAGTGAAACGCCCGTCCTGCGGGGCCTTCGTGATGTTGAGCTTCATCTTGGACAGGACCTTCAGGCGGTTCAGGAGCCGGCGGTAGCGCTCGCCGTCGACGGTCGTCACATCGTGGAGCAGGCCGTCCAGGCGGTAGCGGAGCCGCGTGGTTCCGCCGGCCTCGGGCTCAAAGTGGATGTCCGACGCCCGCGTCTTCAGGGCGCCCGCGATGAGAATCTCGAACAGCTTGGTGACCGAGACGCTGCCGACCTGCTGCTTGAGATCCGACACGCTCTGGATGTTCTTCTGTGCGTCGGCTACCGTCGCTTCATCCACCTCTATCGCGCCGACCTCGAACACCTCCGCCGGGCGGATTTGTTCGTACCGTTTCAGGACCTTCTCCAGGGATACCGGGGAGATGATGATGACGCGGACCTCCGTGAAGCGCTTCTGGAGGTCGGCGATGGCTTCCTTTGCGGCCGGGGTCCGCGGGTCCGTCACGACGACGATGACCGTGGAGCCGCGCACCTGAACCGGTGCGGCTTGTGCGCCGCGTGCGCGGTCTTCTTCCAGAATCGCGAGCGCCTCCGGATCAATCGGGAGGGCCTTGAGGTCCGAATAGGGGAGGCCGAGTTCCTTGGCGAGCGCCGTTGCAGCGACCTCCTGCTCCTTTTCGCCGATATCGGCGAGCTTTTTTTCGAGCTCGCCGGTCAGGTCTTTCTTTCGGGGTTGCTTCGGAGCGGTTGCCATAATGCTGTCGCAACGATACCCCACGCCGACCCCCCGTAAAGGGATTTTTTGTGGATAATGCTTAAATTTTGGCCTTCCGCGCGGAGACTCTGCGGCGCAGAAGCGCGGAAGCGACGCGGGAGAAGTCGCGGGCGTCGCCGGTTGTCCAGTAGGCGACCGAACCGCTGCCGGTGCGCCGCCGGAATCCGGTTCCGGTGAGAACGTTCCGGGTCTGCCGGGCGACGGCGGCGCCCGAATCCACAGTCCGCGCTCCGGTAATCCGGCGGATGTGCGTTTTCAGAAACGGATAATGTGTGCATCCCAACACGATGCGGTCGGCCCCCGCACGGCGTGCGCGTGCGGCATAGCGCTCGAGCAGGCGAAGGGTCCCGGGCGCTTCCAGGCGGCCGTGTTCAACGGCCTCCTCCAGTCCGGGACAACCGATACGGAGCACGGTGCAGTGGTCCGCGAATTTATTTACCAGGTCGCGGAGAGCGGCGCTGCGCGCGGTTGCAGGCGTGGAAAGTACCGCGACCGTGCGTGAGCGGGATTCTTCACACGCCGGCTTCACGGCCGGGACCGTCCCGATGAACGGTACGGAAAAGCGTGCACGCAGATGACCGATGGCGTAGCAGGTCGCCGTATTGCACGCCACGACGATGAGCTTGGCGCGGCGCGCCAGCAGGAACCGCGTGATGCGGGAGGTCAGGGTGGTAAGCTGGGCCCCGGTTTTCGCGCCGTAGGGCACGTGAGACTGGTCCGCAAGAAATATGAAGCGTTCGCGGGGGAGCTGCTTCCGGAGATGGGAGAGGATGCTCAGCCCGCCCATGCCGGAGTCAAAGACTCCGATGGGGTCGGCGGCTCGGAAAACCGGCTTCTTGACGCGGGCGGTCATGTCCTGATATACTGTAGGTGGAGTGTGAGGTCCGCGTTGCGGGCCTCGAATTATATCTGTACCAACAACCAAACGTATTCGCAATGATAGATATTAAACAGTTCATCTCGGCCATTAAGCAAATCGCCGAGGAGAAAGGCATCTCAGAGGATAATGTGATGGAAACGGTGGAAGCCGCCCTGGCCGCGGCGTACAAGCGTGATTACGGCAAGAAGGGGCAGATTATCAAGGTGAAGCTGGACCCTGACACCGGAGGCATGAAAATCACGCAGACCCATTTTGTCGTGGAGGGCATGGACGAGGAAGGCTATATCACGGGTCCGCTTCCGCAGAGCGTCGCCGAGGACCGCACGGACCTCATGGAGCCCGGCCAGCGGGGAGCGCCTGTTCCCGCGGACGGGGTAGCCGGCGCGGAAGGGCCGCTGAAGGTGAAATTCAATCCTGAGAAACATCTGACACTTGCCGAAGCAAAGGAGCGCAAGAAGAGCGCCAAAGTCGGCGACGAAATCGTGCAGACCCTGGAACCCAAGAGCGACTTCGGCCGCATCGCCGCGCAGACCGCGAAGCAGGTCGTCATTCAGAGGTTGCGGGAAGCCGAGCGCGCGTCCGTCCTCGCGGAGTTCAAGTCGCGCGAGCATGCGCTTGTCAGCGGCGTCGTCCAGCGCCGCGAGGGACCGCTCGTTTTCGTGGACCTCGGAAAGACGAACGGCCTGCTGCCGGCGATGGAACAGATGCCGCACGACCATTATCGTATCGGCCAGCGCCTGCGGTTCCTGGTCGTCCGCGTGGACGAGAACGCGAGGGGACCGATGATTCTCCTGTCGCGCGCGAACCCTGACCTGGTCACCGAGCTGTTCCGCATGGAAGTTCCTGAAATCGATGCCGGCTCGGTACAGGTGAAGGGCGTCGCCCGTGAACCGGGCAGCCGGAGCAAGATTGCCGTGACATCCACGGAAGAGGGCGTCGACCCCATCGGCTCGCTCGTCGGCCAGCGCGGCGTCCGCGTGCAGACGGTCATCAACGAGCTTTCCGGTGAGAAGATAGACATCATCCTCTGGGACGGGGACGTTGAACGGTTTATAGCGAACGCGATGTCGCCCGCGAAGGTCATGAACGTCAAGCTGACGGATGAGGAGAACCGCGTCGCTCTTGTGGAGGTTGCCGACGACCAGTTCTCGCTCGCCATCGGCAAGGGAGGACAGAACGTCCGGCTGGCGTCCAAGCTGACGGGATGGAAGATTGATGTCCGTTCACCGCGCGAAAACCTGACGCATAATGAGGATACGGCGGCGGACGCCGGGGAGGCCGGAGCTGATGCTGATGATACCGGTGCCGGGGAATCCGGTGCGGAGCCGGCCGCGGAAGGCGACACGGGCAAGGACGCGGCTGAAACGAGCGAGGCATGAATGCATCCGTAGCGACCAAAGAGGACCACGTGTTTCTGCTGACGGTGACACTGGCCGGCGATGAACTCGCCGGCTTCGTGTCGCGTGCCCGCGACATGCTCGCCAAGGAACTTCAGGTCAGCGGATTCCGGAAAGGAAAGGTCCCCAAGGATATGGCGGATAAGCACCTGCCGGATGCACGGGTCAGGGAGGCCGCTATGGAGATGGCGATTGAAGACAGCTTCTCCCGGGCGGTTGCCGAGCAGGGCTGGGACGTCGCCAAGACGGACGGACTGAACGTCACCGCCAACGAGCCCGGCAGGCTCGCGTATACGGTCAACGTCTTCGTCTGGCCCGCAGTGAACATCGGCGATCTTTCGGAGGTTTCCGTCAGCCGCAGGCCGGTTGAGGTGACCGACGAGCAGGTGAGCGAGGCGCTGGAAACGCTGCGGGACATGCGCGCGACGTTTCTGGTCAAGGAGGGGGCGGTCGCCGAAGGCGACCGCGCGGAGGTTGATTTCCGTTCTTCAATCGACGGCGTTCCCGTACCCGGCGGAGAGGGGATGAACCATCCGCTCATCGTCGGCGGACGGACGTTCATGCCGGGATTCGAGGAGCAGCTCATCGGGCTCCGGGCGGGAGACCGCAAGGAGTTTGAGCTTACGGCTCCGGAAGACTACGCGAACGCGGAGCTTGCGGGCAAGCGCATCAGGTTCGAGGTCACGGTACGCACCGTGCAGTTGGTCATGCGCCCCGAAGTCAACGACGATTTCGCCCGTTCGCTGAAACTGCCCGATGCCGGCGGACTCCGGGATGCCGTCCGTCAGAGCGTGAAGGCCGAACAGACGGTCCGGGAACGGGACCGGGTCCGGCTTGCCGCCATGGACGCCATCCTCGGAAAGACGGACATACCTGCACCCGCGTTTCTCGTCGCCGAGGAACGTGAGCGGATGATACGGTCCTTTGAGCAGAGCCTGCAGGAAAAAGGACTCGGGCTCGACCTGTATCTCGCGCGGATGAACAGAACGAGGGCAGATTTGCAGACCCAGTATTCCCGTGAAGCCGAGCGCCAGGTGCGTATCTCGCTCGTCCTGCGCTGCATCATCCGGGACCAGCGCCTGGAGGCGACGGGGCAGGAGGTTGATGCGATGCTGCAGGACACGCTTTCGCGCGTTGCGGGCCGTGACGGATCCGTACCCGAGGGCGTGGACATGGATGCGTTGCGTACCACGGTTGCGGACCGCATCGTTTCGGAGAAAGCCCTGGCCTACCTGGAGCGTACGTGCGTGACGGCTGCGTGATTCATTGCGGGCGGCGGTGCGCGTCCGTATAATGACGGAAGGACGCACCGCCATGTTCAGGTCATACCACGCCGCACATCTGACGCTCCGCATCGCGCTCGCAATCGTTTTTCTGTGGTTCGGCGCCGACAAATTCATCGGCCCCGAGTACTGGCTGAACGCATGGGTCCCCCAGGGCGTCGTGGAGGCCATCGCCCGTGTCGGCATGTCCGGGCGCGACCTCGTGTTCCTGAACGGTTTGTTTGAGATTCTGGTGGCGGTGAGCCTTGTCAGCGGGTACTTCATCCGGATTTTCGCGTCCGCCGCCATCCTGTTCCTGCTCATCGTGACTTCCATGCACGGATTCAACGAGGTGCTGGTCAGGGACATCGGCCTTGCCGGGGGACTGCTCGCACTGGCGGTGTGGCCCGACCGCACGGGCTGGTAACCGGCCGGGCTCCGGGGTATCGTGCCCGCAAGGGCGTTTTATTATCATGACCAAGCGCATCTATCTGGACAACGCGGCAGGGACACCGGTAAGCGCGCCGGTCCGCCGTGCCATGGCGAGAGCGGTGGACCTGACCGGGAATCCGTCCTCGGTCCATGACGACGGCCGCCGCGCCGCCTCGGCGCTCGGTGAATCCCGGGCGGCGGTCGCCCGGTTTCTCGGGACGCGGCCCGGCGACGTCATATTCACGGCATCGGCGTCCGAGGCGAATACCATGGCGATTGTTCGGCTTGCGGAAGCGAATCCGCGATACCGCCACATCGTCACGAATCCCGCCGAGCATAAATCGGTTCTGGATGCCGTTGCGCTCCTGAAAAGGCGGGGATGGTCGGTGACGATGGTTCCGGTGGACGATTACGGGTTCGTCGACCCGGACGCCGTTCTCGCGGCGGTGCGCAAGGACACGCTTCTCATCTCCGTCATGTACGCCAATAACGAAATCGGGACCATCCAGCCGGTCGCGGAAATCGGACGCAAGCTCCGCCGCCTGCGGGGTTCCCGGCCGTTTCCGTTGCTGCATACGGACGCCTGTCAGGCGGCGGGATATCTTCCCATGGACGTGCACCGTCTTCAGGTGGACCTGCTGACCATGAACGGGTCGAAGATTTACGGGCCGCGGGGCATCGGCGTGCTGTGCGTTCCCGTTCATGTTTCCGTGGAGCCGCAGGTCGTCGGAAGCGCGCATGAGAGGGGACTGCGTGCGGGAACGGAGAACGTTCCCGCCGCCGTGGGGCTGGCGGCTGCGGTGGAAGGCATACATTCCCGCCACGGCGAACGGATGGCCCGTGTCCGGAACCGTATCGAGCTCGGGCTTGCGCATGCCGCAGGGGACTGCCGGGTTAACGGGCCGGAAGACGGACGCCGGGTCCCGGGCATCATCAGTCTGTCTGTTGCGGGCGTGCGCTCCGAGGAACTGGTGCTGGAATTGGACAAAAACGGAGTCTCTGTGGGTGCGGGGGCGGCATGCACGGTCAGGGAAACCGGCCATTCGCACGTGATGAAGGCAATTGGCGTTCCGCGCCGGTACCGCGAGGGAGTCATCCGCGTTTCCCTCGGACGCGGAACGACCGCGGATGACGCCGACAGGTTTCTCCACATTCTCCGGAAATCGGTCGGTGCGGTTCGTGAACGGAACAGATTCTGATACTATCGGGCTATGACGCATAGGGAACATGACGAGCACGTCGTGATGGAGTCGTCCGTTATCACGGATTTTCTGACGGTCGGAACGAACCTCTGCTGCGAAGGACACGAAAAAAAGCTCCGGGATATCGGTGCCGAGCTGGATATCAGCCTTGAGTACGAAGACACGCCGATTCCCAAGATGTTCTCCACGTTCCTCTGGCTTCCTGTCGTGGACCACCATGCGCCGACCATGGAGCAGCTGGACGTCGGCACGGCAGCCATCGGCGAGGCTGAGGCCAACGGATACCGTGCGTACGTACATTGCAGGAACGGACATGGGCGGGGTCCGACCCTGGCCGTCGCGTACTTCATCAGGAAGGGGATGAGTCCGGCGGAGGCTGAGGAGTTCGTCCGCTCAAAACGGCCGGAAATCAATCCGACGGACGCACAGCGTAATTGCCTGGCGGAGTGGGAAAAGCGGGTAAGACAAAACCGGGGATAACCCGGTTTTGTCTTACTGGTCCGCCCGGTAGGATTCGAACCTACGACCGTTTGCTTAAGAGGCAACTGCTCTACCAACTGAGCTACGGGCGGCCGTCTCTCGGTGCCCCCGGAAGGAATCGAACCTCCATCTTCAGCTTCGAAGGCTGCCGCTCTATCCGTTGAGCTACGGGGGCCTTTCTCCGGGGGAGCGGGCATACTGTACCAGAAAATAGACCTTCGTGCAACCAAAAACGGGCGTGAGCCCGTTTTTGGTTTGAAGTCAGAGGGATGCGCTTACCAGATGATTTCCACCTGGACGTACCGGCGCCCCAGCTTGAGGGCATCGGTCTTGCTCTCCATCCAGACGTCGATGTTATTGGAGTACCGCTTATTCATACGGTCCTCAACAACGAAGATCTGGTCACCGAAGAGCGACGGAATCTTCACCCGGGTGCCGAACGGAAGGTTGCGGCCACGGGAGTCGATAACGTTCGCGGCAACCGCGCCCCAGTGGACATGGTTACCGTTCGCCATGATGAACGGAGAGTCGTCAGTCTGTGCGACCTCGGAGTTGTACGCCGAGACCGTCACATACCGCAGCGTGCGGTTCGCCCGCCCGATGTAATCGGTGTCCGTGGGCGCCTGGGCGACATACGCGTGGCCGGACATGGCCGGCTCAACGGTGTTGCCGCTCAGCGTCGTGGCGCCGAGATACATCTGCTCGGTCTCCGCGAAAGACTTCGCGTAGGCCGGCTCCGCGCCGTTGGCGCGGGTACCCAGCCAGTCCAGAAGACCGGCGTGGGCGGTCGGGGTGACCGCGTGCGAGGCGGAAATCATAATCAGAAGGAACAGGGCAAGCGACTTCTTCAGGGTCTCTACCGTCAGGCCCTCCTTGCGGCGGGTCTTCATGGTTGTCGCTCCCTGGTGCCGTTTCCGGTCCCGTGAGGGGTCCGAATCCGGCGCAGAGAGATAGTGCAACCCGAGGGGCAGAAGACAGATGTCCCGGTAGCGAAAAGTGGCCTACAGAGCCACTTTTCGGAGTACCGTATGTCCTTCAGGTTGTACTGCAAGTATAGCAAATATAGGCCGCTAAGTCAACCCGGAAAAGGGGCGGGAAACGCCGTAAAATAAGGGACATTTTGGGTATTCATTGCCTCAATCCCAAGGGGGGGGCAATGTAGGGGAATCGGTCTCATGTCGCGCTCGGCCGTCGCCTCGCGCGCATTCGACCCCGGGCCTCGCGGCGTCCGTTTGTACGGCCGCATCGCTCCGGCCGTTCGTTTCCCCCTGACTTCCAACGCAAATGATAAGCCCCCAATAAATGGGGGACTTATCATTTGAGCGGGTAGGGGGAATCGAACCCCCGTCTCCACCATGGCAAGGTGGCGTATTACCACTATACGATACCCGCTTCAGGGAACGCGGGGAATCATACCACGGAATCCGGGGCATACCAAGAGGGGAATACCGTCGCACAATACGCACTTCGCACAATATCTTGCCGTGTGGACAGTGCCGTGGGGACAACTAATGCGTCGCAAAACATGGAAAGAAAAAGATGTGCGCACAATATTTTGGCCGAATGTTGATATCGGATTGTGGATATGAAAAAATGCCCGCATGAACAAATACCTATTCGTATACGGAACGCTGATGCAGGGGATGCGGAACCACTCCTATCTGGAGAGCGCGAAATTCCTCGGTACCGTTCAGACGCCCCCGGAGTACGAACTCTGGACGAACGGCAGCATTCCGGCCGTCCGCAAAGGCAGCGAGCCCGTCAAAGGGGAGCTGTACGAGGTGGATGATTCCATCATCGCCTCCCTGGACCAGGTGGAAGACGTGACCGGCAAGCTGTACGACAAGGCGGAGGTGCAGATTGACGGCAAGGCCGCCATCGTCTATCTGGGAGGCGAGCGGATGTTCTCTTCGGATTCCTGGGAGAAAATCCCCGGCGGAGACTATAAGGCGTACGTGGAAGGGAAAAAGGAGTAAGCGAAAGGCCGCCTATCCGGCGGCCCCGGGCCCCTCTTCGGGACCGTACAGACTGTCTTCGTAATTCCGGCATCCCGACCGGAATTCCAGGCGCGGAACGACCGAATCCCTGCGCCATTTCCGCTCCCTGCCGTCCTTTGCGGTGCGGACGGACCAGAGCGTCTCGTCGCGCAGGAAGCAGGCGCTGTGGCCGAACGTCGCCTCGTAGTGGGCGTCGATGGCGGATTCCAGCATCGTTATCTCCGCCCGTGCGTCGCCGAGGTCCGACTGTGCCTGAGCCAGCTCGGCGATCAGCTCTTCACGACTCCGCGATTCCTCCATGGTTCTCCTTGTGTGTGGATTGACCGTACGCCCTGCCGCCTGTACTATGGACCGAGCGTGCATAGTGCTGGACAAGCTCCGCCATAGCCCCAGGGTAGACCCCGAAAGGGGCTCTTTTTTTAAAAATCGGATTGAATCTAACACCAAACACCATGCTCAACAACTACTCGGCGACAAAAGACACCTCGGCCTTCAGCGCGGCAGCCCGCATGCTCCGGCTGTTCTTCATGGGGAAAGGATTCCTTGAGGCGCACACCCAGGACCGGCTCAGTATCCTGGCGGCGTGCGAGGACCCGACGACCGTTGCGGCGTACGACTATCTGGGCAAGCGCTGGCCACTGCCCCAGACGGGACAGATGTGGCTGGAATGCGAACTCCTGGAAAACCCCGGACGCTCCGGGGTTTTTTGTATGAGCACGAGCTACCGGCACGAGCCCAGCCCGGTACCGGGCCGACACGAAGTCATCTTTCCGATGTTTGAGTTTGAGGCTCCCGGCGGTATGGACGATTTGCGCCGCACCGAGGTCGCGCTGTGCGAGCACCTGGGCTTCGGTTCCCCGGAGATGTACCGGCATATCGCGTACGATGAGGCGGCGCGGTTCTACGGCGTGTCCGAACTGACCGCCGAGCACGAGGCGCGGATGGAGAAAGACTTCGGTCCCGTGGTGTTCCTGGAATCGTTCCCGAACCATACGTCGCCGTTCTGGAACATGCGGCGCGACGGAGGATACGCGCGCAAGATTGACGTCATCCTCTGCGGCATGGAGACCGTCGGTTCGGCCGAGCGGAGCATAGACCGCCGGCGGATGAGGACGGAATTCACCACTATCAGCGACGGGGGATACGCGCGTCTGCTCTACGACAAATTCGGCGAAGACCGTGTCCGGGCGGAGCTTGAGGAATTTCTCTCCCTGGATTTCTTCCCGCGGTACGGAGGCGGTATCGGCATGACGCGGCTGATACGTGCCATGAAGAAGCGGGGGTTGGTGTGAACCGCCAGGAACTCCCCGCTTGAGTACGACGTTCCCGCCTGCTGGCGGGACGTCTCGTTCTCCCGCCGCCGCGGTCCGAAAGCCTCTCGCGGGGAGTTCCTGGCGGTTCGCACCATGGGTATGGAGTTACGCAAATCCGACCCTCAGGGTCGGATTTGCTTCGGGTGCCGCGGGAGGGAATTGAACCCCCGACGCCAGCCTCTTCAGGGCTGCGCTCTACCACTGAGCTACCGCGGCTTCTCGGCGAAGGTTCCACGTCGGCGGCCCGGAGGGTCGCATCCGCGCGCAGGGGTCACGTCCCCGAGCACGGATGGGATACCGGTAGCCGCCAGAGGAATCGCTGTCACCTGGTGCGCGCTGTAGGGATTGAACCTACGACCTTCTCGACGTCAACGAGACGCTCTACCACTGAGCTAAGCGCGCTTCATTGTACCACTTCGGTGCGCGGGAGAGGATTTGAACCTCCATGCCCTTGCGGGCGCTACCACCTCAAGGTAGTGCGTCTGCCAGTTTCGCCACCCGCGCGTCTTACGAGTACTTATATTACCCCATTTCGGGGGCCATTTCAACCCGACGGCCGCCTATTCGGCGGCCGTTTCTGTCGGAGTCTCAGGAGTCTCTTCTGCGGGTGCCGCGGCCATCTGGGCTCGGGTTTTGCGGCGGATTTCGCGGGCCGTCTTTTCGCGCAGGTAGTAGAGCTTGGCCTGGCGGACTTTTGCCCGTTTGACCACTTCAATCTTCTCTATGGTCGGCAGGCGCAGGGGGTAGACCTTCTCCACGCCGTAGCCTCCGGCCGCACGGCGGACCGTGATGGACCCGCCGGCCTCGCTGCCGTGCTTGGCGGCAACAACGATGCCTTCAAAAACGCTCGCCTTGCCTTTCTCCTGCTTCGGGAGTTTCTGGTGCACGCGCACGGTCCAGCCGACCCTCAAATCGGGCCAGCGGTTCTTGGGTGCGTGTTTCTGCGTGAATGCGGCTACGGTGTCGGTCATATGGCTATGTATCAAACGCCGGCAGATTGTAGCGCATCCAGGACCTTTTGTAAAGCGGAGGGGAGGTCGGCTTCCAGAGCCAGGGCCGTGCCCGGGGGTGACGTGAATTCCAGCTTCCAGGCGTGCAGGAACGGACGGTCCAGTCCCGCGGGAACCGGCTTACCGGCGGAATACAGAGGGTCGCCCGCGATGGGGGTTCCCAGCGACTTCAGGTGCGCGCGAATCTGGTGCGTCCGGCCCGTCCGGGGCATGCATTCCAGCAGGGTGTAGCCGGCATACCGGGCCCGTATTTTCCAGTCGGTGACTGCGGACCGCTCCACGAGTTCGCGGGTCCCTTTCGTGCGCGTCGTCGTCTTGGCACCGATGCGGGCGACCGGCAAGTCTACGGTTCCGAACGGCTCATTTGGTGAGCCGTTCACCAGGGCAAGGTACGTCTTCCGTATGTGCCGTTCCTTGAACAGGGACTTGAGGTAGGCGAACGCCTCCTGCGTCTTTGCCAGCAGGATGATGCCGGACGTGTCCCGGTCCAGGCGGTGAACGATGCCGGGGCGGAGCGGGTCCTCGCCGACTCCCGCCATTTCCGGCCATTGCCGAACGGCCAGGTCCGCAAGCGTGGTCTGCGGGTCCTCGGCGGAGGTTTTATGGACCGTCAGACCCGGGGGCTTGTTCACGGCGACAAGGTCCGCGTCTTCGTAGATGATTTCCAGATCCATGGTGTCTCGGCGAAGGTTCCACGTCGGCGGCCCGGAGGGTCACATCCGCGCGCAGGGGTCACGTCCCGAGCACGGATGGGATACCGGTAGCCGCCAGAGGAATCGCTGTGGGCGGTGAGGGACTCGAACCCCCGACATCCTCGGTGTAAACGAGGCGCTCTACCAACTGAGCTAACCGCCCCTGATGAGTTGTAATTTCCGTCCGCGCGTCAGCCGCTTGATGGCCGCTTCGCGTTTCAGCGCTGTGCTCCGTCCCGACACCCGCTCGCGGTACACGACGCGGAACGGTCCGCGTCCGCGCGTATATCTGGCTCCGGCATTCTTCCGGTGCTCGGCAAGACGGCGCTGCACGTCGGTCGCGATGCCGGTATATAACGTACCATCGCCGCATCGAAGAATATACACGAACCAGGGCATCGGGTGGGGGAGGCAGGACTCGAACCTGCGACCACCAAGGTATAAGCTTGGCGCTCTAACCGACTGAGCTACTCCCCCGAACGTCCGGCATATTATATCAGAAATTCCGGGGCATTTCCATAGTCCGCCTCCGTCTGGTACACTGCGGTTTTGTTCTTTAAGGAGGACCTATGTGCGGCATCGTCGGGGTCTTCGGTTCAGACCGGGCCGGAGAGCTCGCATACCAGGGGCTGTATCAGCTCCAGCACCGCGGACAGGATTCCGCCGGCATCGTCACCGCGGACGGAGAGCACTGGCAGGAGCGCCGGGGGCTCGGACTTCTCCGCGATGCGGTGGACTTCGCCGAACTGCGGGGTCCGGACGGCACGAGCGCCATCGGCCACGTGCGCTACCGCACGGCGGGTGAGGTGAGCACGCAGGAGACGCAGCCGTTCGTCGCCGAGACGCGCCACGGCCGCATCGCCGTCGCCCATAACGGGAACTTTCCCATGGCCGCCGCCGGGCGGCAGCTTCTCATGGCGCGGGGCGCTCCGGTCATCACGCATTCGGACACCGAGGTCGCGGTGCATTTCATCGCACAGGCCAAGGGCGTCCGGCTGACGGACGCCATCAAGGTGGCGTTCGCGGCGCTGGACGGCGCGTACGCGATGCTGGTCATGGCACCGGGCACGATGGTCGGGTTCCGTGACCCGTACGGATTCCGCCCGCTGTTCTGGGGGCGCCGCGGCAAGGCGTGCCTGTTCGCCTCCGAAACGTGCGCGCTCACGCACCTGGGAGTGGAGGAAGTCCACGAGGTGCGGCCGGGCACCGGGGTCATCGCCGATGCCGACGGCGTGCGCGAAGAAGTATTCGCCGAGTACCGGAAGCGGCGGCTGTGCGCGTTCGAGAAAATCTACATCAGCCGCCCCGACAGCGTTCTGGACGGTGCGGACGTGTCCCAGGACCGCTACGCGCTCGGCTTCCGGCTTGCCGAGGAATTTCCCGCCGACGCCGACATCGTGATTCCGGTACTGGATTCCGGCCAATGGGCCGCGCTGGGATATGCCGAGCGGTCGGGGATCCCGTACCGGCCGGCGATGAACCGGAACCATTACGTGGACCGGACGTTCATCAAGCCCGAAGAGTCCCTGCGCGACTTGGCGGTCGCCATGAAGCACAGCATTACGCGCGCATGGGTGCGCGGACAGCGGGTCGTCCTGGTGGACGACTCCATCATCCGCGCCGTGACGATGAAGCGGACCATCCGGCTCATCCGGTCCGCGGGCGCCAAGGAAATCCATGTCCGCGTCAGTTCGCCGCCCGTCGTCAGTCCGTGCTTCTACGGCGTGGACATGCGCACCAAGCGCGAACTGTACGCGGCCGAGCACGGCGTACAGGGCGTCCGCGAGTACCTGGGCGCCGACTCGCTGGAGTACCTGTCGCGGGAGGGGATGCTGGCCGCGTTCGGCGACGATGCCGGAGCATCGCATTGCGTCGCCTGCTTCACGGGCGAGTATCCGACGCCGGTCCCGAAGTTTTAGTCCCCACACTTACCGAGCAATGCTCAGAAATGCCAGGGCGACCCGTATGGGTCGCCCTTTTGCTCGGTGAGTGTGGGGATTACGCCGCCTGTCCTATGAGCGAATTGAACTCGTCCTGTTCCAGTGTTTCCTTGGCGATGAGTTCATGCGCGATGAGGTGCAGTTTCTGCATGCGCCTGGTCAGCGCGTCGCGCGCCGTCTTCATCGCACGCACGATGAGCCCGGTGACTTCTTCGTCTATGCGGAGCGCCATCGTCTCCGAGTAATTGCGTTCGTACGTCATCTCACGGCCGAGGAAGATACTGTCGTGCTCATGGCCGTAGGTTACGGGTCCCAGCTTCTCGGACATGCCGAACCGGGTCACCATGCGCCGTGCCAGCTCCGAGGCCTGCTTGAGGTCGTTGCTCGCTCCCGTCGTCAGTTCCTTGAAGACAAGCTGTTCCGCGGTGTACCCGCCGAGCAATACCGCCAACTCCGCCTCGAACTCGCTCTTCGTTTTCAGATATTTGTCCTCGCTCGGCAGTTTCATCGTGTATCCGCCCGCGCGTCCGCGCGCGATGATGGACACCTTGTGCACGGGGTCCGAGTGGGGGACGGATGCGGCGACCAGGGCGTGGCCGGCTTCGTGGAATGCCGTCACCTCTTTTTCTTTCGCGGACATCACATGACTCCGGCGCTCCGGCCCGAGCATAACTTTCTCAATGGCTTCCAGGATATCCTGCTGGGTCACGGTTTTGCGGTCCCGGCGCGCGGCCAGAATCGCCGCTTCGTTCATCAGGTTTCCCAGATCGGCGCCCGAAAGGCCCGGTGTGCGTTCGGCGACGGTGCGGAGGTTCACATCTTTGGCGAGCGGCTTGTCGGCGGCGTGCAGTTTGAGGATTGCCTCACGGTCGTTCCTGGACGGCTCGTCCAGGATGATGCGCCGGTCAAAGCGTCCCGGACGCAGAAGCGCCGGGTCCAGGATGTCCGGGCGGTTCGTCGCCGCGACGACGATGACCGCCTGGTGCGGCTCGAAGCCGTCCATCTCCACGAGAATCTGGTTCAGTGTCTGCTCGCGTTCGTCATGCCCGCCGCCCAGACCCGCGCCCCGTTGTCTGCCGACGGCGTCAATCTCGTCCACGAAGATGATGCTCGGCGAGGAACGCTTTGCCGTTTCAAACGTGTCGCGGACGCGGTTGGCGCCCACGCCGACGAACATCTCCACGAATTCGGAACCCGATACGTAGAAGAAGGGGACGTCGGCCTCGTTCGCCACCGCTTTGGCCAGAAGAGTTTTTCCCGTGCCGGGGGAGCCCACCAACAGGATTCCCCGCGGAATCCGCGCGCCGAGCCGGGCAAATTTGTCCGGGTCGCGCAGGAACTGGACGACTTCGGCGATTTCCTCCTTGGCCTCAAGGAGGCCCGCGACGTCAGCGAACGTGATGCGCTTTCCGTCCGCGGTCGTCGCGCCCGCGGAAAGCTTCGCGCGCGATTTGCCGAAGTTGAACGCCTGCATGGAGCCGCGCTGTGCCTGCCGCATCAGATACCAGAAGACGCCCAGCACGAGCGCGAAGGGGATGATTGCCTGCAGGAATCCGGCGAGGAAGGCGCTGAAGCCCTCTCCTTCCCGGACGGCGACGTCCACCGCTCCCAGCGCGTCGGCCTGGGCGCCGGCACGCTCAAGTGATTCCAGCGCCGAGACGCCCGCTTCTTTGGTCGTGCGGAACTCCGCCCCGTCCGCGTCGGTTGCCGTGATGGTGTCGCCCTGCACGGAAAGCTCGGCGATTGCTCCGTCGTTGATGCGCGCGGCGAGTTCCGACAGGGACAGTTCTTCGGGCGAAGAAAGCCCGCCTCCCAGCACGGCGGCAAGGGCGCTGATGGCGATGAGGGCGACGAATACGAGTCCGATTGCACGCAGTATATTCCGCATGGTTGCGCGAGAATACCACAGAAAATGGTGTGTTTCAACGATGCGCGTGCCGGGGTGCTGCCGGCGGCCCGGAGATTGACAAAACGCCATATTTTATGCTAAAATATTACAATCGCAACTTCACATGAGGAGGCTCTCATGACGCTTCCGGTTGCGCCGCCCTTCAGAGAGGCGGCGCCCGAACAGACCGTCAAGGTCCTCATCCAGGACGAGCGCAGACAAGTACTGCTCGTTCAGGAACGCGGCAAGCCTCAGGACACCACGGAGCCGGACGGCTCCGGTCAGTGGGCGAAGCCCCCCGGGTGGGGTGCGCCCGGCGGAAAGGTGGAAGGAACCGAGGACGACATCGTCCGCGGAATCCACGAACAGTTCCGCAGGCTCCGCATGGACCCCAAGAGCATCACGGTGCGCCGCGCCCTGAAGCGGTGCCGCGAGCTCGGCGACCCGCGGGTCACCCTGACGGCCGTTAAAGAGGTTCTGGAGGAGGCCGGCATATTCATCGCGCCGTTCGCGCTGGACCTCTGGAAACGCCGCAGGGAAGAGACCATCTGGCTCGTGCGGGCGCGGCCCGCCATCGTGGGTCATGCCGGCCCCGGTGACGTACACATCATCCGGGCGTCCTGGCATCCCGCCACCAACCTGCCCGAGAATACCTATCGGCGGACCCGTGCAATGGTCCGCAGGGCGGTGCTCCGCCCGGAAGGAGGACGAGCATGATCGACAGAAACGGGCTCAACGACGCCTGCTACGCGGACGTCCTTGCGTCCGCAGGTGCGCTGTCCGTCGGACTGGCGCTCACGTTCCCGTCGGACGTGGAGTTCACGGAAGATTCCGGAACGTTCGCGGAGCTGACCGATTCCGGCCGTGGGGCGGTTCTGCTGGCTCCCGATCTGCTCAAGCGGAATCCGCAGCTGGTCCGTATCGAGCGTGACGGCGGACACCGCGTCTACCACCCGAGCTTCGGCAGCGAGGTCGGCACGGTCCAGTACGTCCAGTTCGACCGTTGGGTGGACTGGTCCAAGGCCGCGAACAGCCAGCTGGTCTTCCGGCGGAAGTTCGGCGGACCGTTCCTGGTCGCGGCGCGGTTCAACGACGTCAACCGGCGTCCGCGCATCACGTTCGACCCGCCCAAGCACGGCGGCCGGTACGCCTACGTCAACCTGGACTTCCTGAGCAACACGGACGCGTTCAACCCCGTGTACTTCCGCGTCGGTGACGGCACGGACAGGCGGTACCTGTCGGTCCGGGCGTCCCTGGGCAAGAAGGGGATTCCCATCGTGCAGGTGAACCGGGTCCGGCAGGAGGACAGTCCCGACACCATCTGAGCGGTTCGGGCGACGGCCGCGAAATGGCCAGCCGCCGCGTGTTTCCGGTGCATTCCGGAAGTGCGCGGCGGCCTTTGATTTTTGCCCGTATAGACGGGCAGAAATCATCCCGAGGAGCAGCGGTGGGACGCCTTGCGACGGGGGATTTCACGTAAGTTTGAGCAAGGGGAAATCTTGACTGTTTGCCCATTTTCATGCTATAATAGAGAGGTTAGCGCGTGTATCCGGCGGGCCGTTCGGGCCTTCCGGAGAGTACGCAATGTACCTTAACCGGTGCGTCCTGTGTCCTGTGACGCGGGACAACGGCACCAGGCCGTTCCAACGGCCGCAAACCGCGCCTTCGGGCGCAAGGAGACGTCTCATGAAGGACATGAAGACCGCGTTGACGGATGCCGGAATCGGCAAGGACGACGAGCCCGCGAACACCCCCCGCTTCCGCAAGGCACCGCGCCTGGAGATGACCGCCGAAGAGCGGCAGGCCGCCATCGCCGCCCAGGCCGTGGAGCTGGAGTCCCGTAAGGGTTACGAGGACTTCATCTTCCCGGAGATGGAGGAGGCGGTCGGCATCCTGATGGACTTCGGCAAGAACGCCACCGACGAGAAGATCCGCGCGACGGTCATCAAGGCCGACGCGTACATCAAGGGCGAGACCCAGAACGCGGACGAGCCGGCCTACCGGGCCATCGCCCGCGCCGCGTGGGGCCTGGCGCTCGTGCGGTATTACAACCGCAAGTACGCCAAGTCGCTCACCCTGGACGGCGCCAAGGACCTCGTCAACAAGCAGCTCACCGGCACGCTCCTGATCGCGGACCCCAACGGGAAGTACAAGTTCTTCCGGCAGAGCTACGTCCTGCCGGAGCGCCTCGCGGAGCTCCCCATCGCCAACCGGGCGGTGCGTGAGCTGGAGCGGCTCATCGCGAACGCCGCGCGCAACGACCGCAGGGCCGAGCGCGAGGTGTACGAGAAGGCCGTCGCCGAGCTCAACGCGTCGGGGAGCGGCATCACGCTCCAGGAGCTCGTCTCCGGGGGCGTGGGCACCTGCAAGGCGTCCGTCGCACCGCGCCGGACCGAGCGCGGCCGCCAGAAGGGCGGAACGCTCTTCTGGAACGGCGACGGTCAGGTCGTCTGGCTCACCAGGGTGTTCGGCGGAGTCACCGGGTTTGTGGAGCGCAACGAGCTCCTCTCGCTCTCGGTGCCGCTGGACGTCATCACGGCGGAGGTCTTCAGCCTCAACCTGAAGAACCACAAGATGAAGCTGCAGGCCAAGCAGCTCTGGCAGCTCCTGCAGCGGTCGTTGGAGACCGCCGCCAAGGACGCGGCCAGGGGTGCCAAGGCCGGCACGCCCGCCGAGCCGGCCGACGACGCCAAGGAGCTCACCGACGAGGCCATCAACGACGCCGTCGCGCAGAGCAACGAGGCCGAGGACGCCGACGAGGACGCCACCGACACCACCGAGGACCTCTCGCACGTCTCGTACACGGAGGGGAAGGGCGACGAGCCCAGCCCGCTCGAGTGCGGGGACTGCGACTTCGTGGGCAAGAACCCGCGGAGTCTCGCCACCCACCGCAGGGTGCACGGCGAGTAGGTTCCAACATCAAAGGCCCCGCCTCCCGAACGGAGAAATCCGTGACGGAGGCGGGGTCCCTTGTTTTTTCCAGCCGGAAATTACTCTTCCTTGCTCTTTGATTCCGCTTTCTTCTCGCGGAACGTCAGGATGAGCTTATGGTCCTTGGCGTCCACGCTGACGACGGTCAGGTTCAGCCTTTCGCCGACCTTCACGGTGTCGGCGACCGGCGCCTCGCCGAATTCGGCCGTCGGGATGAGTCCCACGATGTCCTCGTTGAGCGAGACGAACGCGCCGTTGGAGCGGATTTTCAGGACCGTTCCCTTGATGTCCTGGCCGGGTTTGAATTCCTCTTCAACCGTGAGCCACGGGTCCGGGCGGAGCGCCTTGATGGACAGCGCGACACGGCCGCCTTCCAGGTTGATGATTTTCGCCTCAACCTCCTGGCCCGGCTTAAGTACCTGCCGGGGGTCTTCGATGAATTTCCAGTCTATCTCGCTGGAATGCACCAGTCCGTCCAGGATGTCCGACAGTTTAACGAACGCGCCGAAGTCGGTGACCTCGGTGACTGTGCCCTGTACGACCTGGCCGACCTGAAGGTTCGCGATTTCTTCCTTGGCCGCTTCTTCCTGAATGGCCCGTTCGGAGACGATGAGCTTGTTCTCCTGTTCATTGTAGTCCAGGATTTTCACTTTGAATTCCTCGCCGCGGAACTTCTGCAGTGCCTGAACGATTTTTGCTGTGTCGCCGCCCTCAACTTTCGGATAATGCTCGCTGGACAGCTGGGAGAGGGGAAGGAATCCCTGCACGCCCTCAACCTGGACGATGAGTCCGCCCTTGTTGATGTTCAGAATCGGCGTGGAAATGACGGCGCTGGCGTCCTTGAGCTCCTTGATGCGCTGCCACGCAGTGGTCATCTGTGCCTCACGGAGCGAGAGCTCGCGGTAACCGTCCTCGTTCTCCAGTTCCGCGAGGACCGCGGAAACCTCGTCGCCGGGCCGAAGCTGGCGCATGCGGTCGGGGCTGTCATAGAACTGTCCCGGGTACACGATGCCGATTCCGGCCGAACCCAGGTCAACGAGCACCTGGCTCTTGGAGACGCTGATGACCGTACCGGTCAGAATCTGCCCCTCCTTGGGAAGCTCAAACTCCTCCCGCGTGAGGAGGTCCTTCATGGTTTTTACGGGCTGTAGTGCGGTGTTCATACTGACGAAAAACGTCTCTCATCCCGCACTCGCACGGCGCCATCCGGAGGGCCGGCGTCGTGCAAGCGCAGGATCCTGAGACCGGCTGATGATATAGGAAAAATGAGGATTATGCAAGGGGTCGACACCCTCCGCGGACCGTTGAAATGAGCCTTGGCGGGTGCTATCATGGGTCCGTATGAACATCTCCTGGCACGGCCAAAGCTGCTTCCGGATAGAAGTGAAAGGGGCAAGCATTCTTATCGACCCGTTCGACAAGGACATCGGCCTGCGGCCCCCGAAGGTGAAGGACGATATCGTCCTGATTACCCATGACCATTACGACCACAATGCGTCCGGGGACGCGCCCGAAGGCGCGCTCATCGTGCGCGGACCGGGCGAATACGAATCCAAAGGCGTGCGCATCCGGGGCATCGCGTCGTTC
>DASPGX010000008.1:0-27265 GCA_035620375.1 Minisyncoccota bacterium | reverse complement strand
GGCGTGGGTCGGCAAACCGATGATTATCGTGCCGCTTCCCGGCTCAGCGCAGAATCACCAGCTCTTCAACGCGGCGGAAGCGGCGAAGTACGGCAATATCATCATCGAAGGCGTGAACCTGACGCCGAACATTCTGATTTCGCAGCTGGAGAAAATGCTCGTACCCGAGACGCTCGCGGAGGTGGGGGCGAAGGTGAGGGGGTTTGCTCACCCTGATGCGGCGGACAAAATCGCTACGACGATTCTCTCGGGGTAGCCGCTTCGCGAGGGCGCAGCCTCGCTCCGCTCAGGAACCGCCGTATTCGGCGGTCCGGTCATACATCCGCACTAAGAGAACTTTCCACATTTCAATATTCACTCTACAGTTGAGTCATGAAATGGTCCGTTATCGGGCATGAGAAGCAGAAGGTGTACTTCGCCGACATTTTGAAGACGGGCCGGTTCGCGCACGCCTATCTGTTCACCGGTCCGGAAATGGTCGGTAAGCGTACGTTTGCCACGGAGCTCATCAGCGCGGCGCACGGGGGCGCGGTCGTGGGCGTAAGCGACCCGTACGCGGTCCGGGTCGGCGCTCCCGACCGCACAACGATAGAAATCGAGGAAGACATCCGTCCCCTCCGGAGCGCGCTGCATCTGCGGCCGCCTTCCGGCGTCCGGCTGTTCGTCATCATGGATGACGCCGATCGCATGTCGCGCGAGTCGGCGAACGCGCTGCTCAAACTTCTGGAGGAGCCTCCGGCATACGTAACCTTCATGCTCATTACCGCGCGGCCCGCGGAACTGCCGGCCACCGTGCGGTCGCGGTGCCATCAGGTGCGGTTTGCCGCCGCGGCGGACTCCGCTGTCGCGGATGATGTCGGAAGAAAGTTGCCGGCGAAATCACGCGACGCGCTTGTGGCGCTCGCCGGCGGGCGCATCGGGTGGGTGCGGCGGGTGCTCCGCGACGATGCCGCTGAAGAGATTATCGCGTCGGGAGCGGAACTTGACCAAAGGCTCGGTCAGGGTGTCGCGGAGCGACTGGCGTGGGCCAAGGCCGTGGCGGACCGCGATGACCGACGCGAACTCGTCGGTCACTGGCTCGCGTACTCCCGGCCGCGTCTGGCGTCCGAGCCGGGACTCTCCCGCCGGTTGCACGGACTGCTGGAGCTGTACGACATGCTCGGGCAGCCGCAGTTCAATGCACGTCTTGCGGTGGAGCATTTTCTTCTTACGGCATGAAAAAAGGGGCGCCGGCTCTCGTCGGCGCCCCTTCAGGAGCGTTCGGTGCTCAGTGTCCGACCCCGACGGTGATGTCCGCCGATTTGGAGTCGAACTTCTTCCCCGCGCGGTGGAGTTCCACGTTGATGCGGCTGTGGCCGATGCCCCACTTGTAGTCGTACGTGAACGGGTATTCACGGTACGCAAGGTCCTCGGCGCTCGCCTCGTGGAACGGCACGCAGTCGCTTTCACGGCCGCTCGCGCTTCCGTCTCCCCACTCCACGCGGAATTCCGGGCACCAGTACTGCTCCCACTCCGGGGTCACGTTCTCGATGGTGATGTACAGGAACACGTGCCTCGTGTGCCCGGGAAGCGGGGCATGGGAGACGCGCGGGCTCACGCGTACCGAAACCCCGGGCCTCTTGGGCTTTTTTGGCCCGGCCAGAACGGGAACGGCGAGCGCGGCGGCAAGCACCACGCTGAAAACCGGCAGTAACCGCTTCATGGTCACCTCCTCGCGTACCAATGAGCGTGTGATGGAAAATATTATACCATATTAACTATTTAAACACAAATTCCGCCTCCTTGACGTTGTGCTCCGGCGGACCTATGCTCCATGGTCTTTGAAAGGCAGGTGGAATGTGGCAATGGAATCCAACGAGATTCACCGGATTTCCATGTCGGGCGGCCTGGAGGTACGGCTCCGGGTCCAGACGTACGATACGGGGGCGCTGAGCATCAGTACGGCTTCCCGTAAGGACGAGCCCGGAGAGGTGGAAGCGCTCGCGGCCCTGGACATCCTCCGGGACTACCTCGCGGCCGAGGAAATCGCGCACCGCGCGCTGGAGAGCAGACGGGGCGACGCATACGTCGTGGACGCGCTCATCATCCAGGACGGGGCCGCCGGACCGGAGCACTACCTCGAAATCATCAGGCGCATCGGCTCCTTTACCGTCAACTGAACGGCCGTTCCGCTACCCCGCGCATCCGAGCGCGGGGGTTCCATTTTATAAGGAAATCTGCTATTTTCACGGGGTTATGTACCAGGAACTCATCAAGCAGCGGCGGGCGGATTTTGATGCCGCGTTTGAGCACGCGCGCAAGGAAGCGTCGGCAATCCGTACGGGCCGGGCGAATCCGGACATGGTGTCCGAACTGAAACTGCAGTATGCGGGGTCGGAAATGCGGGTGAAGGAGGTGGCGTCAATCGCCACGCCCGATGCGCGGAGCATCGTCATCCAGCCGTGGGACAAGGCGGCGCTGGAGGACATCGAACGCGCCATCCGTGACTCGGACCTGGGCATGAATCCCGTGGTGGACGGCACGTCCGTCCGGCTGACGGTGCCGTCGCTGACCGAGGAGCGGCGCAAGGAATACGTCCGCCTTCTGCACCAGAAGATTGAGGAGGCGCGCATCCGCATCCGCCAGACGCGCGAAGAAATCCTCAAGAAGGTGCAGGCGGCCGTCCGCGAGAAAACCGCCCGCGAAGACGACGTCCGCAGGGCAAAGGAGGAGCTGCAGAAGGTGGTGGACGAACTCCACGGAAAGCTCGAGGAGCTCAAGGAACGTAAGGAGGCCGAACTGATGTCTGCATAATGCTCACGGCCGTCATTTTTCTCGTCGTCATCAGCGTGCTCGTCTTCGTCCACGAAGTCGGGCATTTTGTCGCGGCCAAGCGCGCAGGTATGCGTGTGCAGGAGTTCGGCTTCGGATTTCCTCCCCGCCTGTGGGGCGTGCGGCGCGGCGAGACGGTATATTCCCTGAACTGGATTCCGTTCGGCGGGTTCGTGAAAATCCACGGGGAGGACGGTCAGGACCGCTCGTCGCCGTTCAGTTTCGCCGCCGCGTCGTTCGGCAGGAAGGTCGGCGTCGTGGTCGCGGGCGTCGTGATGAATTTCCTGTTCGCGGCCGCGCTCCTGGTGCTGGGCAACTTCCTCGGTCTGCGCGTCGGCCTGTTCGAGCCTGCGCTCATCAATCTCGCCACCGACAAGCAGGTCCAGATCATCAGCGTTTCCCCGGACAGTCCCGCCGCCGCGG
The DNA here is from genome assembly GCA_035620375.1 of Minisyncoccota bacterium. Lineage (GTDB taxonomy): Bacteria > Patescibacteriota > Minisyncoccia > 2-02-FULL-40-12 > GWA2-44-9 > DASPGX01. The sequence continues at coordinate 24,031 of DASPGX010000008.1, read as the reverse complement.
CCGGGCTGATGCCTCTGGATGCGATAACCGGATTCCGGCTTTCGGACGGTTCATTGCTGCGGGTGACCGGTCCGGAGCAGGTTCAGGAGTTTTCGCTTGCCAACGCGGGCAGGGAGGTCACGATAATCCTCTCCCGCGGCGGCGAGGAGCTCGCGCTCCCGTTGGCGCTGCGTGAACCGGTGGGGCCCACCGAGGGACCTATCGGCATTTCCCTCGTCATGACGGGCGTCGTGTCATATCCCTGGTATCAGGCGCTGTGGAGGGGCGTTGCGGACGCGGGGATGATGTTCATCTCCATCGTTGTCGGGTACGCGGGCATCATCGGCTCCCTGTTCACGGACGGCCGTCTGGCGGGCGAGGTCGCGGGGCCCGTCGGCATCGCCACGCTGACGGGGCAGGCGGCGCGGATCGGTTTCAATTACCTCGTGCAGTTCGTCGCGGTCATCTCCATGAACCTCGCGGTCCTGAATATCCTGCCGTTTCCCGCACTGGACGGCGGGCGCCTGGCCATCCTTATCGGCGAGAAGGTCCGCGGCCGTCCGTTGCGACAGCACACGGAGCGGCTCATCAACGGCCTGGGTTTTCTGTTCCTTCTGGGGCTGATGGTCGCCGTCACCATCAAGGATATCGGGAAACTGTTCTGAATCTGATACGATAGTTCCGTCATGAAACTGTCACAGTTGTTCACGCGCACGCTGCGGGAAGCGCCGTCGGATGAGACGGCGGCGAACGCGCGCCTGCTTACGCGGGGAGGGTTTGTGCATAAGGTCATGGCGGGGGTGTACGTATACCTCCCGCTGGGCGTCCGCGTTTTGGAGAAGATAAACCGCATCATCCGTGAAGAGATGAACGCGACCGGCGCGCAGGAACTGCATATGTCGGTACTGCAGAACCGTGCGACATGGGATGCGACCGGCAGGTGGGACGGCGCGAAGGATGTGATGTACCAGTTCACCGACGCCGCGGGGCATGCGACGGGCCTGGGGTGGACGCACGAGGAGCCGCTGACCGAGCTGGCGCGGCACCATATCAGTTCCTATAAGGACCTGCCCAAAGCGGTCTACCAGATTCAGGTGAAGTTCCGGAATGAGCCGCGCGCCAAGAGCGGGATTCTCCGGGGCCGGGAATTTCTGATGAAGGACCTGTACAGCTTCCATGCGGACGAAGAGAGTCTGAACGGATACTACGAGCAGGTCGCCCAGGCATACCTGAAGATTTTCAGCCGCATCGGTCTGCCGGCTCTGCGGACGACCGCGTCCGGCGGGCTGTTCTCCAAATTCTCAGACGAGTTCCAGGTGCTTGCCGACGTCGGCGAGGACACCATTCATCACACGGAGGACCATTCGTTCGTCTGTAATGCCGACGTGTACGAATCGCTCAAAGAATCGGGCGGACTTCCGGACGGTGAACTCCGGCAATCACGCGCGATCGAGGTGGGTAATATCTTCAAGCTCGGGACGCGGTTTTCAGAGGCGCTGGGCCTTACGTTCACCGACCGCGACGGCGCGTCCCGGCCGGTCATCATGGCGTCGTACGGCATCGGGCCCGGACGCGCCATGGGCACCGTCGTTGAGCTCAATCATGACGAGCGGGGCATCATCTGGCCGGCGTCGGTCGCGCCGTTCGGCGTACACCTGGTTGACCTTGCGCGTGACGGCCGGGCGGAGCGCCTGTACGACGAATTGACGGAATCGGGAACGGATGTGCTGTGGGATGACCGTGAAGACGCGTCCGCGGGCGAAAAGTTCGCCGATGCGGATCTCATCGGCTGTCCGGTGCGCCTGACCGTGGGCAAGAAGACCGAAGAAGGGAAGGTGGAATTCCAACCGCGCTCAGGCGGGGATGCCGAAGTCATCGCGACGGCGGATGCGGTTCAACGGCTCAGTCGTTGAGCCGTTGAAATCTCTTATCAACACGCGCGTGCGGAAGCTGTGGTAGCGTACAGAGGTCGCCGTGTACGTATGACCACCACCGCGCAAACCAACCGGCTGCTCGTCATCGCGGGAGGACGTGCGGTCGGCAAGACCTATTGGGCCGACGCCATTCTGACGAGCGGCCGTTTTGATATCGCACGGGTGAAAACACGCACGACGCGCGAACCGCGGGATGCGCGTGACCATGAGACATACCGGTTCATGGATGAGTCGGGATTCAGAGCGCTGCTGGCGTCCGGGTCGCTGCTGGAGCATGACTACTACCGTCAGGCGTATTACGGCTCATCGCTCGGTGACATGCATGACGTTCTCGCGCGCTCGCACGGACTCATCGTGCTGACGGCGGCCGGCGTACACGCGGTGGCCCGGCATGCCGCCGAACTCAATGCGCGGGTGTTGTTGTTCCTGCCGGACAACCGCCGGCTCATGGAGCGGAACCTGGACCTGCGGAACATCACGGATCCGGCGCTCCGTGCATCATTGATGGATGAGGCGGAATCGTACGCGTTCGGTCCCGGCGTCCCGCATGCGGCCGTCCGTCTTTCGGGCGATGATGCGGACGGCGACCGGGTATTTAGGGCCGTCGCCGAATTGCTGGGGTAATTTTTTGCGTCGTTCCGGGCTTTTTGATACGTTTCGGTATCGGTTTTTGCGTTCAGCATCATGCTCAACAGACTGTTCGGCATCTGGTCAAAAGACATCGGCATCGACCTGGGTACTGCCAATACCCTGGTGTATGTGCGCGGCAAGGGCATCGTCATCAATGAGCCGTCCATCGTCGCGGTCAATCAGAAGACGGGGAAAATCCTGGCCATCGGCAGCGATGCGCGCCGCATGGTCGGCCGCACGCCCGGATACATCGCCGTCATCCGTCCGCTGGTGAACGGCGTCGTTTCCGATTTCGAGGTGACGGAGCAGATGCTCCGGTTTTTCATCGACAAGGTGCACCAGGAGGCGTTCTCCGTCATGCCGCGGCCCCGCGTGGTTGTCGGCATTCCCAGCGGGGTCACCGAGGTGGAGCGGCGGGCGGTGCAGGACGCCACCTACAGTGCCGGTGCCCGTGAGGTATACCTCATCGAGGAGCCGATGGCTGCCGCCATCGGCGCCCGGCTGCCCATTCAGGACGCCGTGCCGAACGTCATCGTGGACATCGGCGGCGGGACGACGGAGGTGGCGGTTATCTCCATGGGCGGAACCATCGCGTCGCGGTCGCTGCGCATCGCAGGCGACAAGCTGAACGACGATATCGTCAGGTATCTCCGTGATGAACGGAACCTCCTTATCGGCGACGCGACGGCGGAGCAGGTCAAGATATCCCTGGGGTCGGCGCATCCCCTGGACAACGAGGTGGAACAGCCCGTCCGGGGGCGCGATCTCGTGTCGGGCCTTCCTCGGGAAATCAGCGTAAGTACGCAGGAGGTGCGGTCGGCGATGGCGCGCTCCGTGAGGTCCATCGTGAAGGCGGTCAAAAGCACGATTGAGGAAACGCCCCCGGAACTGACGGCGGACCTCATCAACCGGCCCATCGCCATCGCGGGAGGCGGCGCCCTCATCAAGGGACTGGACACGCTCATCGCCAAGGAGACCAAGCTGCTGGTCCAGGCCGTGGACGACCCGTTGACCGCGGTCGTGCGCGGATGCGGGTTCGTGTTGGAGCGCCTGGAAGAACTCAAACCGGTGCTTGTCGTGCACGAGGAGGAGATGACGTTCTGAACCCATGGCCAGCTCCCGGCGCATCATCGCAGGTACGGTCATCGCGACGGTTAGTACGGCCGTCGTTGCCGTCGCTGCCGGATACGGCGTCCGGAGTATTGTGCAGGGTGCGGTCACCGAGAACATCTTTTGGGGCGTGCGGTCCACGTTCTCCCGCGCCTCGCGGGCCGTCGTAGCCGCGGGTGCGGCGTGGAGCGGCACGGAAGACATCGGGACGCTCCGCGACCGGATTTCAGTGCTGGAATCCGAGCGTGCTGTCCTCGCCGACGTGCAGGAGGAGAACGAATTCCTGCGGCGCGCCGCGGAACTGCCGGCGCGCAAGGAGCGCCGCGCGGTCATCGGCGGCGTTTTCGCGTACGGCGTTGCGGGAGCGCAAATCCGGATGACGGTGAACCGCGGTTCCGCGCACGGGGTAACAGCAGGTTCCGCGGTCGTCACCGACGGGGGCGTCCTTGTCGGCGTCGTGGACCGGGTGACTCCGCAATCATCCGCCGTCCGCGTTCTTGAAGACCCCGGTTCGCAGGTCACTGCCCGCATCGGAGGTACGCCGGTCAGCGGTCTGGCGAGGGTAGCGCCCGACGGCAGGTTTATTTTTGATCTTGTGGCCAAGGACGAGACCGTGAGCGAGGGCGCGCTGGTCATTTCCAGCGGACTGGACGACATCCCGGCCGGACTCATCATCGGCACGGTCAGGGCCGTGGATCCCGAGAGTACGACGCTGTTCCAGACGGTTACCGTGGATGCGGCGTACCGCGACGGGCCGGTGGACCGCGTCCTTATCCTCATCCCATGAACGACGGAGCGCTTTCCGGCCGTGAGCGGGCGGTCAGGGTCCTGTTGTGGGTCCTGGCGTTTCTCGTTCCGGCGCTTGCCGTCGGGCGGCCGTTGCCGCACGGTCCGTACGGCCTCGTCCCGGCACTTGCGGTGACCGACGGCGTCCGTATCCGTCGCGTGCTTATCTGGACGCTGTTGGTATTGGCGTATGAATACTGGTACGGCCTCCGGCCGGGCACGCTCGCCCTGTCCGTGCCGGTACTTTCCGCGGTCCACGCTGTGGTCGCACGGTTTATCCGTGTTGGCACGGGTTCCCGTGCTTCGTCCGGTTCGGTACCGGTCCGCCTTCTCCTCGCGGCGCTGTGGGCGTCGGGCATGGTCGGTTTTTCGGTGCTGTGGCTCGGTCTGCCCGGCATGCCCGCGCCGGCCGCACCGTGGTGGGCGCTCTGGCGCGTGAACGGCGTCATCGTGCTGGCGATGTGCGCGGCGTCCGTTATCATGCTTCAGGCGTCCCGCGCCGGCCGTGCGCGCCGTGAGCGGGGCGGATTGCTATGAACTTCTTCCGCAGACGGACATATGCCGTAGCTCCGCGGAGCGACGAATGGATAGGACCCGAGGATACCCTCGTGGACGCCGCGAGCGACTTTGCGGACCTTGAGGCTCCCGTTCCCGAAGGGACGTTCCGCGCCGCCGGCGTTCTGCTGGCGGTGCTGTTCGCCGTCGTCGGCGCGATGTCGGGCGATATCATGGTGCGCCAGCACGGCAGAATGGCGCTGCTTGCGGAAGCGAACCGGACGGTGACGGTCGCCGTTCCGCCTCCGCGCGGACTCATTCTTGACCGAAACGGGGTGCATCTCGTGGAGAACGTGCCCAGTTTCGACCTGCTCGCCATTTCCCGCCAGGTGGTACGCGGCCCGGACGGCGGATACCCCGCGGCCCGGCGGCTGTCCGGGGTGCTGGGCATCCCGGCGGACAGCCTGAACGGCCTTATCGCGGACAATATCAGCCGGAATGCCGTCTTTTTCCTGGAATCCGACCTGGAGAAGGAGCAGGCGCTTGCGCTGACCCGGGATATGCCCGAGGGATTCTATCTCATCACCAGCACAAAGCGGGATTACCGCGACGGTGAGCAGTTCTCGTCGGTCATCGGGTATGTCGGCCGCGTCAGCCCCGAGGACATGGTCCGGGACGATTATTACCTGCCGTCCGACACGGTCGGGCGTGCCGGTATTGAGGCCGCGTACGAGGAGGTCATCCGCGGCTCGCACGGCACCCTGTCCTTCGTCGCCGACGCGCATGAACAGCGCGCGGCGGGCCAGGGAGCGACCCTGATGCTGAACATTGATGCGCAGGCACAGAAGGCGCTGTTCAACGCGCTGTTCACGGTCCTGCGGGAGTCCGGGCTCGGCGAGGCCGCCGCGGTGGTACAGGACCCCGCAAGCGGTGCGGTGCTGGCGATGGTGAGCTTTCCGACGTACGACAACAACGTGTTCAATAAACGGCTCTCGCCGGAGCAGTTTTCCGCGCTGTTCGAGAATCCCCGGCGTCCGCTGTTCAACCGCGTCATCGGGGGGCGCTATAATCCGGGTTCCACCATCAAGCCGTTCATCGGCATGACGGCGCTTCAGGAGGGCGTCGTCACGCCCGGAACGACCGTGCCGGACTGCAACGCCATCAGCATCCCGAATCCTGCAAATCCATCGGACCCGTACGTGTTCCGCAACTGGAGGCCCGAGGCCGGGTCGTTTGATCTGTTCCGCGCGGTGGCCGACTCGTGCAACATCTATTTCTTTTCGGTGGGGGGAGGACACGGCTCCATCGGCGGACTGGGCATCGGCCGCATCGTTGACTATCTGCGCCGGGGATTCGCGGACTCCCGGACCGGGGTGGATCTGCCGGGCGAGGAAACGGGGTTCGTGCCCGACCCCGACTGGAAATGGGTGAACCGCAAGGAACCGTGGTATCAGGGGGACACGTACAACGTATCCATCGGCCAGGGCGACCTTCTGCTTACGCCGCTCTGGCTCAATACCTACGTATCCGCCATCGCGAACGGCGGTACGTTATGGTCGCCGCGGCTGGGCCAGCGCATCCTGGACGACCAGCAGCGGACGCTGCACACCTACGACCCGCAGGCACTGGGCCAGCTGCCGTTCGACGCCGGGCATGTCCGCACGATGCAGCAGGCGATGCGGCGCACGGTAACCTCCGGGACGGCGCGCATCCTGCAGAATCTTCCCGTGACTGCGGCGGCGAAGACGGGAACTGCCGAGGTCATCAAGGGCGAGCGCATCAACTCGTTCCTGACGGTCTACGCGCCCGCGGAGAATCCGCAGGTCGCGATGACGGTGCTGGTGGAAGGTTCGCCGTCCAATCAGGGGTATGCCATCAGGGCCGCGTACGATTTCCTGAACTGGTATTTCACGCGCCAGCTGACGCCCCGCGCGGTTCCGGCAACCCCGGCTCCCGAACCCTCCATGACGGTTGCGCCGGAAGTTCCCGAGTCCGCCAGCGGGTCGGAAGGGCCCGTAGCCCCCGGACCCTGATTGCCACGGGGGCGGTGATATGCTACACTGACCCCCGTTAACCTCGCTCCGGGGACCACTGTTCCGGAGCGATTCCTGTATGGACAGCCAATATTTCAGCAAGGAAGGCCTGGAAAAGCTCAAGGAAGAGCTGTCTTGGCGCACCGGAACGCTCCGCAAGGAGATTGCCGCGCGCATCAAGGAGGCCAAGGAACAGGGCGACCTTTCGGAGAACGCCGAGTACTCGGAGGCAAAAGACGCCCAGTCCACGAACGAGGGCCGCATCCAGGAGCTGGATGCGCTTCTGGAGAACGCGGTGGTCATCAGCAGCAGCTCAAAGTCGGGCGTCGTCAACGTCGGCTCGCGGGTCAAGGTGAAAACCGGCAGTGACACCAAGGAATACACCATCGTCGGGGCGTCCGAGGCCGACCCGCTCCGCGGACTCATCTCCAACGAATCGCCGCTCGGCAGCGCGTTTCTGGGCCACAAGAAGGGGGATAAGGTCACGGTCACCACGCCCAAGGGGACCGCGGAATACAAGATTACCGAAATTAAATAACCGCTTGTAGCGGCTTCCTCCTGCTGTTTAACGGCTCATTTCATGAGCCGTTAAACTTTACTATATAGGAAATGCATGGTATTATATGTACGACTGCATTGGGCAGCCCCCTACCAAGAGAGGAGAATCACGACGTGATGACGCGATTCAAGTCCGTATTCCTGGTCATCGCCATCCTGGCGCTGGCCCTCGTTCCGGCGTTCGCGCAGGAGCAGCCGAAGCTGGAGAAGGTCACCTACTGGCTGAACCTGTCGGACAGCGTCTACAACAGCAGTGCGAAGTACGAGGCGACGCTGCACTTCAGCAACGGCTCCACGCAGACGCTGGACGGCAGCTACGACGTCGCGCGCGACCACTTCGCCTCGCACCTGGCCCGCCGCCTCGGCGTGGACACGCAGAACCTGACCGCGGCGGTCCAGTTCGTAGAGCAGAACCCGCCGGACGTGGCACAGGTCATCCTGGGCTACGCCGTCTGGGTCGTCCCGTCGGTCTTCCTGCTCATCGTCATCCTGGCGAACGTGTTCATCGTGGAGCAGGCGTCCGAGCGCAACATCGAGCGGTTCGGCAGGTACCTCCGCACCGTGAAGCCCGGTCTGCGCATCAAGATTCCGTTCATCGACTCCAAGGGCCCGGTCATCCCGACCTTGGACCAGGAGCTCCCGGTGGAAGCGGACACCAAGACGAAGGACGACACGGTCCTGAAGGTCAAGCTCTCCATCCAGTACCGCGTCGTGGACGCGCGTGCGGCGCAGTACGAGCACAACTCGCCGCTCAAGGCCATGAAGTCCTTCGCCTACGACATCGTCCGCGGCTACGTGCCCGACCAGGAGCTCACCCACCTCTACGAGAACAAGGAGCAGCTGGCCCTGAAGGTGCAGGAGCTCATTGGTGAGCGGATGAAGCGCTACGGCCACGAGATCAGCTCGGTGCAGGTCGTGGACTTCGAGCTTCCGGGCTCCGTGCAGGCGGCCATGAACAAGGTCGTGGAGGAGCAGCGGCTCCGCCAGGCCGCCGAGCAGAAGGGCGAGGCCGAGAAGATCCTGGTCGTCAAGGCGGCCCAGGCCAAGAAGGAGCAGGACAAGCTCCACGGCGAGGGCATCGCCGCCCAGCGCGAGGCCATCGCGAAGGGCTACGAGGAGTCGGTCAAGGCCGTGGCTGAGGCCGGCGGCATCGACAAGCGCGAGGCGAGCGTCTTCCTGCTGGCGATGCAGTACATGGACATGGCCAAGGACATCGGCTCCAACGCCAAGCACGTGATGTTCCTGCCATCCGGACCGAACGCCGCCGGGGACCTCATCGCCCAGATCACGGCAGGGCTTTCGGCGGCCAGTGCCGAGCATCTGCCGCCCGCGGCCAAAGGCGCCAACGGCGACCCGCGCAAGGGCGCGTCCGCCTGACGTTCCCGCGGTCCGTCTTCCCGAAAGGGGAGGCGGACCGCTCTTTTTTTTCATTGAATATCGCCCGTGAAGCGTATATCATGCTCCTATGCCGTTGGACGAACTGCTGGCAACGCGACAGGAAAAACTCGCCAAACTCCGCAAGGCGGGCGTTGACCCGTATCCCATCAAGACCTGGCGGACGCACCGCATCGGCGACGTGGTCCGCGATTTTGACGCGCTCTCGGAAGAGCGACGGTCCGTCGTCATCGCGGGACGGGTTGTGGCCCAGCGGGTGCACGGGGGCCTCGCATTTACCGATTTGGACGACGGTTCGGGCGTGATTCAGGCGATGTTCCGCAAGGACGAACTGGGCGACGCGACCTTTGAACTGCTTCTGGAAACGCTGGACGCCGGGGATTTTCTGGAGGTGTCCGGAATCCCGTTCCTGACGAAGCGCAATGAACGGAGCGTGCAGGTCGCCAAATACCGATACCTGACGAAGGCGACGCGGCCGCTTCCCGAGAAGTGGCACGGCCTGCAGGATGTGGAGGAGCGGTACCGCGCGCGGCATCTGGACCTCCTGTTCAATCCGGAGGTCAAAGCGCGGTTCACGAGGCGCTTCGCCATCATGGCGTTTCTCCGCAAATTTTTCGCCGACCACGGGTATCTTGAGGTGCAGACGCCGCTGCTGCAGACCATTCCGGGAGGCGCGACCGCGCGGCCGTTCGTTACGCACATGAACGACCTGGACATGGACCTGTACCTCCGCGTGGCGCCCGAGCTGTACCTCAAGCGTCTGCTCGTGGGCGGATACGAGCGCGTTTTTGAGCTGGGCAAGTGTTTCCGGAACGAGGGCATGGACCGCGAGCACAACCCCGAGTTCACCATGCTGGAGGCGTATGCCGCCTATCAGGACCACGAGTGGCTGATGGGGCTGACCGAGGATTTGGTGATTGCGTTGGCGACCGAACTGAACGGCAAGCCGGAGCTGACCGTGAACGGGGAAACGGTGACCATCGCCAAGCCGTTCCCGCGCCTGAAGTTCACCGACATCATCAAAGAACACGCCGGCCTTGAGTACGACCTTGCCGACGACGGGGATTTCGCCGCGCGCGCCAAGGAGCTGGGCTGCCAAGTGGAGAAAGGCATGTCCAAGCCGGCATTGGCGGACGAGATATACAAGAAACTGGTGCGGCCGGATATGCGCGAGCCGGTCTTCGTCACGGAGCATCCGGTTGACCTGTCGCCGCTGTCCAAGCGGACCTCTCCCGACGCCGCGACGGTTGCACGGTTCCAGCTCGTTATGGGAGGATTCGAGCTGTGTAACGCGTTCGCCGAGCTCAACGACCCCGGAGACCAGCGTGAGCGGTTTGCAGCCCAGCAGGCGATGCGCGAGGGCGGAGACGAGGAGGCGCACCGTTTTGACGAAGATTTCGTTCAGGCGCTGGAGTACGGCATGCCGCCGGCGGCGGGCATCGGCATCGGTGTGGACCGCCTGGTCGCGCTGTTCACCGACGCGCACTCGCTCCGCGAAGTCCTGCTCTTCCCGACGATGAAACCCCGCACATGATTGACCCGAAGCTGATACGCGAAAGTCCCGACGCGGTGCGTAACGCCATGTTCGCGCGCGGCGTGGACGTGGACGTGAATGAACTCAACCGCATGGACGGGCAGTGGCGGCACGTCCTGCAGGAAATTGAAGACGCCCGCGCGGAGCAGAACAAGGCTTCCGCGGATCCGTCCGCCAAAGAGAACCGCGAAAACCTCAAGGACCTCAAGCACCGCATCAAATCGCGCGAGATGCGTCTGCAGGAGCTGGAACTGCTTCTGCATAACGCCATCGCCGCCCTGCCGAACATCCCCCTGCCGGATACGCCGGTAGGCGCCGGTTCCGCGGCGAACGTCGTGGAGCGGGAGTGGGGCGCAAAGCCTTCGTTCGGGTTTACGCCGAAGCACTACCTGGAAATCGCCGAGCCGTCGGGCGCCATAGACATGGAATCGGGCGCCAAAGTTTCCGGAGCGCGGTTCGGGTACCTGACCGGCTGGGCGGCGCTGCTGGAATTCGCGCTCATCCAATATGCGGTTTCGCGGCTGACCGATGAATCCTTCATCGCGGACGTGGCCGCAAAGGCCGGTTTGGACGTCCCCGCGCGGCCGTTCATACCGGTCATTCCGCCCGTCATGGTGCGCAAGGAGATGATGAACGCGATGGGATTTTCCGAGCGCATCGGGACGTCGCCGGGGAACGACGAGATGTACTGGCTGGACAAGGACGAACTGTATCTCGTGGGCACGAGCGAGCAGTCCATCGGACCCATGCACTACGACACCATCGTGGAGGCGGCACGTCTGCCGCTGCGGTACGTCGGCTTCTCCACCTGTTTCCGACGTGAGGCGGGAGCTGCAGGCAAGGACACGCGCGGCATCCTGCGCGTGCACCAGTTCGATAAGCTTGAGATGTTCACGGTGTGCGAACCGGGCGCCTCGGAAGCGGAGCACCGGTTCCTGCTCGCGTGCCAGGAGGCGCTGGTGCAGGGACTCGGCCTGCACTACCGCGTGTTGCGGCTGTGTACGGGCGACCTCGGTGCGGCGGCCGCGGCGACGTTCGACATTGAAACCTGGATGCCCGGCCAGAACGAATACCGCGAGACCCACTCCACCAGCAACACCACCGATTACCAGAGCCGGTCCCTGAAATCGCGCTACCGCATCGGGGAAAAGCAGACGGAGCTGACGCACATGCTGAACGGCACGGCGTTCGCGCTCGGCAGGATGATAATCGCCGTCGTGGAGAACTGTCAGACCGAAAAGGGCACCGTGGCTGTTCCGGAGGCATTGAAGCCGTTTCTCGGCGGACGCAGCGAACTCGCCTGATCATGGCCGCACGTCAGTCCTCACCCGTGCCTGTCCGGATGCCCGCCGGCAGGCGTTTTTCGGCGCCGCGCCTCCGCAGGGGGCACCGCATCCGGTGGCTTCTTCTTTCGGTCGTTGGTCTGGCCGTGGGGCTCGCCGCGCTTTCCGATTTCACCGGCGTCATCGCTCTGCACGACATCACCGTGTCCGGCGTGACCCGTATAGACGGCGGGGCCGTTGCGGCGCGGGCATATGACGGATACCGCGGCATGCTGTTCGGCCGGTTCACCCGGATTCCGACGCTGGCGAACTTCAGCCCGGCAAGGGCGGAGGCGGCAATTCTCGCGGCGTTTCCCGAGATTTCCGGCGTCCGCGTGCATCGCCGGTGGCCCCATGAAATCGAAGTGGCGGTGACCGAGCGCCAGCCGGTGGGCACATGGTGCCGGACGACGGAACAGACGCGTCCGTGCTACTACTTCGACGGCGAGGGCGTGATATGGGGAACCGCCGTCCCTTCCAGCGGTACCATTCTGCTGGGAGTGAGGGATGAGCGCCCGGAAGGGGACATCCAGAAGGAGCTGCTCGGCGCCATTCTGGATATCGCGGAGATGCTCCGGGAACTTGACCTGGGCGTCCGTCAGGTACTGGTGGGGCGTGGTCCGCTGTCCGAACTCCGGGTTTCCGTGACTGCGGGGTTCGACATCATGTATTCGCTGGAACACGATATCCGTGCGCAGAGCGGAGTACTTGAGGTATTCCTTGCGGACCGCAGGGCGGCCGGGTCGTTTACGGCGGAATACGTGGATCTGCGCGTTCCCGAGAAGGTCTTCTATAAGTGAGGCTTTACGCGCCTTTTTGGGGTATTGACGAAAAAACACTCTTCTGCTATACTGTATGTACGTTTAGTTCCTTTCTTCAACCTCCCCTGGATCCTTCGGGATCCGGGAAAAGCCAATGATTTCACCACTCGTCCAAACCCTACCGGCACGCAAGTAAGATAACCTCTGAATGGCCGACGCCAGGCACGGACAACCGTAAGAAGGTAAGAGTCAGGTAACGAATTCGGAAATTGTTGGCTCTTCCCGGGTCCCGGGGTCTGCGGTGCAGGTACCGGGCGAACGTCGCCTGCTCCCCAAGGAGAGGCGCGTTTTCGTGAGACCCCGGCCCGGTCAGTTCCGTGGATATGTGATGGAAGCATTGTCCGAGGATGCTCCGAGGATTTGCGCATGCCGGCAAGCCCACAGCCGAGGCTACGCTGCAGATACAGCCGCAGCGGGCGCAGGCACAGGAGAGGCATGCGACGAGTCGGAGCGGAGGACGGTCCTGGGTTCGATTCCCGGACGGAACTGGATTGGATGAGCCCCCGAGCGTGATGCCGGGGGCTTTTCTCATTCAGTGATATGCCACACAAATATACTGTGTCCCACAATTGCCTCGGGTTCGTACTGCGTGAGCCACAAATAACTGCGCTTGTCGCCAGGGTCGAACGTCTTGAATCCGTTGGAGTTCTGCAGGAACGTCGCCGAGACCGCAATCCACCCGTCCGTGCGGTTCCGGCGAATGAACTCCTCCGCACTCGCGTACTTGCCGGCGGTTCCCCAGACGACGCGGTCGCCAAGATAATAATACGGGTCGGCCCATCCGAAGTAATCCAGTTCCACCTCTGCGATGCCGCGCTCGTCCAGATACGCAGACAGCCGTGAGAGGTCCTGTCCCCAGTCCAGGTTACTGTCCACGACGTACCGGTATCCGCCGGACGGCCCGCCGGCAATCTGGTTGAAGTACGTCAGGTAGTACGGATGCACGGCGACCGTTTCGTACACATACCATCCCATGAGCAGGGCGATGCCCCCCGCGACGATGCGCAGGCGCGCCGGTTCACGGCGGCGGAGCCACTCCACGATGCCCGCAAGCCGTCCCGACACGAGAAGAATCGTGAACGGATACACCGGCAGCAGATGGCGCACGCCGATGTTCAGCGTGCTGGTGACGCTGGAAAGCCAGTACACGGCAAGCCAGAGAAGCATCGCAAGCTCGTCGAAATGGTCCGCCCACCATTCACCGCGGCGTGGGCGGTGTCCGTGTTCATGGCTACGGCGCGGGCGGACAATGAGCGAGGCAACGGCAAGGGCCGCCAGAATCCACCACGCAAGGGATTCCTTCAGGAAATACACGATGGGGAAGTACCACGGGCCGCCGGTTTTCACGACGTTGCCCAGCCAGTAAATCGTGTTTCCCCCGGCCGAACGCTGGAGAACCATCGCAAGTCCCGTCGCGTAATGTCCCGCCGCGCGCAGTACGGGCTTGTCCGCAAGCCAGACGGCGGTCCGGGCGACCAATGGGCCGGGCTGTTGGCCGAGAATCGACGTGGTGTCACGGACCTGACGGTCGACCGGATACGCCGCGGTGTGCAGGAGATAGACCGGCCAGACGACGAACACGAACGCCGTGGCGCACACCAGTGCGGTGCGCCACCACCACCGGACCGCACGTGCCGCCGCGGGACGGAGACGGCCGTGCCGCTCTCCGAACGCCCAAAGTGCGGCGACCAGGAAGAAATACGGTATGAGCAGGACCGTGCTGAATTTGGTGAGCAGGGCAACGCCGAGACCCAGGGAAGCGAGCACGAATGACCGCCGGTCCGGCCCGCGGAGATATCCGACGAATAACCACGTCGCAACGAGGACGCCGAACGCCGCGGGCATGTCGGTGGTGACGAAACGGGCGTGCGCAAGGACGGTCGGGGAAAAGGCGAAGAGGACGACGGCCATCACGCCCGCACCGCGACCGTACCGGCTCACCGCCCACCGCCACAGCACAAGCGCGGACAGCACGAAGAACAAAAGCATCGGGACGCGCGCGGCCTGCTTGATGAGTTCCGCGTTGTTCCCCGAATTGTAGATGAGGAGGCGTCCGAAATCCCACTGACCGTTCACGTTCGCCGTCCAGAACGGACTCGCGAAGGCGGTCGTGCCGTCGGCGAAACCGAGCACGCCCAGTCCCGCAAGCGATTTCGCCAGGGGCGGATGTTCGGGATTCAGGCGCATATCGCCCGTGCTCACGTACGAATATCCCGCACCGATGTGCGGGATTTCATCCACGATGAGCGAATCGCCGGCCGAGCTCACGAGCGCGAGGATGACGGCGAAGGTGACGACCGCAGCGGCGGTCCGTGCGGGAGAAAGCGGCATACTACCGGATGTAGAAGATTTCGGTACCCCGCGCGGCCGAACCCGGCCGGAATTCGTCTCCGCGCACGTAGCGGACGTTCCGCGCGCGCTGCTTTTCCGCCGTCGCGGTATCGGTCATGAACATGACGGTCTGCGCGGGCATCGGAATTCCGTTTACGTGTACGCCGCCGGCCTGCACGACGACGAGCACCGGCGTTCCGGCGGGCACGGCATTGATGCGCGACGCGAGCTCCACGTAGTCCTGGTTGAACGCCGACGCGGCGGACGCGCTCGCGCCCCAGGTGACGAAATACGTGCGCGCATCGCGGACCGCCAGGGCTGCCAGAACGACGCACAGCGTGAACAGCGCGACGGAGCGGCCGCGGGACGTGCACCGGTCGTGGCCGTGGGTACCGGGCACAAGATAATCGGGGATGCAGACGAGCCGTGCGTCACGCGCCTCATATGCCCTGCGGACGAGGATGTACAGCCACCAGAGACCTTCCGCGGCGAAAATATAGACGACAGGAGCGACCGGCAGGGCCCGCAGTGCATGCGGAATGCCCTCGTTGGACACGAATGCGGGAATCAGGCCGATGAAAAACCAGCCCAGCAGGAGCGCGTGCACGGACGAGAAGTGGCCGTGGGTGCGGAGCACTCGTCCGACCTTCAGCAGGCTCCGCGCCAGTCCCACGGCGAACAGCGCGGCGACCGGCCAGAACAGGAGCGGTTCTCCCGAAAGATTGTGCCTCCAGTTCAGGTCGCCCCGGTAGACGAACATGCCGAGCGTGCGGACAACGTTCACCGCGGCATCCCGCAGCGGCTCATCGGATGCGAACACCGAGACCTGGCCCGCGCGGCCGGTGAACGTGCCGGGGTTTGACGTGAAGTACCATGCCAGGGGAAGAACGGTGATGATGAACGCGGCGACTCCCATGGCGACGCCGCTGGCGACCTGCTGGCGGGTGAACCGGTACCTGCCGTGCGCGAAGTCCTTGCGTACCGCGTGCCAGTACACCACGAGCAGGAACAGCGCGGCGACGGGAAGAATACGGAATGCGATGTACGTATGCATGCCCAGTCCCATGAGCGCACCGGCCACGCCCCAGTGCCAGAGCCGGTTCGTCTGCAGGGCCGTATACAGGTAGTAGAACGACCAGACCGCGAACATCGGCGACATGACGGCGCGGAAGCCGATGCGCGAGAAATTCACGTGCCAGAATCCGACGGCGAGCAAAAACGCCGCAAGCGCCGCGAGCCCCCAGTTATTGAACAGACGCCGGGTGAGCAGGTACGTGCCCAGAACGGTCAGGACGCCCATAAGCGCCGAAACGCCGCGCAACGAACCGGGTTCCGGGCCGAACCAGCGGACCGCGAGCGACTGCAGATTGATAAACAATCCCTCCCGGCCGTTGTTGTCGGGGTAGAACATGCGGTACTCGCCGGATTCGGCTGCGGCGACCGCGTCGTTGCCGTTCATCGCCTCGTCCGGATACAGGCCGGGAGGAACGCGGTCCAGCGCCCAGAAACGGAAACCGACGGCGACGGCCATGACGACGAGCAGGACCAGGGCTTCGGTCCGGTGGTGAGACAGAAAACGCATGGGATGCATCTTTAGTGTATCACCGAAAGTGCGCGGTTCTTGTGCATATCTGCGCACCGCGTGGTATAATTCCGGTAATTATGGAGAACGCGCAACTGGAGCAGCAGATTGCCGATCTGGAGCAGGAACTCGCCGCGAAGCGTCAGGCTTTGGAATCGGGAGGGACCGAGCGGATGCCCTCGGACGAAGAGCTTGTGCACCGGTCAGTCGGCGAGAAGATCCAGCAGAAAATGCCCTCGTACCAACCTGCGCCCCAGCCGTCGGGAGGGACCGCAAGCTGGCAGGATCCCGCCATTGCCCAGCAGGTGCAGACGCTGGTGAACATTGCATTCAGCAAGGGCATGGACGATGCCATCGCCGAGGCGGTCAAAAGCGGGAACGCCGCGCTCATCGACGCGTTCCATGATTTGCTGCGCGACCAGCTTGTCGCGGAACTCGCCAAGCGCGGCAAGTTCAATCCCGCGGAATAAATGTCTCCGATTTTCCTCGTCATATACGCCGCCGTTCTCGTCATCCTTGTGGTGACGGCGCTCATCATTCTCGGCGCGGCACGGTCGCGGGGGAATATCGCACGTTCCCTGCGGATGGTGTTGTTTTTATTCGCGCTTCCGCGGTACGCGACGACCCAGGGCCAACAGGCGCGGCCCGACAAGGAGCTCATCGCGGTCATGGAGCAGGTGTATTCCGCGGTCGCCAACCTTCACGCGAAGGGATGGAACCGGTTCATGTACGGTGACCCGTATATCGCGATGGAGATGTCGGTGCATCACGTCGGTGAACAGGTCCATTTCTACGTTGCGGTGCCCGCCCCGTTCGCGGACCCGTTTGAGCGGCAGGTCCAGGGCTTGTTCCCGACCGCGCAGATTGAGCGTTCGCCTGATTACAGCATCTTTAATCCGCAGGGGGCCTCGGCGGGCGCGTGGCTGAAGCTCAAGGCGGAGCCGATACTGCCCATCCGGTCGTATTCCCAGCTGGAATCGGACCCGCTCGGTCCGCTGGTCGCGGCGCTCGGCCGTCTCGCCAAAGAAGGCGAGGGCGCGACCATACAGATTACCGTCAGGCCGTCATCGGATTCGCGCCTCCGCAAGCTTGCGATGGAGACCGCGCATTACATGCAGGCGGGCAATCCGTTCGCCAAGGCGATAAAACTGGCGAAGAATCCCCCGAAGAAGGAAAAGGAGGAGTCCGAGAAAGGCGTCGTCAAGACGCCCGAAGTTGCTACGGAATTCGAGAATCAGGTCATCCGTGCACTGCAGAGCAAGGCGGCACGTCCGCTCTTTGACTGCAACGTACGCATCCTGACCGCAGGCGGCGACCAGACGCGCGCGGACCAGATTCTGGACGATGTCATCGGAGCGTTCTCCCAGTTCGGTTCCCCGGACCTCAATTCGTTCAAGGCCGTGAAGCTCAAGGGGAAGGCGCTGGAACGGCTCGTGTTTGAATACGCGTTCCGGTTGTTCAACCACGGCCAGTCGGTGAAGCTTTCCAGCGAGGAGGTCACCAGCCTGTACCATTTCCCGGTCTCGTCGCTCATTCTGCCGAAGGTGAAATTCGCCGGATTCAAGACGGCCGAACCCCCGCCGGGAATCCCGCAGGAGGGGATTGAAATCGCGGTGAACCGGTATCAGGGGCGCGAGACGTCCCTGCGGCTGGCCCGCGAGGACCGCCGGCGGCACATGTACATCATCGGACAGACCGGCACCGGTAAGTCCACGACGATGAACCGGATGATTTACGACGATTTGCGCGCCGGTGAAGGCCTGTCCGTCATCGACCCGCACGGGTCCCTTGCGGAACAGGTGCTTTCGTACGTGCCCAAGGAGCGCGCCGACGACGTCATCTATTTCAATCCCTCGGACGTCGCGCATCCCATGGGACTGAACATGCTCGAATTCGACCCGGCGAGCCCGCAGGACAAGACGCTCATCATCGACGAGCTGTTTGAAATCATGGACAAGCTGTACGACCTCAAGGAGACCGGCGGCCCGCAGTTCGAGCGGTACTTCAAGAACGCGATGTTCCTGCTTCTGGACAACTTCCACCGGCGCGTGCCGACGCTCGCCGACATGAGCCGGGTCTTCATTGATGAAGCGTTCCGGAACGACCTGCTGGCCAACGAGACGAACCAGATTGTACGGCAGTTCTGGGAGCTTGAGGCGACGAAGACCACCGGCGACCAGTCGCTGGCGAACTTCGCCGGATACATCACGAGCAAAATCGACGCGTTCACGAGCAACGACTTTCTGCGGCCCATCATCAACCAGACCAGGAGCGTCATCGACTTCAGGGACGTCATTGAGAACCGGAAGATTCTCGTGGTGAATCTGAGCAAGGGGAAAATCGGCGACCTGAACGGAAACCTGCTCGGCATGGTCATCATCGGCAAGCTCCGCCGTGCGGCGCTCGCGCGGGACACGACGAAGGACCTCGCCGACCATTACGTGTACATGGACGAGTTCCAGAATTTCACGACGAACAGCATTTCCGTCATCCTCGCCGAGGCCCGAAAATACCGGCTGTGTCTCGTCATGGCGCACCAGTTTATCAAGCAGCTGGACGAGAAAATCGCCGCGGCGGTGTTCGGCAACGTCGGTACGACGATGGTGTTCCGCATCAGTCCCGAGGACGCCGAAAACCCCGTCATCAAAACGAAGTTCGACCCCGTGTTCTCGCCGGCGGACGTCGCGAACATCGACAACTTCAACGCGTATATCGCGATGCTGGTGAACGGAAGCGTCGCCCGTCCGACGAACGGCTTCGTCTCCACGGACATCTACGCCAAAGGCAAGCCGGAGATGCGCGAGGTGCTGACGGAGATGTCACGGTTGAAATTCGGCCGCCCGCGCGATGAGATCGAGGCGGAAATCCAGCAACGGTTCGGTATAACGGCGGCGTAATATCCCATAGCACATGAGAACACTCGACCGGCGCGACATCGTATCCGCACTTGCAACCGGCCTCACGACCGGCGTCATCGGCTGGCGCATCCTGGCGTTCCTCGGCCGTCCGCTCCCGCTTGGCGTTGACCCGTTCGTACTGGTTCCGTTGGTACCGTTCCTGTGGCTTGCGGGCGTCCAACTGGGATACTTTCTCGGCCGGTTCATGGCATTCTTCACGCGGTTCGGGCGCTTCGCCGCCATCGGATTCGCGAACGCCGCGGTGGACTTCGGCGTGCTGTATCTGCTCATCGGGGTGACGGGATTCGCCGCCGGAGTGTGGTTCACGGTGTTCAAGACGTTCTCGTTCCTCGTGGCGATGACTCACAGCTATTTTTGGAACAAGAACTGGGCGTTCGATTCGGGTTCCAGCCGCGGAGGGAGCCGCGAGGTCCTGACGTTCGCCGCGGTTTCCGTCCTCAGTCTCGTGGTGAATGTCGGCGTCGCATCGGCGGTGGTGAACGTGGTCGGTCCTCTGGGTGGCCTGGATGCCAACGCATGGGCGGGAATCGGCGCCATCGCGGGGTCCGCCGTCGCGCTTATCTTCAGCTTCGCGGGCTATAAAATGTTCGTCTTCCATAAGTAGGTCGGTTCGGCTATAGTGCGCGTGATGCTGTACCGCCGCTATCGCCCGCAATCGTTCTCGGAAGTCGTCGGTCAGGACCACGTCGTGCGCACCCTGCGCGGCGCGTTGTCATCCGGCCGCGTCGGCCACGCGTACCTGTTCGCCGGCCCGCGCGGGACCGGAAAAACGACGCTCGCGCGCATCATGGCGAAGGCGGTCAACTGCACGAACCGCGGCAAAACGCAGGACCCGTGCAACAGGTGCGAAAGCTGTGCGGCCATGAACGAGGGCCGTTCCATGGATCTGGTGGAGATTGACGCCGCGTCCAACCGCGGCATTGACGACGTTCGGGCGCTCAAGGAGTCCGCCGGAACCGCGGCCGCGGGCGGCGCGCACAAGGTGTTCATCGTGGACGAGGTGCACATGCTCACCAAGGACGCGTTCAACGCGCTGTTGAAGGTGTTGGAGGAGCCCCCTGCGCACGTGATGTTCCTGCTCGCGACTACGGAGGCGCATAAGATTCTGCCGACAGTGCTGTCGCGGGTCCAGCGCTTTGACGTGCGGCGGCTGACGCCGGAGCAGATTGCCGAAAAACTCGGCACCATCGCCAAGGCGGAGAAGGTTTCCGTGGCGCCCGAGGCGCTGCTGACCATCGCCAAGTCCGCGGACGGCGCGCTCCGCGACGCGGAGGTGATGCTGTCGCGCGTGCTGACGGAAGGCGGACGCGCGGTGGACACGAACGCGGTCGTCGCCCTGCTCGGGCTGGTGCCGGCGACCTGGCATCAGGAGCTCGCGTCCCGCCTGTTCGCAGGCGACCGTGCGGGCGCACTGACGCATCTGACCAAAGTGCACGACTCGGGCGCGGACGCGGACCATTACTGCAAAGGAGTGCTTGAACACCTGCGGGAACTGCTGATGGCAAAGGTGAACGATGCGCCGGAAACGAAGAGCCTGGACGGCAAGTTCCTCGTGCGAACCATCCAGGCGTTCATCCGTGCACGGCAGGAACTGCGCACCTCGCCTCTGCCGTACCTGCCGCTGGAGCTCGCGGTCGTGGATCTGACGGAGCCAATTGAGGGAGTCTAAAAATCCTGGTATAATATTTTTTGTAGCCCCTCGGCTACGCTCGGGACAAATGCGTTCCGGGTACGAAACGCATTTGGGGGGTCGTCTAACGGTAGGACACTGCCCTTTGGAGGCAGGTATCTTGGTTCGAATCCAAGCCCCCCAGCAATTACCTTTAAGTACGTTATGGCCGAACTCAAGACAACAAAAAACAAAGGAAGCGTCGTGGATTTTCTCAGCCGCGTGCCCGACGAGGCGCGGCGGGAGGACGCCAAGGAGCTTCTGAAAATCATGCGGGAGGTCACCGGCGAAAAACCGGTGATGTGGGGCTCGTCCATTGTCGGGTTCGGCGAGTATCACTATGAGTCCGAGCGCAGCAGCCAGAAAGGAAACTGGCCGCTGACCGGATTTTCACCGAGAAAGCAGAACCTGACGATTTACATCATGCCGGGATTCGCCAAATACGGGGCGTTGCTCAATAAACTCGGCAAGCACAAAACGAGCGTCGGGTGTCTGTACCTGAACCGTTTGGCGGACGCGCATATTCCCACGCTTAAGAGGCTCATCAAACGGGGGTATGATGATATGAAGAAGCGGCATGGCGCCAAGTAAACGGTGACGACATGAAATATATATTTCCGGTATTCCTTGTGCTGATTGGCTGCGCGATGTTTGTGTTCGCCGGTTACGACGACAGCCCCGGCGGCCAGCTGCTCGGTGTCCTTGCGGTGGGATACGGTCTCTGGCGTCTTGCTGCCCTGATTGCGCGGAAGCGCCGCCGCGTATGACCAGGAGAATTTCATCGGGAGTCGTGCATGCCGTGCCGGCCGACATGCGCGCGGCTGTGCTTGCCGATGGCGCTGTTCAGGAGGCCTGGGAGGACATCACGCCGCTGGCGCGCAACGAGTGGATTTGCTGGGTCGTCTCACCCAAGAAACCCGAGACGCGGGCCGACCATATCCGTCGTATGCGCGAGGATCTCAAAAAAGGAAAACGCCGGCCCTGCTGCTGGGCCGGCTGCACGCACCGGTAAGCGTGTCAGAGCATCTTCTTGAGGCCCGACGGGTCGTTGGAGAACAGCACGGCGTGCTCGGCCGTGATAGCCTTGCTCTTGATGAGCGCCATGAGCGAGTTGTTGAGCGACACCATGCCCTCGTCGCCGCCGGTCTGAATGACTGAATCAATGGAGAAGACCTTCTTCTCGCGGATGAGGTTCCGGATGGCGGGGTTCGTAATCATGACCTCCATCGCGGGGATGCGTCCCTTGCCGTCAGCCCGGGGGACGAGCCGTTCGGAGACGATGGCGACGAGCGTCGTTGCAAGCTGGGCGATGACCTGTGGTTGCTGAGCCGCCGGGAATGAGTCAATGATGCGGTCCACGGTCTGGGACGCCGAGTTCGTATGCAGGGTGGAGAATACGAGGTGGCCGGTCTCCGCGGCAGTCAGCGCGGCCGAGATGGATTCGGGGTCGCGCATCTCGCCGACCATGATGACGTCCGGATCCTGGCGCAACACCGTCTTGAGGCCGTCGCCGAAGGAATGCACGTCGCCGCCGACCTCGCGCTGCGACACCAGCCCGTTGCCCGGCGTGAAGAGGTATTCAATCGGGTCCTCAATCGTGACGATATGTGAAGTCCGGCTCTGGTTGATTTCGTCCAGAATCGCCGCCGTCGTCGTGGATTTGCCGTGTCCCGCCGGCCCCACCATCAATACGAAGCCCTGTGCAAGCTTGGCGAAGTCGTGAAGGACGGGCGGAAGGTTAAGTTGCTCAATCGTCCGGACTTCCGCCGGGACCAGCCGCAACGACGCCGCCCAATATCCCTGCTGGAAGTAGGCGCTGACCCTGAAGCGTACGCGGCTGGCGAGCGAATACGTGAAGTCCAGCTGGCGGTTTTCCAAAAAGCGCGCTTTCTGGTCCGCCGTCATCATCTCGCTGATGATGCTCTCCGTGCTTGCGGGTCCGAGCGCCTCTTTGCCGTCCAGCGGGGCCAGCGCGCCGTAAACGCGCAGGGTCGGTGGCCGGCCTACGGTGATATGCAAGTCGGACGCATCCTGTTTGATGGCCGCATCCAGGAGTCCCTTGAGCAGTGTGGCGGTCGCCATTGCCCATCCATGATACCACGGGATGCGGCGCCGGTTCTGTATACAAACAAGGGGCGGCCGGAGCCACCCCTTGGGGGATGCGTCAGGAGACGTTGGTGACGAGGGCGGCGATGCGCGCGGCCTCGGCGCGCTTTTCCGCGGCCAGCTGCCGGTTCTCCTCGTTCCTCGCCTTGATCTGTTCGATCTGGCGCTCGCCGCGTTCGATGCCGGCGGCGATGTCCTCCTGGACCTTGTCGATCGCCACGGTGAACCGCTGGTAGTCCAGTCCGATGTTGTTCTCGATGTCCTGCTGGGCGAGAACGGCGTTCAGGACGGCTCCCTTCTCGCCGTTGGTGATGACGCCGCCGAGCGCGATGAGGTCATCCAGTCGGAACGACTTCCGGGGCGGTCCCGCGAGTCTGAGCTGGCGGTTCTGCGACCGGGCCTTTGCCAGGGCGGCGGTGAGCGTACCGATGATGATGCCCGACACCACCACCGTTACCGTCAATTCCATACGGCAATCCTCCTTGCCACAAAAGGTGCGAAAAAGTGGTCGGTGCTATAATACCCCAAGTTGTCAATTACGTCAATATTCAACGGCTCACGAGATGAGCCGTTGAATACCGTAAGCATCGGGCTAATCCGAGCGGAGCGCGGCCAACGGGTCCAGTTTCGCGGCCTGGCGCGCCGGCAGAATGCCGAACACGACGCCGATGACGGCGGAGAACAGTATCGCAAGTCCCAGCACGCGCCAGTCCAGGGACAGCGGGATGGGGCTGACGGGTCCGGCCGCGAGGATGACCAGGCTGAACATGCCCAGGGCGATGAGTCCGGCGACGCCGGTCAGGATGATGCTCTCAATCAGGAACTGCG
>DASPGX010000007.1:0-10621 GCA_035620375.1 Minisyncoccota bacterium | reverse complement strand
GCTCAGGAGTCGGGGTCGGAGTCGGCTCGGGGGTAGGAGTCGGCGTAGGCTCCGGGGTCGGTGTGGGGGTCGGTTCAGGAGTCGGGGTCGCTACTGGTCCATCACACGCGCCATCGTTATAGATTGCGATGTGCTCCTCGTCCCAATTCTGACCGGGATAAGTCGCGTCCTCACCATCATCGTCATAGTGAAAAGGCGGAATAATGTCGTACTGGTGGCCACCGTGACCAGAGCCACCCACGATGGAACTCACGCTCGGAGGAGTATTGGGAGTTGCATAGTTCGTACCATTGCCACTGTGACAAATGGGCACATTCGTGAGTTGCTCACCACCGAACGGGTCGTGATCCGCACCCGCAAACTGCGGAGGGACCGGTCCAATTGCCAGAGCGACAACCGTGAAACCCGCCAGAATGGCGGTGATTTTATTGATACGACGGGGACTGATGAAACTGGTCATGATGGATTAGGTAGATTAGGTTACGAAACTTAGGAATAATTATACCACACGGAGAAGCATAATGTCAAACTTCCCGAAATCCCCGTTTTACGCGCCAAATTGAGGCTAACGGTAACAAAATGCCCGCAGGAACGTCAATACTGTTTAGGCTTAAGGCACCCATACGAAACGAAGACCCGCTCATCGCGGGTCGTACTTCCTGCAGTGTTCTCCGATACAGACCGTCCCATCCGGTCGGATGACGGTGGTCAGTCCCGTCCAACGGTCCACGACCACCTCGGTCCCGTCCGGATACGTGAAGTACGTATCCTCCAGAGTCACCCGTACCTTCACTCCCCCGTCGGGCATCTGCAGAACGCGGTACAGCGCGGCGGACTGCATCAGTCCCGCGAGCACCCACGCCCAGATGGCGTACCGCATCCAGCGACCGTTCTCACGGCGGGCCCGCTTGGCCGTCCAATCCTGTGCCAAAAGAAACCTCCGGACGAATATTATACCACTGATTCATAAAAGTTAAAGGCCCGTTCCCCGAGGGGAACGGGCCCGCACCGTCAGTCGATGCTGCAGAACCGGCGGGCTTCCCGGATGTTCACCGGGTCGAACATGTCCACGTTGAGGACCTGCTCTCCCACGTTGACCCCGACCTCCCAGCCGTAGCCTTCGTAGTCGGCATCCCACGCGTCCCGGGCGTACAGGTATCCCTCGTCGTCATCCTCGGTACGGTACCCGCCGCCGAGCCGGGACAGCCAGTCGGCCGCCTGCTCCTCGCTCGTGAAGATAAACGACTTGGGAGTGCCGCGCGACGAGGGCCGGATGGAGAGCGTGAACCCGTAGGTGCTCGTCCTTCCGCGCCGCGTCCGCCGGCTGAAATTCCAGGTGACTTTCCAGTCATCCTGTACGTATGTCCACTCGTAGCGGAGCGTGCCGGTGCCCTTCCCGCTCCTGAGGACGAACGGTTCGCCGTTCTTGGTTTGCCGGACGGTTCCGCCGGGCGCGCCGGGGAACGAATCCAGGCGGTTCTGCGGCTCCCCGCCGGGCAGAACCTCGCAGAGCCACGCCGAGAGCGCCGGAAGGTCCACATCCCCGGCAACGGCCGGTCCGCCGGCTCCGAAAACCAGCACGGCGGCAACCGCCGGAATCAGTCTTTTCATTCGCTGCTCCTTTCTACTGCTCATGCTTCGCGACCATGACATCCACGCGGATGCCCGAAACCCATTTGCCTCCGACGAACCTGCGGACCTCCTTGGGCTCCGCCGCGATGACGAGAACCCACGGCGAATCGGGGGTCTCCATCACCAGGAGCCGCCCCCCGCTTTCCAGTTTCGGGACCGCGCCTGCAGGGACCGATTCCGCGCAGTCCTGAAGCTCCCGGACAACCTGGTCTACGGTCAGTCCTTCGTATACGAGGAATGCCTCGGCAAGTTCGTCCTCCCTGCACTCCTGGTCCCAGAGCGTCCCGGTGACGCCCGAGAGCGAAACGAGTGGCCCCGTATAACGGGAACGGTCGTCCTCGCCGGAACAGAAACTCCGCGTTCCCCTGTTCCTGACGAAGAACTCCGCGGCTTGCCCGCATGTCATCGTCTCGTTCGTCCGTTCGGCGCGCCGCGGTGCGGTGACGGGCGGAGGTGAACCGCGTCCCGGACCGTTGTCCGTTCCGCCGAATCCCCCCGAACCGTCATCCCCCATCGCGCCCCTGCCCTCCATCAGCCGGACGGCGAACTGCCCGCCGGCCATGAATGCCTGGCGCAGGTCGGCGCCCTGTGACGCGGCCGCGAAGCCGCTCTGGATTGCCGCCAGCCGCTGCTCCGGCGTGCCGTGGTGGTTCGGAGAGTTGAACTCGTAATCGCCGCGGCTGAAGAACGCGCGGAAGGCGTCCTGCACGTCCATGTACATGAACCGGCTCTTGAACCCCAGATACCACCCCGCGATGAAGTCCGCCTGGAGCTCCATGACCGGCGTCGGCGCCTGCACACGCTGGCTGAACTGAAGAAGGTGCGCGAACTCGTGCGCCAGGATGGCGACCAGCGAGAACGCCTCCCCGTGGTTGTCCGCCAGTTCCGACTGGACCAGCGAGAGGCCGATGAGCAGTGTTCCGTGAGGGCCCATCTGATTGACGACCTGCGAGGTCGCCATCGCGTTCGGGGCGTTGCCGTCGTCGAAGAAAAACATACGCGGCGAGAGTCCGAAAACCCGCACCATCAGCATCCCTTCGGCCTGGAACGACTCGTCCAGCATGCGGTTCCCGGAAGGCCAGATGAGCTGGATGCCGCCTCCGCCGCCCATCGCCGCGCCGCTCAGTGAGCACCCCTGGGCGCGCGGCCGGGCATGGCCCAGCGCTGCGCACAAGAAAACCGCCAGTGCGGCGGCAACTGTCCTCTTTATCATCTTCGCGTCCTCCTTTTTGTTCGCGAACAGAGCTACATAATACTATAGAAACCGAAGGAGGTCAATTCCCCATGAAGACGCGGGTCTTGGCCCGCACGACCTCCTGCACTGCTTTCACCGCGGGCTCCAGGAACTTGTACGGCGTCGTCTCGTCCGGGTGGTTCTGCAGCTGCTCGCGCAACGAGGTCGCGTAGGCGACGCGCAGTTCGGTATTGAAATGCACGTTCGTGATGCCGGCGAGAATCGCGTCGCGCACCTGCGCGTCGGGAAGGCCTGATGCGCCGTGCAGAACGAGGTACGCGCCCGGCACCGAGGCCGCAATGTCCTTGAGGTGCGGAATATCCAGCCGCTCCTGTTGCTCCGTAACGATGCCGTGGATGTTCCCGAACACGACCGCCAGCCGCTCCACGCCGGTCCGCTTCACGAAACTTTCCGCCTCGTCGGGGTTCGTGTAGTCGTCCGGCCCGATGGTCACGGACTTTTGCACCTGCGAGGAACCCTTCAGATACCCCAGCTCCGCCTCCACCATGATGCCGCCCTTCGTCTTCGCATAATTCCAGACGTCGCGCGTTTCGGAGACGTTCTGTTCAAAGACGAGTCCCCCGCCGTCAAAGAGCACCGTGTCGTATCCCGCGTCCACGGCGGCCCTGCAGTCTTTGACCGTCTTGAAGTGGTCCGCGTTCAGGAACACGGGGAACCCCGTCTCCTTGCGCACGGCGTTCACGAGCGCCGCGGCCTGATGCATGCCGAGGAATTTGGATTCGCCGGGGCTGGTGCCTACCATCACGCACGGCGCACCGCCCTCCTTGGCGCCCGCAACGACGGCGCGCAGGACGTCGGCCGTCGCGAAGTTGAAGTGGCCGATGGCCCACCCCTGCTTCTTGGCGTCCTTGAAATAGTCGCCGAGCGTTTTCATGTCATTTGAGCCGGATGAATCCGGAAAAAATGTTCTCCGCGATGAGCTGTTCCATCTTTTCGCGCCCCATGTACTCCACGAAAATCTTGTTCCAGAGCGCCTCCTGCTGATGGTACAGGTATTTGATGCGCTCCTTCTGCACGAGCGACATGAGCAGGTCGATGAGGTCAAAGCTCACGAGCACCTCGCGGCCCTGATTGTCCTTGAAGTAGTCGCCGACGAAATCCAGCCCCTTCCACCAGCCGACATCCAGCCAGCCGTCCTCCTTGCCGAGGATGCGCGCCAGGCGCGACATGTCCTGCTCCGCATGCACCCAGTGCTCGGCTTCGGGAGAGACATGGGGTTCAAGGAGTCTGAAGTCGTCGGCATTGTCTTTGGCCAGATACCGCTGAATGACCCGCCAGGTGATATGGTTGCCGTCGGGCATCGGTCCGGAAGGGACATCACCGCGGAGCAGGGACTTCACCTTCTCCGGAAAGTCCGGCGCGTCCTCATATTGCCGGAACAGCGAAGAGTAGTACGGCACCTCGTGCAGGTAGTGCAGGAGCAACGTGAACAGCCGGAGCGTCTCCCCGGGAGTATCAATGCTCAGCGGGATGATGAAGATAATGCCGTGCTCCTTGAGGTGCGAGACGTTGTGGTACTTTTTCTTCAGGAACTTCTCGGCGACATCCAGCCACTTTTTGTCCAGGATGATGAGATCCACCTCGCGGTCTTCAAAATCGTCCTTCGTCAGCCTGCTGTAGGCGATATCGAAGAACTGGTGCATCCACTGCTGGGGCTGCGTGAACCGCAGAGACGCCATGACCGGGGCGAATCCCTCCTTGTCGATGAGTTCACGCACATTCGCGTACCCGAAATGCTCCAGAAGATTATTCGGCGGATACTGGCCCAGCAGTTCAATGGCACGGTCTTGCCGGATGAACATCCCTTTGGCCGGCGTATAGACCCGGCGCACCGTGTTAATGAGCTGTTCGCACGCCTCGTTCATGTGCGACAAATTGGGCCTGCCGATGAGGTTGTACAGCTGCTGGTCCAGGTGCACGAGCCGGTGCACGAGGCCCGTCTGCACGGCCTGCGCGCTGTCCGAGCGCGCCAGCCCCAGGCCGTTGAGCGTCTGCTCCAGGACGATTTCATTCTGCCGGACGATATCCTCCACAACTCCCGCCTGTCCGGTCAGATCAGTCATGTCCTTGGCCAGCTTCGTCAGGCGCTCGGGCTTGGTGCGCAGAAGCCGCGCCAGTTTCTGATAGGGGTCGGTGTGGTCCATACCCAGACATTGTAGCCTTTTCCCCGCAGTACGCTTGTGGATTGCGGGAATCGCACCGGGGCGCGGCATCGTTTTTGGAATTGACTTTATCCCGTTTTTTGTGGTATAATGAACCCACGCTGGCATAGGCCTCCGGGCCGAGGGACCCTGGTCCCGCAGCCGGCATTCACAAGACGTTCCTGCTGACGTACCCGCGCGGTAACCTGCACGGCCAAGCCCGGTTCGGGCGCGCTTTCCCAGCGCTATCGGGCCTACGCCGATCCTCGTCGTACCTCCGGCCGCCCCCGCTCCCGCTCCGGCACATCGGTGCCGCGGCGCCTGGGCGGGGGCCGCCGGACCCTTCTCGCTTCGCCCCGAGCCGCGACGGCAACGGGCACCCGAAAGGAGCCAGACGCGGACATGCGGTTGAAGACTCTTCAGTAGCGCGTACCTTGTTCCATTAGCCGACCCCACCGCTCCGGAAACGGACAACGACCCGTAACGGAGGTGCCTGTACGAAGGGCGCCTGACCGACGGCGAGTCCGCTCCGGGTGGTGGGGTCTTTTCGTTCCCGCGCCGTTGACATCGGCGCTTTTTTCATTCAAATTATGCCATCGCCTGCCAGCCGCAGGCAGGTTCCTTTCTTCCGGAGGTGGTGCGTGTATCTCGCTCTCGCGATAGGGCTCGTGCTGTTGAGTCTCGTCCTGCACGAGCTTGCCCATGCGTTCTGGATGCGCCGGTACGGGCTTCCCATCCGCAGGTTCGGTATCGGCATTCCGGTTCCCGGCCTCACGCTCCGGTTCCGTGTCGGCGAGACCGACGTCTCCGTGAGCCCGCTCGTCATCGGCGCATTCGTCGCCACCGACGACAAGGCCATGCAGAAGTTGCCGTGGCGCGAACAGGCCGACATCTACGGCGGCGGTCCCTGGGCGAACATCGTCTTCGGCGCGACATGCATTACGGCGACGTGCCTGCTCGTCGGCAGCTGGCGCCCGTTGGCAATCGGAACGGTCATCGCGTCCGCCGCCATCGCGATTCTCCCGCGGACCTTCGGACGCTATCTGGTGCCTGCGGCCGGCCCGTTCCTGCTCGCGCTCCTGCTGGGTCCCTTGTTCCTGGCGCCGGACCCGACCGAACAGGTCGCCGGACCGGTGGGCATCGTGCAGATTCTGAACGAGCACTCGTTTTCGCTGGTCCAGGCATTCTGGCTGTCGGGCGTGCTTTCGGTCAGCATCGCGTTGATGAACATGCTTCCGCTCTATCCGTTGGATGCGGGCCGGACGGTCATCGCGCTCCTGAAGACCCGGTGGCCCGGCGCGGCGGACACGTACGCAGGCCTGAGCACCGTCGCGATGTTCCTGCTGTTCCTCTTCGTGATGTACGCGGATATCACGAAGTTGTTTCGGTAACCGACGCCCCTCCTTCCGGAGGGGCGCTTCATTCACTACTCACTATACGCTACACCCTTCTTATAGATCTCTGACCGATACCCCGACGGGCGCCCACGGACCGAGCGAACCGCGGTGCAGAATCCCCTCCTTGGCCCCGTATTTCATGACGACCGAACTGGCGTTCGCCGTCGCCAGCTGCATCGCCCGTACGATGTCGCCCGAACGCGAGTACTCGGCGACGAATGCGGAATTGAACGCGTCCCCTGCTCCGGTGCGCTCAACGGCGCGCTGTTCGGGGATGCCCGCCTCGTACACCTTCCGGCCGTCCGAGACGATGCTTCCGCCGTGCCCCTTGGTCATGATGAACAGCCCGCCGATGACGTCGTCCATCGCGCGGAAAATCTCGTCCGTTTTCTCGTACGCGATGCCCGTCAGCCGCGATGCCTCCTCCTGGTTCATCGCGACAACCTGGAAATACCCCAGAAGCGGACGCAGCTTCTGCAGGCCGTGGGCGAGCTCCTTGCCTCCGGGATTGGTCGCCAGTTTCACGCCGTTGTCCCTGGCCCAGTGCACCGAACGCTCCAGCATGTCCCAGTCCCCGCCGAGCGAATCAAGATACATCCACTTCGTTTTCAGCCGGTTGAAGGGAATCTTCTCCTGCTGCCAGTGCTGGCCCTCGCCCTTGTAGGACAGGATGGTCCGCTCGCCCGAGCGGGACACGAGGATGACCGAATACGCGGTGATGTCGTCGTCGTGAACCTGGAAGTACTTGGCATCCACGCCTTCACGCCGCAGTTCGTCCAGAAGCGCCTTTCCGTTGGCATCCTGCCCGATGACACCCACGCATGCCGTCTTCAGGCCCTGGCGCGCGAACGTCACGGCGGCGTTCGTGCCGCCCCCGCCGGACGCGAACACGATTTTTGAAACTTCAACCTTGGAACCGAACGGGACGCAGATTCCCGCTCCCGTGACGAACTGCTCGCCCTTGAGCACGGTCAAGCCGGACGTGCTCATGAAGACGTCCTGGGTTGCCGACCCTATTGCGACGATATCGTACAAGCCGAAATTTCAGCTTGTAGGTCTTAGCTTGTAGGCTGATCCCTCCTAGCAGCTAAAAGCTAAAAGCTGTCTTGCTTCTATTCTACACTATCCTGAATCTCCTGCATTGCCCGCGCGATGTCGGGACTCTTGAGTACGAAGCTTCCGCTCACCAGAATGGACGCGCCCGCGTGCACGCATCCGCCCGCGGTGTCCGGCGTGACGCCGCCGTCCACGGCGACCGGCACGTCCGGATAGTCCCTGCGGAACTTTGCGATGTTCTCCAGCACCCACGGCAGAAACTGGCGCCCCTGCGCACCCGGGATGACAGTCATGAACTGCACGATGTCCGCGTATCCGCGTACGTCCTCCAGCGCGCTCAACGGCGTTTCCGGATTCACCGCGGCGCCCGCACGCCTGCCGGTTGAGCGGACCGCGGCGGCAATATCAGCGAACCGGTCCGTGGACTCGACATGGAACAGGAGGCGGTCCGCGGCGGGGATGCCGGTCCAATGCCCGAGCGATTTTTCGGGACGCCGGACCATCAGGTGCACGTCCCACATGAGCGGACCGCCGAGGCCGCGGAGTTCCTTGTAGCCCCCGATGGTCTTCATCGGCACGAAGTTCCCGTCGCAGATGTCCAGATGCGCGCGGTGCACACCCGCGGACGCAAACCGCTCCGCCGCCTCGCGGAATTCTTTCGCGGTCCTGGGAAGAACCGCAGGGATGACGTCAATCATTTCTCGTCTATCTTCTTTATCCGACGGACATGCCGCTCCTCATTGGTGAAATCCGTCGTCAGCCAGAGCTGAATGCACCGCTTCACGTCGTCATGGTCGATGAACGCGGCGCCCAGCGAAAGGATGTTCGCGTCGTTGTGCTCGCGGGAAAGCGTGAGAATGTCGTGCGTGCCGCCGTAATAGACCGCCGCACGCACTCCCGTGAACCGGTTGCAGACCATGGCCTCGCCCTGCCCGGATGCGCCCAGCACGATTGCCTTGTGCTTTTCCGGATTCGCCGCGACTTTCTCGGCCGCGCACCGGATGAAGTCGGGATAGTCGTCCTGCGCATCGTATTCAGCGGGACCGCAGTCCTCATACTCCATGCCCCACTCAACGAGCCATTCCTTGATATGGGTTTTCAGTTCAAATCCGCGGTGGTCGGATGCAAGGTAAATCATACGGAAATGATAAATGAAATCCGGGAATTACGGAATGCCGGAGCGCCGTTACCGTGAATTGACTTAGCATTAAATTATTATCATAATCGGACCGTTCCCGAGCAATCGAGGTGGATTCATGAGCAGAGAGTTCCGCCGGGCACCGAACAGCCGCTCGGCATGGGCGGCCGGCGTGTGCACCGGACTCGCGTACTACCTGGAAATGCCCGCCTGGGTCGTCCAGTTCATCGTCACAATCATCGCGATGGGCAGCGGCGGCGTGGTGGCATCGGTCTACGTTCTGCTGTGGCTGTTCGTGCCGGAATGGTCCCGGCTGCCCGAAGATTTCGAACGAAGGGTCGGATAACCGAAAGGAGCACCGCATGTCGCTGGACCGCAGAGTCCTGCAACGCATCCTGGACCTGGATCTCGGATCCGTCCGGGACAAGCTGACCGAGAAGCACGGGTGGAACCGCAACCGCCTGGACGACGCGGAGAAGGCGTACCGCGCGTTCCTCATCCTCATCGCGGAGAACCCCGGCGAGACCGTGGTTCCGTGGACCGAGGACCTGGACGAGTTCTGGCACGCGCACATCCTGAACACGCCCAAGTACGCGGCCGACTGCCAGACCGTCTTCGGCAGGTTCATCCATCACGACCCGACCCTGAAGGTCGGCACGCGCAAGCAGAAGAAGGCGTTCGAGAAGACGAAAAAGATGCAGGCGAACTCGCCGACGCTCCGCGAACGCTCCGCCGACACGCGGTACAGCGAGGTCGTCGGATGCGGGGTGGACGTCGTCCCGTTCGTGCCGGCCTGCAGTTCGTCCAAGGCCGGGGCGGGCGTCACGGACGCTCCTGCGGACACCGGCGGCGATGCAGGAACGGGCGATGCCGGCTCATCCGGCGCGTCCTGCAGTTCCGGCTCATCCTGCGGCTCCTCGTGCGGTTCCTCCTGCGGCGGCGGCTGCGGGGGAGGCTGCGGCGGCGGATAGAACTTCAACGGGCGGGTTCCCATGCGGGACCCCGCCCGTTTTCTCTTTAGTGTATGAGCACCCTACCGCCAATTGCGGCACAAGACCACGTGGGTCTTCACGTTCGTCCGAGGCCGAGGCGCAGAGCGAGGAGCGGAGTGAGCCGTACTCATGATACGGCGAACGAGCACCAGAGCGGCAACGAAGGCATCGGGCGAACCCGAAGGGCGGGTCCGCCATCGCTCACATGATGGCGCCCGCGTGAAGACTCAACGAGAGTTGAGATATTGAACCGCCGAGAGCGTCGCCGCACACGCCTGTCCTGCCGCAATGACAATCTGCTTGTGCGCTAAGCCGGTCACGTCGCCCGCGGCAAACAGACCGGGAATATTCGTCTCCCCGCGCGTATTCACCTGAATCTCGCCGAATTCGTTCTTTGCCGTTCCTTCGGGCGCCATCGTGGAATTGGGCACGCTGCCGATATGCACAAAAATGCCGTTCACCTCCAGCGCATGCTCCGTTCCGGCCTTGTCCGTATACTTCAGGCCCGTCGCGAACTTGCCGTCTCCCGTGATTTCGGACGTCATCGCCTCAAAGATAAGCTCCACGTTTTCCCTTTTCTCCAGCTTGTCCATGAGCGTCTTTTCGCCCTTGAACGCCGGGTTCTTGTTGATGACGTAGACCTTCTCCGCGATGTCCGAAAGCATGAGCGCCGATTCCAGAGCGGAATTTCCCCCGCCGACGGTCGCCGTGACCTTTCCTTTGAAGAGCGGGCCGTCGCAGGTCGTGCAGTAAGAAACGCCCTTGCTCCGGTATTCCTTCTCGCCCGGAATGCCGAGCTCGCGCGGGTGCTGACCGGTGGCGATAAGCACCGCGGCCGCCTGATGCGCGGAACCGTCGTCGCAGGCAACCGTGAAGGTACCGTCATCGCCGCGCGTAATCCCGGAGACCTTCACCCCCTCCAGGATGTCCGGTTCATACGACCGCAGGTGGTCGGCGAACATGCCCGAAAGTTCAACGCCCGTCGTGTGTTTGATGCCCGGCCAGTTCTC
>DASPGX010000006.1:0-96206 GCA_035620375.1 Minisyncoccota bacterium | reverse complement strand
AGATGTCCTTTTGCCCTGCCGCGACCATAGTGCTTCGCTGAATCGAGGAGGGATAACGATCCAGCGCAGCGATCACGACAGGACAGAAGAACATCTGGAATCCTTGCCGCGCTTATATCAGATGGGTCCGGCCCGTCAATGCCTCAAGTCTCCGGAACCCGCACGGGGGCGTAGATGACGTTGCCGTCCTGGGTGTCGCGGCGGACAAGTCCGGCAAGCACCAGCTCCCGGAGACTCCGCTTGACCGTGCGGTCCGACAACGGCCGGCACTTCTCGATAATGTCCCGCGGCCTCCCGATGCCCAGCTCCTTGATGCGCGCCAGCACCCGTTTTGAGGTCTTCGTCAGATGTCCGTTCCCCACCGGTGCCACCGAAACGGGGCCCGGCGGACGGGAGGCCGGCCGCGCCGCCGGGACGGTCGGGGCGGCCTTGATTGCCGGGGCAGAACGCAGATGAAGACGGAGCAGGAGAACGTGGCGTTCGGCAAAAAGCAGGGAACCGAGCGGAGCGGCTCCGGCGGCCGAGCACTGCTCCAGGCACTCCTGCAGAATCCCGGCCGGCTCCTCCAATGCGGCGCCGTCCAGCGATGCACGGAGCATATCGTCCACCGCGTCGTGGAGCGTCCGGCGGAGATGCTCATCCCTGACCTGCGTCAGGACCTGTGCGGTATAGATGAGGACGCGGGATATGAGCCGGGACGTATCCATGGCACCCATGTTATAGATTCGGTTCCAAACTTTGCAAATAGTCCTGGACGAATTTCTCCACATCGGCGGCGTACGTCATGCGGACCTGTCCGCCGCGGACATATCCGATTCCCGCCTGCCGGCCGTCGGCGCCGACAACCCGGATGCCGCCCAGTTCCGCCGCCGGAACCGCATCAAGAATACCGTACGAGGGGACCGGGGACGCGAACCACGCATGCGCGAAATACGGCACGAACGACGACAATTGCACCAGTGAACCGACCAGCGCAAGGGGCGTGCCGGCCGCGGGCCGCGCGGTCACAAACTGCGCGATGGAAAGACCCGTCATCTCCACTTTCAACAGCGCGAGGTTGGAGCGCGTATCCCGCGCGACCACGTATCCCCGCGCGACTCCCGCCGGTGAGGCAACCTGATAGACCGCCGCGGGCGTCGTGTACGGGACAACCTCCAGCGTGGTCGCGATGAGTCCGTCGGAAGAAACCACCGTTCCCGTCCCGTAGCGGATGAGCTGCCCTGAACGGAATGCCTGGATGGCGACCCCGGACTTCTCCGACGCGGCGACCACCGCCGCCCAGCCGGACAAATCCGGCGTCGCCGTCGCCGCAACCGCCGGCGCCGGCTGCGCTACACCGTTTTCCGTGACGGACGGCCTCCGCAGAACAAGCAAAAACACCCCCGCAAGGAGGAGTAAGGCGGCCAACGCGATGAGCGTTCTGGGATATCGGCGGAAGGGGAGCATGTACGCGCGCAACGCTATCACGATTCTCCGGTTCATGAAAGCAAGGAGGGCGCGTCCGGGCATAGACCAGGACCCCGCATCCGCAGTAGGGCAGGTTGTGCGATGCGCCGGGCCGCGTTGCACAACCTGCCCGATGGATAACGACCTCCTTGCGCAGGTCGTTATCCATATATTGTGCGTCGTCAGGGAACAGGGAAGTGGGTGAGGGGGAGAGCAGGGTGCCACCGCGAAACACTTACGCTATTTCGTGTACACGAAACACGGGAAACGCCTTTCGTTTCCCGTAGGGTAGAGTGGGGTGGAAGAATAGCCAGAAATATCAAATATCAAACAGGTCCATTTCCCTGTCCCTCACAGAGTTATCCACAGGTTATGAACGTTCATATATGTCGCAATTTACACAACACGAAACGCCCTTTCGTCAAGGGCGCTTAGTGTATATTTGACAATACTCCCCTGTCCCCGTCAAATATGCCTACTCCTGTCCCTGAATGCCGAGAAGCTCAACTTCAAAAACGAGTGTGGCGTTCGGCGGAATCACTCCTCCCGCCCCGCGCTCGCCGTAGCCGAGCTGAGGCGGAATGGTCAGTTTGCGCTTGCCGCCGATTTTGATGCCCGCGACGCCCAGGTCCCATCCCTGGATGACCTGACCCGCGCCGACCTGGAAAACGAAGGGCTCCCCGCGGTCCAGCGAGCTGTCGAACTTCGTCCCGTCCGTCAGCCATCCGGTGTAGTGCACGGCGACCACGTCCCCCGCTTTCGCCTCCGCGCCGGCACCGACGACTATATCCTGATACTGCAAGCCTTCCTGGGTCGTCATAACTTCTCCCGCGGGTTCCGTCATCGCGTCCGGCGAGGCTGATTCCCCGGGGGTCGGCGACGTGATGAGGCTCTCCATCCCCGGCTCCTCATTCCCCTTGCGCATCAGCGCCCATCCGGTCGCCACGATGGCAACCGCAACGATAAAATAGATGAATACGGATTTCGTCATATCACGCGATACTACCTGACCGCCGGCACTTCCTGCAAGGGCTTATAGAGGTCGGGGTCGATGGTCCGGTCAAAACAGAACTCTCCGGCATCGTGCTCCCACGAATCGCCCGGCCAAACCCCTCTCGGATAGGTGTTGTTCCCGGCAACGTCCGTCGGCAAGGCGAACACCGCACACAGACGGAAATCCAGTACTCCCAGCCGTTCGTATCCGTACGGGTCCCCGGTCTCCGGGTCGACCGGAACGCTGAAGCCGCTGATGTCGTCCTGCAGTTCGGACAGCGTGCCCGGAAGACGGCTCTTGGAACGCCAGAAGCGGTCCACGATTTGCGATTGCAACACGCTCAGGTCGTTGATGCGCTGATCATCAAGTCGCCGGTCGCGCTGACGTGTCGGTGAACCGGCAATGACAAGCCCCGCAACGATAGCCGCCACGACGATGACAACAATCTTGACCTGAACGATGCGGAGGTTACGCGTCATCTCGCCGCGCAAATCCTTGAGGAATACGTAGAATATGGAGCCCGCGATAAGCGCGACCGCGCCGACCTTCAGGATGAACCGCAACGTCAGCTCACCCTGCAGATACCCGTTCACCAGGGCAATAAGGTCGCCGATGACGATGAGTCCGGCAACAAACAGCGTCAGGTACAACAGCCAGCGCCGGATGCGCATCTCCCGCTTCTCCGGGTACGCGGCAACATCGCGGCGGAGGAACCGCAGGACCCATATCAATACGGGAAACACGATAATAAGGAACGCCAGAGCCGTACGAATCGCCTGATGACACGAATCGTAATAACAGGCCTGCGCCGCAACGTCCGGCACATAGATATTGATGAACTGGAACAGCAGAGTCCCCAGACTGATGGCACCGGCACCGAGCGCAAAAATCATCAGCAGATACAGGAACACGTCGCGCGGGAGCTGGCGCGAAACAGCGTTGGTGGAGGTATCCATATGCCGGGATGATAGCAGAATCCCGGGAAAATGCACTCAAAAAGAAGACGCCCCTCACCGGAACCGGTTCGGGGCGCGACTCAAGTCTTACCGTCAGTACGCGGGACGCGGAATGACGGATTCCCGGGGCGGACCTCTGCGCTGTGCCGCTTGGTTATCCTGATGCGGCAGGCGCCGCAGTAGTCCTCGGTGTTGTAGCGGTTCAGGATAGTCCCGCATCCCTCTCCCGCGCACACGCGTCCGGCCCGCTTGGGCGGCCTCCGGTACAGATATTCGTCCGTATCCGGATCATAGACGAAATTATTTCCTCTCACGCAGCCTCCGGTACTATTATATACCCGGAAATGCGACCCGTCAACCAATCCTGAGCGGACACCCGCGCTTGCCCGAGTTCAAGGCGCGAGTGAGTACCGAACCGAGGCGTACTGACGTACGGCGAGGGAGGACCGGAGGGAGCAACGCAGAAATCGGGCAAGCCCCTGCGGCAGAAAAACGGAAACCCCGCCCTATTCAGGCGGGGCCGTTTTTCTGCGCGGGTGTTCGCTATGCATCGCCAAGCGTCTTCTCCCCGGGCTCCCACTCCACCGGGCACAACTCGCCCGTCTGCAGCGCCTGCAGGGCACGGTGCGTCTCGTGGACCGAGCGGCCCACGGCATTGTCCGATATCACCATCCACCGGAGCACGCCCCCGGGATCGATGACGAACGTCCCCCGCTGACTGGCGCCATCCGCACCGAGCACCCCGTAGTCCCGCGAGACCTGCTGGGTCGTGTCCGCAAGCACGGGATAGGTCACCTCCTTGAGATCACGCTCAAACCAGGCCTTGTGGCTGTGTTCGCTGTCCGTGGAACAGCCGAGAATGACGCAGTCGCACTTCGTGAACTCCTTCTGCAGACGCGCGAATTCCTTTATCTCCGTGGGGCAGATGAACGTGAAATCACGGGGATAAAAGAACAATACAACCCACTTCCCCCGGTAATCGGCCAGGCTGACCTTGACGAATTCTCCCTCCTTGTACGCCATGACGCCGGAAAAATCGGGCGCCGGTTCACTGATTTTGACCATAGTACGCGCATTCTACCAGCCCGGAGCGTCCGTTCCAAGGGTTTTGACATACATATATATGCGTGCTATAATATTTATGTTCAGATTTCCTTTCCATACGGAGGTTGTTACCCGTGGAGACCCTCGCACTGCCCCGCATCGCCACTTCGGTGGCATCGGGCTACGCCCGGCGCCTGCTTGACCCGCAGTATGACCGGCTCGGCGATGCCGAAATCGGCCAGCAACTGCGCGCCCTGCCGCGCGGAGAGAAGCGCACCCTGGAGCTCATCCTGCATACGGTCGGCGCGGTGCTGGACCACACGATGAGCGAGCGCGGCACCGCCAGGAAGTTCCTCAAGGACGTCCTGGCGGACGCGCCCAGCGAGCTCGCAAGCCGCCTGATGAACGGCGGGAACGCCTACTACGGCGTCACGGCTCTTCTGGAGCTGAACGACGGCGAACTGGAGGCGTTCCTGGACTGGTACGACGGCGCCGACGAGCGCTGGCGGAACACCATCCTTCAGTTCATCAAGCGGCGGACCGCGGTCCAGATTGCGCGCATCCTGCGCCTGAATCCCCGCGACCGGAACGACATCGTGCAGCTGTCCATGCGGCGCGAGCCCATCGTTCCGGACCGCCTGCCCTGGCTGGACGCGTTCACGGCGCGCATGCGCGGTGAGGAGCCATGAGCTCCCTGCGCGAGTTCGCGGGCGTCCTGTTCAGCCGCGGAGGATTCTTCGCGGTGTTCTACGGGATACTGTTCGCCTTCCAGGTGATGCGGCTGAACCTGCTGTACAAGCCGTTCATCCTGGTCATGTCGATCATCTTCGCGTGGACCGTGCTCTGGCTGGTCAGCACGTTCAACCGCGCCAAGCCGGTCGCCGTCGGCGTTTCGCTGTTCCTGGCCTGGGCGACGCTCAGCAACCTGCGGCCCGACGTCGCGGACGCGCTGGAACGCATGACGATTCCCGCGGAGCGGGCCGCGCCCTCCCCTTCCCCGCCGGCTCAAACGCCGGAACCCCGGGAGACGGACGACGGCTATCAGCCGCTCGTTCCCGAATCCGACGGTTTCCAACCCATCGCGCCGGACAGCACGGCCCGATGACACCCCGACAACGTCCCAACTGCGTCGGGGTTTGTTTTTGCTTCGTATAGACGAAGCAAAAACATCCCGAGGAGCAGCGGCGACGACGCTTTGCAACGAGGGATTCCAAAATCAGCGGCTCATCTTCTGAGCCGTTAAATTATCGTCCCGGGAACCAGGGAAAGAACATACTGGTCCGCCTCCGGTAATCCAGATATTCAGGATTCGCGGCGAAGTGCCTCTCCAGCAGTGCGACTCCACTGATTCTGATAATGAGAAACGTCAGCACCCCCGGCCCGATGAACGTCGCCCAGCCGCCCGGCACCGCCGACGCAATAAGCCACAGTCCCCACCACATGCACACCTCCCCGAAGTAATTGGGGTGGCGTGAATACCGCCAGAGCCCGGACTGCAGGACGCGCCCGCGGTTTTCCGGATTCTTTTTGAAGCGCGCGAGCTGGTGGTCGCTCACCGATTCCCAGATGAACCCGACCACCCAAACCGCCGCGCCGGCAAGGTCCCATCCTCCCAAGGACGGACCGCCGAACGCATTGACGTACAGCACCGGCAGAGAAATGACGAGCATCAGGAAGCCCTGCAGCATGAATACCTGCAGGAACGAGCGGATAAGCCAGTGCTCGCCCCAGGTCCTGCGCCACCGGGCGTAACGCCAGTCCTCGTCATTCCCCTTGATGCGCAGCCAGACGTGCAGGGCCAGACGGACGCCCCAGATACTGACCAGCGCCGTCACCAGAAGCTGGCGCAGAACGATATCCGTGTTGAACCAGAGCACCGCCAGCGCGGCGACGACGAACCCGATACCCCATGCGACGTCCGCGAGGCCGTTGTTCCGCCGGACGAGCGCATACAGGAACATCACGAACATGAACAGGAACACGGCCAGCGCCGCGCCGGCCAACCGTGAAACGAAGAAGTCTGAGAATATTTCCATCCGGCAATCAGGCACCCATGCGCTTGAGTGATTCCGCGGCATCGCCGAGCGCGGTCTCGGTCTGCGAGCGCGCCGCGATATCCTTGAGCTGGCAGGTGCCGTTCTCCAGTTCCTGCTGGCCGATGATGGCCACGTACGGGACTTCGTGTTTGACCGCCCATGCCAGCTGGCCCTTGAGCGTCTCCTCGCCGCCCAGATAGACGAACGCGGACAATCCGGCGTTACGCAGGCGGGACGCGAGGTTCAGGCACGCGCGCATCGCCGGTCCGTGGAAGTTCAGGACCGCGATACGACCGCCCTGACGGACGCGGGGCACAAGTTCAAGCGCGTCCAGCGCCGCAAACAGGCGGTCAAGGCCGATGGATGCGCCGGTCGCCGACAAATCCATGGGTGCGAAGCGCGAAACCAGCGCGTCATAGCGCCCGCCGGAACAGATGCTTCCGAGGTCCGGCAGCGCCGTAAGCGTCGTCTCGAAAACCGGACCGGTGTAGTAGCCCAGCCCACGGGCGATGGACAGATCCAGGCGCCAGCGCTCACGCGGCACGTGCAGAGCATCAAGGCATTCGATGAGCCGCTGCAGTTCGTGAACGCCCTCGTGCGCCTCGGCAGAGAACTCCAGAAGCTTCGCAATCTTCTTGATGACGTCCTCGGGCTGACCCTCGGACGCATCCAGAAACGCACGGATGCTGTCCACCGCGGTTGCGTCAAGCTTGCTCTTCTCCTTGAGTTCGCGTCTGACGCCCTCCCAGCCGACCTTATCCATCTTGTCCACCGCCCGCAGGACCGGGCCCGTCTTTGCCGCGGGAAACTGGGCGAATTCGGCCAGGCCGTTCAGGAGTTTCCGGTGCCCGATGCGGAACATGAACTGGGAAACGCCCAACGCGACGAGCGTCTCATGCATGAGGGAGATGATTTCCGCATCCGCGGCGACATCCTTTGCTCCGACGATGTCCGCGTCGCACTGCACGAACTCGCGGAACCGCCCCGCCTGCGCATGCTCGCCACGCCACACCTTACCGATGTGATACCGGCGGAACGGCATGGTCAGACGCTCGGCGTGCGCGGCAACGTACCGCGCCAGCGGCACGGTCAGGTCAAAGCGCAGGCCCAGGTCCTCCTGGTCGTCCGCCAGGCGCGTCCGGAACACCTGTTTGTCCATTTGCGCCTCTCCCCCGGAAAGCACCTCAAGCCGCTCCAGGGCCGGAGTGTCCACGGTGACGAAACCGAACCGGCCGAACACTTCGGCTATGGTGTCGCACATCCCCTGCCGGGCCGCTGCGTCTTCGGGCAGGAAGTCACGAAAGCCGCTGGCAGGCTGCGGATCAATCCGCTTCATATACTTAAGTATATCACGCGACGCACGACAGCACCCCGAAAATCACAGACAACGTCGAATCCGCAATTCCGGATGGGATGCGAGGCGTAAGCGAGCACCGGAATGAGGCGTACGCTCGTACGACGAATGAGGAGCGAAGCGACAAGGAAGCAGGCCGCCGGAATTGCGAATTCCGTCGCTACGGCGGATGTGAGCAGAAGAAAACCGCCGACAGCCCATGTGCCCCGGGCTGGGCGGTTTTCTTCTGCGGTCAACTGACTTTGCTTCCTTCGGGAGCTCTGGCATCCGGACGCAGGAGAATCGGCGTGCCGTCTTCGCCATGCGCGGCCAGGAGCATGCCGTTGGACTCCAGTCCCATAAGCTTGCGCGGAGCGAGATTGGCCACGATGACGATTTGCGAGCCCACCAGCGCTTCGGGCCCGTACGCCTTCCCTACCCCGGCGACAACCTGCCGCGAACCGAGTTCGGTACCCAAATCCAACTCAAGCCTTATGAGCTTGTCCGAACCCTCCACCCGCTCCGCCGCCGTCACCGTCGCGGCCCGCAGGTCCAACGCGGCAAAATCTTCGTACGATACGGTCATGATTCTGCTATCATACGCACCATATGGCGGAAATCAAAATCACGTTTCTGGGCACCGGACCGTCGGGAAGGATTCCGCGGCCCGGATGCGAGCGCCCGTCATGCCGCGATGCACGACAACCGGGCTCCAAATCGCGGCGGCTTCAGCAGTCGCTCATGATTTCGTCCGCCGGGACCGCGC
Organism: Minisyncoccota bacterium; assembly: GCA_035620375.1. Classification (GTDB taxonomy): domain Bacteria; phylum Patescibacteriota; class Minisyncoccia; order 2-02-FULL-40-12; family GWA2-44-9; genus DASPGX01. The sequence continues at coordinate 87,631 of DASPGX010000006.1, read as the reverse complement.
TCCTGTTCGATATCTCCGAGGACGTGCGCGAGCAGTGGCGGCATGCTGACGGCATCCGGCACATTGACGCCGCATTCATCAGTCATCCGCACAACGACGCGTACGGCGGACTGGTCCATATCCGGGACGTCCTCCGCGGGCTCGGTCAGGAATCGCTGGCGGTCTATGCCGAGCGGGCCACATGGGACCGTGCCGAAGAAGAATTCTCACCCCTGGACCACCTGAACCGGCGGGCGATGACACTGCACGAACCGGTGTCCGCCGGCCCGTTCTCCGTCCTGCCGTTCCGCGTGGACCATACACCGGACCCGGAAACCCATCCGACCGCGGGATTTCATATCTCGAAACCGGAACGGAACATCGTCCTCATTACCGACGTGAAGACGATACCCGAAGGGTCATACGGCATTATCGGGCAGCCGGACCTGCTTATATTGGATTGCGCTATCTTCGAAACCATCTACGAAAACGCATACGTCAGCCACGTGAATTTCGCCGAGGCACTGAAAATTGCCGCACGCATCAGACCGAAGCGGACTATCCTGACGCAAATCGGCGTCACCTGGCCGCCGTACGACGAAGCCAGAAAGCTGGCGGAGGGCCATGGCGTGGACATCGCGTACGACGGCCGTGAGGTCGTCCTTTAGCGAATCATCAGAATCCCGCCAGATACCGCTCGAGAAGGACGTCGGCGACGGCAGCGATATCATCACGGACTTCGTTGAGATTTCTCTGAAATTTCTTCCGCTTTCCCTCGCGAAAGAGAAAGCCCTTAATCTCATCCTTTGCCGGCCGCGCATGCGTCTCCGGCTTTTGTTTCTTCACGCCGGAAAGGTCGGGCCGGTTCAGTATCGGGGGAAATATCTGCGTACCGCCGGCAATGAGCTCGGCGCCGAAACGCTCCCTGAGCATCTCCGCGGTGCCCTTGCCCCACTCTTCAGCATACCCCGTTGCCGCAACATCAAACGGCACACCCTCCAACGTGAGCGCGACCATCAACGGCTCCAGAGACTTTCCTGAGACCACCACGTCGGTCACGATGAGCACGCGCCTGCCGCCGCCCAGACCGGCGACCAGCCGCCGGAGCGCATCCACCTTATCGTCGTATTGCTGTCCTTCAATCTGCGTATAACCCGAGCCTGAGCCCGCGGCGAACCGGGTTTCAAGCACGGGGTGCCCCAGTGTGCGATACCTTTCCCGGAGAACCCGGTCCATGATGAGCGCGGGAATTCTTCCCGAGGAATCATCGCCGATAATGGCGCCGTAAACTCCTCCCTCAATCCTTGTCTGCAGCCGGTCCAGGATGAACGCCAGAGGCGTCGCAAGCTCCGCGATTTCCGGCCGTGCGAAACGCTCCGCGGACTCCGTTGTTTCCGGTGCATGCTCCATGGTTATGACGCTATCAAACGCAGAAACTCAGGCAACGAACGCATGACCGCATACCACGCCGTCGGCGCGTACATGCCATACGGGTCCATCAGGAACTTATGCGGCACATCCTCCAGGATGCGGAGGATTTTAACCTCGTCGTCCAGATAGTGCGTAATACCCACGCGCAGGGCAACGTGATTCTTCTCTTCGGGCCTGGTCACGAAAAACGCGTTCTCTTCCGTGAAGAAATCCGGCCACAGCTTATGATGCCGGAGGATGTGCGCGGCCCAATCCGGCCGCCGGCGGCGCGAGACCAGCGTATACCGCACGTTCCGCCTCCGGAATCCCGAAAGCAGTTCGTGAACGCCGGGCATCAATGGCGACCGGAGCGAGATATCCGGGTCATCGTAGAGTTTCGCCTGCAGAAGCCGGTATTCGGGATTCGGCATCAGCTTCACCAGATGCGCCGAGCCGGTCTGCTTCAGGCTCAACGTATACCCCGCCGTACGGGCGAGCGTCTGTTTCTGGGCGGCGTGGTCGATGAGCACGCCGTCCATATCCAGGCCGATGTGGATAACTCCGGAATTCATACTGATATACTGCCACGCGAAGTTCGTTTTACAAAAGCGAGGTAGTCATGACCGGAGCCCTTCAGCGCGACCACGACGCAAAGGCGCAGCGCATCCTGGCGCACCTGAAAGCGCACCTGCGATACGACAACGGCCACTTGCCGCGCCCGTTCTTCGTGGAGCTGACCGGCTCCCCGTCGGCGGGAAAGACCACGACCATCACGGAGCTGTACAAGTACCTGCGCCGGCTGGGATTCCGCGTGCTCCGGCCGCAGGAAGGCGCGGAGGTCATTCAGCACATCCCCCGCTCCACCCCCGTGTACAACGTACGGACCGCCATCTACGCCTGGACCATCCTGACGGACGAGTCGTACAAGCACACGTACGACATCATCCTTCTGGACCGCGGACTATTCGACGCCTACGGCTGGATGATGTACTGGCGCGACAAGGGCGAGCTGACCGAGGAGGAACAGCGGATTATCCAGTCGTTTTTCCTGATGCCGTTCTGGCTGGACAGCATCGACGCCGCCTACATCATGGTGTGCGACCCCGAGGAGGCGATGCGGCGCGAGATGCGCATCGCGCTTTCCCAGCGCATGGGCGAGACCACGAATCCCGGGGCCATCGCCAAGCTCATCGACCGGTACACCCGCGCGTTCGAGCAGCTCAAGGGCACGCATCCGCAGCTGGAGCTGGTGAACACCACGCACCTCCAGGAGCAGGAAATGGTGGACCTCATCGCGACCCGGGTCCTGGACACTCTGGACGCCAAAGTGAAGGAGGCGTAGCGTCTCGGACGCCGTACGCCGTCCGCGGAAGCCCCGAAAGGGCTTCTTTTTTTGTGAAAATAAAAATCCCGGGCGGTGTGCCCGGGACCGTTCATCCGCCTCTTCGGTGGCGCTCCTGTCCCTCGCGGAAGTGGCGCCGCAGGTACTCGATGAGCTGCCGCCGTCCTTCGTCGTCAAGCTCGTCGATATGGGTCATGCCCCGCTCCCTCAGGAACTCGGTCGTCGCCGGCATGCGGGAATTGGCGTCTCGGAGCGCGCGGGCCATCTGCTGAAACAGGCCCATGGCACGCTCTCCCGGCTTGCGGCGCATATCCTCAATGACGATGTCCTCGTCATCGGGCATGTGCGTCATTCTACTTCCTCCGCCCGTATCCTTACCGGTTCTCGCCGCTCCGTAAAGGCTCCACGGAACGTACCGTCATCTCCGGTACACATTGACCCATGAAAACCGTGTTACGGTATGCGCATGTGGTACCGGTCCAGTCGCCGGAAAACCTATACTCCCCGTCCAACGGGTCCCCGCCGAGCATAGAGACATCGGCATAGAAACGGGAATCGTCGGTTCGCTCCACCGCATATGCCTGCCCGCCGTCCATAACGCCCACGACATCTCCTTCCCAGGCAACGGGAACAGGTTCGGGAAACATTGTGTCATCCCCCGCTCTTTCCGCCACGGCACCGATTGCCGCCCGTTCCGCAGGAGCGGGGCGGTTCGCGACGTCCGGCCACACGAACGCGGTGACGATGACGACCGCCAAGGCGAAAAATACGATGAATCCCGTGCGCTGTGTCATGCGGCAATCGTAACGCACCGGAGACCGCAGCCGTGTTGATAAACGAATGCCCCGGCGGAATGGCCGGGGCGAAACCCACTTACTGCGGCGGCTTGCGCAGATGCTGCTCCAGGTACCCCACGTACCCGACGAGCCACTCGGTCAGCGCGTAGTCGGCGGCGAACTCCGGAGTATCCTTGGACCGTGCCTTCCACGCGTCACCGTCACGGAACCAGAATGCGAACGTGAATTCATCCGGCTTTCCTCCCGCCTTGCTGTAGGCAAGCCCTTCCACGCGCTTGTCCCCCGAACGGAACGTCCACTGCAGCGTGGCTCCGGTCTGTCGGGTGAAATCGATACGCATGAGGTACCGGAACGTGAAGCCGCATTCCTGCGCGGTCTGCAGACACAGTCCCTCACGAATGAACAGGACCGCCGGCGGGAATCCTTCCGAAGCCGCACGGTCCGGGCTGACCAGAGTTCCGGTCGCCTGATTGGTGAACTCGCGCCAGCCGGACGTATCGGGAAGCCCGTCCGGCGCGGCCGAAAACGGGAGCAGCTCCCGTACCGGAGCGGGTGCAGGATTCTCCTGCGCAACAGCGGCGCCGGCGCACAGAACGGCACCGGCGGCAATCAACCACTTCATCCTCTGCCTCCTTGGTTCAAGGGCTTGCCGAATCCTACCCCTCCCGGCGCACCGCCGCAAGCCGCCTCTTGCGGTACGGGTACTGTTCCAAGCGCGCAGCTCTGCGCTCTATGGGGTCGGCCTTCCGGAGCCGGATACCGCGCGGCAGAACCGCCGTATGCGGGACGGCATCCAGTGCCTCGGCGATACCCCACAAGTCGTCTTCGCCGGTCATCCACGCGGTTCCGTGATGCCGGACGAGGTCATAGGGTCCGGAAAAATCGCGCATCGTCTTTCGGCCGTCATCCAGAAAATATTCGTTGAAATAACTCAACGCCAGTTCACGCACCGTACGGTACACGGGCTCGCGGTAGCGCAGAACGACGTGATTCGTCTTGGATACCGCGCCCCAGCGGCCGTGCCGTCGGAACAGTGCAACCACATGATCAAGGTCGTCGGCCGATGACCGCAAATCCATAAGCAGCGGCCGCCCGCCGCGCACCCAGAACGCCGCCGCGGCAAGCATCGCTCCTTCAATGCAATGCGCCGAGCGCTCACGCAAAATGCGGCGCGGGGAACGCAGACGGTCGTGACCGCGGTCAAAGCTGTACCGGAGGCGGTCCAGGAAATCCTGAACTTTCGCCGGGGTCGTCAGACCCCGTAACACGGAGCGCTCGGCGGCGGAGAATCCGGTCATGCCACAGTATAAAAAAATAAACCGCCCCGGCGAAGCCGGGGCGTAGCGTTCTCTCAGGGCTGCTTGTCCTGTTCCCGTTCAGCGTAGGCCATCCCCCGGCGCCAGATGTAGCCGACCATCGCGGCGGCGCGGTCGTACCGCGTCATGCCCTCACCGCCGTTGAACGCCAGCAGGGACTGCCACCGGTCGTCCTTACGGAGCCAGACGATGAGCGGCATGCTGTTGCCGCCGGGCAGCACACCGTCTTTACCGACTCCCTCGGCGACCGTTCCGCCCGGTCCCTGGAGGACGAACCGCACGATACGGTCGGTCTTTCCGGTCCGCTCGTCCTTCCGGACGAACAGGCCGTAGCGCATCATGACGGCGCATTGCTCCACGTCAGGCGCACAGACGCCTTCCCGCACCAGGAACGCCGTCAGGCCGTTCCCGTTGACCAGCCAGTGCGGTATGCGCTCAAACGTGTACGTTTCCGCAACGCGGATACCCGTCCAGCCCACAGGTTCGGAAACCCCACGCGGCAGCTCGGCAAAGAACTCCGGTGCCCGCGGGATGTCCGCCTCCTCCTGGACCGGCTGGACAAGCGCAAGCATGGCGCCGAACAAAAGGAATCTCACCGCAAACCTCCTATGGCCGGGACCGTATCACAGCCCCAGATGCGAATCCAGGTCAGAATTCATCGAAGACCTGTTCCCAGGACCACCGGACGGTCAGGTCCCACTTCCACTGATGAAACCGCGCGAGCTCGTCCTGTCCGCAGATGTAGGCGGCGATGGCATCCGCGAATTCCTGCGAGCCGGAATACCGGATTTCCCCGAAGGCATCGTGGCCGACCCGCTCGGTCTGGTTGTCGATGCGGTGCCCGAGTTCGTGCGCCATGAGCACGGCCACCAGTCCGTCGTCCATGCGGGACAAGTGACGCGAGCTCAGCAGGATGCGGTTGCCGCCGTATGCGACGCCGAGAACCTCCCGGTCGAAGCGGAACACGGGCACGGCGTCGCCTTCGGGCGTCGTCTGCCGCACCTGCGGTTCGATGAACTGCAGGCCTTTCGCCCTGGCTTTGGCGACCACGCCGTCCCAGATACCCTGTTCGCGCTCGCCCAGCGGCATGCTGAGACGTTCGCGCTCGCCGCCGAAGTGGTCGAACCAGAGCTGGCAGTACGGCGAAGCCCGGCAGTAATCGGCGAACGACCGCTCGCCGGGCGGCATCAGGGCGCGGGCGACCCCGACTTCGGTGAACGGCAGGAGGCCGACGGCGATGATGCCCCAGACAACCCACCAGAACCGGTGACGGCGGTACATGCGCCGCAGCCGCGCCTTCCGGCGCGCACGCGCGCGGGAGCGGAAACCGCCGGACACATCCCCCGAAGGGGCGCCGGGAACGGAATCATCCATATCACCCCTCCTTGGAAAGGGTCGGATATTTCATCGTCCCGCGTCGGCGGGACCGCGTCAACCCTACACCTATCCGCCGCCAAGGGTATGCCGCAATCTTCGTTTGAGCTGCGTGAATGAGTTCTGGAACCGCTTCAGCTGCGACTCGCGTTCATACGCATCTTCCGGCGCGGCATACCCTTCCAGGTACACGCACTGCCACGGTACATGGCGTCGTGTGAATTTCGAAAACCCCTCGTTATGTTCACGAATCCTGCGCGCGACATTGTCGGTTGAGCCGACATACAGAGTTTTGCTCTTCACACTGCGCAATACGTACACATATCTCATTGCGCGCAGGATAACGGCGGTATAGGTGAGGGGTCAACAGCCGGTCGGCATAACCGCGCCGGCGAACCTACGGCACCGGATTCCCCTGTCCGTCGTCGGGGTGCTCCCGCTTCTGGAAAATCCGTTTGAGCGCGGGAAGATGCTTGTGCCGCTGGCGGTACGCCCACAAAACGATGGCGCCGAGGAACAGCAGGAAGGCGAACTGGAGCAGCGATTCCGAACGCTCAACGCCGGCCGCAAAACCCCTGAAGAACCCGACACCGAAATAGCCGATGCCCAGGTACATAATGTTCCGGCACATGGTCCCCAGGAAGCTGAACAGCAGGAAGTTCTTCAGCGGCAGCTTGATGAGGCCCGCGGTGACGGTTATCGGCGCGCTGGGCAGGACCGGCAGGAAACGTACGATGAACACGAACGCGTCATCGCGCCAGGTCCGTGAGAACATTTTGCCGACCGCTTCGATTTGGGCATGGGAAACGCCGATTTTCCTTCCGAACCGGTTCAGGAACAGGTCTTCCAGCTTGTCGGAAAGTATATAGATGCCCCAGTACCCCAACACCTTGCCGCACGTCGCCGCAAAGACGGTTCCGACGAAGATGTACCATGCGGTATCATGGCGCGTCGCCAGCGCGGAACCGACCGTCGTCATGACCAAGGGCGACGGAATGGGCGAGACGATTTCCTCAACAAGGGAGGCGATGAACGAAAATGGGATGACGGGCAGTGCGTCGGCGAGGCGGTGCAGGAATGCGATGAGGGATTCCACCATGGTGCGTCGTGACGGTTACGCGGTACGGCCGCCGAACCTGGTCTGCATGTAGGCCGCGGCCTGACTGACGGTCAGCGCGGTCGTTCCGTTCCCGGTGCGCACAAAGAACTCTTCCGTATTGTCGCTCTTGAGGTACGCAGGCTGGATGGACGGGGCGACGGTCAGCACGCAATACGGCTTGCCGTCCCTTGACCTCCAGCCGACGGTCAGGCACTCCCGGAGGTGCGCCCCGATCATGCTGTTGAACAGATTGCCCACGTGCGTCTCAAAACCGTCGCGGTCTTTGCGTGCCAGCGTGGCGATATCCTCATGGACGCCCCGCACCGTACGGTCGTCCGCAATGCCGAGCACCAGATGACCGCCCCGTGAATTCAGGAACGCCGCAACGGTCTTCATGGCCGCCTTCTCCAGCGCACGGTTCACTTTCCGCTCACGGACGTCCCACCGCAGGGACGACTTGAACTCCAGGCCCTCGTGCTCGGGAAGCGTGAGCAGGTCCTCCGCGGCCTCGGGGGCAGAGCCGGCCGCCCCGCGGAGCGCGTGAAGAAACTGCGCGGGCTCCGGCACATGCGTCAGGCGGACGGCCGTTTTTCCCGTTCCGACATATACCGTCCCGTACCTGGTCAGCCGGCCCAGAAGCGACTGCCGGACGCGGACGGATGCCGCCGACGGCACCGGTACGGACAACCGTCTGCGACGGAAAAAGCCGTGTTCCAGTTCCACGGCGCTGTCCATGACACGGATGTTCGTCCGGTACCAGTTCATGAAAATATACATCACCAAAACCGCCTCGGCGCCGAAGATGAACAATGCCTGCGCGACCGAGTACGGAATCGCCGAGACCACGGGCGTCTGGCGCCACAGCTGGGCGTAGTGGAACAGCGAACCGGCCAGCGCATACCCCCCCGCGGAGGCGAACTGGACCGCGAGAAAGTCACGGACCAGCACGATGGGATGCCGTTTGACCGAAAGCCGGCTTGCTTGGCTGCCGGTCGTACGCATCCCTACACCAAACGAGCTCTTGCGGTGACGCCGGTACTCCCCTGGATACGCTCCAAGAGCCGGCGCCGCGCACGAGCGCGTAGTTTAAGGCTTTTCTCCCGCGTCACCGCATCAGTACGCGAACGAAAAGCTTCATAATACACGCAGATATGTGGCATATGCGGTTTCGTTGATTTCACCTTGCCCGAATTATGTTCTTTCGGACGATTCTGTAAATCCGAGGTGGAACCCATATACAGCCTTCCCGTTGGCCTACTTCTGAGCACGTACATGAAGAACATAATTCGTGAAGCTCGTTCTGGTGTCGGGACGCATAGAAAATATGGTAGCGCAGTGTTTTGTGCGCCGCAACGAACGCCGATGGAATTGACATATTGTATAATCAATCGTAAAATCTATCGATTCTTTCACTCCGGAGGTGACATGCGGCTACCGATGAGCACGCTCGGACAGGTCTTGAGCGTCCTGAAGAGCATCGACAGCAAGCTCGGCAAGGTCATCGCGAACCAGGAGAAGGAAATCCGGCTCCTGGAAGATATCCAGAGAAGTACCGGGAGGATTCGTTGAGAACACCCAAACTCCTGGTTCTCCTGCGCCACGGCGAATCACTGATGAACACCGCGGAGCATTCGGACGGCAGATTCGTCCTGGAGTCCGCGCAGCCGCTCATCGAAGGAATGAGCGACCTGGACATTCCGCTGACCGCACTGGGGTTCCGGCAGGCGACGGCCGTCGGCAAGACACTGCGCGAACGGTTCGAATTCGACGTCGTTTACCAATCGGACCAGCGGCGCAGCATACGGACGGCCGAAGGCGTGCTCCGCTCATACGCGCGTCCGTTCCCCCATCCGCCCGGCCCCGAGGTCCGGCAGACCTTCCTGCTCAACGAGCGGAACAACGGCTACACGTTCGGCATGACGCGCGAACAGGCCATGTCCGCGTTCCCCTGGCTGGAGGAATACTGGGAGCGGTGGGGATGGTTCCAGGCGACCCCGCCCGGCGGCGAAAGCGTCGCGGCGCTGACGATGCTGCGCACGGTGCCGTTCCTGAACCGTCTGAACGGGGAGGCAGCCGGGCAGCGCATCCTGGTCGTCGGTCACGGCCGCTGGATACAAAGCGCCCGTGTCCACCTGGAAGGTCTGCCCACGGACACCAAGGAGCCGCCCCTGCGGAACGCGTACAACTGCGGATGGGTCGTGTACGTGAACGACCCCGAGACGGACCGGCTGGTCCTGGCGGACGGCTCGCGGTACCGCGTATCCCCGGAAACGGAATGACTGCCACCCCCGGCGCCACGCGCCGGGGGTGTTTTGATTATCCACTGGACAGGTGAACATATGTTCACCTACTATGGCCGTATGACGCCGAACGCACTGGACAAGCTCCGCACCTTCTTCCGCTCCAACGGACGGATGCCCACGTTCCGTGAACTCGCCCGCCTCTGGGGCTTCCGCTCAACCAACGCGGTCGCCAAACTCGTACGCAAGCTCACCGATACCGGCGCCCTGGTACGGGACCGCGCAGGCCGGCTGGCCCTTGCTGACCCGTTTTCCTCCGTACGCCTGCTGGGAGCCGTTGAAGCGGGATGGCCGTCCCCCGCAGAAGAGGAGCTCGCCGATACGATGAGCCTGGACGAATGGCTCGTACGCAACCGCGAAGCCACGTTCATGCTCAAAGTGCAGGGCTCCAGCATGACCGGTGCCGGCATCATGCCGGGTGACGTGATACTGGTGGAGCGCGGCGCACCCGCCCGCGAGGGCGACATCGTCGTGGCCGAGGTGGACAACGCCTGGACCGTAAAGTACCTGCGCCGCAGGAGCGGACGGATGGTACTGGAGCCGGCGAACGAAGCATACAAAACCATCATCCCGTCCGGAGAGCTAAACATCGCGGCCGTGGTGAAAGCGGTAATACGGAAATATTGACGCATGTCCCGGGCGATTTTACACATCGACGGAGACGCTTTTTTTGCGTCCTGCGAGCAGGCACGGAATCCGGAACTCCGCGGCAAGTCCGTCATCACCGGCAAGGAGCGCGGCATCGCCGCATCCATGAGCTACGAGGCAAAGGCACGGGGCGTTACGCGTGCAATGCCGCTGGGGCAGATACGCCAGGTCTGTCCGGACGCGGTCATTCTGCCGTCGGACTATGAAACCTATTCCCTCCTGTCCAAACGGTTCTTCGACATCGTGCGCCGGTGGACTCCCGATGTTGAGGAATACAGCATTGACGAATGCTTCGCCGACATCACCGGCCTGCGCAGGCAGTGGCGCGCCTCGTACCGCGATATCGCCGCCTCCATCACGGACCGGCTTGCCGCGGAACTGGGTTTCACGTTTTCGGCCGGACTGGCGCCGTCCAAAGTCCTGGCCAAGGTCGCGTCAAAGTGGAATAAACCGCACGGCCTCACGGTTATTTCCTCCCGGCGCATCGCCGGATTCCTCAATGACCTGCCCGCCGGCAAAGTGTGGGGCATCGGCCCGAATACGGAAGCCCTCTTGGCCAAGCACCGCATCATGACGGCCGGACAGTTCGCCCGTACCCCTTTTTCCTGGGTGAAGGCGCATCTGACCAAGCCGCACCGGGAAATCTGGTACGAACTCAACGGCGAATCCGTCCTTTCCGTAAGCACCGTTCAGGATGGCCCCAAATATTCCATACAGAAGTTCCGCACCTTTACGCCGCCGTCACGGGACCGGGAGTTCGTATTCGCCCAGATGTCGCGGAACATAGAGAACGCCTGCATCAAGGCCCGGCGGCACCGCATGGCCGCGCGCGGCGCCTATTTCATCCTCCGCTCACAGGATTTCCGGCATACGGCCGTTGAAGTGTCCCTGACCGCGCCGACGGCGCTCACCGGCCCCATCATCGCGGCGGCACGGGAGGCACTCCCTTCCCTGTTCAAGGAGGGCACGGCGTGGCGAGCAACCGGTGTCGTGCTGACCGACCTCATCACGGACGACGACCGCCAGCCGGACCTGTTCGGCGCGCACGTGGCCGTGGAGCGCATGCGCCGGGTCTACGAGGGCCTGGACTCACTGGACACCAAATACGGTAAACATACCGTCTGGCTGGGTTCCAGTCATCTGGCACAGGTGCGCGAGCGCCACGCCGGCGAACGCGGCGACCTGCCCGAACGGCAGATGCTCGCTCTTAAAGGGGAAAACGGCCGCCGCCGTCTTGCGATTCCTATGCTGATGGGTCGGCAAGCGGCGTGACTACGGACAACCGAGCGCCAAAGGCGCGTCGTCCAGGACTTCCACGTAGATGGCGGCCAGACCTTCCATCCCCAGATTCTCCCGGGCACGCCAGGACAGGTCCAGCGTGCGGCCCGCGACGTACGGTCCCCGGTCGTTGATGCGCACGATGACGCTCCTGCCCGTGCGCTGGTGGACCACGCGGACCAACGTCTGCAGAGGAAGCGTCCGGTGCGCCGCGGTCATGTCATACATATTAAACACCTCTCCGGACGCCGCCAGCCGCCCGTGGAATCCCGGTCCGTACCAACTCGCGATGCCGTACTGATACGGATCCGGCTGGACCACCAGGCGCTCGCCCGGCTTGAGGTCGTCCAAGGGGCGGCAGAGATCCAGCGTAAGGGCCTGATTCTCCGTGAGCGGCACGCCGAACGTGCGGACCAGGTCTCCGACCGTAGCCAATGAGCCCCGCGTGATGAACTGCACGACGTTGATGGAACGTCGTCCGACCCTCCGCCCGTGGTCGTAGAGCTCCAGGTCATGCCGGATATCGCGCACCAGGGAGAACACACTCGCCCGGGCGACCGTGGCGTCCAGTCCGATGAATGCCCCGCCGGCCCGGCCCCAGCGGCGTGCCGTGTCGTTGAGTATCCGGTGCGCCGCGTCGTCCACGAGCAGCGGCCCGGCAAACAGGAGCGAGAACGCAAGAAGACCTCCTGCCTCAAGCAACGGAAGCAGGCGCCGGTGGCGGCGGAACACTTCTCTGCGGCGCAGCGAGCGCACCGACGCAAGAAAACTCCTGAACTGCATCACTCTTCATTATACCCCATCAGGAACCCGTCCGAGACGAGAACAGCCGGTCGATGGCTTTTGATTTGTCCGATGTTGCCATGCGGCTTGACCTGACCGCTTTCGCCATGAGGCCGATGGTCCGGTCGTACGTAGCGGTGTCCACGGGATACGGCGTCGCGTCCTTACCGCCGTGCGCGAACGCGTACCGCGCCGGGTCCTCGTAGGAACTTTTGGCTCCGTATATCACCTCGGCGACGAGCGCCAGCGCGCGTACCGTTTTCGGTCCGACGCCCGGAGTGGCCACCATCTGTTCGTACGAGCCCGGCTTCAGGTCGGTCAGGCGCGAGAGAATCTTCTCCAGATATTTGCTTTTCGCGAAATCCTCGCGGAGCACAGGGTGCGTTTTGAATTCCCGGCCCGCAAAGTCCGCGAATATCATCTTTTGTTGTCCCTTGGCGACGCCCCAGACCTGCGCCAGTTCGGAGGAATACTCCCGGATGAGCCGGACGTCTTTCATCAACGGCGCATACCCCGCCCCGACGAGCTCCAGGGACGTCTGCCGGCCTTTGTCCGATTTCCTGGCGGTCATGTTCAGGGTCCGCGGATGAATCTCCTGCGCGGCGATGCCCGAGTGCGGCTCCACGATAAGGTCCTTGGCGGAGTCCGACGACCAATGATACCGCCGCGCACGCCCGGCTACGGTGTTCATCCCCTGCTGAACAACGGCCCACGCGCCGCTGCGTGAGAAGAAAAATGCGTGGTGATAAAGCTGGTAGCCGTCCTGCACCAGCGCCGAATCCACCTTCGCGCTCATTTTACTGTTGTGCACCAGGCCGTTGGCGTGCGATTCGGGCAGTCCGATGCGCTCTCCCCAGGTCAGAATCTGCTCCGGGGTTTTCCGGCTGGTCTTGCCTTTGCCTCCGGCGACAAAGACGCCGAGTTCGTGCTCACGGTCGCGGATTGCTTCCTTGATGGCTGCCGTCAGAATCGTCGTCAGACCCGACGCGTTCCAGTCAAAGGCCAGCACCGTACCCAATGTCTGGAACCAGACCGGGTCCCCCATGCGCCGGATGAACTCGTCCGGCCCGAGCTCGGCCACGAGAATGTCGGTCATCTGCCCGCCCAGCGTCACCATCCGGTCGAAAAGCCACCGGGGACATTTCCCGGTATCAAGCGTCATCGTCGCGATACCCCGGTTTACCGGCATGACCGCATTGTACCAGCCGGCTTCCCCCCGTCTTTACTTGACGTTTTGCATATATTATAGTATTATATAACGGGTAGTTCCCCCTATTTTGAGGAGGCAGTACGATGAGCGCACCGAATGAGGAGGCCGTCGTCATCGAGACGATGCTCCCCCCGGCCCATCTGAAGCCGCCGGAGACGCAGGACCCCTGGCTCGGCCTTTCGGCGGCTTCGTACCGCCAGGAGATGGAGCGCCTGGGATGGCCCGGCATCAAGGACGTCCAGGAGGAGATGGCCATCCAGGACGCGTTGGACGGCGCGCTGGCCACGCTGGACGCGGTCCGCGGCACGCCCGAGGGACGCCAGGTGGAAGTTCTGGAAATCGTCGGCGAACATCCCCGGCCGCGGAACACGCTGTTCATGAACCTCTGGCTGTCGCTGTTGCACACGGGACACGCCGCGTTCGTGGAGGAGCGCCGCGTCGCACGCACCGACGGCGAGCACCATCTCGCAAAGCTCGTCGTCCACCGGAAGCGGTGACCATGGACATACTGGAAACGCCGGGCGTTCTGCCGGACGCCCAGACACGCAAACGCACCGCGGAGAACCTGAAGCGGACCGCGTGGCGGCTCATGGAGCAGGAGCTCGCCCCCTGGGGCGACCTCTCCGGCGACGTGGACGCCAAAGACCTGGAAGCACTGCTCCCGGGCCTGCGCCTGGAGCTGGAGCACTGCCGTGCGATGAACCAGTACCCGGCGTGCGTCTACGAGGTGTTCTCGCCCAACATGCCCGGTCCGCGGACCCCGTCCATACTGGAGGCGCTCAAGTTCCTCCTGATGACGGACCACGTCGCGCTCATCCAGGACCGGCCGGCTCCGGCACCCCGCACGGGACACATCGCCGAGCTGAACGTGTACTGGTACTGACGCATGAACCCGAAGGGGGCCACAAGGCCCCCTTCTTCTTTTATCGGCTCAACGGCAACCCAAGTGGGGTCGCGACCCGTATCCCAAATAAATCAACGGCTCACAAGATGAGCCGCTACCTATTTATACGAAACGTTATCTTGCCCAGCGGTCGTAGAACCTGCCGAGTACCAACGCCAGCGTCACCAGCAATGCACCGAGCGCGACGGCGACGCTCCATTCCAGATAATTCAGATACCACCCGCCTACGGTCGCCAACGCACCCAGCGCAAGGCCGACGCCCGTGAGGATATTCGCGGTCCCGCGGCTGCCGCGGCGTCCGGCGGCAAAACCGGCGACGGCGAGCAGAGTGCCGGCGCCCGCCTCCGCCCAAATCCGGCCGGCCGGCGTCCACGATTCCGTGGAAATGAGCATCATCCCCCAGTACCCGGCGGCGGCGAACAGCACCGCGAGTCCCAGCAGGCCGAACAAGCGGATAACCCGCGGACGGCCCGGCGCGAGCTCCCGTTCCGGTCCGATAAAGGCATCGGGCAACGTCGCCGGCGCGGCTACGCCGGTCAGCGAACCCTCCAGCCGCGAAACTCGCTGACCGAGGTCGTTGACGGCATGCCGGATGCGCGAAAGGTCGTCCTGCACGGTAAGCGTCGCAACGGGCGCCGCATGCGCGGCCGCATCGCGGAGCGCGTTGTCGGCGTCAACCGAACGCCACCCCGCTTCAATGAGGGCTTCGCGCACGGTCTGCGCGGAAACGCCGCGCGTTATCTGGTCGGTGACGTATTCCGAAAGTTCGGGAAACGACATCTTCTTCATTATATCCCACGCACGCGGCGCGTGAACGCCGCTATGCACAGTCCCGCAGTGGATTTCCGTCAGGAGAATCCGGGTCTGCGCCTGAGGCGCGGACGGAAATCTACTGCGGGACACAGCGGAACTATCTGCCGGAAACGGCAACGCGTCCGCGCCGGACCGCGATAAACCCCTCTCTCTCCAGTCCCGCGGCGATGCGGGCCACGCGGGAGGCGTCAACGTCAAGCTTTGCGGACAGCGTACGCAGCGCCACACCCCCGCCTGCCAACGCGTGCCGGAGTATCGCGCCGCGCACCTGGCGGTCGGAGCCCGCAAAACGGCTTTGCCGTACATAGGCCCGGCTGCGCCGGTTCGGGTTTGCGTCCTTGGGCAAACGGTCCGCAAGCATGGACCCGTAGTCCATCAGCGCCGAGAACCAGATACGGGGCGACCGCGTACGCGCCAGGTGCGCGCGGACGAGGTCAAGAACGGCCGCATCGGGAACATCACGCGCACCGCGGAAGAAATGGTGCAGATATGCGCGCCGGATATTCGTTTCTATGAGCGGGTGCGGAAGGTCAAACGCGAACGCCATGACAGCGCCGGCCGTATACGGACCGATGCCCGGAAGCGCGACCAGGGTATCGTACGTCCGGGGCAGGTGCCCGCCGTGCCGTGCAGTGACCGCATCCGCGCATGCGCGTAACAGCAACGCCCGGCGGTTGTAGCCCAGACCCTGCCAGGCGGCAAGAAGGTTCGCGGTGCGTGCACGGGCAAGCGTCCGGAACGAAGGAAAGCGTTTCAGGAACTTCCGGTAGAACGGAATGACACGGTCAACCTGCGTCTGTTGGAGCATCAGCTCGCTGACCAGGATGGCATACGGGTCGGATGTCTTCCGCCACGGAAGCTCATGGCGCCCATGTCGGCGCCAATGCGCGAGCACCGTTCTCCGGAATACAGCGTCCTGCGTCATACGAGCGAACGGTCGGTACGCCCGAGGAACATCCGCTTACCCGCCTCAAACAGTCCGATATTCATCACCGACAGTCCGGCCAGCAGCATCAGGTCCTCACGGTTCAGCGGCACGGTGCCCAGCAGCTTATTAAGGAACGGCAGGTAGAACGCCGCGACATAGCCGGCGAGACCAAGGATAACGGCGACATTCAGGCGCCAGTTGGCGAACGGATTGATTTTCCAGACAGGCACTGCAAGGGAGCGCACCGAGAAGACATAGAACATGGAAGTGATGCCCAGACCGACGAACGTCATCGTCCGGGCATGTTCCACCGAACCGTTGCCCAGCTCAAAGACGAACAGGAGAAACAGCGTGATACTGGTAATCACCGCAAACATCGCGATGAACCGCCGCATGCCGCCGGAGAACAATTGCCCGATTCGGCGCGGACGCTGGCGCATGACATCCTCCTCCGTACGGTCCCACGCCAGCGCAACAGCGGGCAGAATGCCCTCAATAATGTTCACCCAGAGCAACTGCGCCGGAAGGAGCGCGAGCGGCAGTCCGAGCATGATGGATCCCGCCAGGAGCACGATTTCCGTGAACGAATCGGAAAGCAGGAAAATACCGACCTTGGCGATGTTGTCAAAAATAATACGGCCCTGCCGGATAGCCTGGACGATGATACGGAAATTGTCGCCGAGCAAAATAAGGTCGGACGCCTCCTTGGCGACCTCGGTACCCGAGCCGACCGCAACACCGATATCGGCGCGCACGAGCGCCGGAGCGTCGTTGACGCCGTCACCCAAAACAGCGGTCGTCTCTCCCCGCTCCTGGAAGGCCTGGACGATTCGCACCTTGTCCGCCGGGCTTACGCGGGCAAACACATCGTAGTTATCCGTGATAAGCGCCGCGTCTTCGGGAAGATCCTTGCCGGTTACCACCCGGCCCGTCCCGCGCAAAATCCCCGTCTGGCGCGCAACGTACTCGGCGGTCTGCGCATGGTCGCCGGTGACCATCACAACCCGTGCACCCGCTCTCTGCGCCGTCGCAATAACCTCGGCCACATCGCCCCGCACGGGGTCCGAAAACACGACGAGCGTCGGGTACTGCAGTCCCACGAGGTCCTCGGGTACGATGGTATGTTCTCCGCTGTCCCACGACCGGTTCGCTACCGCCAGCACGCGGAATCCTTCATGCGCCAACTCCTGGACCCGCTTCTGCAGACGGATTCGCTCGTCATCCGTCATCTCCGACGCCCCGATAATGACCTCGGGGGCGCCCAGCACGGTGAGCATAGGCCCGGACGGCCCCTCCGAAACCACCGCTGAATTCTTCCGGCGCGCATCAAACGGAAGTTCGGCCATCTGTCGGCGGCGACGGGGAAGCTCCTCATGATTCAATCCCGCCTTGAGCGCCATGCGGAGTATTCCCCGGTCCACCGGAGTGCCGCTCATCTTCCATTCCGTCTGCGGCGCCGACGGATTCTCCACCGCCGAACTGCTGGAGAGCGCCAGACGTTCAATGACATCCCGGAGCGGGTCGCGGTCGCTGGCCACGGCTTTGCCGAAATCCCCGGCATCCCATTCAGTGCCCTCCTGCGAAACGAGACGTACCACCTCCATAACGCCCTCGGTCAGCGTCGCGGTCTTGTCGGTTGCAATGAGTGTTACGCTCCCCAGCGATTCGGCGGCCGACATTTTCCGTACGAGACCGCCGTGATCCAGTATCCGGCGGGCACCGATGGCAAGCACGATACCCAGGGAAACCGGCAGGCTTTCCGGAACCGCCGCGACAGCTGTCGCAACGGCGGTCAGCAGCATCAGGAGAGGATCTCTGCCCGTTGCCACGCCGACAACGAACAGGGCCATCGTCACCACGACAAATACCGTACCGAGCGTCTTGGCGAGATTCCGCATGCGTACCTGCAGACGGGTCACGTCTTTTCCGCGCTCGCGCATCACCATGCCCGCAATCGCGCCGAACTCCGTCTTCAGCCCCGTACCGGTAACGACGACCGTGCCCGTTCCCTCGGCGACCAACGAACCGGTGAATACCATACTGTGCTGGTCGCTGACGCCCATATCGCGGTCCACGGGCTCCGTCTGCTTGGCGACGGGCATGGATTCTCCGGTTAGCACGGCCTCGTTGGTCTTCAGGCCGGACTGCGCGATGACGCGTCCGTCCGCCGGAACACGCTCACCTTGCCGGAGCGCGATAATGTCCCCGGGGACCAGGCCCGTGGCGTCAACGATATGTGCGCGCCCGTCGCGGATGACGGTGGCGCTGGATTTGAGTTTGCCCCGGAGCTCCGCGAGCACGGCGGATACCTTGTATTCCTGCCAAAATCCGATGGCGGCGTTAATCAGGACCGCACCGAAGATGATGATGGCATCCACGCGGGCATGCAGAGCGAACGACGCGGCACCCGCCGCCAACAGGATGAGAATGAGCGGGTCGGTGAACTGGCGGACGACGATGTCCCGGAACTCGCCCCGTCCGTGCTCCGGGAACTCATTCCGTCCGTACCGCTCCATGCGGGCTGCGGCCTCGCCCTCGGACAGCCCGTCCGGAGATGAACCGAATACGCGGACCACCTCGTCCGCCCCCCGCGCATGCCAGTGATTCTCCGGGCTGTTCCGTTCAGACATACAATGATTCCAGCGGCTCTCCGCTATGGTCCTTCTTGTGTGCCGGTGAATACTTCCGTCCGTACTCAATGAGCCGGTAGGTCAGCCGGAGCCATTCCTGTTCGGGGAACAGCGCCATCAGGTCCCGTTCCACCTTCACCGGATCCTCATGCACGGTCAGGCCAAGCTGGCGGGACAGGCGAAGGACATGCGTATCCACAGCGATGCCCTCAACGACACCGAACGCGTTGCCGAGCACAACGTTCGCCGTCTTGCGGGCCACGCCCGGAATTTTCAGCATCTCTTCCATTGACCGCGGGAGCTTGCCGCCGAAGTCCTTCTTCACCATTTTCGCGGCGGCGAGAATGTTCTTGGTCTTATTCTTATAGAAACCGGTCTGATAGATATCCTTCTGAAATTCCCCGGCGTCCGCGTTCACATAGTCGTCCAGGTTCCGGTACTTCGTGAACAGTTTCTCGGTGACCTCGTTCACTTTCTTGTCGGTGCATTGGGCGGACAACTGGACGGCGACCATGAGCTCCCACGGCGTGCGGTAATTCAGGACGATACCGGCATCGGGGAACAGGTTCTTGAGAATGCCAAGGATGCGTTCAGCGCGCCTTTTCTGTGCCGCCGTCGGCCGGGGCGTATACGGCATATCAGCCATTTTCGCACGGATTTTACATGACAAAAAGCGGTTGATTTTAGAGTTATTTTGTGCTATAATAAAAGTTATCTGGGAGGTTCCATGACAACAAGGAAGAAGCGAAAGCAACCGCGTTGCGCGCAATGCACGCGGTTCACCAAGAAGTCGGACCTGGACGACAACGGGGGCATCTGCCTTCCGTGCGCCGGGGACGAATACCACTGGATGGTGGACGAAGGGTTCCTTCCCCGTGCCGACGGCACGTTCCGTCCCGCGGACTTGGGGCCCTGAGGAGGTTCAATGAGCACCGCAAGCGAACCGCTGGAGACCGCCATCGCGCGGCACGGCGGAGAAGACCCGGTCATCCGTGCCCGGGACCGGTTCCGGAAGGTCACTCAGGGCGCACTGGAGGAGTTTCAGCGCGAAGTACTGGACACCGACCCGGGAGACGACCCCGTCAACGTACGGTTGGCGGAGGCGCACGCCAGGTTCCGAACCCGGACCCTGGAGGCGGGAACGGAGTTCCGGCGCGTGATAAGCGCGCTCACGGACGAGTTTCCGGCGCATCCGGTCTGAGTCCGGACGGAAGAACGCAAAGGGCGATCCCCATGGGGATCGCCCTTTCTCTTTCGTGCCTACATGTTCTGCCCCGAGTCCATGCGCTCCACCGGCTCTTCCTTTCTGTCCCCCGCCGGGGTCACGTCCTTGGGCTCCTGATTGGATTGGACCGTCTCCTGGGCCGGATCCACAGGCATGATGATGTACAAAAATACGTACAGCAGCAGGACCGGCCAGACCTCGGTAACGATGGCCAGCACCGCGACGCCCAAACGGACGAACACCGGGTCCGTGTCGAAATATTGGGCGAATCCGGCGGCGACTCCGCCGAGAATGCCCTCACGCGGGGCGCGATATATCTTCTTCATGCGGATATTTAACTACGCAATGTGTGTAGTGTCAAATATGCCGCGACGACGGCGGCGGTCTCGGCACGCATGACCAGCGGGCCCAGGGAAATGATGCGCATCCCGTATTCGTGAGCGGCACGCTTCTCGTTTTCGTCCCAGCCGCCTTCGGGCCCGATAAAGATGCCGACCTTCCGGTTCCCCGCGCCGAGCCGGTCCAGCGGCTTGCCTTCGGGGTCCAGAAACAGGTTGGCGTCGTTGTGATGCGCATCCGAAAGCGCCTGGTCGAAGGTCATGACGTCCCTGACCTCCGGCACCAGTCCGCGCCCCGCCAGCTCCGCGGCCTCGCGCACGATGCGCTCCACGCGGTCCGTGCGCAGATTCAGCTTGACTGTGCGCGCCGTGATGACCGGCACAATGGATCTTGCGCCGATTTCCGTGACTTTGCCCGCGGCGAGCTCAAAGTGCTCATGCTTGAGCACCGCGCAATACAGAACCAGATGCGCCTGCGGTTCGGCTGCGTTCCGGCCGATGCTGTTACACTGGACGACCACCGCGTCGCGCTCATAGGACAGAATGCTGCAGTGAGCCTCCTGACCGGTGCCGTCGCCCAGAATAACGGTCTCGCCGGCCTTGAGCTTCAGTACCGAGCGCATCTGATGCGCCAAATCCGCATCGTCCAGACGCACGTTTCCGTGCGCCAGCTGCCAGGGGCCGATGAATCGGTGAAGTTTGGTCATGATATCTGCACAACAACGACGCTCAAATCGTCCGGATTTTTGCCTGTGGTCCGAAATTGCGCTTTGTCCTGGCTCGTAGCGAGTGCAGATTCCACAAGGAGCACGGATAGCTCCTTCGGGGTCCGGGTACCCGCGGCGGCCGACGCGATGTCCTGCTCGCCCACGAAGTCGGAGATGCCATCGGACATCAGCAGAAGTTTATCGCCCTTGGCAAGCTCCACAAGCCGGCTCCGGGGATCCGGCTCGTGGTCTTCATTGCCGAGATTCTGTCCCACGATGTTCCTGCGCTTCCAGAGCTCCTGTGCCCGGGGCGATAGCTCCGCCTCCGTTGTCGCATTCCTGATCTCACGGCGGATTTCTCCGATTTCTTCGTCCGTCGGCAGGGCTTCGGCGGGCTTCAGCCCGAGTCCCAGTCGGATATACAGTTCCCCGCCGACGAGCATGTCGTCATCTCCGCCGACAAGCTCAAGCGTTTTCGCCTCCGCCCGCCAGACATACGCTGGACTGTCGCCCACAGTGGAAACCACGGCGGCAAACGTACCGTCGCTCCGTTCAACCAGCTTGGCGACGGATGCCGTCGTTCCCATGTTTCCCCCTCCTGCCGCGGTGCGCACCGCCCGGTGCGCCTGGACGAGCGCCCTTCCCAGTGAATTCGGAAGGTCAGAAACGTCCTCGTCCACGACGGTATCCCACTGAGCCACAGCTTCACGGACGGCTTTGACGGCCTCCGCGGATGCAATTTCGCCCGCATCGTGCCCGCCCATGCCGTCAAATACGCCGTATAAGCGTTCCGCATCGTCGCTGATAATTGCATCCTCATTTATGCCGTTGCCGCCTTCTTTGGGGCGCGTTTCCCCGTATGACATAATCACCGGATGCTCCCGTTTCTCCGGCGACGGTTGTGGCGTAGGTTCGGGCATTATTCGGTCCGCATCATTTTCCAGATGGCGCCGGCCTTGTCATCGGAAACAAGCACGGAACCGTCCGGCATCGGCAAAACATCAACCGGACGTCCGAATGCGGAACCATTCAGGAGGAACCCGGTCAGAAAATCCGATGACGTCCAGCCGGTGCCGTCCCAGTGCCACCGCACGACCTTATACCCGACCGGTACCGTGGAATTCCACGAGCCGTGATACGCGACCAAGAGGTCGCCGTCATCCAGGAATGCCAGACCCAGAGGAGCGACGTGCGCGGGAAGCTCAATCAGCGGCGGCACGGTATCCTCGCACGGGTCGCGTATGTACTGATTTTTGTCAAAGTCGGCATCATGCACGTGGTTTCCGTAGCAGATGGGCCAACCGTAATCTTCGGTGACGCCTCCCACGTCAATGACGTTGATTTCGTCGGGCGGCAGGTTGTCGCCGAGGCGGTCGCGTCCCATCTCGGTGGTCCACAACGATTCCGTGAATTGCGGATGGAACGCGATGAATACCGCGTTGCGCAGTCCGGTCGCCTCCGTCCTCCGGTCAGAACCGTCCCGATTCATGGAGATGACGGTCGCGATTTCCGGATGTGCCTCGTAACACACGTCGCAAGTGGAGCCCAGGGAAACGTACAGCCGGGCGTCGGGTCCGAACGCCAGCGACCGCGTGAAATGCCGGCCTCCCGCGGGAAGGTCGGCGACATGCTCGGGAGCGCCGTCTCCGTACGTAGCCACCCGGATGATGCGGGTCACTTCCGCGACATAGAGCGAGAATCCGTTTGCCGGGTCAAAAACCAAACCGTGGGGACGGTCCAGGTCACGAAGCACGGAAGAAACGACCGGCGGAACACCGGGATTGGTGTCCTTAAGATATACGAGCGATACCGTTCCCTCGGAAGGCTGACTCACCCAGACGTTCCCGAACGCATCCAGCGCCATGTCCCGCGCACCGGGCACGTCATCGGTGAGCAGGAAAGCCTTCCAGCCGGGAGCGGCCGTCAGCGGCGCAACGGGTAATGCCGGACCGGAAACCGCAGGAGACGGCGAGCCCGCAACCGTCGGTACCGGCGCTGCGGGACCCCACGCGGGCCAGATGCCGCGGATAACCGGGACGGCGCGCCACAGGCCGATACCCAGCAGGACGGCCGCAACGCCCGAGATAACCCACCGGTTATTCGTCATCATCCTCCAGTTCCTTCTTGACCTCGTTGAATTCGTTTTCCACTTCCTTCAGGCGCGTGCGGAGTTCCTTGACCAGCACCGCCCCTTCACGAACCTTCTCCAGTCCCTGCTGGACGTCCACCTGCTCCTGTTCGTCAAACCACGCGACGATGCGCTCCAGTTCCCGGAGCGACTTGGCGATGTCATTTTTCTCTGTTGTCTTCGGCATTATTCCGATGATAATTCTTTCACCTCCGAAACGAAAGCCCCCCTTGCCAGGCGCGTCCGCACCGCGTGTCCCGGCTTCAGCTGTGCCGCATCGCGGATAACGGACCCCGCTCCGTCCGTGACGATGCTGTACCCCAACCGGAGTTGCCGTTCCGGACTGACCGACGCCAGGAACCTGTCGTGGCGCTCCACGGCGTCGCGAAGATGTCCGATGCGGTGGCCCACATGCGCAAGCGCATGACCTAATCGCTGCTGAATACGGTCCGCCGCGCCGGCGATGCGCGCCATCTGCGTCGCCAGCCGGTGCGCATGGCCGCCCACATCGGCGCGGACGGCCGAAAGGGCGGTGTCGTACGCGAACACCAATTTTTGTGACGTCTCGGGAAGCCGCCGGAGCCGGTCCCAGCTCGCGTTAATGACGTGCGCCGTCGCCGTCGGCGTGGATGCCGAGGCGTCCGCCGCCATCTGCGCCAGCGGCACATCACGGTCATGGCCGATGCTCACGACGGTCGGCACCCGCGAACCGAATACCCCGCGGACCACGTACTCGTCGTTAAACGCCTGCAGGTCCTCCATGGAACCGCCTCCCCGGACCAACACCAGGGCATCCACCCGTTCGGCATGCCTGCCGAACCATTCAAGCGCCCGCTTGACCTGCGGCACCGCCTGCGCGCCCTCCACCCGGACATCGTAATGCAGAACCGACAGGCCCAACGGAGCGAGATTCCGGCGGAAATCGTCAATAACGGCTCCCGTCCGAGAAGTAATGAGCCCGACGCGGGAAATGAATTCCGGCAAGGCCCGTTTGCGGTCAAACAATCCCTCTTCCGTGAGTTTTTTCTTGAGCGCCTCGTACGCCTTCTTCAGCGACCCCTCTCCCGCCAACTGGATGGTCTGCACGCGGAATGAGAACCGGCCCTTGGGTTTGTATATGGAGGCGATACCGCCCACCTTAACCAGCATGCCGTCCTCCAGCGCGATACCCGCCCCGCGGTATGCATACGGACTCATGTAACAGTCCATGAGGCCCCCGCCCCGCTCGTCCTTGAGGGAAAAATAGAATCCGGTCGGATGGGATTTCGCGCCGGTCACCTCTCCCTGAACCTCAAAGTCCCGCTGTCCGAGCAGTTCAATGACCAGGTCCAGGAATTCGGATACCGAGAATACGGGTTCGGGAGCCGTCGCCATGCGCCCATGCTATCAGAAATCCGGGAGCTTGACCCTCACCCATCGGCCAGCCGCCCCGATGCTTCGTGCGCATACCTCGTCAGGCCCGGGCGCAACCGACGCGAGGACTAACCGAGTCCTTTTCATGAGCGGCCGGAAGCAATCTGGCCGCATGGGTGTGGGGTTGACATACCGGCCCCGCAGGCATAGAATTAGTGTATAAAATACACTATGCCGATACGCGATTCCATCACTGCATTCGGACTCCTGCGGGTCGCCGCCGCCGTTCCCGATGTCGCCGTGGCAGACGTCCCCGCAAATGTCGGGCATTGCGCGGCTGCGGTGAAACGCGCGGCGGACGCCGGAGCGGCCGTCATCGTGCTACCCGAGCTCGCGCTGACCGGCTATACGGCGGGCGACCTGTTCCACCAGGAGACCCTGCTCGCCCGGTCCCGCGCCGGTCTTGCGGAGCTTGCGCGGCGCACCGCACGCGTCCGTGCGCTTACCGCCGTCGGTTTGCCGTTGCAGATCGGCGGGGCGCTGTACAACTGCGCCGCGATTCTGCACGGAGGCCGGGTGCTCGGAATCGTGCCCAAGACGTACATCCCCAACTATAAGGAGTTCTATGAAGAGCGGTGGTTCGCTTCGGCCCGCGATCTTCCGCAAAACACGGTCCGTTTCGGCGGCCGTGATGTTCCCGTCGGCACCGACCTGCTGTTCGACATACCCGCGCTGCCCGGCGCGATGCTCGCCGTGGAAATTTGCGAGGACCTGTGGGCTCCCCTGCCCCCGAGCACCGCCGCCGCTCTGGCCGGAGCGACGGTTATCGTTAATCTTTCGGCATCCAATGATTTGGTCGGTAAGGCGGATTACCGCCTGGAGCTCATCCGCCAGCAGTCCGCGCGTACGATGTCCGCCTACATCTACACGTCGTGCGGTGCCGGTGAAAGCACGACGGACGTGGTGTTCGGAGGACACGCGGTCATCGCCGAGAACGGCTCGGTGCTCGCGCAGACCGAGCGCTTCATCCCCGGCCCGTCCATGGCGGTCACCGACGTGGACGTCCAGCACCTGATGCTGGAACGCCGGAGAACGACCAGTTTCAAGGAGAGCCTGCATCATCTTCCCGCCGCGCAGTGGCGGCGGATTGAGGTTCCCGTGCGTCCGGCGACACAGACGTCGACGGCGCGATTCATTGACGCTCATCCGTTCGTTCCGTCGGACCCCGCTGAACGCGACCGGCGGGCCCGGGAGATTCTCGCCATACAGGCTGCCGGCCTTGCGCGCCGGATGCGCGTCGCGGGCTCCGGCAAGCTTGTTCTCGGGCTCTCCGGCGGACTGGATTCCACGCTCGCGCTATTGGTGGCCGTCCGCGCATTGCGCATCTCGGGTCTTCCGGCGCGGAACCTCAACTGCCTGACGATGCCGGGATTCGCCACGTCGCGCCGGACCAAGGGCAATGCCTACGCGCTGGCCAACGCGCTCGGCGTCACGCTGGATGAAATCGACATCACCAAGGGCGTGCGCCGGCATCTGGCGGATTTGGGCCATGACGGAAAAACGGAGGATGTTACGTTTGAGAACGCACAGGCCCGGTACCGGACGATGCTGCTGTTCGACCGCGCCAACCAGAAAGGCGGCATCGTCGTGGGAACCGGGGACCTCTCGGAAATCGCTCTGGGATGGTGCACGTTCAACGGCGACCACATCAGCCACTACGGCGTGAACGCGTCGGTTCCCAAGACGCTTGTGCGCTACGTGGTCGCCTGGGCGGCCGAACAGAAGGAATTCTCACGCGCGCGGCGGGCCCTGCTGGACGTTCTGGACACGCCGGTATCGCCGGAACTGGCGAACCGGAACGGCCAGGACATCGGCCAGAAGACGGAGGACATCATCGGCCCCTACGAACTGCACGACTTCTTCCTGTATCACTCCCAGCGCTGGGGCTCGGACCCGCGCAAAGTCCGCTGGCTCGCCGAGCAGGCATTCAGGGACACCTACCGCCCGGCGGTCATCACAAAATGGCTGAAGGTCTTCATCGCGCGGTTCTTCGGCAACCAGTTCAAGCGCTCGGTGATGCCTGACGGTCCCAAGGTCGGCTCGGTCGCCCTTTCCCCGCGCGGGGACTGGCGGATGCCGTCGGACGTCGGGGCCGACGCGTGGCTGGCCGAGTTGAACGCGACGAAGTAACATACATATCATGAAACGTTTTCCCGGATACCGCGAACTCTCCATCTCCACGGACGTGGTTGTTTTCACCGTGCACGATGACGCGCTCAACGTCCTCCTTATTAAGCGTGCAAAGGTGCCGTTCAAAGGCGCCTGGGCGCTTCCGGGAGGATTTCCGAGAACCGGAGAAACGCTGACGGGAACGGTGGAGCGCGTCCTGCGCGAGAAGTCGGGAGTACGGGGCGTGTATGTGGAACAGTTGTATACGTTCGACTCGTCCGGCCGTGACCCGCGGGGAGACATCCCTTCGGTCGCCTACGTCGCCCTGGTGCCGGTTTCCCGGCTCAAGCCGCGGACATCGGCAACGCTGCAGTCGCCCACGCTGTTTCCGGCTTCGCGGCCGCCCAAGTTGGCGTTTGACCATAAGCGCATCATCGGCTACGCGCTCAAGCGCGTACGCGCCAAACTCGGCTACACGAACGCGGCTTATTCCCTGCTCCCCCGGACGTTCACGCTGACCGAACTTCAGCGCGTGTACGAGGCGGTGCTCGGCCGGAAGCTGGACAAACGGAACTTCCGCAAGAAATTCCTGTCCCTGGGACTCATCCGGTCCACGGGCCGCACCACGAAGGGCGGCCAGCGCCGGCCGGCACGGCTGTATGCGTTTGTCTCCAAGCAGCCGACGGAACTCACTAAAGCGCTCTGACCGGCGCGCGTCCGGCCTCAGGGCGGGACTGATGCCCTGCCAGGCCGGACCCTCCGGGCTTGCGCGATACCTTCGTTACGGGGCCCCTGCGGCTCGGTCGACGTACGTTGAGTACGACTCCCTCGCCGCATTCCCCGTGCCTCGGCCTCGCGCAAGCGCATATCCGGTCAATCATAAATACCGATGAACACTTCAAGCTTGGAATTACGGCCTCTGGCCGCCGAGCACCTGGACGACGTGATGACGTGGGTCAATGACCCGGACGTCGTCAAAAATTTCCAGCATTTCGACCGTTCCATTTCACGGGAGGAGGAAGCGGCGTTCATCGGACGACTCATCGCCAGTCCTAACGACCGTGTGTTTTCCATCTTCCGTTCCGGCAACGGGGCGTACGTCGGACAGACGGCCGTGAATCAGATCAGCTGGGAGAACAAGCTCGGCAGATTGTCACTCTTCATCAAACCGGAGCACTCAGGCATGGGCTATGCGCAACACGCGCTTGGACTGCTCCTGGAGAAAGCGTTCGGCGAATTCGGGCTCAATAAGGTGTGGCTTATGGTCTGGGCTGAAAACAAAAAGGGGCTGCATATTTACGAAAAATTGGGCTTCCGGCAAGAAGGCGTCCTCCGCGAGGAATATTTCTGGCAGGGCGAATACCACGATATTGTGCGCATGGGTCTTCTCGCCTCCGAGTTCTCGCCGGGTGGTCCGTCCTCTTGAATCCGGCCCTCCGCGGTGATAATATAGTGTATCTCGTACACTAAAAAGGAAGGTAATTATGCGACTGGGAGATTCGCCGGTCCGTGACCAGGTCCGGGGCATGTTTCTGGGCGTCGCCATCGGCGATGCTCTGGGCGTTCCCGTGGAAACGTACGACGCGGGCCGCATCCGGACGGAGTTCGGACGCATCACCGATTACCGGCAGAACCCGACCCACAAGTGGTCCTCGGAAAAACCGGCGGGCATGTGGTCGGATGACACCCAGCTGACGCTGGCCGTCGCCGAGAGCATCATCGAGACGGGGCGCCTGGACCTGGAGAACCAGGCGAAGTGGCACCTCGTCCTTTTGGACGAGTTCGGCGACCTCGGTCTTGGAGGTTCTACGCGGGACGCTTTGCGGCGCCTGCGCGAGGGCGAGAAGCCCACGGAATCAGGCATCAGCAACAACCCCAAGCGGGGCATGGGAAATGCCCTGCCCATGAAGGTGGCGCCTGTCGGCCTGTATCTGGCGTCCCCCGGACCCTGGGACGGGCCCCGGCAGTCCTGGGAAGGACTGGAGCATGACATCATCGCTTTGGCGCACATGACACACGGCACCGACGTCGGCGGGATGTCGGCCGTGGCGCACGCATCGGCTATCGCCCTCTGTCTGACGTTCTCCTCCCGGCGCCACTCCGGTCTCATCGGACGGTATCTGGTCAGTGAGATCGTGGAAACCCTGGACGGCGTACCGGATTTCGGTCCGGTCTCGCACCACGGCCAGGAGTTGTACTGGCGGCTGGAAGGCCTGAACGCGTTCAAAACGATGCTGCCGTTCGTCACACCCCAGGCATGGGATGCGACCCTCGGCGGCGACCGGTTTCATGTCAACTTCACGCTCCCCTTCTGCTACGGCATGTTCCTGCGCAATCCGGACAGCGTGGAAACGCTCTATGACACCATCAGTGCCGGCGGGGATACGGACACCAACGCGTCCATCGTCGGCGGCATGCTGGGCGCCGTGCACGGCGCCGCGCTGTTCCCGGAGCATCTCGTCGCCGGCCTGGCGCACCGCGAACGCATCCTGGACACCGCCGAACGCCTGTGCGCACGGCTGGGCATCAAGGAGTAACCCATGGACATCGTATACACTCCGGGTGAGCCGCGCGACGCGCGGCTGCCCACCATCTTCCTGGCGGGGCCGACCCCGCGCAAAGAACGGCCGGTCCCCTCGTGGCGGCCCGCCGCTCTTCAGATACTGGCAGACACGGGATTCAACGGGAATGTCATCGTTCCCGAACCCGCGCCGGGCGACGGATGGCCGGAGTATGCCGAGCAGGTCCGCTGGGAGCACCGGTGGCTGAACCGTGCGGACGTCGTCCTGTTCTGGGTTCCCCGGGACATGGTCACCATGCCGGCGATGACCACCAATGTGGAGTTCGGCATGTTCATGCGCTCGGGCAAGGCGGTCGTCGGAGCTCCGCGCCATGCGCCGCACATGCAGTACTGGGAAGCGGCCAGTCACGAGTACGGCATCCCCTACTCATGGTCACTGCAGGGCGCCGTCGGCGCGGCGGTGGCGCAGGCGACCCTGCCTACCGGCTCAGAGCGCATCCTATCGCGGCCCGTCGCCTGGAACGGCGGCTATGTCCGCGTGGAGACGACGAAGTACCTGGATAAGCTCGGTAAGGTCCGCTGGTACGAAACGGTGCGCCGGAATACGTTCGGCGACATCGTCTCCGTGTTCGCGCTCACCCGCGACCGGCAGGTCGTCCTGGTCAGCTCCTACCGCGTCCCGCATGACGCGTGGGTCGTAGAGAAGCCGGCGGGACTTGCCGACCGGGACGGCGAACCGGCCGAAAAGCTCGCCGAACGCGAGCTGGCCGAGGAAACCGGGTACGGCGGAGGCACTCCGATGGAACTGGTCCTCCGGGGACCGTTCAATGCCGGCGCCAGCAGCGACGTCATGTCGGTGTTCTTCACCAAGGACGTCGTGCAGCTGCACGAGCCGCAATTGGAAAGCAGCGAGGACCTGCGTACACTGCTCGTCCCGCTGGACGGCCTGGTGGAGTTCGTGGAGCGTCCGCCCGCGAACCAGCTCGTGGACATGAAGCTCCTGGCGGCATTGCCCGTCCTGCACTCACGCGGGCTCATCTGACAACGGCCCCTCCGGAAACGGAGGGGCTTTTTGCCGCTTGCATTCCCGAGCCGGGGGGTATATAGTGTATACAGTACACTATCCGAGCCCGAAGCGGCCGGTGTACCGTACATTTTGAAAGGAAGGCAAGCCATGCCGAAAACAGCGCTGATTATTGTGGACCCCCAGAAGGACTTCTGTCCGGGCGGCGCCCTGCCCGTCGCGGGAGGCGACGCCGTAATGGGTCCGCTCAACGCGATGCAGGACCTGGCGGAACGCAAGGGCTGGCTGGTGCTCATCAGCCGCGACTGGCATCCCCGCCGGACCACCCACTTCGCGGAGTTCGGCGGTCCCTGGCCCGTGCACTGCGTCCAGGGCACGCGCGGGGCCGAGTTCCACGACGACCTCAGGGTCAGCCGGAACGCGGTCATCGTCTCCAAGGCGATGCGCGACGACGAGGACGGATACTCCCCGCTTTGCGCGAACGCCTACGTTCCCGACGGCAGGACCTCGGTGCAGTTCCTGGAAGACGCAGGTGTGGACGACGTGCTTCTCGGCGGTCTGGCGACCGACTACTGCGACAAGGACGGCGTCCTGGACGCATGCCGGCTCCCGTTCATCAGACGGGTACGCGTCCTCACCGACGCCGTCGCAGCGGTCGACGTGAACCCCGGTGACGGCGACCGTGCCCTGGAGGAGATGCGCGCCGCGGGCGCCATCCTCACCACGACCGCACAGGTCATCGCCGAGGAGGAGGCGTAACGTGCTGCACGACCCGTTCCGCAGAGAAGGTCCCATCGTCACCTCGCTGGCGGACGATGACTTCTACAAGCTCAGTATGCTGGCGCTCATCCATGCGCGTCCGGACATGCATCACGCGCAGGTGCAGTTCGCCTTCAAGAACCGCACGTCCCGCGTGGAGCTCGGCCACATTCTCCGCGAGGAGGACATCAGGCGCGAGCTGGACCATGCGCGGACGCTGTCGTTCAACGAGACCGAGCTGCGGTACCTCGGCGGCCATTTCGCCAGCGAGACGACGGCGGACGGCGAGGTGAACCGACGGATGTTCGAGCAGCCGTTCGTGGACGCGCTCCGTGACTACCGCCTGCCGGACTACCGGCTCACCAGGGAAATCAACGGGACGTACAGCATCGAGGCCCGCGGTTCCTGGTTTGAGGTGACCCTGTGGGAGATTCATGTCCTGCAGGTCGTGGCCCAGCTGTACTTCGAGCACTGCATCGCCAAGCTGTCGCCGTTCGAGCGGCAGTGCGTGTGGGCCCAGGCGCAGAGCCGTCTACTGGAGAAGGTCAACATCCTCAAGCGGTACCCGGGCATTACGATCGTGGACTTCGGCACCCGCCGCCGCGCCTGTCTGGCATGGCAGCGGTACGTCAACGAGGTCCTGCTCAACGAGCTGGGGCCGGCGCAGTACCGCGGCACGAGCAACGTGATGCTCTCCATGGAAAACCACACGGTGCCCATGGGCACGTTCGCCCACGAGCTGGTCATGGGGATGTCCGGCATCATGCACGGCAGCAACGAGGACATCGTGGCCAGCCAGAACGCGACGTTTGACCGCTGGTACGAACACTTCGCCCAGCCGCTGTCGGTGGCCCTGTCGGACACGTACGGGACGGACTTCTTCCTGAAGTCATTCGGCCCCGAGCGCGCCGCGGCCTGGAAAGGCACGCGGCAGGACTCGGGAGACCCGTTCGCCTACGGCGAGAAGCTCATCCGGTACTACGAGTCAGTCGGCGTGAGTCCGCGTACCAAGCTCATCGTCTTCTCGGACGGCCTGGACGTGGACACCATCCGCGAGCTGTACGAGCGGTTCTCCGGCCGCATCACCGTGACGTTCGGCTGGGGCACCAACCTGACCAACGATTTCGGTCCGGATCTGGAGCCGCTGTCCCTGGTCATGAAACTCCTGGAGTGCAACGGACACAAAACCGTGAAGCTCTCGGACAACCTGGACAAGGCCATGGGCAAGCCCGAAGACGTGGAGCGGTTCAAGCGCATCTTCGGCTACACCGGTACCTTCAGCAAACAGCCGAGGTATTAGGCCGACGCCGGAAGTGTTCACCGGGTCCCGTCGTGACGACGGGACCCGTTTCCATATATCATTGCCGTATGAAACGAATCGCCATATACGGAGGGTCGTTCTCCCCTCCCCACATCGGACATGCATCAGTCATTGAAGCGGTTATCCGCCTTTTTCCCTGCGACGAGGTGTGGCTCATGCCGTCCGCGGACCGCGCCGACAAGCTCATCTCCGCCCCGGGCGAAGACCGCTTCGCCATGCTCACCCGGATGGCCGAGGAGCTGTTCACCGACGCTGCGGTCCCGGTGACGGTTTCGCGGGCGGAACTGGACCGCCCCGTGCACACCCTGACGTACGACACGATGAAGGAGCTGGAATCGGCTCATCCCGGCCATGAATTCCATTTCATCATCAGTTCCGAACTGCTGCATGACATGACCCGGACATGGGAAAAGGGGCTGGAGCTTTTTGAAGAGGGTAAGTTCGCGGTCATCCAGCGTCCGGGCACGATGCTCAATGACCGGCTTCCTCCCCGGTCCGCGCTCATCGACAACGCATTCGCCTGGATAGACGTTTCCAGCACGTTCATCCGCCGGCTCATCAACGCCGGACAGTCCGGCGTTCCGTATCTGACGCCGGCCGTCGCCCGCTATATCCGGGAACGGGGCCTGTACCGCGACGGAAAATAAAAAGAAGGGGGCGCATGGCGCCCCCTTCGGGTGCTTGGCGGTCGTTACCGCGGCGGAGCGAGCGGCTCCAGCTCGTGCGTCTCGTAGGCCTTGTTGGTCCTCGAGTCCAGCACGGGATTGGCCAGATGCTTCAGCGCGGCCTCGGCGTACAGCGTCTCGCCGCCGACGTCGATGGCCAGGTCGCTGCTCGGATAGATGCCGGACAGGACCCAGGCGCGGAAGATGCCGTCCTTGCGCCACCGGTCGTAGGCGCGCGCTTCGTCGATGATCTTCTGTTGCTTGTTGCGGAAGCCCTCGCGCCCGGCGGCGATGGTCGGCAGGATCTGGTCGTAGATGTTCAGCGCCTGCACGTCCGGATACGCCTCGTGAAACGCCGCGAACAGTGAGCCGCCCTGGAAACCGTCGTCTCCGAAGCGGCCCTGCAGGGCGCCGCGGATGACTTCGTCCACCTTTGCCGACTTCAGGTTGGCGACGCCGACCTGCTCGTAGAACGTGGAGACGTAGGAGGAAAGCTCCGTCTGGTTCACCTTGTACTGGGCGACCAGCTGCAGCTCACGGTCCAGTGCGGCGTTGCGGATGCTCACGGCGTACCCGTAGAGCGCGACGCCGAACACGACGAAGGCGGCCGCGATGGCCAGTACCACGAAGAGCGCGGCGCCGCCGCGCTCGTTTGTCCTGAACGTCATCTTTGCTTCTCCTTTTGTTTTATGGACATGGTTCCGTACCGGTGCTACTGCAGCCGCCGGTGTTCGAAGAACGCGAAGAACAGCCACACGAGCAGGCAGGCGGCCAGGACGACGGCGAACACGCCGTACGTCTGGTTTTCCGACAGCCGTATCTCGTCCCGGAGGTACAGATACCCGCTCTGACCGTCCGGACCGGTCATCTCCA
The DNA here is from genome assembly GCA_035620375.1 of Minisyncoccota bacterium. GTDB lineage: Bacteria > Patescibacteriota > Minisyncoccia > 2-02-FULL-40-12 > GWA2-44-9 > DASPGX01. The sequence goes on along the minus strand of DASPGX010000006.1, from coordinate 53,737 downwards.
GGCGGGTGAACTTCGTGGACGCGTCGTCCAGGCCCCAGAGCACGCGCTCCAGCGCCGCCGGCGCGATGTTCCGGGGATGCCGTGTTACGGCGCCGACACGCTGGCTTGCGCCGGGACCGATGAGGTCCACGGCGTGCAGCGGCAGGCCCTTAAGCCCGTCACGCAGAACCACCAGCAGCTTTTCGTTCCCCATGGGCATTCCCGTGAACGCCCGTGACCAGGCGACCGTTGCGCCGTCCGCGGTGCCGATGAGAATGACGATGCCGTTCTTGGCGAGCGTGTCGTCGCCGTATTCGGCCTTGTCCTGCCAGTGCGCTTTCAGGGCATACGCGTAGCGGTCGGGATTCGCCGTAACCTTGCCGTCCCTGATGACGACCAGATGCAGGTCGCCCTGAAGCTCCCTGCCCAGCTGCGCGTTCAGGAACTCCGCGGCGCGGTTCCACGCCGGTGCATCCGCCGGCCGGAAGCCGACGAAGTACACCTTGTCCGCGTGGTAATACTCCTGCACGCTCCCGTTCAGGCGCGGGAGGAGCCCGGCATCGCGGTAATCCGCGATGTCTCCGGAGTACTCTTTCAGGATGGTGCCCTCGCTCGCCAGAACGTAGTTGTCGTAGGCCGAACGGCGGGTTACCGGTCCGGGAACGTCCGCGTCGCATCTGCGCTTGGCGTCCGTCCAGAACAGCGGGTCGCCGACTCCCGCGCGCGCGATGACCTCATCGGGCACGCGGGTGCCGGCGCGCCAGCGGTGGGAGTCCGGATTCACGGGAAAGACGTGCGATGCGATGGTGAACGGACCGATGGTGCTGTCCACGAGGTAATCGTACTCGTCCGTGACGTACGGACAGTCGTGGTAGCACGTGTCCCAGCATGTATCGCAGCTCTCGCTCGTACAACGGCCGTCCTCGTCCCGGCTCACGCACACACAGTTGCAGTCGTGCGGGTTACACCGGTACGGGTCGCAGTTGTACTCCCAATAGCACGGACCGTCGCGCGTACACTCGATACGCTGCTTGACGGCCTTGGTCTCCCAGCCGTTCCAGTACTCGTTGAACGACAGGTTATTCCCCTGCACCACCTTCCAGCCGACGACCGCGACGACCGGCGAGACGACGAACGAGATGGCAAGCATCCCGACCGTATACTCGCTCCAGGTGATGCGCAGGTCGCGGCTCCAGCGGAGCAGCGCGTACCGGATGACCAGGCCCGCCAGGGCCGCCGCCAGAATGGCGGTCAGAATGACACTGATCATTATTCACCTCGTTTGGGAACGGTCTGAACCGGCCTACTGTACATTACTTTATGAAAAAGTAAAGACCGCGCCCGGGCGCGGTTGTCACGCTGTGCAGCCGTTAAAGCGCTTCCAGCTCCCCGTCCACCTCGTCGAACTCGCCTTCCAGCGGTTCCGGTTCAGCGTCCTGAAGGTCCATGTTCAGCCGCCTAACCTCCAGGCGCTCCGATTCATACAGATTCGCCGTTCCCAGAACTCCCGAGTATTCGCTCATGTCGTCATTGATGCCGGTGGCCTGGCCGAGAATGAGTCCGCCGGCAAGCGCGATGGCGGCGACCGCCATCCAGAAATGCGCGTTCAGCGGTTTACCGGAGACCTTCATCATGATTCGTCGGCGGAAATCCGCGTCTGATGCAGTACCCGCACCGCTTCACGTAACGCCTGATGCGCCGCGCGGAGCTTGGCCGCCACGTTCTCCAGGTCCTCCTGCAGCTCATGCCGCGCCGCGCGGAGCAGGTCGGCAATCGTCAGGTCCGTCGCGTCAGCGAACACATATTTCTTGCTCGCCAGATCCCGAATGGCCGCGCGGGCATCGTCCAGCGCACGCCGCGCTTTGGCAATCGCATCCTGCACTTCCGATACGTCCGCACCGCCGGCCGCGCGCCGGTCGGCCGCCGCAACGATGCGGTCCAGGATGGCATACAGCCGGTCCAGAAGGTGTCCGTACGCGTTCAGCCTCCGTTCGCTGATATTCTGCAGGTGCTGCGCGATGCGCTCCGCGCTGATGCGGCGCGATTCATTGCGGACGCGGAGAAACCGGGTTCCGGGAGTCGCCGTGGGACTCGGGCTCTGCGCAGAAACTCCGGTGCTCACCAGCAACAGTCCCGTCAGAACCGCGGAGACCAGTAGTGTGCGTTTCATGATACGTCCATTGTAGCATCCGTGTTCCGGCTGTCATTGTTGATACGAAAAGCCCCTCACCCGCCGCAGCGGATGAGGGACGTCTTCAGACCGTCTCCGATTTCGGATACGACGCGGGCGCGACGCAGGACGCGGCGAGCTTGTCGTCCCGAAGCCGCATGAACCGGGCGAACCGGAGCTTGCCCGTATCCGGATTACGCCGCTCAAATGCCACCTGCATGACCGACGGCGCAAGTGACGGTGACGAGAGCTTATCCCGAACCTCCCGTGAGAACGTTCCGAGCTTTCCGCAGGAGAAGAGTTTTCCCGTCCCGGGGTCGCGCTGATAGAGTACGACTTCTTTCAGGCGACCGTCCTTGTGCCAGATACGGCCGTCAGGGAGGATGACAAAATCATCTTCGGTCAGCGGCTTGAATTTGTAGCAGCCCTTGGGCCGGGGCTCCGTGCCGCCGTCGGTGCGCCAGGTCAGACGATACCGCGCATCGGTGAGGACGAGACCCTCCCATCCCTGCGCGGCGACAACCGTTTTGGCGTCATCCAGCTTCATGCTGAGCGATGGAACCACGCTTACCGCGCGGTTTCTCGGGCCGGCGGTTTCGGAAAGCCACGCGAGCGTCTCGCCGTAGGACCTCCCCGCGACTCCGGCGCTCAAATCCTCCAGATTGAACGCCTGAAAAATACGGAATACCGCACGGCCATGCTCTTTCTGCGCACTGAGTCCGCTTTCGTCTCCGCCCTGGAAAACCTTGGCGGTCCACTCGTAGCGCTCAGCATCCTCCTCAAACATCAGGCCTTCGCCGACCAGTACCGTACCCCAGGGAAAGGGCCGGCTTTCCAGGACCTTCATGACATGTCCCAGACGGCCGTGCACCGGCCTGCCTCCCACCGTCCAGATGCGGAACCGCCCGTCACCGCCCCTGATGGCGATGAGTTTATAGCCGTCGTGCTTCTGCTGGATAATGAGGTTACCCTGCTGTTCCAGCGTATGCAGGACCGATTCCTTGTAGGACTCCTGCCCGATTGGTTTGGCAAGAACGAGGCCCTTGGGAAACTCCGTACCGTCTGTCCGCAAACATCACCTCCGTTGGAAAGGCACATTATGCCACAAAATATATAAAAATCAAAGCCCCCGCGCTCGCGGGGGCTGCCGGTCACAACGCCGGAAGAATGAGACCCAACGCCGATGCCAGGGCGTCCGTGTCGTGACGGGGCGTGGCCGGGTCGGTCCAGAGCGGATACTTGAACACATGGTATGCGTCGGTCCGCCCGAACAGCTCGGGACGCAGAACGCGTTTGCACTCCGCGCCCAAATACCGTGCAGGCAGCTCATGAACCTCGCTGTTCACCAGCAGATGCCGGGGCGCCCTGCCCGCGTAGCGCGAAAGGGTACGGACAAAATCCAGGCCCCGGTACACCGCCATTTCCTCACCCTCGGTCAGCAGGTTCATCACCCACAATACGGGCGCGGCGGAAGCGGCAATTGCGCCGGGCATCCCTGCGGGAAGAAGCGGCGGGAGTATGCTGGTGTAAAAGCTCCCCGGCGCGACGATGATGACATCAGCGGCACTCACCGCCGCAAGCGCGTCCGGATTCGCCGGTACCTCGGGCCTCAGAAATATATCCCGGATGGAACGCCCCCGCTGGAGAAGCTCATCCACCCGCGGCTCGTCACCGGCGAAATCTCCGGCGAACGTCGCGCACAGATTCGCATTCTCCAGGGACGCGGGAATGACCCGTCCCTGTGCCGCGAACATCCGCTCCAACGCGCGTACCGCCAGACGGCGCGCCTGCGCAGTATCCATGTGCCGGCTGAAGTCCTGCTCCAGTGCGGACAGCAGGAGGTTCCCGCCCGTATGGTAGGGCGGAGCCAGTTCGGGCATGTCCAGGCGGGCGCTGAAAATGTCCCGCACATGCTCGTACGGCGACAGCGCGAACACGCACCGCTGAATGTCCCCGTACGGCAGGACGCCGTACTGGTCTTTGAGGACCCGGCTGGAGCCGCCGCTGTCGAACGTCGTAACGATTGCGGCAGGCCGGACATACGGCAGGCGGCGGAGCGCCGCCAGGAGCGTGGACTGTCCCGAGCCGCCGCCTATGGTGACGACGGAAAGTTCCTGCTTCACGACCACCTCCGGTGTGAATGAATGCCCTACCCTATCGCCCGGCGCCGTCATCCGCAAGGGACGGCCGGTATTGCCGGGAGATGTCCACGGAAATCTCGCGGACGTCCAGCACCTCGTTTCCGCGCACAGTCGCCTCCAGAAGCAGTCCCCGCATGGTCGCCTCCGAGAACGTCTGATCAAAGACGAAGTTTCCGAGCGAGTACGCGATCCAGCCCTCTCCGTACGCAACAACGGGTTGCACCACATGGGGATGGTGACCGATGACCAGGTCGGCTCCCGCATCAACCGCCTCGCGGTAGACGCGCTCCTGCCACTCGCCCGGTTCCGTTTCGTACTCCTCGCCGGCATGGAACGAAACGACGACGATATCGGCAAGACCCCGTGCCCGCACGATGTCTCCCGCCATCGTTTCCGCGTCGTACAGGCTCGCTCCCGCCCTGCCATACGCGGCACCCGCACCTGCGGGAAGCAGGTTCGTGTACGCCAGATACGCGACCCGCGTCCTTCCCAGCTCCAGGACAACCGGCTCCCGCGCCGACGGAGCATCCGCTCCCCCGCCGGCATAACGGATACCCGCCGCATCAAGATTCGCCAGCGTGTCGGTAAACGCCTCCGGACCGTAGTCGAAGATGTGGTTGTTCGCCACCGACACGACGTCGAATCCCGCATACACCAGGCCGTCCACCGCGCGCGGGTCAGCGCGGAAACAGTACCCGCATCCCGCGGGCGAACCACGTAGCGAAATTGTCGTCTCCAGATTTGCGAACGCCGCGTCCGCCCCCGCGGTCACGGACGCGATGTCACGGAACGGCAGCAGCCAGTCGCCGCTGCGCGCCATGACGTCCCCCACCGAGCGTGAGAGCATGATGTCGCCGGCGAAGAGAAGCGTGACGGTTTCCGGCATGATAATCGGATCGGGCCGGGCACGGTCATTGAAGATATGTGTCTCCGAGGCCGTCTGTGGACCGACGATGAAAGCCGCCCCGGCGAGGGCGGCTGCACAGCCGGCGATACCGAAAGCACGCAGCGGAAGCATCAGCGCATGATTGAAAAACCGAACAGAAACGCGACAAGGGCGACGGAAAGCCAGGCGGCGTACCGGACGGCGCTCGTGCGGGGTGTACGCGAACCGAGTACTTTATCCTTGACGGTCGGTACCGGCGCGCTCCGCGCATTGTCGGGAGGGCACCACGCCTTCTCCTCCGGCTTCGCGGGAACGTCGTCCATCTTTGCCGCAAGGGTGAACGCGTCCTGCACGTCCGCGGATGTCCATCCCGCGCCCTCAAGACGCACGGCGATATCGTGGTCGGTCAGCCCGCATGCACGGCCCGCGGTGATGTACTCCAGTACGGCGCGGTGACTCATACGGTTCAAGTATACCACTCCGCAAAAAAAATGAGGGGTTGCCGCTGTGGCCAACCCCTCAATGCGTCATCGCGTAGACGATGGCGTTGATGCCCATCTTGAACGCGTAGTTGGACATCGCCAGCGGGAAGTACGGATTTTCCGCCCATTCCCAGGCATCGCCGAGGTCCGTGTTGTGCAGGATGAGCACCACCAGTCGGCCGCGCTCATCCTCTATGCCGTACACGCGGTGCTCGCAGCCCTCGCACTCGGCAGTGGAACCGCCGGCAAGCGCCTGTATGATGTTCGGAATCTGTACGGTCTCCCGCACATCGTAGAACGAGCGGAATACCGGGTGGCTCATCGGCAGTTCGCGGATGGGCCGGCCGGGCAGGACCTTCGCCATCTGTCCGGCGAATTGGTCCCATTGTAACTCGCCCCAGAAGTCGTCCACCATCAGGAATCCGCCCCTTCCGTCCAATACGCGGGCAAGCTGAGCGGCCTCGATGTCCGTCAGACACATGTTGCCGACCTCCACCGCGTACAGGAACGGATACCGGTGCAGTTCGTCGCCGATGCGCACGACATGCGCCCGCGGATAGATGTCCAGGTTTGCCAGGCGGCGGACACCGAGAATGAACTGCTCGTCGGCCTTAGGATAGTCCGTCGCCCACGGCGGAAATTGGAAGTCCCATCCGCTGTTGCAGCCACGGTACTCCAGCCGCGCGAATGCGAACTCGTGCCGTTCCGGACCGTCCACGGGCGCCGCGTTCGCGGCTGCCGTGAGCAGTGCAAACGCGACAACCGCGTTTTTTATCGCCATGGCCGCCCCGTGCGGTACGGCCGGGTCAGCCGGCAGATGTACAGCACGTACCGCTCATCGCGGTCCGGTCCGTGGTAGCCGGTGCCCAGACTCCGCTGTTCCAGAACTTCCAGAAGCCGGGAACCGACAAAAGTCTCCAGGGTATCGAGTACCCTGCGATATCTCGTCTCGTGCTGCCGGTTGCCCAGCAGGCGCGCCGGTACGATGCCGAGAATTCCGTCTTTCCGCAGAACGCGGAGCATCTGCACCAGCGAGCGGGGACCGGTCAGGCCCAGCATCGCCGAAGAGACGACCGCGTTGAACGAACGCGGATGCCACGGGAGCCGATAGGCATCCCCCGTCCTCGTCAGGTCGTACACCGTCCGGCCGGCGAATGTCCGCGCCCGCGCTTCGGCAAGGCGCTCTTCGGCGGCATCCAGCCCGATGAGCCTGCCGGCATACCCCTGGAACCGGAGGCCGGCGCCCAGAAGCCCGGTTCCGCAACCGACGTCCAGGGTAATGTCATACCTCCGCAGGTACGGCGCCACGGCACGGGACAACTCGTCAGGAACCTCCCATCCGGCTTCTTTGAGGTCCGCGTCGTACGCTTCCCAGCTATTGTACTGCTTCCGGGCCCATTCGGCCTGACCCATGTGAACCACCTCCAACGTCAAAGATGGCATAGAATACAACAATTTATTAAAATCGTCAAAAGTAAAAGGCGGGGCGCCGGAGCGTCCCGCCTTCGCGATTCAGAACTTCGCGTTGTTGACCGTCGCGGCAAGCGCCGCGTCCACCTCATGCACCAGGTCGGTGAACGCGGGGTCGCGCAGCGTGCTCTTGTCACGGTGCCAGCTCAGCACCGGGTCCACGTCAATCTTGTGCGTGATGCGTCCCGGCCGCGGCGACATGACGTAGATGCGGTTGGCCAGGAACACGGCCTCGCGGATGTCGTGGGTGATGAAGATGATGGTCGGCTGGATACTCTCGAAGAGATCGTTGACCAGCATCTGCATCTCGTACCGCGTCACCACGTCCAGGGCGCCGAACGGCTCGTCCATCAGGACCATCCCCGGGTTGGATACCAGGCTCCTTGCGATGGCGACCCGCTGGAGCTGTCCGCCGGACAGCTCGGTGGAGTACTTGTGCTCGTGTCCCGCCAGGCCGACCCGCCGGATCATCTCACGCGCCCGTTCGTACTTCTCCTTCCGGGGCACGCCCTGGTACCGGAGCGCAAGCGCCACGTTGTCCAGGACCGTGTACCACGGCAGGGACGAGTACTGCTGGAACACCATGCTGATGACGTCCCGGTCCGTCCGCGGCTTGCCGCCGATGAGGACCTGGCCCTTGGTCGGCTTCGCCAGTCCTGCGATGAACCGCAGAAGCGTGGACTTGCCGCAGCCGGACAGGCCGAGCAGGACCACGAACTCCCCCTTGCCGGTCTCGTTCTCGATGAGCAGGTTGCAGTCCCGGATGGTCCAGGTCGTTCCGCCGTCGTACGTGTGCGAGACGTCCCGGAGCTCGATGGCGTCCGTGAACTCCTCGCGGTTTACGAACCGGATGTTCTCCATGGCGGTCACCTCCCCGCGCCGTAGCGGTACGGGAAGAGCACCCTTCCCAGACCCTTGAGCGCCTTATCCTGCACGAACCCGATGGCGATGATGACCACCAGGACCGCGAACACCTTGTCCGGCCGGCTCTGCCGCGCCGACTGGTAGACCAGCGCGCCGATGCCGCCCTGACCGAGGTTGATGATTTCCGCGATGATGATGTAGGTCCAGCTGATGGCCACCAGCGTCACGACGTCCCCGTACACGCGCGACAAGACGTCGGGCACGTACACGGTCCGGATGGTCTGCAGGGCGCTTGCGCCCAGCGTTTTGACCGTATCCAGGTAGACCCTCTGCACCTCGTCGATGCGGTCCACGACCACCGGAAGCAGGTAGACGAGGATGCCCAGCGTGAGGAACTGCACCTTCATGGTCCCGTAGATGCCGAACCAGAGGATGAACAACCCCACGACCGCCGTCAGCGGCAGATACCGCAGGGCGACGACGTGCCGGTGGAACAGTCCCCGGAACAACGGCACGAGGCCGATGAGGAACCCCAGGGGCAGCGCGATGGCGATTGCCTCCAGGTAGCCGAGCACGTTGAGCTTGATGGACGCGAAGGTGTTGCGTACCAGCGCGTCCTCGAAGTGCAGCTCGGCGAACGAGGCGAGTACCGCGGACGGGTACGGAAGCAGCTTGGGCTGGCCGACCGTGGATGACACGGCGGACCATCCCGCAAGCAGCAGCACCGTCCCGGCGGCGGCGAGCACGATCTCCTGGACCCTCGTCAGCTCGCCGCGGAGCGTGAACAATCCCTTCATGCGACTTCTCCTTGATTAAGGAAAAGGGGTGGGGCGTTGCGCCCCACCCCGGGAACGGTGTGTCTACTGCAGCAGCTCGAAGTCGGTCCGGCGGTTCCTGGCGTAGCAGTCCGCCGAATCGTCGCGGCACACCGGCTTGTCGGGGCCGTTGCCGACCACGATGAACCGGTTCCGGTCGAAGCCGTACTCCTGTGCGAGGTAGTCGGCGACGGCGCGGGCGCGGGCTTCGGACAGCCGCTTGTTGGTGTCGTACGAGCCGGTGACGTCCGTGTTGCCCTCGATGCGGATACGCACGCTGGCGAACGCCTTGGCCGTGGGAACGAATCCCAGGTCGATGATGGTCCTCGCGTTCGGGTCCAGCGTGGCCGAACCCGTCGGGAAGCTCACCGACACCGCCTTGGACGAGAACGCCTCGGCGGACGCCTGGGCCTGCGTGGCCTTGGCGAACTGGAACTGCCCTTCGGCGGCGTGCTCCGGTCCGTTCAGGTTGACCGCCCGCAGGGCGCTCGTGTCGGTGACCTGCCGCCAGTTGGGCAGCCGGCCGGACACGAGGTTCGTGTTGGCCTGGTAGAGCGCTCCGGTCTCCATGTACAGCCGCTCGCCGGTCACGCCGGTGGCGTTACCGCTGAGGTTGAAGAAGTTCACGTTGTCGCCGTACGTCGTCAGACGCGCGTTGTTGATGGCGATCTCCGTGAAGCTCTCCGGCTGGTTCAGGCCCTCGGCGAGGATGCGGACGGCTTGCGCCTTGGCGGACGGGTTCGTGTTGACCTCGGCCGCGCCGCGCAGCCATCCCTCGACGAGCGCCTTGAGCTCTTCCTGGTGGCTTTCCACCCAGCCCTTCTTTCCGTAGAAGACGTCCGCGATGATGTAGGCCGCTTCCTTGGTGCTGACCAGGCGCTTGGACCCGCGGACGGACTGGACGCAGTCCTCGTCGTCCGGGGACCAGACGACCGCCGCCTCCACCTGACCGGCCTTGAAGGCCGCGGCGGAGTCGATGGCCGAAGGGACCTCCACGATCTGGATGTCGCGGACGCTCATGCCCGCGGACTCCAGCATGCGCAGCAGGAACGTGTGCGACGGCGTACCGAACGCCACCGACACCCGCTTGCCCCGCAGGTCGCGCATGGAACCGATGCCCTCGCGGGAGACGATGACGTCGCCGCCGCGGGACCAGTCGGACTGGAAGACGATGGTGGGCTCGAAGGACGCCATGCTGGACGCCTCGGTCGGGAACGAGTCGGCGGTAGCCCACAACAGGTGGACCTCGCCGGCCTTCCACGCCTCGCGCGACGCCAGGTAGTCGTCCATCACCACGAACTCCACCGGGAGTCCGTACTCCTGGATGTACCGGGAGTCCGGATTCGGCTTGAATCCGCGGTTGAAGTACTGGCCGCCGGCGTAGCCACCCCAGGTGACCACCGCGACCCGCACCAGGTCGTACTTGCTGTTGTTCGGGATGGCGACGGGGGCGGACGAACCGCCCGAGGCGCCCCTGCTGGGCGGAGCCAGCTTCTCCAGGTACGGCCAGCCGAACCACCCGGCCGCGCCGATGCCGCTCATGACGAGCAGGATCAGGACGAACTTGTGCCCGGCCTTCATTTGCCTTGCCATTGCTCAATGCTCCTTTCTGTTCGTTGTCCGATGAGTGATGCGCGAATCAGTTGCCGGACAGGTACTTGCTGCGCCTGACCGGCTGCTCCGTCACCTGGCTCCCGAGCGCATCGACGTCGAGAACTTCGGTGTCGCTGTATGACTGGGACATGATGTTCCGCTTTTCGACGGGGTCCATGAGCAGGTCGTCGGCCTTGGACTCCCACTCGTCCAGCATCGCCAGGGCCTCTTCCTCGAACTGCATGTTCTGCAGGTCGATGCCCTTGATAATGGACTCGGACGAGTCGATGAAGTACTCGATTTCGCCGAGCTTCTGTCCGTAGTCGTTGGCGACGCTCTCCATCGCCATGTTGAACATCTCCATCTTGTCGGGGTCGCCGTTGAAGATGGCCATCGCCTGCTTGAAGGCGCCGTAGGCCTTGCGGATGCTGCTCCGCTTGTCCTCCTGCACCTTCACCTCGTGCTCGATGTCGGCGATGATGACGCCGGCGACGTCGTGGTACTTCTTGAGCACCCGCAGCGTCAGCTCGATCTTCTTGTGCAAGTCGATGAGGTCGATGTTGGCCCGCTTGAGCCTTCCGGCCTTGCGGGACTCCAGGGCGACCGTCGTCTTCTCGTTCTCCCGGCGGGCGACTGCGGCCATCTTGAGGGCGGCTTCGCCCTCGCGCTGATTGGCCTGGATCTTCTCGCCGAGGACGCGGAACTGTCCGGACAGGTCCTTGATGTTCCTGGCCATCTCGTTCCGCTTGTCCTGCAGGCTCTCCACGTAGCTCTTCATGATGCCGATGGGGTCGATCTCCACGAACATCGAAGTGATCTTCCGCATCGCCGACTTGTAGAGGTACCAGCCGAGCGTCCAGAAGCGCTTGTCCATGACGACCCAGAGCATCGCGAAAAGCAGGACCGCCATCGGAATGAGCGTCAGGCCGAGCCCGACGAGCGTGATGAGGTTCTGCACCAGGCCGATGAGGAACGGCAGGGCCAAGCCCAGACCGACCACGCCGGCCGCGATGGCCAGGAGGCCGAAAATCATTCCGGCAGTGCCCTCCGGCCGCTCCCAGAACGACTTCCCCTGCCCCGAGCCCGGAATTTCCATACCGTGCATGTCTGTTCTCCTTTCTTCCGTGCCCGGATGTCAGCCCAGGTGGGTCGTGATGTTGGTCCGCTCGGCGTCCAGCTCTCTCTTGAACGTGCCGAGCGCCTTGCTGAACGCCGCGCGGAGACCCGCGTACTTGCGCTCCGCGTTGGAGATGCCGCCGGCCAGCGACGTACGCTTGGCCCGCAGCTCGCCGAGCTGCTGGTTGAGCGTCTCGATCTGACCGTCGATTGCCTCCGCCTCGGCGCGCGCGCCGATGACTTCCCGCTCCTCGGCCGAGCCGATTTCCGCCTCGAACTCCTTGGACTCCTCACCGAGCGCCGTTTCCACGGCGGTGATGGAAGCCAGGAGGTCCTTGGCGGTCACGCCCTTGGCCGTCTTGAGGGCGGCCTTGTACCGGCTGCCCGGATCGGGAACGAACTCCACCAGCGCGTCCAGCTTTTCGTAGAACGCGGTGTGTCCTGCCGAGCGCCTGCTCGCCGTCTCGGCACGGAGCTGCTTGAGGAAGTCGTCCACCGTGCCGTCGTCCACGCCGGCCGCCGTCGGGGCGACCTTCGGGAAGATGACGGACGGAGCGCCACGGCCCCGGCCCGTGCGGACCGGCGTCTCCGGAGCGTCCTCCGTCTCGGCGGCGGCGCCCTTGTCGGGCACCTCTTCGAACGGATTCAGCGTCTCCTTCAGTCTTGCCAGAAAACTCATCGGTTCTCCTTTCTCACTTCTCGTTGCTCGTTGCTTGAACGGCTATCCCTGCCCGTCGCCGAGCCGGATGAGCCGCGCCCTGTTGGCCCGCCACCCTTCTCTGTTCCGGGTGATGTCGTCCAGAAACACCTCTTCGCCTGCCCGCGGCTCCCGCCCCTCGCCCCACACGTCCCGTTTCAGGGAGAACGTGATGGAGCCGGTAACGGTCGTCGCGGTCCCGACGGCATACCTGCCGCCGGACGGCCCATAGGTGCCCTGCACGATGGCCCGGAGAGGTGCCTTGCCGCCTGATGTCACATTGCCACCTCTCTTTCTGCGGTTTTCGTAGGGTCCTTTACTCAGTTGTGAACGTCCATGTTGCGGCAAGATACTACAATATTATATATAAAAGTCAATAGTCCGCGGACAACTCCGGAAAACAGGAACCCGCCCTCTCGCGGAAGCGATCGGGCGGGCGGGGTTCAGTTGGCGATGGAGAGCCCGACGCCGACGGCGGTGACGTGGCCGAAGTCCACCTCGCCGTACACGCCGAACCGGTCGTTGATGAGCCAGGACGCCCCGACGGGGACGTTCCACTCGTAGTCGGGCGGGGTGAACAGGCCCTGCTCGCGGTTGCCCAGCGGCAGGAGTGCATTCACGCCGCTCCAGACGGACACCGACTGCGACAGGTTGCGGCTGACCACGGCGGCCGTGTTCCACAGCACCGTGGAGGACTCGCTCCGCCGGTGCAGACCGGTGGACAGGACGTTGAACGACGAGACGGTGAAGCCCTTGTACCGGAACAGGCGCACGTTGCCGCCGATGCCCAGCCAGACCTGGTCCTCGCCGAAGATGTGCGTGACGCCGGCGTACCCGTAGACGTCCGCGCGCTCCGTCACGCCGCGCATGTAGCCGGCGTAGGCGATGTTCAGGCGGTCGCCGTCCACGAAGAGATGGTTCTCCGACAGGAAAAACGTGTCGTTTCCCTTGCCCAGCGTCTCCGCGGGGGTGAGTACCTGCGCGGACGCGGCGCCCGCGGCGAGCAGGAACGACGCGGCAAGCAGGCCGGTGACGAACTTCATTGACCCTCCTCTGGGTTGTTCAGGTGCCGGAAAGCGGACCTGACGCGGAAGGAAAATACATTATATATACGGTTGCGTCAAGACATCCTTGCCGGATACAAGTTTATGGTGTATGATATGCCCGTCGCAAGAACACTGAAAGCTCAGGAGGATTCATGGGGACGACCGCAATCACCCGCGAGATGGTGCAGCCCCTCGTGGACAAGCACGTGGGCAACCGGACCTTCCGGAACCAGCTGGAGACAATCGCCGGACCGGAGGACCTCATCAGGGTTTTGGGCCGCTACATCCAGTTCAACGGTATCTTCGGCGGAGGCGTGGCGAATCTGGCCGGCGAGCTGGCCATCCGCCGCGACCTGTTCCGCGACCCGGAGGAGCCCATCGCGAACATCGCGGACAAGAGCACGGAGGTGGCCGCCCGCGTCTTCGCCGCCGCCATCGACGAGTTCGACGACCGCAGGATGCCGCATCTGGACACGCACCGGATGCTGGCCCAGGCGACCCTGAAGGCGACCGCGGAGTACCTGGGCATCGCGCCCGGAACCGTGGTGGAGCTCATCTCCCGCGGGGCCCACGCCACGACGCTGGCGATCGAGCGGGTCAAGGCCGGCTACGGAATCAGCGAGACGTTGAACGACCAGCGCCTGTTCCGGGGTCTGGGTTTCCACATGGGTTCGGAAATCCTGGCGGACGCCGAGTTCAACATCCTGGACGCCTACCTGAAGGAGCAGTGGCAGGCGCTGGCCGCTCACCTGGAAAAGACGACCGTCCGGCTGTCCGGGAACAAGCACAACGCCTACTACTGGGTGTTCATCCACACCAGCGTGGAGGCGGACCACTTCGAGTACGCCGCCGACGCCGCCAACACGGCACTGCGGTTCTACGCCGGCAAGGACTCCCGCGGGCTCGCCGCGTCCTGGATCATGGAGGGATTCGAGCGCTTCGGCGCCGTCCAGTCCACGTTCATGGAGCATCTGAGCGACACCGACTGACGTCTTCCGTTTCACGGGAGCGGGCTCACCCCCGCTCCTTTTGATTTGCGTCCCCGTTGCAGATCATCCTGAGGCCAACGGGCCGTAGGATTTCGGGTTTGGATGTGGGCCGGCGCAAGGCGCCGGATGGCGGCTCTTTAACGGCTCACGCGGTGAGCCGTTAATTATAATTGCTGCGGGGCTTGGACTCGAACCAAGATACCGTGCTCCAGAGGCACGTGTCCTACCATTAGACGACCCCGCAATTTGACCCGGCATCGCCCGGGTGAAATTGCCCCGAGCGTAGCCGAGGGGCTACAACTTACTGGAATGACCTGAAAAGTATACATGGCGGACTCACATTTTGCAATTCTATGAAAATGTGGTATTATCCACCATTCCTTTCCAAGGAGAGGCAGCGTGAGAAAGAAAGCACTCATCACGGGAATCACCGGCCAGGACGGTTCGTATCTGGCCGAACTCCTGGTTAGCCTGCAGTACGACGTGCACGGCATGGTCCGGCGCGTCGCCGCCGAGGACCAGCGGCAGCGGCTGTCACGCATCGCGGACCACGTCCAAGGAGGCTCCGTCACCCTGCACCAGGGCTCGCTGGAGAGCTACCCGAGCATCTGCCGTGTCGTGCAGGACATCCGGCCGGACGAGGTGTACCACCTTGCGGCGCAGTCGTTTGTCGCGGCATCGTTCGAGGACGAGTTCTCCACGATGAACACGAACATCAACGGCGTGCACTTCGTCCTGGACGCATGCCGGCGGTACGCGCCGGAGGCGCGGGTATACTTCGCCGGCTCAAGCGAGATGTTCGGCAAGGCGGAGCGCGTCCCGCAGGACGAGGAAACTCCCCTGCATCCCCGTTCTCCGTACGGCATCAGCAAGGTCGCCGGGTTCCATCTCGCCCGGTACTACCGAGAACGGAACGACCCGCCCCTCTTCGTGTCCACGGGCATTCTGTTCAACCATGAATCCCAGCGGCGCGGCATGGAATTCGTCACACGGAAAATCACGCACGGTGCCGCGCGCATCGCGCACGGCAAGGCCGACCGGCTGGAGCTGGGCAACCCCGATGCGCGCCGCGACTGGGGATACGCCCCGGATTACGTCCGGGCAATGTGGCTGATGCTTCAGCAGGAACGGCCGGACGATTTCGTCGTCGCCACGGGCGAGACACGCACGGTACGGGAGTTCGCCGAGGCTGCGTTCGAGTCTGCCGGCCTGAACCCCGGGAAACACATCGTCTGGAACAATCCCGCGGACCTACGCCCCGCAGAGGTGGACCTCCTGGTCGGCAATCCGGCAAAGGCATACCGCGTGCTGGATTGGCGGCCGGCGTACGGATTCCGTCAGATGGTGAACATTATGGTCCGCTCCGACTGGTATCTGGTCGCAAAGGAGAAATGAACGCCAACGGGCCCCTCGGGGCCCGTTCAAATTTTGTATGCGCAACTGTCGCGAAGATTCTATACGTTGAGGAAGCGCCGGATGGCAACAAGCGATGAAACGACTCCCAGGGCGATGCCGGCAAACAGGGTCATGCCGATAATCTGAACGACGTTGCCGGCGAAGTATCCCATGAGCGACACGCCGGGCATCAGCACGGCGACCTTCGGAGATGCGAACTGCAGTCCCCCGAAGAAGAGCACCAGCGCGATGGCAGTTGCGAATCCGCCGTACAGTACCCCTTCTATCATATACGGCGCCCGGATATACCAGTTGGACGCACCCACGAGCCGCTGAATCTCAATCTCCTGCTTCTGGTTGTATATGGTGAGCCTGACCGTGTTGAACGCGACCAGCACCGAGATGAAGGCGAGCAGCAAGGTACCGATCATTCCCCAGTTCTGCACTGCGTGCGAGATTCCCTGGATGCGGCCGATGACCGCCTCGTTGTCGTAATAGTTGATTTTATCAATGACGCTGCGCATGCGGCTGGCCTCAAGGAATCCGACGATGGACGCGTACTGCGTCGCGTCAGTCGCTTTGATGTTCAACCACGCCTGCAACGGGTTGTCGGGAAGCTCGGACAGCGATTGCTGAATGAGCGCGTCGTTGGCGTGCCGTTCCTTGAACTCGGCCAATGCCTGTTCGCGGGACACGAAGTCCACGTACTTCACCGAATTGAGCGCTTCCAGTTCCGTGCGGATGGTCTTCACTTCGTCGTCCGTCGCCTCGTTCTTCAGATACAGCCGCACGTCAACCTTCCCCTCCAGGTTCTGTACCAGCACCGAGCCCAGGAAGTTGACTCCGACCAGGCACAGGAACAGCAGCAGAACGAGCGACATCACCCCGGTCGTGCCGATGCTGACGTACCGGTTCCGGCGGAAATTCTTCCACCCGGCCGCGAATACCCTTCGGAGCTTTTCTTTCAGCATAAATGCGGACTAAATGATGTATTTACCGTGCTGCGTCTGGTCCCGGACGATGCGCCCGGTCTCCATGGTCACCACGCGCCGGTTCACGGTATTCACGATGTCGCGGTTATGCGTGACGAGCAGGACGGTGGTGCCCAGCGCGTTAATCTTCAGGAGCAATTGTATCACGTCGTGGCTGTTGACCATGTCCAGGTTTCCCGTGGGCTCATCGGCAAGAATGATGCGCGGCCGGTGAATAAGGGCACGCGCGATTGCCAGACGCTGTTTCTCGCCACCCGAGAGCTGGTGCGGAAAATTGTTCCGCTTGTCCCCGAGACCGACGATGTCCAGCGCCTTGGGTACGTCTTCGGCAATCTCGTCCTCCGTGGCGCCCGCTACCTCCATGGCATAGCCGACGTTCTCAAACGCGTTGCGGTTGGACAACAGCTTGAAGTCCTGGAATACCGTGCCGATTTTACGCCGGAGCAACGGTACGTCGTCGTCGGGAATATGCGAAAGGTCCACGCCGTCAACGGTGACGACCCCTTCGGTCGGCCGCAACTCGCGCGTCAACAGACGCAGAAGCGTGGACTTGCCCGCTCCCGCCGGACCGACGATGGAGACGAACTCGCCGGGATTGATGGCAAGACTCACCCCGTGCAGGGCGACGAAATCGTCATCATAGACGGTGGAGACGTTGTTGAGCTCTATCACGGAATAAATTTGGACAGGTCGCCGTCCAGTACCTTGTCCGGCTGGGAACTCTTCACGCCCGTCCGGTGGTCCTTGACCATCTGGTACGGGTGCAGGACATACGAACGGATTTGGCTTCCCCAGTCCACCGAACCGGACTTCAGTTCGGGCTTGAGCTGGTCCAGCTGGCTGACTTTGGCCTCTTCCATCATCACCGCGAGGCGCGATGCGAGCAGCTGCAGGGCCTTCTCACGGTTCTGTGCCTGGGAGCGCTCCGTCTGCACGGCGACCACCAGCCCCGTCGGCTTGTGCCGCACGCGGACCGCGGTTTCCACTTTATTGACGTTCTGACCTCCCTTCCCCGAGGCGCGGAACGTATCATATTCAAGGTCCGCGGGATTGATGTGCAATGCCTGGGCCTTGATCTCCGGCATGACCTGAATGAGCGCGAAAGACGTGTGCCGGAGCTGTTTTGCCGAGAACGGACTGATACGCACCAGCCGGTGCACCCCGCTCTCGCCCTTCAGTGTATCATAGACACCCGCACCCGCCAGTTCCGCCGATGCGCTTTTAATTCCCTTTTGTTCGCCCAGCGACTGGTCAAGAACGGAAAACGACCACCCTCTCCGGGCGGCGAAACGCTGGTACATCCGCAGAAGCATGGATGCCCAGTCCTGGGCATCCACTCCCCCGGCTCCCGCGTACACCGAAAGAACGACCTTGTTCGTATCGTAATCAAACACGGGAAAATCGTAACAAAAACGGGCCCCCACTGTACAGCGGGAACCCGTCGGGCTTCAGGGGGCGATGAGGCCGTTGATGCGGTCGATTTCCTTTTTGTTGTCCAACCCAGCCTTCCACTGTAGCGCGCCCAGTACGATTGGCACGGCATAGCCGACAACACGGCCGAACGAGCTGTTGCTCTGCCGGAGCTTGTGGGAAGCGACCGCAAAGGGCACGTTGTACAGCGCCTTGTACCCGCCCAGGGCCACCGGACCCCGGTCGATGAACCATTGCTCGGGACCGGCTTCCTCTCTGACGGTAACGACCAGCCGCACCGGCCGTCCGTCGCGGGTCACCTCGTACGATCCGTTGAGGGCGTCGGCGTTCATCGTCGTCTTGCTGTCGTAGAACGCCCCGCCCCACTGGAACGACGTCAGAAGCAGGTTGGTCGGGCTCCAGAACGATTCACGCTCCACGCACCGGACGAACCCGGCCGGGCACAGCTCCAGGTGCTCACGGCGCACCCGGACGGTCGGAAGGTCCCGGGCCGCACGGGAAACCGCCCCGGGTATGCTGTCACGGATGGGCGTTGCGCTCCGGACCACCACGCCGGTGCAGTCGAATCCCGGCGGACATGTCCCGGAACCGGACTCCTCTCCGGTTTGCGCACCGGCGCCGGCGGCCGCCAGAACGAATACGAACGTAGGGACGAAAAGCTTCACACTGACCTCCTCGGGCCGGAAAAGTACAGCGGGTCATATTATACAATAGATTCTATATTTTCGCAAGTTACAGGAACGCGGCCCGCGCATGCGTTCCCGTTGCGTACAATTGGGCTATACTGGTCAGTACAGGAGCGGAATCAGGAGGAACAGCACCATCCCGAGGATGGTGACGACGGCGACGAACGCCGAAACAATGCGCAGAGTCTTGCGGTCCAGCATCATGATATCTCCATCCTATCCTCCGCGGAGCGAATGAACAAGCGCTGAAACCAATGACATTCAGGACCACACTCGCATCGCGCTGGCTGACCGTCCTTTTGGTCGTCCTTGCGGGCTGGCTTGCGTACCGGGGTGCCCGTATTCTCGTGTCCGTGCACGGAACGGGGCAGGAATTCGCCCGAATCAGCGAACGGACGGAGGAATACGAGCGGGATATCTCCCGTCTGCGGATGCACCTGGAACGGACGGATGACCCGGCCTGGCTTGAATACCAGGCCCGCCTGCGGCTGAATTACCGGCAGCCGGACGAGAAGGTCATGGTGGTGTACAAAAAGGAAAATTCTGGTACAATATCACCCGTCGCGAGTCCTTCCGTGCCTGCGGAACCGACGTTCTGGGAGCGCCTGAAAAATTGGTTCGGCGGTGATTCGCGGGATTAGTACAGTGGTAGTACGGTTGCTTCCCAAGCAACAGAGACGGGTTCGATTCCCGTATCCCGCTCTGCGGTAGGCCACCTTAGCTCAGCTGGTAGAGCAGCACTTTCGTAAAGTGAAGGTCCCCGGTTCGAATCCGGGAGGTGGCTCAGATAACACAAAGGGACGCATCGCGTCCCTTTGTGTTATCTGCATGCCTGTCCGGACGGATTCAACCCCTACTTCTTCAGCATCTTCAGAAACACGTCGTGCGGAATCTGTACCTTTCCCTGCTCTTTCATCTTCGCCTTGCCTTCTTTCTGTTTCTTGAGCAATTTCATCTTCCGCGTCACGTCACCGCCGTACAGGTATCCGGTAACGTCCTTGCGTAGCGCACGGATGTCCTCGCGCGCCAGCACCTTGCCGCCGACGGCGGCCTGCAAGGTCACCTGGAACCACTGTTGCGGCAGGGTCTCCTTGAGCTTCTCCACCATGAGCCGCCCGATACGCTGGGCCTGTTCCCGCGGAACGATGCGCGCGAATGCCTCAACCGGCTCGCCGGCGACCAGAATATCCAGCCGGACAAGGTCGTACGGCTCGTGTCCCGACGGTTCGTATCCCATGGACGCGTATCCCTGGGACACTGACTTGAGCCGGTCATAAAAATCCGTGACGATTTCCGCCAACGGCACCCGGTACTTGAGCACCGCGGTCTCCGTACCCAGATAATCGGTGGCGATGTAGGTGTTCCGGATGCCGGAAATGAGTTCCATGACCGGTCCGACGTATTCCGAGGGACAGATAACTTCCAGTTCCGTGACGGGCTCGGCAATCTCCGCAATGCGCGACGGGTCAGGCAGCAATGCCGCGGAACGCACGGACTCCGTGGAACCGTCCTTGAGCTTCACGAGATATTCAACCGACGGCGTCGTCACGATGAGCTTGAGACCGAATTCGCGCGACAAACGCTCCGTGACGATTTCCACGTGGAGCATCCCGAGGAATCCGAGCCGGAATCCCCTGCCCAGGCCCGCGGACGACTCCGGTTCGTACTGCAATGCCGCATCGGTAAGCTTCAGCTTGCCGAGCGCGTCCTTGAGCTCATCGTACTGTTCGGCGTTCTCGGGGAACAGGCTCGCGAACACCATGGGCCGCATCTCCCGGTATCCCGGCAGGGGCGTGAATCTTGTCCGGTCGACATCCGCACGGGTGAGCGTATCGCCGACGCGGATTTGCCCCGGGTCCTTCAGTCCGGTCGCCACGTAGCCGATTTGTCCCTCGCGGAGTTCCGTGCCCGGCGTCAGGCGGGGTGCGAACGAACCGACCTCCAGCGCGTCAGGACGGGCACCCGTCGCCCAGGCGAGCAGACGCTCCCCTTTACGGAGCACGCCCGAGGTGACGCGGACGAACGCGATAACTCCCTTGTACGCATCAAACGTGGAGTCAAAAATAACCGCCCGCGGGATGCCGTCGCCGTGCGACGCCTGCGGGGAGGGCACGCGCCGGACCACCGAATCCAGCAGTTCCCGCACGTTTTTCCCCGTCTTGCCGGAAACCTCCATGATATCCCCCGGCTCAACCTCAAGCAGATACGCGAGCTCTTCCTTGACCTGCGCCGTGCGCGCCGTCGGCATGTCCACTTTGTTGACCGCCGGTATGATGACCAGCTCCTGGCGCCGTGCCAGGTTCAGGTTCGCCAGCGTCTGTGCCTGGATGCCCTTCGTCGCGTCCACGAGAAGAATCGCGCCCTCAACGGCGGCGAGGGAACGGGAAACCTCATAGGAAAAGTCCACGTGGCCCGGCGTATCAATGAGATTCAGTTCGTACGTTGTGCCGTCCGCGACGTACTTCATCCGGACGGGCTGAAGCTTGATGGTGATGCCGCGCTCGCGCTCCAGCTCCATCTGGTCCAGGTATTGCTCCTTCATCTGCCGCTTGGCGACCGTTTCGGTCAATTCCAAAAAACGGTCCGCCAGCGTGGATTTGCCGTGGTCAATGTGGGCGATGATGCAGAAGTTGCGGATATTGCTCATGGGACGTGCGCAAAGCATACACTATACCAGAAGTTTGATATAGCGCAATTAGTGTGCTATAATATTCGTATCGTCACATCGGCAAAGGGAGGATTTGCCATGAGCGAGAAGCAAAGGACGCCCGTGCACCTCGCACAATTCCTGATGCTTGGAGGCGAAGGAACGCTGGTGCTGTGGCTCTTCGAAGACGCACTGCCGCTCGTGGGCGGACGCGGGGAGTTCCTCGGCGCCAATCCGTTCCGGAGCGTCAACGTGCAGCACGGCAAGGGGTATCAGGATTGCGGCGGGTATTTCACGAAACGCGACCTGAGCCCGGAGTCGGTCTGTCTGCTGTGTGAGAAATGCCGCCTCCGTCTGGTCGTGCCGCGGACCGTGAACACGGTGGCCCGGTTCTACCAGTGGATGGAGTCCCGTTCGGAGCGACGCGCACTGTTCGTGAGCGAGAACGACTGGAACCGTTTCAACAAGAAGCTGGAAGACGACTGGCGCATGCGCACAGCCGCGACGGCCTGACCGCCGGCCGGCCATCTGACCCCTGCAGTATCCTGCCCCCGGCAGGCACGCGCAGGGGTCGCCGTTTTTTTTACCGGACCGCCCGCAGCACCGCGTCCGTCTTCCACGGACGGTACGGGGGTGAATCCTGCCGCATGTCCGCAGGACCGCGGACGTCCCACGAGAACTCCGAAACATTCAGGCCCGGCTGTTTTTGCACGTACAGGGCATAGTCGGACGCCGCATACCGGGAGGGTACGGTCCATGAAAGGGTCACCTGTTCCCGCCCGCCCGGCCGGACATCAAGCCAGAAACCGAACGCCGTCCTCCCGGATTCGCGGTAGGTCGTCACGTCGCTCCCCGCATCGGTGACCGCCGTTCCCTCCATGGCATCTAAATCCGGGTCCCGCACAGCTCCCGCATACGACGTCAGCGCACGGAAACCGCGGACTGTGTTTCCCGATATGCCGGTCAACATGCTCCCCTCGGGAACCAGCACGCGGATGTAGCTCCGGTTCGGCTGGTTATAGAACCCGTACGGACTATCGCCGCCCTCATGCGACCGGGTAATGACCAGCGAATGTGCGACGCCGTCGCCCGACAGCGTCGTCTCCAGGCCCAGGGTCGTATCCGTGACATAGTCGGCTTTGGCGCCGGCGACGTTCGCCATGACGACCATGAGGAAATCCTCCGGACCGCGGTGCACGCTTCCGTCAAAACCCTCGCCGGCGATGAATTCCTGAATCTTCGGGTCCGCCGAATACATCATGATATCCCGCTCCTGCAATCCGCGGGAAAATACCGAAAGAACTTTCAGCCACTCCGCACGGGGCGCCTGGTACAACTTGCGGAGTACGATGGGCGTCAGCTCCATTACTATTTTCTTCGGCTTGTTCACCTGCTTGTTGATGCCGTACTCCACTTCCGCCTGCAGTTCAGGCAGGAAATTGTCCGCATCCAGCACCAGGTCGTATTGCGGCATGGACACCGGACCGGAAATCTCCAGGAGTCCGCGGACGATTTCAGGCGTCACCGCCAAAACGCCGTCCACGCGCCTGCCCGACCCGAGCTCGTACATCCGTACCGCCTTGGCGGCGGACAAGGGGAAATCGGCAAACCATGTGGAATCGCGGAGACCCCAATCAGGCGTGATACGCTGCAACGCCAGCGGAGGGACGATGAGTTCATCGATTTGTCCGTCGGGATTGTAGACGTCGTCGGCTTCAAAGGACATCAGACGTCCGTCGCGGAACACCGCGACGCCATAACTGCCCGGAAACCCTCCGGTCGGGCGCAGCTCACTGGCGTTCTGGAAGAGAATGAGATACGTCTTCTCGCCGCTTCCCGCGATGACGTCTTCCAGAAAACGGACATAGCCCGCACCCCGGTGCACCAGCGCCTCCATTTCGGGAATCCGCGCGCCGAACGACGCGAGCTCTTCACGGTATTCCTCGGGCACATGGGAGGGGTCCACACCGGCAAGGAGCTGACGGGCACGCGCAAGGTCTTCTGCGGCGCCGGTCAGCGCTTCCTGCATGGGCAGGAGCACCATCGCGAACGACGCTCTTCCGTCATTCGCCGGATCCAGGATGGACCCGGATTCGCTCAACGCCGCCACCAGGTCGCTTAACCGTCCGCCGGCGCGCGAAAGAAGCGTCCCCGCCTCAATGAGGTTCCGTGCCGACGCGATACTTCCCCCTCCGGGAAGTCGCGACAGCACGGTCCCCAGCCATGAGTCGAATACCGCGAGGTCGTCGCGCGCGGTTGAAAATTGCGCATACGCGAGCGCGAAGCCGTCCGATGCCTCGTCAAACCGGAACGATTCCACCGATTCACGGGCCCGGAACAGATGCGCGATGGCTGCTCTGCCGCCCTGAACGACGCGGTCCCGGACTTTGATGCCCTGATTGCTCACGATAAGCAGTCCGGCGACGACACACGCAGCTCCGATAAACCAGGGGGTCACCGAAAGCCATCCGGGACGTTTCGGACGCGTACCGCCGGTACCGACGGGCTGTCCCGTTTTCCCGGGCGCGGTAACCGGCTCCGCACCTGAAGCGGGAACGTCGTCCCGGATCGCGGCAAGAAGCTCATGAACGAGTGCGTCGTCAGGAACCCGCGCGGGTCCGGAATTGCGCTCCCGCACGACCGAAATCCCGTCAGTCGTCCTGACGCCGTCAAACGCCCCTGAAGAGGTTTCCGGACTACGGGGCATACCCGTATGATATCAGGCTCCGGGCGCGTCCCCGTGTGGAGAATGGGCTGCAGTCAGAACCGAAAGCGTACGCTCCGCCGCAGAGGTCCAGGTGAATTTCGCGGCGCGCTTGGCGCCCCTGTCCGACAGCACGGACGCCAAACCGGGCTCGGACAGAATTGAATGCATCGCCGCCGCCATTTCCCGCACATCGTGCGGGTCCACAAGCACACCCGCATCGCCGACAACCTCCGGAAGCGAAGAGCCGTATGAGGCGATGACCGGCGTGCCGCACGCCATCGCCTCCAGAGGAGGAAAACCGAACCCCTCAAAAAACGACGGATAGACGAACAACGATGCCGCCGAATACCATAGTGCCCGTTCGGCGGGAGACACCTGCCCCGCAAGCCGGATGCGCGACGCCACCGGCGACCGTGCGAGCGCGGCTCGGATTTCCCCTTCCCGCCAGCCGCCCGGACCCACCAGCACCAACGCCATGTCCGCATATCCCGGCGCGGATACCAGTGCCTCAAAGGCCGCGATGAGCCCGGCAAGGTTTTTGCGCGGCTCCCGCGTGCACAACCCGAGCACAAAGCGCCCGGGCAGCGCCTGATAGCGGCGGAATGCCCTGACGCGCGCTTCCGGTTCCCGGCGCAGGCCGGCATCCACGCCGGAACGGATGACGGAGATACGTTCTTCGGGAATGCCGTACATTCCCGTCAGGTCCCTGGCCGTGGAAGCGGAGACCGCGATAAGTCGGTCGGCGGATTCCGCCTGCCGGCGCGGCGCCATCTGTGCCCGGTGCCAGATGCGTTGGCGCAGCGTGAAGAATTCCGGGAAGCGCTCAAATGAGAGATCGTGGAACGTGATGACCTTCCGGCATGACCGCGACACTGTTCCGTACAGGATATGCGGAAAGAAGAACGCATCGGCGCCGCCGACGAGCCGATCCAGCGACGGCCGGCCGGCCGCGCGCATCGTCATCGCCAGCATGCGGTTGGAACGCGGATACCGGAAAACCGTCACGTTCGGCCCGTTCCACGGAACGGGTGTCTGCCGGCGGCCGGCGTTAAACAGGATGAACCTGATGTCCGGGGCGAGCGCGAGCATATGGGTCACCACCTGCCGCGTATATTCCTGTACCCCGCTCTCTCTGCCCCCTCCCAGTGCCCGGACGTCTACCGCTATGGTGGTCATGACGGATTAAGCGCGTTCTCCATCTCGCGCACGAACCGCTCCGTACCGAATGATTCCGCGCGGGCGCGGCACGCCGACACGCTCCAGGAACGGCCGCGGAAAGATTCCACCGCCTGCATGAGCGAATCTTCGGACTGCTCGGGAAAAAAGAGGCCCGTCGTGCCGTCCACCACCGTCTCCAGGGCGCCCCCGCCGCCGAAGGCAATGACGGGCCGGCCCGCCGCCATCGCTTCAAGCGGAACGATGCCGAAGTCCTCCTCCTGGGGAAAGATGACCGCGCGGCACCCCGCGTACAGCGCGGCGAGCGCTTCGTCGTCCACCTGCCCGAGAAACGTCACGGTCGGTCCCGCAAGCTTCCGCAGTTTTCGTTCCTGAACCCCGGCGCCGACGATGAGCAGATTGAACCGCATGCGGTTCGCGGCCCTGATGGCGATGTCAAAACGTTTGTACGCGACCAGCCGGCCGACCATCAGGAAGTACGGCTCCACGCCGGGAATCTCCCGGGGCACAAAGCGGTTCACGTCCACGGGCGGATACACCACCGATGCCTGCCGGCCGTAGTATTTGGCGATGCGGTCGGCGACGCACCGCGAGATAGCGACGAACTCGTCCACGCGGTCCGCCGCCTGGCGATCCCAGACGCGGAGGTACGACAACAGCAGGGGCGACGCCGTGCGGAGAAATGACGGGAGCGCGAAGCGCCGGACGAACCGCTGACTGTCGTCCCAGAGAAAGCGCGGCGGCGTCAGACAGTACGAGACGTGGCGGGACAGCGGCTTAGTGACGATGCCCTTGGCGAACGACGCGGAAACCGACAACACGGTATCGAACGCGCCGGTATCGAACTGCTCCACCGCGAGCGGCATCAGCGCGGTATACGCATGGTGCCACCTGATGCTTCCCGGAAGACGCTGAAGGAATGACGTCCGGACATCCCTGCCGTCGAACACCCCTCCCGTCGCCCGCCGGTCATACAGCATCGTGTACACCGGCGCATCGGGCCACCGCGCACAAAGCAACTGGAGAACGCGCTCGGCGCCCCCGTACTGATTCAGATATTCATGGACAAGCGCGAGTTTCATACTGCCGACCGGTCACTGAGCATCTTCAGTGCCGTTCTACAGATAATGCGGACATCCATCCCGAGGGACCAGTTCTCGATATAGAACGTATCCAGCTGCACCTCCTCCTCGAACGGCAAATCGCTTGAGCCACTCACCTGCGCGAGGCCCGTCGCCCCCGCCTTGATGGCAAGGAGTTTCTTATGGTGGCGCCGGTAGCGCGCGATTTCGTCGGGTTGGTGCGGCCGGGGGCCCACAAGCGAGATATCGCCCCGCAGAACATTGTACAGTTGAGGCAATTCATCCAGACGGAACCGGCGGATGAAGCGGCCCGTGCGCGTCACCCGCGGATCGTCCCGCATCTTGAACAACGGCCCGTCCGAACGTTCGTTGAACGCGGCCAGGAACGGCTTCAAAATCTCCGCGTTCTCAATCATGGAACGGAATTTGTAGAGTCGGAATTCACGGGTTCCCGACACCCGCGTCAGTCCGACGAACACCGGCCCCGCGGTCTCCCATTTAATGGCGAATGCGACGGCGGCGAGCACGGGCGAGAGCAGCACGAGTCCGAGAGCGGCCGCGGAGACATCCATCGCACGCTTGAATACCCTGCCCCATCCGTCCAGCGATGTCCGCATGAGCTGGACGACCGGAACCTTGCCGATGGCGTCCACCTGGTAATGCGTCGTCAGCGTCTGATAGATGTTCGGCACGAACGAGAACGCGATATGCCGCTCGTGGCAGAAGTCCACCAGCGCGACGATACGCTCCGCGGGATAATCCGGATTCGCCAGAATAACCTCGTCCACCCCGGGATTTCCGACCGCGGCACGGACTTCCTCGATATCCGGGTCCGCAAGCCGTTTCACCACGTCGTACGCCCATGCCGGGTCGTCCGCCACGGTACGGGCAACGGTGTCCGTGACCCCGTCATTGCCGATAATCATGACCCGGTGACGTCCCCAGCCGTGCCGGGACAGGAACGACCGGAATCCGTACCGGAACGCCACGCGGCCGGATGCCACGAACACGAACGCGACAAACCAATAGCCGATGATGAGAAACCGCGAATCAAACAGTTCCTGACGCAGGAAAATGAACAGAATCACGGCCAGAATGCCCGCGGAGGTCGCGACGAACACCCGCGCGACTTCCTGTACCGTGGTCAGGCGGACCCTCATGGAATACAGGCCCGAGACCGCATATACACTGACCAACAGTGCCGATACCCCGAGCACCAGCAGCGCATACCGCGACAGCGGAAGATTGAACGAGAACAGGACCGGACGCCATACGTCCAGTACCTGTGTCCGGAGGACGTACGTCGCGAGTCCCGCCAGCACAAGCGCGGCGTAATCCACGGGGACACGGAGCACATTGAACGCAAGTTCCCTGCGTTTCATCCCTACACCTATCGGGCTGCTGGCGGCCGCCCGTACTCTGCTTTCGCAAGGGACGAGGACACCAACACACCGTGAGATAATACAGTACGAATATCCTGCCGCCCCGGGCATCAGCCCGATAGGTGTCGGGATTTCATGCGCTTTTCGTACCATAATCAGCGCTCAGGGCATACTTTCACTTTCTCTCTATATGTGGTATAATGTACGGGTTCGGAACACGGATGACCGCTGTCCGCCATGCGGACGGAGGAAAGTCCGGGCACTCCCCTGCGGAGCTTCACGCTGTGCAGGGAGCACGGTAGCAGGTAACGCCTGCACGCCGTAAGGCGAGAGGTGCGAGCAGTGACGTCCCGAGGTGAAAGCCGAGGGAGGGCGAACCCGATGCTTTTGAGTCATCAGAAGCGGAGCCCAGTCCCGGCCGTGGGTCAAAGGCCGGGAGTGAAACGGCTAAATCCTTACCCGAGTGCAAGTACAGCGTTGTCGCCACGGCGACTTCGAAAAGTTCGTACGCTACAGGTGTGCGGCGACGCACATCGCAGATAAATGGTCATCGCCCGACCGCCGCGAGGCATAGGGCACAGAACCCGGCTTACAAGTGCTCCGAACCAAAAGCCCCCTCACGGGGGTTTTTGGTTCCGCAAATCAGTGCCCTATCCTTCCGCGTCCGCAGAAGCGGATTCCTCCTCATCCCGCTCCTGTTCCGCGGCGCTTTCGGCCTCCATCCGTTCCAGAATACCCTGTTCGCGCACGATGGTTGCATCCGTGCGCTCCAGTTCCGCCTTCACGTCGCCGGCGAGCGCTTCCTCGGACGGTGCCAGCTCAGAATCCAAATCCGCTGACTCAAGATACGCCAATGATTTATCGCTATCTGCGTAGAGTCCGTCCAAATCGGCACCTGCTTCGGCGTCCAGCTCCTGCAGACCGTCGCCAAGCTCCCGGAGCCGGGACAACAATTCGTCGTCGCTCATTTTCTTTACTGGGTCGCTCATGATGTTTTTTTCTTGGGCTTCACGGCGTTGAATGCCTCATCGATGCGCTGGTCCCACCAGCTCTGCAGCCTGACAACCCCTTTTTCATCGGCAATACTCTTCAGTACCAGGCCGAGTTCCGCGACAGTCGCCTGTTTGATATCGTCCGTTCCCCGCGCCTTCAGCCGCTCCGTAAGCCGTTGCAGGAAAAGTTTACCATCAATCTGCTCGCCCGCGATGCTTTTGTGCAACCGGTTCCATTTATCAATGAACCGCTCGGCGACCGGTCGGCGGGGACCCGGCTCCTTGTCCTCCGGCTCGGCACCCTCGCGGAAAACGGGACCCTGGCCGGTCGTCTCATACTCAGGCATCGCCCCGGGCTTTTCGCCGGCCGCCTCCTCGGGATTCGGCAGATCAAATTCAAACTCCTCCGACTTGGCACGCTCGGCGAGGTCGTTCTTCTTCTGGCGCCACACATCGGCCCGCTGGTCCGCACGCACCAGGCGCGCGTTGCGTTCCGCAATCTCCAGTTCGTTCCGCGTGATGCGGCGTTCAATGTCGCGCATTCCTTTGCGCACGTCAGCGACCGCACGACTCCATTCCGGCGTGCGTCTGATATCGCGGCGGTTGCGCCCCTCGTCCTCAAGCCGCAACAGCTCCTCATGCGCGACCTTCAATGATTCTGATAGATTGCCGTTCACCTCCCGGAGCGCCGTCAGACGCTCACGCTCCGCCTTGACCTCGTGCTCGAACGGCCGGAGCTTCTCGTCGTACTCCCGCTCGTAGGAACGGAGGACGCGCTTGAGGTTTTCCTCGTGCGTGCGCATGCGTCCGTTGTAGTCCCTCATCTGCCGCTCATAGTCGCGCTCCTTGGACAAGGAACGGTTCAGGCGCATCTTGTACCACGACGCCCGCAACCCCAAGCCTCTTCCGCGGTACTTCTCGTAATTGTCCTGAATCTTCCGCGTTTCCCCGCGTTGCGCTTCAAGATTCTTCTGTCCGCGGATGACCGGTCCTTTGGCGGCTTCCACCTTGATTTCGTACCATTTCGCACCGAGCCACCGCCCGCCGAACGTCGGGAGGTTGCGCTCGAACCACGAGCGCGGATCGCCGGAATACTGCTCGTCTCCGCTCCGCCTGTCCGGACCTCCGACGGGAACGGACTTCTCCGTGATCGGAGGTGCTTTATCGGGACCGGTCGGCGGCTTATCCGGGCCGGAAACCGGAGGCGGCGGAGAACCGACCTTCTTGAACGTGCTCACCCCGGGCTTCTCGTACGGCTCTCCGGCGACGGACGGCGGAGGCGGAGGCGGAGGCGGAGGCGGCGTTCCGACGGTTTTCCGCACCGGCGGCTCCTCGGCCTTGGGTTTTCCGGATTCCGCGGTCACGCGGCGCGGAGCGATAGTTCCTTTGAGTTCCTGTTCTTCCACAAGCTTGGCTGCCTCCTTCGCGGCAGCCTCCTGCCGGCGACGCGACGCGTCAGCCAAATCCTTCTGTGCGGCCCTGAGTTCAGGCGTCGGTTCGGTCGCGCCGCTTGCCTTCCATTTGGCGTGCAACTTTTGGAGACGCTCCGCAGCGCCCCGTTCCACCATCTCGGTCGCGCGCGGCGCCGGAACCATAATCCTCTCTCCCCCGGCATCCCGTGCTCCGGCAGGCCGCGGCGGCTTGGGCACTTCCGGAATCTTGGGCGTGGCCGGGGCCGGCTGTTCCTTCTTTCCCATGAAGAGCGTCTTGGAGGGCCTGCCCTGAGCGTCGCGCTCCAGGACCTGGTGCAGTTCCCCGCCTTCCGTTTCAAGGACATCAATTTCTGAAACGTCCGGTTCCCGCTTCTCCGGCTTCACGGCGGGAGGAGGCGGCGGCGGTGAGCCCAGCGCGCTTTCAACCACTTCTTTTTCGGTGAGACCGGTGAGCGGCTTTTCTCCGACGGACGCCTGTCCCGCTTTCGCGCCCGCAAGGCTCTCGGCAGCACCCGCCTTCAGCCCCGCGACATCCGCCGCCGTGGCATCGCCAAGGCCCTTCGCCTCCGTCTGCGCATTCAAATCATCCGCGAGTTCGGGAGCATCCGCGGCCTTGTGCGCCTCGGCGATGCCGCGGTCCGCGGATTCGCCGATGGCCTGTTCAATCTGCCCGGCGACTTCCGCCGACGATTCGGGGCCGGATTCCACGGCTGCTCCTTCTCCGCCCTTCTCCCCTTCTATGCTCCGGAGCGGAGCCTCGGGCATACGTACCGGCTTCGGCGGCACAGGCGGCTTGGGCAGATCGGGCATGTCGTCAGAAGCGGCAAGCCGGACCCGGGGAGGCCCGGACTCCGAAAGTGCGAATGAATTCTTCAGTGCGGAGAAAAATCTTTTCATTCTGATACGTCCAGTTTAGCACGGAGCGCCTTGAGCTTCCGCTCTTTGACCCCGGAAATGATTGCCTGCAACGCCGCACGGTGCTCCCCCATGATGCGGGAGTATTCCGCGATGAAATCGCCGAGGAAGGTTTCCAGCGCGGCGACACGGGCGGCCTCGTCCAAGCTGTCCCAATCCTTCGGCAGAACCGGAACCTTGGGTTTGGCGCGTCCCGGAGCCGGAGCGGGAACGGCCAACGGCGGAAGCGCGGACACCGCGGCAAGCATGACACGCATGTCGGGTCTTGCGGCGTAGGCCGGACGCGGAACACGGGGCATCCACGCGGCGAAGACGCTTCCCTTAGGCGTGCGCGGCCGTGGAACGGAAGGCGGAGACGGCTTCTCCGGCGGCACAAGCTCCTGCCACCGCTTGCCGAGCTCGTCAATGATGCGCTCGGCATCCCTCCGGATTTGCGAATCGGGATACTGCGCGCTGACGTCCAAGTCGCGGAGAACCTCTTCCAGACGGAGCAATTCCCGGAGCATCGTCTCGCGGACCTTCGTGTCGTTGCCCTTGAAATTGAGCATCTCGCCGATTTGCACGACGTCCTGCAGAATTGCCCAGACCCGCTGCTCGTATTTTTCCTTGTCCAGCACACGGGCCTTCTCCCGGTTCTGTCCGGGCGCCTGCGTGCCGGGTTCGCCGTTCAAATCACGGTCACTGCCCACGTTGACGATTGCGCCTTCCTCCAGCTGGCCGGCCGACTTGCGCAGCATGGAATTGAAGATTTCAGCCGCTGCCTGTTCCATAGGCGCCGCCTTGGAACGCAGCTCGTGGTCGGGAGGCAGGCTGTTGACCAGGTCCTCGTATTTGTCCCTCAGCCTGATGAGGTCGTCATGAGCCTTTTTCTGGTGTTCTTTCCGGAGCTTCTCCTCGGTCGCATCCACCGCCTGCGGCATCGCGTCGATGGACTTGAGCGTACGCTCCATCGCCTGCGCATCGGCGACGATGTCCTCGATCGCCTGCTGATAGGTGCTTTCCGGGTTTTCCCGGTTCATCAGCCAATCAAACTCGGCCCGCCGCCCCGTGGGTGACCCCTCAAAAACCACCGGCTCCTTTTCCGCTGGCTCCGGCATATTCCCTGTAAGTATAACGCGAAAACGCCCTCTGAAACGCAGATACTATCAACAGTTCAACGGCTCACCTGATGAGCCGTTGAATCGCGCCATGCGGAGGCGTCTTTACGCGGAAAATCAGAGTTCCAGGGTCGCCTGTTCCCTGTCCAAAGCGTCGTTGACCATATGGTCGGCGAGCTTGTTCTGTTCGCGGCGGACATGCACGAAGGCGACGGCGCGGAAGTCCATCATCACATTGTGCAGTTCCATGTACATGCGCTGGAGGTCGGGGTCCTTCACCCGGTACTCGCGGTTCATCTGTTTGACCAGCAGTTCGCTGTCCGCGTTGACCTGCACGGATGCCGCCGCGGCGCGCTCCGCCCCGATGAGCGATTTGAGTTTTTTGAGCGCTTCAATGGCCGCCGTGTACTCGGCGACGTTGTTCGTCGCCTTTCCGATTGCCTTTCCGTAGGCGAATTCCGCGATATCCGCGCCGCGGAGCACGAAGCCGTACGCCGCAGGACCCGGGTTCCCCCGGGCTCCGCCGTCCGCAAAAATAATGTATCCGTCAGCGCTCATTGTTCGGGGCATCCGTCTGTTCACCGGCGGCCTGCTGGAACGGCAGATGCGAGGGAGAGGCGACGACGAAACCTGCCGAGCGCGCATGTCCCCCGCCCCCGTACCGCGACGCCAGATCAGCGACGTTCACCGTGCCGTCCGAGCGCAGGGACACATAGGTTCCGTGCGGCCGCACGCGCCACGCGATGCCGACATGGTATTTCTCCGCCAGAAGGGTGGCAATTTCGGCATGATAAAACTCGGTATTGATGGCACCTGCCTTATGTTCGTCAAACTGCACCTCGTACGTGGAGTTTCCCATCAGGCTCCGCACCGCCCGCTCACGGTACAGGCTCACGATGCCGCCGGTGCGGAGTCCCCGCCTGAGGCCCATCGGACGGTCCAGCATCCGTGCAAGCTTGGTGTACGTGGTGAACTCAAAGTCATACAGGTCAAGAAAATCCATGATGGTCCGCGTCTCCGGCAGACTGAACCGGTGCAGGTCGTAGTCCTCCACGATGCGGACAAGCAGCGGCGCGGGAACGTCCGGATGAAAATACTTCCACGAGAGCATCGCCCCGGAATGGTCGTTGTCGTACACCCCGCCGACGGTCATGCGCGTCACATCGGCGACCGACACGTGGTGGTCGATGCTGGTAACCCGCTCGTTATCGGCCATCAGGGCCCGCGTGATGTCCTCGGGATACGTAAAATCGAGCGTATAGACTTCCTTGCCCGTGAGCTTTTCGGGCATCGGGTACTGGTGCTCCACCGCATGGTATTCGGCCTTCTTCCCGAAGTGCCGGAATGCCGCCCACGCCGCAACAAAGCCGTCCGTGCACTCGGCATGGTACAACACAACAATCTTCTTGGACGCGGCCCTGCGGGTCGCGCGGTGTTCGGTGAATTTCATCATTTCGGATAGACGCCCAGCGGTACGAGCCCCGGCAGCCGCTCGCCCGACAGGAACGCAAGCATCGCTCCTCCTCCGGTGGACACATGACCGAAGCGGTTCAGCAAACCGGCCTGGCTCACGGCCGCAATCGTATCACCGCCGCCGATGAGGGAGAACGCGCCGCTGTCGACAATCGCCCTGGCGATGGCCAGCGTACCGCCGGCGAATCGGATATCTTCGAACTTCCCGACCGGACCGTTCCAGATGACGGTCTTCGCCGATTTGATGATGGACGTATACGCATGCACGGAATTGGGGCCCAGGTCCATGTACGCACCCTCCTCGACAACCGAATCGTCGGGAACGTGCAGACGCGGGTCATCCAGGTCCAGTCCCTTGAGCAGCTGCCCGATATTGTCATCCACCCGGGACGATCCGATATCCTGCCCCTTTGCCTTGAGGATGTCGTTGGCGACGATGCCGCCGACCAGCACGTGCTCCGCCTTGGCGATGAGATTACTGATGACGGGTACCTTCGTGGACGCCTTGGCCCCGCCCATGATGAGGACCTTCCCCTCCGCCGGGGCGTCGATGACGTCGGAAAGCTGCCGTATCTCCTTCTCCACCAGCAGTCCCGCGTACGCGGGCTTGATAAACGCGGCAGCGGAGACGGATGCGTGCTCCCGGTGCACGACGGCGAACGCGTTGTTCACGTACACGTCGAATCCGTCGGCGAGTTCTGCGGCGAATGCCGCGTCGTTGCGCGTCTCCTCCGGCCATCGCCGCACGTTGTCCAACAGATAGAAGGAACCTGCCCGTCCGGAAACATTCCGGATATCCTCCAGTCCGGCGAGGAACGAAATCTCCCGTCCGAACAGCCGTTTGAGCTGCGGCAGGAGTCCGCGGAATGACTGCGCCTGGGGATCCGAGGCGTGCGCGACCATGACGACCCGCGCGCCGCCGGAAAGAAGAAAGTCCAGGTTTTCCTTCTGCTGGATGATGCGGAACTCCTCTTCGATGAGTCCGTTCTCCGCGACCGGCACATCCAGGTCCGCCCGCAGCAGAACGGTGGCGTCCGATAGGCCGGGAATGTCGCGTACGGTTCTCATGTGATGACGGATGCCCTGATAATCGCGGCGAAGTCGTCAGGTTTCACGGACGCCCCGCCCACCAGCACGCCGTTGAACGCTTCATCCGTCAGAAATCCCGCCGCGTTATCCGGTTTCACCGAACCGCCGTACAGTACCCGTACGTCCCCGCTCCCGAATTCGCTCCGGAGGAATTCCCGTATGAGCCCGGCCGACTGCGCTGCGCTTGCGGGTGTATCGGGCTTCGCTCCGGGCGTCGTACTTATCGCCCACACGGGCTCATAGGCAATCAGGCAGCGGGACACGTCATCGGATCCGGAGTCCCGGAATGTTCCCCTGAGCTGTGCACGGAGCATATCCTCCCATTCCCCGTCACGTGAAACCTCACCGACGCAGACGATGGGCACCAGACCGTTCCGGAGCGCGGCCTTGAGTTTGGCGTTCACCGCATCATCGTCCTCGCCCATCGCCCGCCGCTCACTGTGTCCGACAATGACATAGCGTACTCCCGACGCAACAAGCTGGCTTCCGGAGACTTCGCCGGTCGCGGCGCCCTCGTCGCGGGCGGCAACGTCCTGCGCGCCGAGTTCGGCGTCATGCAGCAGGTGCGACTGCCGCAGGAATCCCGCAACCTCGTCCAGGAACACGAACGGCGGACAGAACACGAGCGACATCGGCGTACGCTCCTGGAAGCCCTGGAGGAACTCGTCCGTGCGCACGAGAATCTCCCGGACATGTGCGGCGTCGCGCGGCATCATCTTCCAGTTGGCGATAATGAACTTCTTCATGTTGAACCGTTACGGACCGCCTCACGGAGCTTCGCCGCCGCATCGTCGGGGTCGACGACGTTGATATATATCGCCGTACCGAGCTCAAAACCCGCCGGCACCGAGATACGGGGTACAATCTCGATATGCCAGTGATAGAAGTCATAACTGACCGCCGGATCCTTGGTCACCGGAGCCGTATGAATATAGAAGTTGTAATCCGGGTCGCCGAGAGCGTCATACACCGAACCCAGAACGGCGTTCAGCGCCTGTGCGCAATCCTCAATCTCGTCATCGCGGATATTCTCAAAGCGCGGCTCATGCCGCTTGGGGAAAATACGGACCTCATACGGCGTCTTGGACACGTACGGGCAGAAGGCGACGAAAGCGCCGTTCTCGTAGACCATGCGGCGGCCCTGGTTCATCTCCCACTGGATAAGCCGCCGGTGTACGGGCTCATCATGCGTCCGGTAGAACGCATCTGCGCCGCTGACGCTCCGCAGAACCTCCGGGGGCAGCACCGGAGTGGAAATAATCTGCGAATGGTTGTGATACACGCTCGCCCCCGCCGTCCTCCCCCAGTTATGGAAAATACTGACATAGTCCCCGCATTCGTCCTTGGCGATTTCCCGGAAACGTTCACGGTACACCTTCAGCACCTCCGCGGTCTCCGCGCCGGTGAACTGCGCGAAGCCCCGCTCGTGATCCCGCGTGACCACCAGTTCATGAAACCCGTGTGCGGGGTGTGTAAGGAACGGCCCGGTACGCTCGGGAGCGCCGCACACGCCCGGCGTCAGTGCGGGAAACTTGTTGGGGATGACCTGCACCGACCAATCCGTCCCCGGCGTCCATTGGATACGCGTACCGCCGTGATACGCGAGTACCGGCGCGGCGTTCCCCGAAGCCTGCGGATCCTCGAACGGACAGGATTCCTTCCGGGAAGGTTCGCGTGCGGGCCGTTTGTTCTCCGGCGCGTCCGGACGCCGTGCACGGCCGCTTGCGATGAGCACCCATTCCCCGGAAACCAGATCTTTGCGGAATTCGGATACGGCCATATTACCGGTACTTCCCGAACAGCCGGTTCCTGAACACCAGCAGGGTCTGCAGAAGCACCTGCGGATATGCCCAGACGTTCACCTTGGAGTCGGGCGCGTTGTTCCACTGATGCACGGGGACCTCCTTGATGCGGTATCCGCGCGCACGGGCGATGGCGAGAACCTCCACGTCAAAACCCCAGCCGAATACGGTCAGGCGCGGAAAGATATCCTTCGCGGCACGCTCACTGAACATCTTGAATCCCCGCTGCGTATCACCGATACCCCATACCGCGAACACCTGAATCCACTTGTTGCCAAGCTTTCCGAGAATGACCCGCCACAGCGGCTCCCTGCCCTCGTTGCGCACTGAAGCCCCCGGCTCGGTCAGCGACGCGATGACGACGTCGTAACCCTCACCGAGGAACGGGGCCATCCGGTCATAGTGGTCGATGGTCGTGGAGTGGTCCGCATCCATGAACAGACGCGCCGCACCCGTTGCCGCGAGCATGCCCGCGGTCACCGCGTAGCCTTTTCCGGGCTGTTCTTCGCGGACGACCCTGATGCCCGGCCACTTCTCCGCCCGGGAACGCGCGACGGCCGCGGTGTCGTCCTTGGAACGGTTATCAACCACGACCACCTCCCACCGGAGTCCGGACTTCGCCGACAGAAACGCACAGACGGCGTCCAGGGTCGCGCCGATGCGCTTGGCTTCGTTGTACGCGGGAATGACGACGGATACATCCATAATTCCTACCTATAATAATCCAACGCGCGAAAAATCAAAGCGGACACGCGCGATTGACCACGGTCACTTTCTCAGGTATTATTTCCCGGCTCTTAACCACACGAGGAGACGGATATTGAGCAGAACCATCTGTACGTACCCCATCACGGGCGCACTGGACAAGGCGGATGAGTTTCTCGGACCCGACCGCACTTGGCACGCCGTCAACGACACGCAGCGTCGGTTTCTGGGGAATCACTTCGTCCCCTGCCGCCGTGAGCTGGGGCGCATCCCGGAAATCGAATCCACGGCGTCACGCGACCACGCGGTCATCAACCGGTTCCTGCGGGAACGGAAGTTCGCCATCGCGCTCAACCCGTTCCCGCCCGACGGATTCGGGACGGCGAGCGTGCTGGACGTAACGGGCAAGTGGAGAACCATGGGCACCGTCCGGCCGCTGAACGTCCCGGACCTCTCCGGCGAGGTGCCCGGCGTGTTCCTCACACGGCACGTCACGTTTTCGCTGTCCCGCCTGGGCGTCATCGCCCACGCGATGACCGAGAGCGGAGACGTCGCCAACTTCGCCCTGATGCCCGACGGACCGAGCAAGCGCCAGGCGCCTGACGATCTGGCGCTCATGGAACTGGTCGCGACCGAACGCACCGGGCTGCGTACGTACGATGCACTGCACTTTCCGATGGTGAACCTGGACGTCCAACCGGACATTTCCTGGATGCTGGAACTGTGGACCAACGACGACGCCGGCGACCGGTTCAAGGTCGCGCAGGCGGTTCAGCAGACCAAGTTGAAAATGAACCAGTTCGGCTTCCGCGCGAAATCCGGCGTCGCGCTGGGCATCATGCGCACGTCGGTCCAGCCCCGGCCCCGACCGTACGTCATCGACCGGCCGTTCCTGTTCTGGATTGAGCGGCGCGGACTCGCCCGCCCCTTTCTTGTCGCGTGGATTACGCCCGACGACTTCAGGGACCCCGGCTCGCTGGACGACATGTAAAGCCGTGCCCCGCCCTCTTCGTTGAGCGCGGGGCACGTTTCGTCTCAGGCACGAAATTTGACATATGCACATTATTAGTGTTATGGTATTTCCCGTAACCCGGAGGTGCATGTGGTTCGGTTTTTCCAGAAATCGGTTCTTTCGTTCCTCGTCTTCGTGGTCTGCGGAATTCCCGCGTGGATATTCCTCGGCGCCCGGGCGCTCCTGGAGCCGGAGGGGTTCTGGCAGAACCTCGCGGTGACCGGGCTCGGCGTCTGGATTCTCGGCGGATTCCAGTTTTTCGGAATCATCCTGTTCATCGCCGCCCTGGTGAGTCTCTGGACCCACGAAGGTCCGGTTTGGTAAGCATCCCCGCGCACGGCGTCCCCGTGCGCGTCTCCTTTGTTGACAGCCCGGTCGGCTCGCGCGTAGTATCCGCCTCCGATGGCCGATATCCTCCGCATCACCCGCGACGACGCACGGTATCCCGAAGCGCTGAACGCGGTCGCCGGCATGCCGGACGTCCTGTACGTCCGCGGGAATGCGGAGCTGCTGTCCCGGCCGGGCATCGCCGTCGTCGGCACGCGCCGCATGAGCGAATACGGCCGTCAGGCTGCGCGGCAGATGAGCGAGGCGTTCGTCCGTGCCGGGTTCACCGTCATCAGCGGCCTTGCGCTCGGGGTGGACGCGGTGGCGCACCGCGCCGCATTGGATGCGGGTGGCGCGACCGTCGCCGTGCTGGGGTCGGGCGTTGACGACGCCATGGTAGGCCCGCGGCAGAACCTGCCGCTGGCACGGGACATCCTGTCGCACGGCGGACTGCTCGTTTCCGAATATCCGCCGGGCTCGCCCGCCGACCGCTGGACATTCCCCGCACGCAACCGCATCATCAGCGGTCTGAGCAAGGGCGTACTCATCGTTGAGGCCGACATCAAGAGCGGCGCGCTCATCACGGCGCGCCTGGCCGGCGAGCAGGGGCGCGACGTGTTCGCGGTTCCGGGAGGCATTTATTGGCCGCGTTCGGCCGGAACGAACTATCTTATTCAGCAGGGCGCAAAGGCCGTTTGCACTCCGGCCGACGTTCTTGAGGAATACGGCGTGCGCGCCGGCGCCGCCATGCCCGTATCCACATCGGACCCCGTCCATGCGCGCATCGTTGCTATACTGGAGGACGGACCGAAGCACATGGACGACATCGTCGCCGCATCGGGCATGACCGCGGCTCAAATCGTCTCCGCATTGTCGATAATGGAACTGGACGGCACGGTAGCGAACGCCGACGGCACATTCCGCATATCATGACCAAACTCGTCATCGTAGAAAGCCCCACGAAAGCCAAGACCATCTCCCGCTTCCTCGGGAGCGATTTTATCGTGAAGTCATCGTACGGCCACGTCCGCGACCTGCCCAAGGCCGAGCTGGGCATCGACGTGGAGCACGGTTTTGAACCGCAGTACGTCATCCC
The DNA here is from genome assembly GCA_035620375.1 of Minisyncoccota bacterium. Lineage (GTDB taxonomy): Bacteria > Patescibacteriota > Minisyncoccia > 2-02-FULL-40-12 > GWA2-44-9 > DASPGX01. The sequence goes on along the minus strand of DASPGX010000006.1, from coordinate 14,050 downwards.
CACCAAGGCCCGAAAAAACGTCACCGAGCTCAAGAAGGAAGCCGCCAAGGCGGACGAAATCATTCTCGCAACTGATGAAGACCGCGAAGGCGAAAGCATCGCGTGGCACCTGGTCCAGGCGCTCGGATTCGGAAAGAGCGGGCGGGGCAAGGCAAAGGAGCCCAAACCCACCCGTCGCATCGTGTTCCACGAGATTACCGAATCCGCCATTACGGACGCGCTCCGGAATCCCCGCGACATCGACCAGCGGCTCGTGGACGCCCAGCAGGCGCGCCGCGTACTGGACCGCCTGGTGGGCTACAAGCTCTCCCCCATTCTCTGGAAACGGTTCTGGCGCGGATTGTCGGCGGGCCGCGTCCAGTCGGTCGCCGTACGGCTCATCGTGGAACGGGAGCGCGAGATTTCCGCGTTCGTCCCCGAGGAGTACTGGACGCTCGCCGCGGAACTCCGGACCGCCGGCGGACAGCCGCTGATTGCAACGCTCGTCTCCCGTGACGGTCAGAATCTGGATAAGTTCGCCATACGCGACAAGAAGGGAGCGGACCGCGTCGTCACGGAACTCGCAGGCGCGTCGTGGAACGTGAAAGGAATCAAGCGGACCGAAATGACGCGCATGCCGCATGCGGCGTTCACGACCAGCACGATGCAGCAGGACGCCGCCCGCCGACTGCGGTTCTCCAGCAAACAGACCATGACGATTGCCCAGCAGCTGTATGAGGCGGGATTCATCACCTACATGCGCACGGACTCGGTGAACCTGTCCGAACAGGCGCTTGCGCAGGCGGAGGCGTACATTACCGGCTCGCTCGGTCCGAAGTACCACGAGCGCCGGCGCTTCCGCACAAAATCAAAATCGGCGCAGGAGGCGCACGAGGCCATCCGTCCGACCGAAATTTCGCGGACGCCGCAGGAACTGACTTCCCAGCTGACGCCCCAGCAGGCCAAGCTTTACGACCTCATCTGGCGCCGTGCGGTGGCCTCGCAGATGACGAAGGCGGTCTTCGATTCCATGAGCATCGACATCGGTGCGGGTACGTACGGCTTCCGTGCGACCGGGACGACGCTCCGTTTCGACGGATTCCTGAAAATCCTGCCGACGCGCTTTGAGGAACACGAACTGCCGCCGGTCGCCGAAGGCGATGCATTGTCGCTCACTGAACTGAAGCCGGAACAGCATTTCACCAAGCCGCCGCCCCGGTATTCGGAAGCTTCGCTCATCAAGACGCTGGAGAAGGAAGGTATCGGCCGTCCGAGCACCTATGCGTCCATCATTTCCACCATCGTCACGCGCAAATACGTGGAGAAGGACCGGTCGCGGCAGTTCCACCCCACGGAGGCGGGCATGCTGGTGAACGACTTTTTGGTCGCGAACTTCCCGGGCGTCGTGGACGTCACATTCACCTCAACCATGGAAGACGGCCTGGACGAAATCGCGCGCGGTGAGCGCGAATGGGTGCCGACGGTGCGCGGATTCTACGAACCGTTCGCCAAGGACCTGGTGACGAAGACCGAAGAGGCCAAGGAAGCCAAGGCGGCCGAAACGGAACAGACGGGCATCATCTGCGAAAAGTGCGGGAACCCGATGGTCGTCAAGCGCGGACGGTTCGGCAAGTTCATCGCATGCAGTAATTTTCCGGCGTGCAAAAACATCCTCAAAGAGAAGAAAGAGAAAGAGGAGCCGGAAAAGGTGGGACGCGAGTGCCCCAAGGACGGCGGCGAACTGGTCTACCGCTCGAGCCGGTTCGGAAAGTTCATCGCATGCGGCAACTTCCCCAAATGCCGCTACACGGAGAAAATCCCGAAAGCGGACGGTGACACCGGACCGGAAGACAAACCGGCGGAAACTCCGGATTCCTCAAATCAAAACGCCCCGCCCGAATCAACGGACGAGGCGTAGCTACTCACGCCTGCAGGGACTGACGGTATGCCACCAGGCACGCCCTGATGGCCTGGTCGGCCGGTGGAAGCGATATGTAGCGTTCCAGCTTGGAGGTGTCCAGCACGCAGTTTGAGCGCCCCTCGGACGCCAGCGTGCTGATGGCGCCGGCCGGCACCAGCTCATACCGGTGCGACGCGTCCACGTACCGGCGGTACCACTCCAGGATTTCGGTATGCCGCACGGGACGGGGGTTCGTGACGTGAAAAATGCCGGACGCATCCGCCTTGATGAGCACCGCGACGGCGTCCAGCAGTGACGGGATGACCGTCACCGAGTTCTCCACGTCGATGACCTTCTCGTACCGTATGAGCTTGTCGATGAGGTTCCGCGGATGCGGCTCCCGGTCCACGGGCAGACGAAGACGGATGATGCATGCATCGGGAGGCAGCTCCCGCTCCCCGTCCACCTTGGTCCTGCCGTAGAAGCTGACCGGAGCCGGCTCATCGGTCTCACGCCACCCATCAGGACCCGGCGACGGTCCGTCGAAGATGCAGCCGCTGGAAAGATGGTAGATTTTGATACCGCGCGCACTGCATGCGGCGGCGAGGATCCGCACACCCAGCACATTGCTGCGTACCGTCTCCCAGCGCGTTGCGTCGTTCAGGTTGCACCAGTCGATGTTCTGCGGGATGTCCGCCCTCCCCCGCTGGGCGGTCGGCGGACCCGCTCTGCCGACGCAGTTGACGATGACGTCGGGCTTGTAGGCGTCCAGAATCATGCCGACGCGATGCGCATCCGCGATGTCGGCCCTGATCATATTGGCGTCCAGGCGTGTCGCGAGTTTGGTGCCGAGCCAGCCGCCGCTGGCGCCGCTGAACACCGCAATTTTCGGTTTCTTCATCGTTCCTCCGGTCGTGCTGATGGTTCTTGTCAGAGGGCAGGATTGAGTTTACACTTAAAATACCATCATGTCAACTTCCGTGCCTACGAACCTGCTTGCGCCCGTGCTTGAGCATACGCATCTTTCGGCCGCCGACAAGGCGCTCATCCTGCGCGCATATGCCATGGCAAAACGCGCGCACGAGGGGCAGATGCGCTCAAGCGGAGAACCGTACATCATCCACCCCGTTGCGGTTGCCGCAATCGTGGCGGATCTCGGGTTCGATGCGGACGCCGTGGCTGCGGCCCTGCTGCACGATGTCGCCGAGGACACGGCAGTGACAACGGCGGACATCGCCGTTCAGTTCGGTCCGGAGGTCGCCGCGCTCGTGGACGGCGTCACCAAGCTCAAGGCCATTCCCTACCGGGCCTCCGCGGGGCTGGTGAAAGCGTCTGATCCGCACGTGGAATCGCTGAAGAAGATGTTCCTGGCGATGGCCGAGGACATCCGGGTCATCATCATCAAGCTCGCCGACCGCCTGCACAACATGCGCACCCTGGAATACCAGGAACCGGCCAAGCGGACGACCAAAGCGCGCGAAACGATGGATATCTACGCGCCCATCGCCGCGCGCCTCGGTATGGGCCGCTTCAAGGGTGAACTGGAGGACCTTGCCTTCCCGCACGCGCGCCCCGCGGAATACCGCGAGCTGATGTCCATGGTGCGCGACAAATACGCGGATCGGCTCCGCTATATCCGGCGCGCCGCACCGCTCGTGCGCCGCCATCTGGAAGACGCGGCGGTTCCCGTTCTGGACATCCATGCACGCGCCAAGCGCCACTGGTCGCTGTACCAGAAGCTGCAGCGGTACGGCATGGACCCCGACAAGGTCATGGACCTCGTCGCGCTCCGCATCATCGTCCCCGACGACCGGCGGTGCTACGAGGCGCTCGGCGCCATTCACGCCAACTACCGCCCCCTGCCGGGGCGCATCAAGGACTACATCGCCGTTCCCAAGCCGAACGGGTACCGCTCACTGCACACGACGGTGTTCTGTGAGAAAGGCCGCATCGCGGAAATACAGATACGCACGCCGGAGATGCATGAGCACGCCGAGAACGGCATCGCCGCGCACTGGGCGTACGATGAAGGCGGCAAGAAGCGCGCCGCGAAAGCGGCGGAGGCGGAACTCGCCTGGGTCAACCAGCTCAAGCAGTACCTGAAGGACCTGAAGACCACGGCCGGATTGGCGAAGCTCCGCCTGGACTTCTTCAAGCACCGGATTTACGTTTTCACGCCCGACGGCGACATCAAGGACCTGCCCCAGGACGCTACGCCCGTGGACTTCGCCTACGCGGTGCACTCGGAGCTCGGTCACCGCATCACCGGCGCCCGCGTGAACGGCCGTATCGCCACGCTGAACCAGGTTCTGCAGAACGGCGACGTCGTGGAGGTCATCAAAAGCAAGAACGCGAAACCGTCATGGGACTGGCTGAAATTCGTCCGCACGGCCGGCTCGCGCCGGCTCATCCGCGGTTGGTTCAAACGGCACGACCCGTCCATCGCCATCGCCGACGGCAAACGGGCGCTGAACCGCGAACTCGCACGGGCGCGCACGTCCGTGGAAAAGCTTTCCCGCGAGGAGGTGAATACCGTCACGGCCGCCTATTCCGCGAAATCCCTGGACGACGTACTTACGACGGTCAGCATGGGCGACCTGGACGCCGCGGACGTCGCCAAACGACTGTACCCGGATGCGTTCCGCGCGGAGCGCAAGCGGACCGGCAGGTCCGCGCCCGCGCCGTCGGCCGCCCGGCCCGGCACATTGGTCATCGGCGGCCAGGCCGGACTGGAGCACAAACTCGGACGCTGCTGCTCCCCCGCCGCGGGCACGATGGTCGTGGGATACATCACGCGTTCCAAGGGCGTGACCGTGCATCTGACCAGCTGCGCGAACATCCGCAACGCGGAAAAAAACCGCCTCCTGGAAGCGGCCTGGTCGTAAGGGTGTGCGGACAGAATTAGCGGCTCATGAAATGAGCCGCTAATTCTGTTGAGAGACCTACCCCCTGAACTCCTTGAGGATGAACTCCAGTGCCTTGTCCGTGACCTCAATCTCGCCGACTTCCTCCAGAAAGGCATTCTTGCGCTCAGGGTCCTGCTCCTTGCGCGCAAGCTCCAGAAGCACCTGCGTCCGCATCGCCGCATAACTGCGGGCCCGTTCAAGCGTCGTGACGGCGCCCGTGGGATCGCCCGACTCCCGCTGCTTCACGGCCCGGTCGGCTTCGTGATTGAGCATGTCCTTCGTCGTCGCGCCCTCGTAGGTCGTAAAATCCGTATCCTCCTGGGTAAATATCGGACCCCGTGCGGACTTCTCCTCCCCGGGAAGGTTCACCGTGTTCCGGTTCGGCAGACCGGCCCGGTCCAAGCGGCCCGCCAACTCCGTACGGAGCTCGTCGGTCAACGTGGCGTCCGAATCAATTGCCTGTCTGACGAGCGGCATTTCCAGCATGAGCATGTCCATCTCACCGGCGGCCGCGTACACCTCGATGGTTTCCACGGAAAGCAAATGACGTGGACCGGAATCCGGAGCGTTGTCATTATCCCGGATGCGCCGCTGGTACCATTCGTCAAACAGACGGTGGCCTTCCTGACGCTCGCCGGAACGGAACGCCCGGATAACTTCTTCACGGGTAGCCTGCTTCGGTTGTTCGGGACTCTTCTCCATGTCAGTCCACAATCCGCTTCACCACCCCGTTGAGTTCTTCCACGGAGGAGAAGCGGATGACGATTTGTCCCGCCTTGCCCGACGAGCCGGCCGTGCGGATGAGCACCGGCGCCTGCAGTCGCTCAGTCAGGTTCTTCATGAGGTCATCGAATTTGGCGTTGTGCTTTGCCTTGCGCCTGCCGACGACTGCACGCGCGGACGTCGCGACATTCTCCACGTCTTTGGTGGAAAATCCGCCCGCGATGATGGCGTTGTACATCTCCTCCTGCTTCTTGGCGTCGGAGAACGACAGCAGTCCCCGCGCATGGGTACCGGTGATGCGTCCGGCACGGAGCGCGTCCTTGATGTACTTGGGAAGATTCAACAGTCGCATTGTGTTGGCAACCGCCTCACGGCTCTTGCCCACCTTGTCGCCGATTTCTTTCTGCGACAGGCCGAAATCGCCTGCAAGGCGCGCATACGCCTCCGCCGATTCCATCGCGTTCAGGTCGTCGCGCTGGAGGTTTTCAATCAGCGCCAGCTCCAGGCGCTTGGACGGCACACGGGGCTCCAGGTCGTCGCGGATGATGACCGGCACGTGCGGCAGGCCGGCCATCTGGGACGCCCGCCACCGCCGCTCCCCGGCGATAAGCTGATACTTCACGTTCAGTCCCCTGCCGGAGGGCTCCTCAACCTTGGATACCAACAGCGGCTGGAGCACTCCGTACTTGCGGATGCTGCGCGCCAAGTCGGCGAGCGAATCCTCGTCAAAATCCGTCCGGGGCTGGTCGGGGTTCGGCTCTATCATACCGACCTCCACGTAGAACACGTTCTCTTTGCGCGCGACGCCCGGCTCCGCTCCCGCGCTCTCGGGAATGAGCGAACCCAGCCCCTTGCCGAGTCCGAAATGTTTCTTTGACGACATATCAGTTCAGGGAAAGAATCTCTTCCGCCAGTTCACGGTACGCTTTGGCCGCCTTGGAACCCGGATCGAACTGCAGGATGGTCTTACCGAAACTGGGCGCCTCGGCCAGCGAAATGGTACGCGGCACCACCGCCTGGAAGACGCGACCGGGAAAATTTTTCGCGACCTCGTTGAGCACCTGCCGTGCCAACTGGTTGCGCTTATCATACATCGTAAGCAATACCCCGAGTACCTGCAAATCGGGATTGAGTCCGTTCCGCACCAGTTCAATGGTGCGCATCAGCTGGCCCAGGCCCTCCAACGCGTAGTACTCGCACTGGACCGGAATCAGCACACGGTCGGACGCCGCGAGCGCATTCACGGTCAATAAACCGAGCGACGGCGGACAATCCACCAGAATATAGTCGTAGTTGTTGCGTACATGGGCCAGGACGTTGCGCAGGCGGAACTCGCGCTCCTGCATGCCGACCAGTTCCACGGTCGCTCCGGCGAGCACCTGGGATGCCGGCATGATGTCGTAGCCGAACATGGAGGTCTTATGCAGGACCGCGTGCGGATTCTGGTCGTTTACCAGCGCATGATAGACGTTGGGAACATCGTCTCCCGTGCCCGCACCCAGACCCACGGTCGCGTTCGCCTGCGAATCCAGGTCCACGAGCAGGACGTACTTTCCGCGTGCGGCAAGATACGCACCAAGATTCACCGCGGTCGTGGTCTTACCCACGCCGCCCTTCTGATTGCACACCGAGATAACACGCGCCATACGTCCATTGTACCGTGCCGATGCTGGCACGCAATTCAGAGAACGTTGAAAAAGCACCGAAAAGTGGTATAATGGGCTTCTTCGGCGGCGCGAAATATGACCGCCCGACGAAGCTCTTGCGCCCGAGTGGTGGAACTGGCATACACGCACGACTCAAAATCGTGTTCCGCAAGGATTGTGGGTTCGACTCCCACCTCGGGCACATCGAATCACGCCGTCCCATTTCTGGGACGGCGTGATTTGCTATGACCCGGAGAGGTGGGAGTCGAAGGGCGGAGCGATGTGTCGGTCAGCAGACCGACACCGCGATCCCCGGCTCTGAAGCCGCGCTGAGCGGCCGGCGAGGCGCGGACTGAGGAGGTCTCCCACCTCGGGCACAGACGCACAACCGGCATCATATGCCGGTTGTGTACTTATACACAGTTGTGCCCTTTGCGTTGGGACTGAATGTACGACAATGACGGCAACGGAACGCGATACCTCATCGGAGGGACATGGCTGAACCGAAAGGACACACAAAAACCCAATTGAAGGAGTCATACCTTCTCTGTTCGCACTGCGACGGCCGCTGGGTGGACGCCAGCCCGCGCACGTGCGCGTGCGGCGCTCCGGCGACCAGCCGCGACTTTCTGCTGTGTTTCGCCTGCGCGCTCAAGCACCGCAGATGCCAGCACTGCGGAAAGAAGGTGCACGTAAAAATAGACTCCTGCTGACCCCACACTCACCTGACGGCATCTGATTCAGAAAGCGGCCCCGCAATGGGGCCGCTTTCGTCAGGTGAGTGTGGGGTCATTTCATCGCGAGCGTCAGAAGATTTTGGAGCGTGGCCGCAACAACCAGCGGCCCCATGCCTCCGGGCACGGGCGTCAGCGCACGGACCTTGCCCCGGACCGATTCCGCGTCCACGTCACCGGCGTAAGCATCACCTTTCCTCGCATACCCGAAATCCACGACCGTCGCCTCCGTATTGACCCAGTCAGCCGTAACCAGGCCGGGGACGCCGGCGCCTGCGATGACAAGTCCGGCGTCGCGGGAAATGGCCGCCGGTCCGGGCGTATCGATATCAATGACCGAAACCCGCGCACCGTTTGCGCGGAGCCAGTGCGTCAGCGGCTTGCCCACCAGCTTTCCCTGACCGATGACCGCCGCCGAAACGCCCTCAGGCGTGATTCCCCGGACGGCCAACACCCGCTCAAGGGCGGCGACCGCCGGCGGCATGATTGCCGTCTCATCGGCGTAATACGAACGCTCCGCTTCCGGCGAAATGCAGTCCACGTCCTTTGCCGCGGGAATAACCGAAAGCATTGACGCAGTGCTCCAGGTCGGCGGCAAGGGCAATTCAACGAAGATGCCGTGAACACCCGCGTCCGTGGCGAGCCACTGCAGGGTCTCTTCCGCCTGCGGCTCCTTGTCGGCATCAATGAAATACGACGAGAACCGGATGCCGCATTTCTCCGCGGCGCGCTGCTTGATGCGGACGAACGACTTCAGTCCCCCGTCGTCTCCCCCGCAGACCGCCGCCAGATGAAGCGGCACACCGAGCGCCTGCACCTGAACCGCAATATCGCGGAGCCAGAGCTCCGCGATGCCGGTACCGTCAATGATGTCCGTCTGCACGCTCATATCAGGATGATGACCAGGAGAACCGCCGCAGTGTACCCGTAGTTCAGCCTGCGGGCAAAACGCTCGGAAACGGAAACGCCCATCAGCTTGCTGCCGTAGTGCGAAACGAATCCCCGGCCCTTGTCGTAATGGCCGTCAGGATCAAACTTTTCCCGGAGTCCGCGTTCCCACGCCGTGAGCGGACAGTCCCGCCACACCGCCCACGATGCGAGCATGGCACCCATCGGCCACAGAATGTACGACTGGACGCCGGGCCAGAGCGCGGCGGCGGGAAGCGACGCGAATGCGCCGACACCCCACACTCCGTGCAGGAAAACCAGCCCGTCCGCGGCCTTTTTGCCAAGGCGCGCCCTGAGGTTCATAGATATCCCTATGGTATCACAACAGGGGCAGAATTCTATCGGCCCGTACGGCGCCTTGGCGGGTAATCCGCGGCGTGGGGCCGGACAAATCCACGACCGTGGACGGCTCCGAAGGCGGGAGGATGCCGGCGTCCAGGACGAGGTCGGGCTTGAACGTGAACGGCGCGAACCCCTGCATGATGACATCGGGATTCTGGGAGGACGGCTGGCCGGACACGTTTGCCGAGGTTCCGCAGAGCGGATATCCGGCGCGGCGGAGCAGTTCCTGCGCGAACGGATGGTCGGGCGCGCGGAGAGCGATGGTCGTTCCGCCGCCGGCAGCCGCGGACGGAACGATGTCCTTGCGGGTCAGGATGAACGTCACCCGTCCCGGCCACAGCTCCGCCAGCAGCCGCTCGCGCCGTTCGTCCACGTGCGCAAGTTCGCGCGCCCACCGCACATCCCGCACCAGCAACGGCAGCGCCTGCGTATAACTGCGGCGCTTGATATCAAAGACCCGGCCGAGCGCGCCGGGCTCAAGACCGTTGCAGCCCAGGCCGTAGAGGGTGTCGGTCGGAAACACGAGCGTGCCGCCCGCAAGCACGGTGCGGACCGCCTCGTCCAGGGCGGCCTCCTGTTCCGCTTCGGTCCTGATGCTGATGCGCTGCATTACCGATACAGGGTGCGCTCAACGGCGGCGGTGTGCAAGCCCCGCGCCTATGCGCTGCGGACGATGCGTTCCACGGCATCGTGCTTGGCCATAAGGTCCCGGTACAACCGAACCTGCGAGCGCGCCCGTGCGGCGTTCTGCTCCCCGAGGTCGCGATAGCGCCGTACATCAAGTTTGAAGTATTCACGGCGGAATGCATCCGTGATGAACCGCGCCGCCAGCTCAAGACAAATGGTGCGCACGCCATGCGGGACGGAGTCCAGCTCGCTCCTGTCCACCGCCCCGTCCGCCCCCCGTACATATCCCGCGACGAGCGCACGGAAATTATTCAGGTCAAAACGCGCCTTCCGCCAGTCGCCTTCCGCCGCACGGTTGCACCATGAGCGTGCCGCGTCGCCCAGCTCCACCGCCACGGTATTGCGGCCGACCGTGTCCAGATCGAGTAGCGCGACGGCCCGCTGCCCGGTCTGGTCAAACCGCACGTTCGCTGCCTTGGGGTCTCCGTGGATGATGCGCTCCGGAGCGCCCGCGCACTGCCCGCGCACCTGTTCATACCCGGCGAGCACCGCGGATGCCAGCGGCTCCATCTGCGCGTACACGGCGTCCCGCCGGCGGCCGCGGAGCGTACGCTCAAGAGTCCGCATGACGTGCTCCGTGTCGTGGAAATGCGCAAGCCGGTGCGCGAACCGGTACTCCATGCCGTCCAGGTTCCGGTGGAAGCGCCCGAGAAGCTCCGCGGACGAACGTACCTGCCCGGAAGACAGCGCCTCCTGATAACAGCGGCCCGGCACGAACGTCAGCATGCGCCAGCATTCCCTGCCCGAAACGTATCCGAGCGTATCCGCCGTAGTGCGGACCAGACGGGGCGTCCGCATGCCGTGCAGGGCAAGCCGTGCGGTCACCGCTTCGGTATCCGCGAGCACCTCCGGGCGGAACGCTCCGTGCAGACGCTGCAGGACGAACATTCCCCTCCCCGCGCTCACCAGGAACGTATCGTTCGTGATTCCGCCGCCCAATCTCCGGACGCCGGAGACGGCTCCCACGGGAAACATTCCGGCGATGCGTTTCAATGACAGCATGTTCATGGTCATTCAACCGTGACGGACTTGGCGAGATTCCGCGGCTTGTCCACGTCTTTGCCGCGCAGAACTCCCGCCCGGTACGCCATCCAATGCAACGGTACGGTGGCCAGCAGCGGCGCGACGGCCTCGTGCGTCCGCGGAATGCCGATAAACGCGTCCGCCAGTCCCTGCAGGTGACGGTCGCCCGCCGTTCCCACGGCGATGACACGGCCGCCCCGCGCCTTGACCTCCTGAATATTGGAAAGGGTCTTTTCGTATACGCGGTCCCGGGGTGCGACGACCACGACCGGCATATTGCGGTCGACCAGCGCGATAGGCCCGTGCTTCATCTCTCCCGCCCCGTATCCCTCGGCGTGCACGTACGAGACCTCCTTGAGTTTCAGCGCGCCCTCCAGCGCCACGGGATAGCTGAGCCACCGTCCCAGGAACAGCGCGTGGTCCGCCCGGGCGAGCGTCCGCGCAGCGCGCTCAACGCTCCGCCTGCGGGCGAAGAGCGTGTCCATCTGCGCCGGAGCACGCGACAACGCACGGGCGATATCACGCGCCCGTCCGGCGGACAACGCACCGCGTGCACGTCCCAGCATGAGCGTCGCCAGCAGAAGCGCCGCAACCTGTCCCGTGAACGCCTTCGTGGATGCAACCCCGATTTCCGGCCCGGAATGCGTATAGACGCCCGCATCGGTCATGCGCGCGATGGATGAGCCGACAACATTGACGATGCCGCAGGTCAGATGCCCGTGCGCCCGCGCATGCTCAAGTGCCCCGAGCGTGTCGGCCGTTTCCCCGGACTGGCTCACCGCGAACAGCGCGGAGGTGTCCTGCCGCGCCCACCGTCGGTAGCGGAGCTCGGACGCCAGTTCGGCCCGCGCGTCCGCTCCCGCGTACTCCTGCATCAGGTACGCCCCGATGAGCGCCGCGTGGTACGCCGTCCCGCATGCGGTCAGCGTGACGCGTTCGGTGCGCTCAAGGCGCGGCAGAACGGACTCCAGTCCGCCGAGCTTCACGGCGCCCGAGGGCGACAGGCGTCCCGCGCAGGCGCTGCGCACCGCATCGGCTTCCTCATAAATCTCTTTGGCCATGAAGTGCGGCCATCCGCCCTTTGATGCCTCGTCCGCGGACCAGGGCAGTTCGTCGCTCCGGTGCCGCACCGCCGAACCGTCGCCCCGCATCACCCGGAGGTTCCCGGGCGTCAGACGTGCAATCTGCCCGTCCTGCAGATAGACGACGCGGCGCGTGTGCACCAGGAGCGCCGCGGCGTCGGACGCAACATACGCGGCGCCCTCCGCCACGCCGACGATAAGCGGACTGCTGTTGCGGGCCGCGACGAGTTCTCCGGGACTTCCGGCATCAACGACCGCAAGCGCATAGGTTCCTCTTATGTGACGAAGTGTCCGTCTGACGGCTTCGGCAAGCGGAACTCCGCGGGAACGCTCGCGTTCAATAAGATGCGCGATAACCTCGGTGTCTGTTTCCGATGCAAACCGGTGGCCGTCCCTCTGCAACCGCTCCCGCAGGGCACGGAAGTTTTCCACGATGCCGTTATGAACGACCGCGAGCTTCCCGTCGCAGTCGCGGTGCGGATGCGCGTTGCGGTCCGTCGGCGCCCCGTGCGTCGCCCACCGGGTATGGCCGATGGCGGCGGTACCGACGAGCGGACGCCCGAGCGCTCCGGCAAGCCGCGCCAGACGGCCCCCACGCTTACGCACGGTCATGCCGTTTCCCGTCAGAACCGCGATGCCCGCGGAATCATACCCCCGGTATTCCAGCCGCCGGAGAGCTTCCAGAACCGGCCCCGAACAATCCCCCTCCCCGCGTTTCACCAATCCGTATATGCCGCACATGTTCCGTAGTTAGTGATGTACAAAACCGACAGCCCCCGCACGCGGGGGCTGTCGGTTCGGAAACAAGGATGGATGAACGCGAACTATGCCGCCGGTGCGGGAGTGGTAGTCGCGGTGGTGGTCTGCTCGGCCGTGGCCTCTTTCTTCTTGGGCTTCCAGGAGAACATCTTCGGACGGTCAATGACCTTGTGGTTCACCAGGAGGTTGTTCACCGTCGGGCTGAGCTGGGCGCCGACGGAAATCCAGTGGTTGATGCGTTCGGCGTCCACGTTGAGCTTCTTGGCGTGGGGGTCGTACGTGCCGACCTGCTCCAGGACGGAACCCTTGGGCTTCTTGGTGTGCTCAAGCACGACCACGCGGAAGTGGGCCTGTTTCTTCTTGCCGATTCTTTGGAGTCTTACCTTAAGCATTTTGTTAGAACGCCCAATTTCAGCGCATTTCTGCGTTGCAGGTTTCAGCGGCATTCTGGGCGGGCGTTGCCCGCCCTCGCCGCCTTCGGTACTCGCTCGTCGTAGCTATAGTACGACTCGCTCCGTTCCTCGCCCGCGCCTTGAACTGCATCTGAAATTGAACGTTCTTAATCGCAATATTACTACATATGAGCAAAAAAGCAAGGGTATCAGGCCGTAAATCACGGGGGCTTGGCAAGGCCCGGGTTTCATTATATATATGGGCCCTCGGAGGTACGTTGCCATGAGGATTGCCAAGTGGATTCGCCAAACCAGGGCGCGTCTGCTCGTCACCATCGACCGGCCGCTGAGCCCGACGACCATCGAGCTGGATGAGTTGCCCTGGAAGTGCACCATCCGCGGCTACGTGAAGCCCGAAGGCGGCGCTCCCGCTGTCTACCTTCTGAACGACGACAACGAGGAACAGGAGGGCGTCGCGTACGGCGAAACGCCTGAAATCGCCTACGACAAGGCTGTCCGGAGCCTGGTCGGCCTGCGGGCGAACATCGTGGACCGGGACCGCAACATCACCCGCCGCTTCCCCGACGATATCAGGCCGTAAGCACCGCCGCCGCTCTCCGGAGCGGCGGTCATTCTTTAACGGCTCATCATATGAGCCGTTAAAATCCTCGCCATACCCCTGCACTTCAGCGGACCGCAGTATTCGGATGGGATTCAAGACATCGGCGAGGACCGAACCGAGCCGTACTGACGTACGGTGAGGGAGGACCGGAGACGATAACGCAGAAGACCGCCGAATACGGCGGTCCCTGAGCGGAGCGCGAGCCGCGCACGCGCTCCCGCGCGTGCGAGCGCTCCGCGGTACACGGGCACTATCTACCGGCCCAGCCTTTGTTCTTGAGCGCCGCTTCTGCGGCAACCTGCTGGGC
>DASPGX010000005.1:0-18760 GCA_035620375.1 Minisyncoccota bacterium | reverse complement strand
TCCGGCGTGATAAACATCCCGAACGTCTTCTTCGTAATGCGGTCCCTGAACTGTGCGACCGGTTCGGTCAGTCCGAAGGGATTATCCGGTCCCAGGCCGTCAAGAATATTGGCGGAAATCGGCAGGAGGGCAGGAGAGTCCGTGCGGGGGGCGTTCAGGTTCAGCGGCGCCTCGGCGGAACCGGAGGGAAACGCGAAAATGGCCGCGGCGGACGCGGCAATGATGACCGGAACAAGAATAATGAGCTTGTTCTGCATACATATATTATAGCACAAAATCGGGATTTTCTCAATCTGTAGTCCTTTGCCAACAGTTCTCCGCAACACGGCATGTCCGTGTGCTACTATACCGTCATGAACGGCAGGAAAATCGCGCTGATTGCGCTTGCCTCTCTTGTGGTTTCCGCGCCGTCAGTATCTCATGCGCATGTCGCCGCAAATCCCGAGATTTTGGGGGATTTGGGCATCCGGGAGGGCGATATCGTCGGTTCCACCGACACCGCGGATCCGGATATCTTCATCATCAACGAATGGGGCTACAAGCGCCTATTCCTTTCGCCCGTCATTTTCGCGTTCTACGGTCATCTGCGTTATGACGGCGTCCGGCGGTTTCCCGATACAGTTATCGCATCTATGCCGGTATCCGCGCTGTTCCGGAACTGCGAGACCGGAGACCGAAGGGTCTATGCGCTTGAGGTGACGTCGGAAGACGATGCCCTGCTGCGCTGGGTGGACATCAGCGGCGAGGCCGCGGTTGCCGAGGATCCGGACTTCTTCAAACGCATCTTCTGCATCAACGAACGGGAGTTCGCGTGGTACCGCAAGGGCGCCTCCTACACTGCGCTCTCTCAGGTGCCTGTATATGAGCGTGCGCCGGCATACCGGAATCCGGATGCGACGGGGCTGGGTCTGACGTTGCCTGACGGATTCCGCATTGCTCCATTCGCGGCGCGATTGGGACCCGTGCGGTTCATGGCGTTCTCGCCCGACGGCATATTGTTCGCGAGTATGCCGTCGGCTGCGGGACTCTATGGCGGATCGGGGCTCCGGGACGGCAAGGTTTACGCACTGCCTGACCGGAACGGCGACGGAACCGCCGATGAAGCCAGGACGGTATTGTCCGGACTGCGCTTGCCGCACGGTCTGGCGTTCCATGGCGGATTTCTGTATGTCGCCGAGGAAGGCACGGTTGCGCGGTATCCGTACCGCGGCGGAGGCGTGCTCGGCGACCGTGAGGTTATCGCGACGTTGCCGAGCGGCGGTTCCCATGTTTCGCGGACAATCACGTTCGGTCGGGACGGGAACATGTATGTTTCCGTCGGTTCTTTCTGTAACAACTGTACGACGGGAACCGAAGGGACCGCGGCTATCTGGGAATTCAATGCCGACGGAAGCGGGAGCAGGGTGTACGCACGCGGCGTACGGAATGCGGTCGGTCTGGCGGTTCATCCGCAGACCGGCGCCTTGTGGGCGACGGAAAACGGCCGTGATTTTCTCGGCGACGACCTTCCTCCGGACGAAGTGAACATCATCAGAAACGGCGGACACTACGGCTGGCCGTACTGTTATGGCCGCCGGGTTACCGACCCCGCCTATCCGGACTATGACTGCACCGTTACCGTACCGAGCGTCCACGGAACCCAAGCGCACTCGGCGCCGTTGGGACTTGCGTTCGTTCCCGGCCGGGGATTCCCCGCGTCGTGGGCGGGGGATATCGTAGTCGCCCGTCACGGGTCATGGAACCGGACGCGGCCGGTCGGTTATGACGTCATCCGGCTGGATGTCAGCGGGGAAACGGTCGTCCTCGAGGAGCCGTTCATCACGGGATGGCTGAAGCCTGACGGGCGGAAGTCGGGCAGGCCGGTGGATGTGGTATTCGGCGCGGACGGTGCGTTGTACGTCTCCGATGACGGTGCGGATATGATTTACCGGGTTACGTACGGACAATGAAACGGCACGATATCCACCGGGTGCTTATCGGCGGTATGGCCGCACTCTCCTTGCTTTCGGTGCTCTGGTGGGTGCATTCAGGTTCCGCATCGCGGCGTGCGCTCATTCATCATGCGGATTTCCGTCCGTTCGCGGACGGCACTCTGCTCCGCGCCGAAGGTACGGAGCATGTGTTTTATATTGAAGACGGGATGAAGCGGTGGATAGATTCCGCCGAGACGTTCCGGGCGCAGGACCTGTCGTTCGAGCGGGTCATGACGGTTCCGGCAAGCCACCTGCGTCAGTATCCCGACGGCGACCCGGTAACCGCGCGCACGCCGCTCGTTCTTCCCGATGAGCGCCGCGTCATGCCGGATATCGCCCCGTTGGCGCCGTATGACCTCCGGCTGGGCACGGAATCCGGAAGAACCGTTATCCGGTTCACCGGCTCATTCTGGAACGGCGGAATGCAGCCGTTTGATTTGCGCACCGATCCGGGGCAGGCATCAGGCGTACAGGAGACCACTGAAGATGTCTATCAGCAGGTAGCCGCCGAAGACGGAACCGTCCGCCGGAAGTTCGTCGGGACGTTCGTGTTCCATCCTGCGCACGACCACCATCATTACGACGATTTTGCGGAGTATATTATCCAGCCGGTCAGGCTTGATTCGGGTGAGCCGTTATTTGCGGCGCGGTCATACCGCCATAAGACCACCTTCTGTTTCCGCGACGATGAGCGGTTTGCGGGAGAGCTCCAGGCTGTGCCTGAGGTTCCGGTTTTTACGGCATGCGACGGTACGCGCCAGGGCCTCTCGCCGGGATGGGTGGATGTGTATCCGTACACGCTGCCCGACCAGTACGTTGACGTACACGATCTTCCGCCGGGAATCTATGCGCTGTCGTTCCATGTGGACCCGAACCGCCGGTTTATTGAGGCGAGTACCGACAACAACATCGGCACCACATTTATTTCGCTGAACGTCCAGACCAGGACGCTTCGCGTTCTCGGGCACATGTCGCCGTTCGCACATCCGCGGAACGGATACGAACCGGGCACGCTCGTGCGCACGCAGGAGGACGGAAGCGTATATCTCCTCGGATCGGGAGGGCGGCGCTGGATCAGGAGCGTGGATATTTTCAATTCGTACGGATACTCCTGGTACGGTATTTATCCGGTGACGCGGGCGATGCTGATGGCAGTCCCGCCGCAGTCGCTCGTCAGACATGCGGGAACGTCGGAAATCTACATTCTTAATGAGCATGGCTACCGGCGGCATATCCGCAGTCCGGAGATTTTCGCCTCATACGGCCTTTCGTATGACGCGGTCGCGGATATCAATGAGCTGGATTTTGCGTTTTACCGCGAAGGTTCGTTGGTGCTCGTGGTCGGCGACGACACGGTATACCGCGTGGAAGGGCAGACCGCCAGAGCTCTCGGCAGATTCGGGGACCTGCAGAATGACGGAGCGGACCTGCGTGCGATGCATGTCATCACGCCGGAGGATTTCGCGTCGCTGACGACGGTTCTGTAGACTTATCAGAGAAGCAAATTTGTGGTATAGTCATACTCCATGAAATACCGCGTCACTTTGGCTGTTCTCGTAATCGCGTCAGCGCTTGTATTTTGGTTCCGTACACCGCTTGTTGGCATCGTCAGCGATTTCGGCGCGCCGCCATTGCCGCCCGAGCAAAGCCCGACCCGTTCACCGTCCCCGGTCTACCGGACTCCCGGTCCGACGCTGACGCCGGTGGCGACGCCTACGGCGGAACCGGTGAGTGAAATCAATCTCGGTGTTCCGTTCTCTTCGCAGGCGCCGCACGGGAACTGGGACTTGCCGTATCAGGAAGCCTGTGAAGAAGCGTCCGCGATGATGGTTGATGCGTTCTGGGACGGACGGCCGACCGGCGCCGATGCATCGGATGCGGAGCTGCGTGTGCTCGTCCAGTGGCAGCAACAGAACTTCGGGTATTATTTCCACACGACCGCGGAACGGACCGCCGACATTCTGCGCCGGTATTACGGCTATTCGGACGTCAGGGTGTCCTATGACATCACCGCGGACGATATACGCCGCGAACTTGCCGCGGGGCGGCCGGTGATTATCCCCGCGGCCGGACGCCTGCTGGGCAATCCCAATTTCAAGAATCCGGGGCCGGTTTACCACATGTTGGTCGTCAAAGGGTTCACTGCGGACGGAAGGTTTATCACGAACGATCCGGGCACGCGCAACGGACACAACTATGTCTACAGCGAGCAGGCGCTCATGAATGCCATCCACGACGTGCCGACGAACGGGGATGACTGGCCGGCGGGGGTGGACCCGGCGGAATATATCCTTTCCGGCCGCAAGGCGATGATTGTCGTGTATCCGTAGTCGCGTGCCCATGCGGCCCCTTTCGGGGCCGTTTTTGATTCCCGGATATCCACCTTGACATATTTAGTGTAAAATATACACTAAATATGTAGCGGCATAACAACCAAATGCAATGCTGGAATTCCTCTCGGTGGACACGGTGATGCTGACGGTACTGGGGTATCCGATGAGCTGGATTGAGTTTTTCGGAACCGTATTCAACCTGTGGTGTGTCTGGCTGGTGGCCAAGAACCGGGTCCTGAACTGGCCGGTCGGTATCGTCGGCATTCTGCTGTTCGGCGCGCTGTTCTGGCAAATTCGTCTGTATGCCGATTTGTTTGAGCAGGTCTATTTCTTCGTGACGTCGCTCTGGGGCTGGTGGGTCTGGCTCCATCCGCGCTCCGCCGGTGAAACCGACATCCGCGGCGAGCTCGCCATCAGCGGCCTGAACCGCCGGGGATACGCGGTATACGGCGTTGTTCTTGCGGTAGGCACGGTCGTGCTGACCTTCGTCACCATGCACCTGCATCAGTGGCTCCCGGGATATTTCCCCGAGGCGGCCTCGTACCCGCTGCTCGATTCGTTCACGACGGTCATGAGTTTCGCCGCCACCGTCCTGATGGTGCGCCGCAAGATTGAGTCCTGGCATCTCTGGATTGCCGTGGACATCATCGGCATCGGGCTGTACTGGGCGAAGGACGTGCATCTGGTGAGTCTGCTCTACGCCGTCTTCCTGGTGAATGCCGTTAACGGACTCATCCGCTGGAGCCGGGAACACCGTGCGCGGATACCCGCGGTCCAGCACACCTGAAATGAACACCGGCTTCGTCGTCGGAAAATTCTATCCGCTGCATCTGGGCCACATGCACCTGTTGGACATTGCGCGTTCGCAATGCGACCGCTTAATCGTATGGGTATGCGACCGCGCCCAGCAGGAGATTCCCGGCACGGTCCGCGCAGGGTGGATCCGCGAGCTGTATCCCGACGCGGACGTCAGGGTCGTGCCGGATACGCTGGATGATACCGATTCCGCCGCGTGGGCGTCGTATACGGTCCGGATTCTGGGGTCAGCGCCGGATGTCGTCTTCACGTCGGAGGACTACGGTCCGGTGTACGCGCGGCTCATGGGTTCCCGGCATGTCATGGTGGACCGGTTCCGCGAACGTACGCCGGTTTCCGGCACGGACATCAGGGGCAATCCGTTCCTGCACTGGTCATTTCTTGCGCCGCCGGTCCGCGCGCATTTCGCGAAGCGGATTGTCGTCGTCGGAGCGGAATCCACGGGCACGACGACGCTGGCGCGTGATTTAGCGGCGCATTACCGGACGGTATGGGTGCCCGAATACGGCAGGGAATACGCGGAGCGCCTGACTGCCGGCGGACAGGCATGGAAAACCGGGGACTTCGTGCATATTGCGTCCGAGCAGGAGCGCCGCGAGGCGGAAGCCGCGCGGTCGGCGAACCGGTATCTCATCTGCGATACGAACGCCTTCGCAACCCGTCTCTGGCATGAGCGGTATCTGGGCTCCATGAGTCCGGAGGTTGACCGCATCGCATCGCGGGTGCGCGCGGACCTGTACATTCTGACCGGCGATGAAATTCCGTTCGTGCAGGACGGCACACGGGACGGTGAGCATATCCGGCATGCGATGCACCGCCGTTTCGTCCGCGAGCTGAAGCGCACGGGGGTCCCGTACGTCACGGTCACGGGCGCGTCCGGCGTGCGTCTGTCCGCCGCTGTGGAACATATCGACCGGAGATTCGGGCAGGCGGCGTCCGGACGCCGGCATATTATGCCGACATGACGCGGAGCTTCCGGCGCAGGAGCAGCCCGAGAATCACCGCTTCCGCGACGGCGACCGCGGCATAGCTGACGCCCAGCGCATTGATGCCGAGCGCCGGCAGAAGCGTCCTGGCGAGGAGCCAGATAAGCACAAGTCCGGGTACGCTGATGAAAATGGGCGTCCAGGTGTCCTTGAGCGCGTAGAATGCCCGCACCAGCAGGTGAATGAAGCTCTCCGCCGGGATGGACAGAGCGAAAAAAGCCAGCAGGGTGGCGGTCGCCTGCACGTCCTGCGGCGTGAACCGGCCTCCGCCGAGGAAGAGTCCGATGACCAGCCGGCCCGCCACGATATAAAAGAGGGCGGAAGCCACGGTCACGAGGAAAAGCGCCTTGGCGGTCTCTTTCAGGTGCCGGACAAATCCGTCGCGGTCGTTCAATGCCGCTTTCCGCGACAATGACGCGAATACCGCCGTCGAGAACGAAATGCCGAACAGCGCAACGGGCACGCTCTGGAAATTGCGGGCGAAATTCATGATGGCGATGGAGCCGACCGCGAGAGAGGAGGCGAGCGACGTGAATACGAAAAACGTCAGCTGCTCCACCGGCTGGCCGGCCATGCGGGGAATCATCAGTTTCAGCACCTGACGGAAGTTCCGGTCCTTCAGGTTCATCGGTCCGCGGGTAACGAAACCGCTGCGCCGCAGGCCGACCAGGCGCGCCAGCAGGTGCAGGGCCGCACCGGAAACGGTGCCGATGACCAGTCCGACGGGACCCAGGGGAGCGACCAGGAACACGCCGCCGATGATGCCGATGTTGTACAGGACGGGGGAAATGCCGTATCCGAAGAACCGCTCAAGCGAAACCAAGAGGCCACCCAGCGTGTTCGATGCCGCGAACAGGATGGGCGACAGGAGCATCAGGCGGCTCATCTTCACCAGGAGCGCGAGTTCGTCCGGAGAAAAACCCGGCGCGACGACTCCCGCGAGCCGCGGCATCAGGGCGAACGCGAAAACGCCGATGACGCCCATGGCGAGGGGAGCGGCCCGGAGCATGGTGTGCGCGAGCTTTTCGGCTTCCGCCTGCGCGTCCTTGGCCATCAGGTGCGAGAAGACCGGAACGAACGCGGCCGTGAGCGCGCCGGCGACGAAGACGTTCAGCATGACGTCGGGGACGATGAACGCCGCATTGTAGACGTCCAGCAGGCGTCCGGCGCCCAGGACGCGGGCGAACAGGATGTCGCGGACCAGGCCCAGGAGGTAACTGGCGAACGTCAATGCGGTAAGCAGTGTCGCCCCGCGGCGGAACACCGAGCCGAAGAGATAATCCCAGATGCGCTGCATGAGCATCATCGTAGCGCGTCCCGGTAAGTTTGACAACATTTCATTATATTGTAAAATATTAACGTTCGTTCCTTGGGTTCCGGAGGTCACATGCCTGTGTACGACAAAGAGCGCGCGGAGGCGCTGAACTACTGGCTCCGCACCGAGCGTCCGGGGGAGCTGGAGTTCATCGACCGCTATGCCCGGTTTTACGGGGGCCCGGTCCTGGAGTTGGCATCGGGGGCCGCGCGGGTCACGAAGGAGCTGGCCCGCCGGGGTCATACGGTGGTAGGTCTGGAGCTGTCCGACGCCATGCTGTCCAAGGCGCGGGAGGTCGTCAGCAAGCTTCAGTCCGCGGTACGTTCGCGTATCCGGCTGGTGAAGGGCGACATGCGCACATTCGCGTTCGCCCGGCCGTTCCCGCTCATCTGCATCCCGTTCTACAGCTTCTGGTACAACCTGGACGAAATCGGCGCCGACGCGTGCGTGCGCAGCATGACGGAGAACCTGCTGCCCGGTGGCGTGTTCCTCGTCGAAGGTGAGCGTGGGCCGGGCGAGCGCGACGGCACTGCAGCGTGTATCCGTGACCGCGAGCATCACGCGTTCTGGACCTCCGCGTCCGAGCGGTACGGATTCCGGTTCCGCTACGAGACGTACAACGTGGATACCGGTCCCGGAAACGGATACGGCCGCTTCCTGGTAGGAACCAAGCGATAGACTTCAGCCCGCCTCACGGCGGGCTTACGTTTGGTATAATACCGTTATGCGCTCACGAACGAAGCACCGGATTCTCCGGTTGCGCTACGCAGCCGGTGCGGCCGGAATTCTCCTGGCCGTCTGGCTTGCCGCGTCGTGGCTCGCGGTGCTCCGTCCTGCACGGCAGTACGGGGTGACCGGTACCGGCGACGGATACGAACTCCGGGAATACGGGGAGCTGACCGCCGCGCAGGTGCGGGTAACCGGTTCGTATCCCGACGCGCTCGGGCACGCTGTTGTGCTTCTGGATGACTATCTGGACGGTGAGAACCTGAAGCAGCCGGTGGAGATAACGACCATACGCGGGAGAACGACCGAAGCATCGGAACGGGTCCGCGGATACGGTCCCGTGATGTGGGAAGAAGCGGACGGCACCACGGTCGTTTCGGTTATTCTGCCCGGACGTTTTACTCCGGACACCGCGCCCCGGCCGAAGAGCCCGTGGGTTCGCATCGTGTCGCTTCCCGGGCGGACGGTGGCCGCGGCATCTTTCCGGGGGCCGGTTTCGACCGCCCGCGTTGCCGAGGTTGCGGGGGAGCTGCAGCGGTTGCTGGAGGACGATAAACAGCTTATACTCTCGCAGTTCCGCGTCGCGGGGTATGCGCCTCCCTGGGTGTTTCCTCCGCTCCGGCGCACCGAAATCCATGTCACCGTGCGGTGAATCGGGGGTACTGCTTTGACGACCAACGTGTCCGACTTCTACCGTCCACAACGGACCCGGAATCTGTTCAATCCGGAATCTCCGGAGGCGTACCGCATCAGCCGGAACAAGATTGAACTGTTCCAGGACTGTCCGCGGTGCTTCTACCTGGACCGCCGGAAGGGCGTCGGCCGCATCAATCCGCCCGGATATTCGCTGAATTCCGCGGTGGATACGCTCCTGAAGAAGGAGTTCGACGTCCACCGCGCGGCGGGGACGCCGCACCCGCTGATGCGCAGGTACGGCATCGACGCGGTTCCGTTCGCGCACGACCGGCTCGAGGAGTGGCGCGACGCCCTCCGGGGCGGGGTCACGCACCTGCACGGGGCGACGAACCTGCTCGTCACCGGCGGCATCGACGATGCCTGGAAAAGCGGCCGCGGATGGATTCACGTCGTGGATTACAAATCCACGTCCAAGAAGGACGAGCCGACGTTGGATGCTCCCTGGCAAATCGGCTACAAGCGCCAGGCGGAAATCTACCAGTGGCTGTTCGAGCGGAACGGTTTCGACGTGGAGCCGGTTGCCTACTTCGTCTACTGCAACGGACAGACCGACCGCGAGGCGTTCGACGCGCGGCTGGAGTTCGACGTGACGGTGCTGCCGTACACGGGCGACTGGAGCTGGGTGGACGGCGCGATGCACGGCATCAAGGCGTGTCTGATGTCCGACAACGTGCCGCCCGCGGCGGAGAGTTGCGACTGGTGCGCGTACCGGGCGGCGGTATCCGCGCATCTGCAGGATTGAACGGGTCCCTCGGGACCCGTTTTCTGTGGACAGCTGATACGGGTTTCCGTGCTACACTGACAGGGTAGTGTCAATGTCACTCAAATTTATGCGTTACCTACGCTCCGCGTCCGTCGGGCTGCTTGCCGTACTGTTCATGGTTCCGTCAAATGCCGGTGCCGCGTCATTCGTCGCGGCTGAGGATTTCTTCCTCACCCGTCAGGAGACGCTGGCGGATAACCTCTACCTTGCCGCCGGCCGGTCCAGTATCGACGGTCAGGTCCTCGGGGATTTGCTCGCTGCCGGAGGTGCGGTCACCGTCAGCGGCAGTGTCCGTGACGATGCGCATATCATCGGCGGCAATGTCGGCGTGTACGGCGTCGTGGGCGGAGACCTGCGGCTCGTCGGCGGACAGACGGTGCTCGGCGGCCGTGTTGGCGGCGATGTCGTCGCGGCCGGAGGCCAGCTGCATCTGCTGGGCAACGCGGTTGTTACGGGCGATCTGTACATCGCAGGGGGCGAGGTGGTTCTGGATGGTACGGTCCGCGGCAATGTGATGATGGCCGGCGGGAAGCTTATCCTGAACGGCTCCGTATTCGGCGATGTGTCGGGTAAACTGGGTGAGGCGCTTGTGGTCGGCGACGCCGCGGTCGTTTCCGGAAACATCAGCTATTCGGCTCCCCGCGAGGCCTTGATTCCGGATACCGCGACCGTAGGCGGACGGGTGGCGTACGAGACACGGGTCATCCGGAAACCGGACATACCTTCAGCCGCGCCGCTGTTCGGCGTCATCGCGCTGGTAACGTCGCTGAAATTCCTCGCGCTTCTGGGCGTCGTGCTGGTGCTGGTGCTTCTTGCGCGGCGCTGGTCCGAATCGGTCGTGCATGCCGCGTTCGGTTCATTCTGGCGCTCGCTGGGCATGGGATTGCTCGTACTGCTTGTCGGTCCCATTGTCGTGGTGCTGCTGCTCATGAGCTTCATCGGTACGTATGTCGGTGTTCTCGCGGGCGCGCTGTACGTGAGCATTCTCATCCTGTCCCGCGCGCTTGCCGCCGTGCTCGCCGGTGCGTTGCTGGCGCGCTGGCTTTCCAAGAACAAGGCGTTGCGCGTGGCGCCCTGGTGGTCGGTCGGCGGTATCGTGGCCCTGCAGATTCTGGACTTCGTTCCGGTACTCGGCTGGCTGGCGACGTGCCTTCTCGTCATCGCCGCCGCGGGGGTGCTGCTGCATCAGTCTCTGGAGAAACTCCACGCACGATAGAACGCCCGCGAAGAAAAACGGCCCCGCCGGGAAATCGGCGGGGTTTCCGTTTTAACGGCTCACCCGGTGAGCCGTTACCGTGGCAGGAATCCTATTGAGGAAGAACTTCCTTAACCTCCGGGATGGGCCTGTTCACCGTAACAACTTCAACCGCGGCACATGTCTGACCGTTGCTGTCGGTGACGGTCAATACGATGGTACGCTCGCCGTCATCGCCGTACGTGTGCGAGGCCTGGGGTCCC
Organism: Minisyncoccota bacterium; assembly: GCA_035620375.1. Taxonomy (GTDB): domain Bacteria; phylum Patescibacteriota; class Minisyncoccia; order 2-02-FULL-40-12; family GWA2-44-9; genus DASPGX01. The sequence goes on along the minus strand of DASPGX010000005.1, from coordinate 7,694 downwards.
GATGCGACGGCTCCGTCGCCGAATTCCCATGCTTGTGCGACCGCCGCCGCTCCGCCGTAATTGCTTGTGTCCTCAACCGTGAACGGCTGTCCCGCCGCGGGAACCGCGGGCGTAACCGAGAAGCCGACGCGGGCGGGCGTGAAGAATCCGTACGGCACAGACCAATCGCTTTCCTCGCCTGCGGCGTCCCAAACCATCGCCCGCACGTACCGGTACGTGCCGGGCTGAAGGAGCTGGCCCACCGTGACCGTCGGCGAGGTACCTGCCGTTCTCCCTGAATCGTACAACGGAGCGGCGAATGTTCCCTCGGATGAAACCTGAATGCGGTATTCCGACTGCGGTTCTCCCGATGAGCTCTGATAATCCCAGGTAACCGTGCCGAAACCGGCGGAACAGAACTGGTGTCCCGTGACGGTCGCCGTGGGGGCCGGATGGCAGGTCAGCGCGGAGCCGGAGCCGCCCAGAAGCTTCCATTGGGCCGGGAACTGCAGGTCTTGCGCGTAGATGAAATAGGTATGCGGCGCGCCGTCATGGAACGTTTCCGGAACCGGCCAAAGAAAGCCGTGGCCTCCGGGGCCCGGTGCGGAAGCGTCAGCGCTGCCGGCCGCGACAAGGCAAGACGGACACGGCGCCGCACCGTCACGGTATATGCGGTATGCAACGGCGCCTCCCGGCTCGTCCGGGTCCTGTGACCAGCCCGTAATTCCTTCCGCGCAGGTCATCGCCGTGACCTCGCCGTCCGGAAGCCGGTTCACGGCGATGGAAAACGGGGGAGTGGATTCGCCGAATACGACGCCGCTGTGGTCGTGCCGCCAGGGCGACACGCCGAACGTCCCCGCGGCGGCCGGAGCGGTTGCGGAAACGGAATAGATTACCGTGGTGCCGGCCATGCCGCTTCCTATGGGTACCGGCGCGCCAAGGTTCCAGAACGCAACGTTTGCGGGGTCGGTCGGCGCGAACTGATATGCCGGCGCGGTCCAGTCCGCCGTTCCGTTGTTCCGGTACTGGAACACAATGGTAAACGCCTCACCCGGTGCAACCGAAGCGGGGTGCGACTTGGACTGGTAGTCCGCATCATCCACCGGCGGACACGGTCCGCCGCACGTGCAGGAATCGATGGTGAAGCCGATGCTGTTGGAGCGGGCGTCGGCGTCGTGCTTGATGCGCCATGCGTACGTGGTTCCGGCGACGATATGGGTGTCGGTATACGACGTCTGCGACAGGCCCAGCGCCGGCATGCCGTGCCAACAGTTCGGATTGCCGCCGCAGTGCGGCACGAAACCCCAGAACGTCGCCGTCGGGACGTCGCCCTTCTCAATGCTGTTCACTGCGGGGTTATCCTGCAGCGTCCAGCTCAGATTCACCTTCGGCGACGGCCAGCCCGTGCAGGACGCCGTCAGCGAATTATAGGTATCGAACGCGGAAGATGAGCCGTCCGAAATGATCAGGGCGGCGCATACGGCCAGTGAGAGGGCCGCAATCCGCAGGATATTGCCGCGATAAAAAAATCTCCTCATATACGGATGATGCGGTACACGTTGATGCCGTCCCCGAGCAGGTCCGAGGAATCATAGAGCAGCAGATACGTGCCGTCGGGGGCGAACGACGCCTCCGGAGTCCACGGCGCCGTGCCGCCGGAACCGGCGATTTCCGTGTGGCTCCCCAAAAAACCGGAACCGCCGACCTCGGCGTGGAATGTTGTGCCCGAAGCCGTTTCGGCGGTGTCGTAGAGAAATGCGATGACCGTTCTGTCCGCGGAAGACGTCACCTTTCGCACGGTGAGCATGCCCACCCGTCCGGTGGCTTCCAGGTACGCAAACGGCGGAAGTTCCAGCGTCACGTCCGTATCATCCCGAATCTGCGCATCAGGTCCGCGGAAAACCTGCGACCGGATGATGAACGCAGCCACACAGACGAGAACCACTCCCGACGCGTACCGCACCCAACGGGGGAACCGCGTGCCTCCAGCGGGGGCGGGAATTGTTTCCATGCCGTTCATTACTGCGGCCTGACTTCCCGTATCTGGGGAATCGGTTGGTTGACCGAATAATTCTTCGTCACCGAACAGCTGTGCGCTTCGCTGTCCGTAACGGTGAGGGTTACGGTAAGGTTTCCGGACTCCGCGTACGTATGCATGATGGAGGGCCCTGTTGCGTACATGGCGCCGTCGCCCATGTCCCAGTTCCAGTTCGTGACCGGATACGTGTACGTGCCGATATCATTGAAGGTCGCAGGCGTCAGCGCGGCGGGAGTCGCGGGCACGGATTCAATCTCGGGGTCCGGGAACGGGCCGGTGAACGTCGTGAACGGGGACGGGGCCGACCACACGCTTTCCGAATCCATGTCATTCCATACTTTCACGCGCACGTACAGATTTGCATTGTACTGGCCGGGAAGCGTAACGAATGCTTCATCGCTCGTCTGCAGGCCGGGAGGCGGAGCGCCGACCGTGACCGTCGTGCTGGCATTCGTCACTCCCCCGGGACCGCTGCAGGACAGCACGAACTGTGTGGAGCCGCCCATCGGATCGGACAGATGGCCGCCCGACAGTCCCTTCGGACCCGGCCAGTTGGCGGTTCCCTGCGTTGCGGTGCAGGTAGTCGCCAGCGCGGAGCCCCAGTTGATGGTCGACGAATTTCCGAACGGTACGGCCGGCGGCACCGCCGAAATATTCACGAGCGGCGGAGGAGTCGGCGTGGGCGGTGGCGGAGGAGGCGGGGGGATGAGGTCCACGGCGCAGTAACTGAGGACGCCTCCGATTGGTCCCGTGGCAATGCCGCGGCAACCGCCGACGTGCACGGTGTAGCAACTTCCCGAAGGGCATACGAGCCCGCGGTCCGCGCACCGGTCAGGACAGAAGGGGTCCGCCTGGCCCGCGGGGCACCAGCATTGCCGGTTTTTGCACCACGCCAGGCCGTCTCCCGGATTACAGGGATTGTCCTCGCACTGGTCGTCGCGGAAACAGCTTGTCGTGCCGCCGCCGTCCGGACCCGCCCCGTACCGCGCCCAAGCGATTTGAACGAATGAAAACCGGTCCGACAGCCAGCTGAATATGCGCCGGAGAAGCGTGTCGTTCCGGTCCGGCGTATCCGTCTCAAGCGCAACGAACGACGGGACCTTCCCCGAATCGTACAGCGGTGCGGTGAACGTGGGCTCGTCGGCAATCTGTACCTGATACGCGCTCTGCGGCTTCGCCGTACTGGACCATGAAACATGGACGCTTGCGCCGAACTGACAGTAGTCGGCGGGGAGCTGGCTGGTGTTCACGGACACCACGGCAGGAGCGGGCGGGGTGCCGACGATAACAATGACATCCTTAGCGTCCGAGCCGCCCGGATTCGTGCAGGTAAGCGTGTACGTCGTCGTGGTGGTGAGCGGACCGGTGTCAAAATTTCCGTTGAGTGCTTTTGCGGCGGGCGTTGTCCACAAGCCCGTCCCGTTGCTGGCGGCGCAGGTTGTTCCCGTGGGATTTGCGGTGCTCCATGTAAGCGTGGTCGCGCCGTTGAACGGCACGGATGCCGGCGCAGCATTGAAGGTTACCACCGGCGGCGCATAGCACGTCACCGCGTCGGGACTGCCGGCAAGCTGAATCCACTGGCTTGATTGCGGGTCCTGCGCGTACAGATGCCAGGAGTGGTTGGTCGCGTCCTGCGGCGGTGCCCAGGAGAAGCCGTGGCCGGGACGCGACGGATGGGCTCCGTTCGCCGCGATGGTTGCCTGCAGGCTTCCGCCGCCGCCCATCGGCCCGTCGCGGTAAATGCGCACCTGGAGAACGGATACCGGAGAATCGGGGTCCTGGGCCCAGCCCGTGATGCCGGTACACTCGGTTGCTTCCTGTTGTCCCTGCGCGTTCGTGTTGACCAGAATGTTCTGCGCGGGGGACTGCGCACCGAACGGCGTTCCCGAGTGCTGCATCCGCCACGGGTCCATGCTGTGGTAACCCGCGGTCAGCGGGGCGGTGCCGTTGAATATGAACGCCTGCGTCACGCCCGGGGCGACCGTACCGCTGACGTCCACGTATCCCGCCATGCTCCAGCGCGTCGCGTTCGCCGCGCTTGTCGCCGTGCGGTAGCCGGTCCCCGCAGTCCAGTTGCCCGTTCCGGCATTGCGGAACGTGACCGTTCCGACGAACGGCTGTCCCGGAGCGAGCGTCGCGGGGAAATTGCTGGAGATGAACTGCGCGTCATCCACCGGCGGACACGGTCCGCCGCAGTTGCACGAATCGATGAAGACCTGGGCCGTGGTCGATGCATGCACCGGGCTGACCTTCAGCCGCCAACCGTACGTCCATCCGGGGGTCACGTACGGGTCTACGTACGAGCCGGCAGGAACGCCGGCCGGCTGGCAGAAATAGTTTCCGCATCCGGCGTAGTTATAGGGAAGTCCGGGGTTGTGCATGGAGCGCACGTACGGCTGATACGGGGGAGTGGGATTGTTCCCCGTGTATCCGCCCTTCTCCATTGCAGTACAGCCTCCGCCCCAGGTGATGAGCACGCGGGGGGACGGCCAGTTGTAACAGACGGCGGTCGGATTGCAGTGCGACGAACTCACGTGCGCATTCGCAGCCGGCGCCTCTGCGGACAAAAAACCGGCCGCCAAAAGGCCGAGTGCGCCCGCCGCTACCGACGAAATTAGCGCGCGACGACTATCTGCCATATGTCGGGTTGCTGGAGTTCCGTTTGGTCGCCGCGGATGAAGACAATGACCGGCTCGCCCGGTTCGATGTCCGCGGGAGAAATCTCCTCCGAGCGGGACGTTTCTCCGTCCGTTGAAAGACGGTAGACGACCGTTTCATCCACCAGCCTGCCGTTCCGCGGAGTGCGGTTCACGGCGACGCCGTCGTCGGTCTGCACCTGCTCCGTGAGTTCCCACAAGAACGTGTCGTTTTCAAGGCCGAGGAACTCGCCGCGGAGCGGAACCAAGTTCGCGATAATGTCCTCCCTGCGGCGCTGTTCCGCCTCTTCGAGCGCGCCTTCGGGCGCCTGCTGCGAGGGTTGGCCGAAATACCAGTCCTGAAGGAACCAGACGCCCGCCACGGCCGCGAAAAACAGAATGAGGGATAGGGTGGAATTTCCCTTTTGCATATGCCGTATTGTACCGTGTTCCGTGTCCGCTGGGCACTGTGCTTTTCCACATGGTATACTGGGGCATGGCACTGAACGGGAAGCCGCGGCGCGCGTTGCGCCGGCCCCAGCCGAAACCGCCGACGCCTCCGCGCAAACCCGCGCGTCTGACGTCGCGCGTCGCGGGGTACGGGGGACGTAAGCGCATGAAGCCTTCCCGTCGAGAACGGTGACGTATTGTCATTCATAACACGCATCATGATGATGAAATGGGCGAAGGGCTGGTGTAACCGTAATACCGGACTGTTGGTTCTCCGGGTGTGCGTCGGGCTGTTTTTCATGGGACACGGGGTGGTGAAGCTGCAGGATATGGCGGGCGTTTCGGCGTTCTTCGCGAGTCTCGGGTTTCCGGCATTCCTCGCGTGGTTCGTTGCGTTCGCGGAACTCATCGGCGGCGCGGCGCTCGTCCTCGGTGTATTCGTCTGCTGGGCCGGAGGCTTGCTGGCGGTTATACAGGCGGTCGCCATCTTCAAGGTGACCGGGCGCATTCCTGCGGAGTCGTTTGTCACTTCTTTCGCGTTCGGATGGGGAATGAACCTGGTGCTCATCGGAACCGCGCTCGGAATCGCATGGGCCGGGCCGGGCCGGTATGCGGTCTGGGGAGGCAGATGTTCCGGGTGGTGCCTCACCGCCGGCGGATGCGACGATTGCGATACCTGCACCTCCTGCCCGGAGTGCGGCACGGATCCGGGAGGTAACGGCGGAGGAGAAACGGCGGCGGAGGGGCAGTGACCTGCCCTCCGCGGTGCGACACAGAAGTGTACTTGTGTCGACTTTTGCCGTGTAATTTGATAGGTGTGGAGTGTATGAATCCGGGCCGCGGAGCGACGGCCCGCACGGTGAGCAGTCATGATCATCGTGGACGTCGAAACAACCGGCGTCTACCCTGACCGTCACTCGATCGTCAGCATCGGGGCTGTTGATTTCGCCTTTCCGGCGAATTATTTTTACAAAGAATGCCGTCCGTTCGACGGCGCGGAGATTGAGGCCGAATCACTGGAGCGGAACGGATTTTCCCATGAGGAGCTCGCCGACCCGTCCCGTCCGTCGCTGTTCACCGCGCTCCAGGATTTCATCGCGTGGGCGCGGGAGTGTCCGGACATGACCATTGCGGGCGCCAACGCGTTTTTTGACCGCGACTTCCTCCGGTCCGCGGCGGAACGGTTTCATCTGGAATGGCCGTTCGGGCAGCGCATCGTCGACCTGCATTCGGTGTGCTATGCGCATATGGCCGGCCGCGGGAAACGGCCTCCCATGAAAGGGAGCCGGGCCGACCTCACGAACGACCACGTTCTTACCTACGTGGGCCTCCCGCCGGAGACGTTCCCGCACCACAGCCTGACGGGTGCACGGATGGAGGCGGAAGCGTTTTCGCGCCTGCTTCACTCCCGGCCGCTGTTTCAGGACCTTGAACAGCATCCGCTGCCCGAGTGGGCGTCCGACTCCGGCGGCCAGCGGAATCTGTTCTGAGGCGTGCGCCGTTCTGTGGTAGAATGGGCGAATGGACCTCGTTTCCGCGGTCATTCTCGGCATCGTAGAAGGGGTGACGGAATTCCTTCCGGTGTCTTCCACCGGGCATTTGATTCTGGTTCAACGCGCGCTGGGCATTGGGGCGGGCGGATTCGCCTCATCGTTCGCCATCGCCATCCAGGTAGGCGCCATTCTCGCAGTTGTTTCGCTGTACGGCAGGCTGCTTTTGCGCCGTCCGGGCCTGGTGCTCCGTCTTGCGGCGGCGTTCGTCCCGACTGCGGTCATCGGTGCCGCATTGTATCCGTTCATCAAGCGCCTGCTGGATTCTCCGCTGGTAATCGTTTGGGCCCTGGGGCTCGGCGGCCTGGCCCTCGTCGTGTTTGAGCAGGCGGTCGCCGAACCGGCGGATGCGGGCGAGGACCTGGCGCGCATGCCGTACCGGCACGCGGTTCTCATCGGCATCGCACAGTCCGTGGCCATGATTCCCGGCGTGTCGCGCGCGGCGGCAACCGTGTGCGGCGGGCTCGCGCTGGGCATGTCGCGCCGCGCCATCGTGGAATTCTCGTTCCTTCTGGCACTGCCCACCATGGCCGCGGCGGCGGGGTACGACCTCATCCGCAGTGCGCCGGCGTTTTCGGGCGGCGAATTCGGCCTGCTTGCCCTGGGATTCATCGTGTCATGGGCGACGGCGGTCGCCGCCATCCGCTGGCTGTTGCGGTTCATTCAGACGCACGATTTCACCTGGTTCGGCGTGTACCGGATGCTCATTGCGCTGGTATTCGCATGGTTGGTCCTGTAACGCATGTCACTGGCTGAAGACATCAAGGCCGCCGGAGTTCCGGACGCGGAGGATGCACCGGAGGTAATGTCCGCGTTCCGCAGGGATGCGAGCATTTTTGAAATGACGCCGGCCGCCGTCGTATACGCACGCGGTGCCGGCGATATCGGCAACCTAGTGCGGTTCGCGTCCGGCAGGCGCGGCGTTTCGCTGACGCCGCGGGGAGGCGGTTCGGACATGACGGGGGGTTCAATCACGGATTCGGTGCTGATTGACCTTACCCGGCACATGAACCGTATCCATGAGGTGACCGGCACGCGTGC
>DASPGX010000004.1:0-2346 GCA_035620375.1 Minisyncoccota bacterium | reverse complement strand
GCAAGGACGAGGACCGCGAATACGAGCGCGGTGAAGTAATGGTACAGGAACATGACACGGCCGATGCCGATGAACGGCAGGAAGTTCAGCGCGTATGCGCCGACGAGGACCGCGAGCACCTGCTCCCTGCGGAACCGGCGGACGAGGAACCAGAGCGCGAGGACGACGGCGGCGGTGGAACCGTACCAGACGACCGGATTGCCGAGCAGATAGATGCGCGACATGTCGCCGACCCAGTAGAAAATGGGGCGCGTCATGAACGGCCACGTGTACCAGGCGCTGCTGTACGGGTGCGTCGCGGTCAGGCGCTGATTGGAGCGGAACATCTCCGCGTTCAGCTCAACGACCATGGAAAGCAGGTTGATGGGCGGCCAGTCCTCGCCCTCCTGCGCGTACCGGCTGCCTTGAAGGGTCGCCTGGAACGACTGGCTCATGAACGCATCGCCAGGCCCGGACTTGGGCAGGAGCGCGAAGTGCACGACAAACGACGCCGTATAGACGATGAGCGGAGCGGCGACAAGCGAAAGGGCCACGGTATGCAGGCGCTTGCGCGCGGTTCCTTTGCGGTCAATCCAGAGGTGGGCAAGCTCCATGACGCCGACAATCGCCAGGAACGACAGGCCCGTCCATTTGATTCCCGCGGCCGCTCCGGCAAGCACTCCCGCCGCAGGCAGAAACCACCGCGAACCGCCGTTCCGCCAGCGCAGGTAGCAGAGCACCGAGGAAAAGCCGAAGAGCAGCAGGAAGGAATCCAGCAGGACCAGGCGCGACTGCACAAGCAGCGCGTTGTCCATTCCGATGAGTGCACCGGCGGCGAACGCCGCGGCGACCGAAAGGCCGAGTTCAAGCGCCAGCAGGAATATGACGGGGGCGAGCAGGGCGCCGGCGAGCGTCGGCAAGAGGCGCAGATACAGGTGCGAATTTCCGGAGAACGCCCCGCCGATGGTTTCAAAGTCGGCGCTCGGCACGAAGCCGAAGACTTTGGCGACCCCCGCGATGATGAGCTTGCCGAGCGGGGGATGGATGTCGAAGTAATACTCGCCCGTGTAGTACGCGGAAACGAACTTGCCGAAGTGGACTTCGTCAAAAACCACCGTGTCGGGCGTCCCGTAAAACGCGAAGTGGGTCGCGACGCTGATGACCAGCACCGCGATGAGCGCGGCACGGCGGGACCGGAGTATCGGCGGGGGACGGAATTTCATGCGTATTCAATCATAGCATGTGTACGATGCCCGCCTTATTTGACGAACGCGCAAAATTGGTTTATGCTATTACATCAGTCTTCGAGGAGGTCAGGATGCTTCGTTCTTTGATGTTCACCGTCTCCCTTGCCGTTCCGGCGGCCGCTCTGGCGCAGGTTCACGAAGCGGGCGCAGGCGGCGGTCTGAGTTCCAGCAGCAATTCCGGCTATGAGGGTTCTGTCGTCGGGGCTTCGGTCTTCGGGCAGCTCGGCCTCGGCAGCATTGACGTCGGCGCGTCGCATCACGTTGCGACGTTTCCGAAGCGTGGTACGCCCGGAGGCCACAGCACGGTCACGTCCGTTTGGTGGCGTGACTGGATGGGACGGAACATGTTTCTCAGCGTCGGTGCGTCGTGGTTTCACGGTGATGCCACGGTGTGGACCAAGAACGTTACGTTCGTGGATGTCTCCGGCGGATTCCGCTGGAAAACCGCCGAACACAAGGCGAGGCCGAACGAGGAAACCGTCTTCGCGGGCTACGAATGGGAGGAGAAATCGGATGCCCTGCATCCGAACCGCGGCAAGACTCTGTTCGTGGGTTGGAGGCACGACCACCACCTGAATGCACGCCTCGCACTGCGCCAGACCCTTGCATTTTCCCGGACGCGATTCCTCCAGAGCGGCGACTGGTGGAACTCGAACGGCGTCAGCATCACCTACGCGGTGGTGTTCCGCGGACGGGAGTAGCGAATGACCGAACAGGGACCCTCCGGGGTCCCTGTATCCGTTTCAGTCACTTTTCACTTCGACTGCGCCTCGTAAAGACGGGCGCAATCGCCCCGAGGCGCAGCGGCGTTGCCGCATTGCGCCGTGAGGGTTACAATGGTGTTCGTATGTACGACTACATCATCATCGGCGGTTCCGTGGCGGGCGTGACGGCGGGCGTGTATTCGGCGCGCCGCGGCCTGAAGTTCAAGGTCATCGCGTCCGACCTCGGCGGCGAGGTCGCCACGTCTGGAGAGATTGAGAACTGGCCGGGCATCAAACACACGACGGGCGTTGAACTTTCGGGCATGTTCGCCGACCACCTGCGGTCGTATGAACCGGACATCCTGGAGGGGGTGAAGGTCTCCGGGATTACGCGCGGCGATGACGGTACCTTCACG
>DASPGX010000003.1:0-5221 GCA_035620375.1 Minisyncoccota bacterium | reverse complement strand
CCCGGAAGCCAACGACTGGGTCACGTTCAACGTAACGCTCGCGAACCCCGACGGTTCCACGCGCGAGTGCGGACTCCAAAGCACGGCCATCCGCCCGTACGGGTCGGACTGCCCCACGGTCGGCAGTACGGTGGACAAGATTGCCCCGTCCACGTTCCGGGCGGTACTGTACAACGTCTGGGTGAACTCTCGGCCGGAGGACGCCAAGCACATCGTGACAGCCGGCGAGAAGGTGGGCGGGAACCTGCCGTTCCTGGAGACGGGGAACAACCTGGAGATCGCCAGAGCTTACGACGAGGAAGTCCGGATTATCGGACACTGCAGCAACTGCGTCTACGAGCAGGTGCAGGGTCGGTTCTTCCGCGTCAGATAGACGCGCGCAACGACGGACAGCGGGCCTCCGGAGCAATCCGGGGCCCTTTTGTTTTGTACTAATTCGTCAGCGTAATCGTGAGCTGGAGCACCGTGGCGAACGCGCCCCAGAGAAGGTACGGAACAAGCAGCCAGAATGCCCAGCGCAGATGCCGCCAGGCGAGGCGCTGATACACCACGAGCGTGCCGAGGACGACGAGAATGTCCACCGACGCCGGCCAGAGCGGGGTGAGGCCAAGCTGTATGGGCGTGAACAGAAGATTTGCCACCCAGTTGGCGGCCAAGAGCCAGAGCATGCTGCGCGGAGCGCGTCGGCGGACGACCGCGACGACCGTCAGGACCGTGGCGATGATGAAAAGCGGGTAGATAATCCCCCACGCCACGCCGAACAGCCATGCGGGCGGGGCCCAGGCGGGAAGGACGACGCTCTGATAGAACTCGGCATAGGTGCGCATGGGTCAATTATAACAGAAGGCCCGCCTGTGGCGGGCCGCGAATCTCTAGCGCGGGAACGGAGGACGGCCGTTACTCCAGTCCCATGCCGGTAAGCGGCGGATCGTCGACCAGTCCCCAGCTCTGCGTTGCGGACGGGCTCTTCGGGGCACGATTCTTTTTCGGGACGTCCAGTCCGAACCGCTGACTGATGCTGTAGTCGTCCTCGCGGACCGGCTTAGGCCTGGCCCGGAGCGCCTTCTCACGCTCACGGAACTTCGCCGCTTCCTTCTTGCGGCGCTCCTCCTGCCGGAGGTGCCAGTTCAGGTCCAGCCCCTTCATCCAGACACCGGTCTTGAACGTCTTCACCACCACCGTGTGCCCCGCCTTGTCCTCGTAGACCAGGCGCGGGTCAACGCCTTCGGCGAGATTGTCCAAACCCACGACGACCTCCAGCATGAGCCGGTCGCCGTACTTCACCCGGTACAGCGTGTTCGCGTCGTACGGACCGAAGGATTCCTCGTGGAACACCGCAGGCGCTCCTGCGATGCTCACCGTGAGCGAACCCTTGTGCTCGGTGTGCGCGGAGTGCTGTTTGAACTGCACTGCCTTGAAGTGGCGCAGAAGCTTGCCGATGCGCTCCGTAATCCGGCGGCGCTTTACCGAAAGGACTGCCTTGCGGACCTTGCGGTCCAATTCGTTCATCATGCTGACCTCCGGGTCGGTTGTACCTCAAAACGCGATGGCTCACAAGGTGAGCCATCGCGATGCGGAATCAGTCCGCGCCCGTCTACCGCTGGAGCGTTTCTATCGTGCTTCTGACGCCGCGCTCGTAGCCGAAGTCGTAGCCGAAAAAGAATCCGGCCGCAAAGAGCGCAACTGCCAGGCCGAGCAATGCAAGCAATTTCTTCATGGTCCGATTATACCGCCGGAATGGCGAATTAAAACTACCTACGGCGGTCCAGAAGCGCCACTGAAAGTCCCGATACCCCAACAATGAAGTGCAGGATTGTATCCAGTTGGTTGAACGCGTCCAACATGCCGAAATCGGGAAACAGCCAGCCGAAGAGGGCGACGAAGGAGAAGAACGCGCCGTTGACGACGGGAAAAGTCCGCCACCAGGCGGTGCTGTTCCAGCCCCAGCGGATGATGGCCAAGCCGAGCAGGACGTGGAATACCTTGTGCATCGTCTCCGGCCGGAACCCGAACTGCGCGTAGTCGCTCACAAGCGACAGCGCGACGAACAGGAATCCGATGCCGACGATTCGGGTGTACAGGCGCGAGAGCGTCATGGGGAAAGTATACCGCAATTGTAATCCCTCGTCTGGCTCGCTCACGTTCGGACTTCTATCCTCAGTACTTCCTCGCTCTCGCTCGGTCGCGGGATGATTTTCGACGGAGACGAAAATCAGAAGAATTTCCGCTCGCCCTTGCGCACCATGGAAACGATGCGTTTCACCCGCTGTGTCCGGGTCTCCTCACGCTTGGCCATGAGAATCCAGCGATACAGCGTCCGCTTGGTGGACGGGGGCAGGGCTGCGAAGGCTTTCTCGGCCTTGGCGTCCCCCGCCAGTGCCTCCTCCAGTTCGTGCGGGATGGACGGGTTCTTGGGGATGCCGTGGCCAAGAACCTTCTTTTTGAGGCCGCGTTTGTAGATGACCAGCCCGTGCGGGGCCATCTTGCCCTGGGCGATGAGTTCGCGCGCGTACCGGCGCGTGTTCGGGCTCCAGTTTCCGCCGTCGTCCCTGCGCCGGACGAAGTAGCGGATGTAGCGGTCCTCATCCAGGCTTTTGATGGTCGTGTCTATCCAGCCGAAGCAGATGGCCTCGCGCATCAGCGCGTTGTGCGTGGGCGCGGATTTGCCCGTGTGTTTCTTGTGCAGAACGACCGCGACGGTCTTGGCATGTTTGTGGTGCTTCGCCAACCACCGCCGGAATTCGGCGGTGGTGGCTACTGAAATTCGGGGAATGGCGTCCGGCATCAGAGAACGCTGGGCGGGCCTTAGTTCACTCCCGGGTTCCGCAAGCGGACTCCGGTGATGACTTCCAGAATTGCCTCGTACTTGACCTCAAGGACGTTCCCGAGTGCCCCGGACGTCCGCGAGCCCAGATTCTCGGCGTCCTTGCCTGTCGCGAGGACGGCCCACCACGGGAACCGGACCTTCACCCCGCCTTCGGCGTCCACGTCCACATCGGCGGTCGTCCGGACCGGGATGAGCCCGAAGAGCCGGACCTCGTGGCGGACCCGCGCCGTGATTTTCTCAAAATTCAGGCTGATTTGTTCGGTGGGGACGCCTTCCTCCTGCATGCCCTGCAGAAGAATGTCCGCGACGGCGGAACCCCCGTCTCCGCCCGAACCGCCGCTACCGAACAGTATTCCGGCATTGCCGCCTTCGTCCCCTTCCGCCGACAGGTCAACGAAGATATCGAAGAATGAGTCCACGGCGGCTCTGTGCTCGCCGATGCCGATATTGATGTCCTCGGTACCGCCCCGCTCGCCGGATTCCTTGGCTTCCATGGAGTCGTCGGGCTCGTCCGTTGATTTCTCGCCCTCCTCAACCTTCCACTCGGTTTCGACGTTGCCCTTCGCCTCGGATTCCCCCTCCACGCCGTCAATCTTCAGATAGTAATCCACCTGGGCCCCCTGCGGACTGGGCGTGGGCGAGGCGACGCTGGAGGCGGGCGTCGCGGTGGCGCGCGCCGGCGTGGGCGAGGCCGCGGGTTGTACATTGTACTGCGCGAGCGCGGCAAAAGGCACCAGGGCCAGCGCTGCGGGAATGAGGTATTTATTCATGCGCGAAAGTGTACCGCATAGGTTCATAAACGCAATCGGCCATATGCCGGGCGGTGATATACTGGTTCTATATGGCGGAGGGTAAGAAACGGGGCTTCAGTGTCACGCCGCTGACCGTCGTCGTCGCGGCGGTACTCGCATTCGCGGCCGCGGTAGCGCTGTACCTCGTCATTGATAGTGCCCTCGCCCAGCACACCGAGGACCTGCTGGAGGACGGCGAGGCCCGCATGCGGAACCAGGTTACCTCCCGCGACGCACGGTACGATGAACTCGGCCGTTCCACCGGCGGGGCCATTACCGCCGCAACCGACCTCACCCAGCAGAAATTCCACAACTACGCCACGTACATACGGCAGACCGAAGCCGGCGCAATCGCGTTTGAATCACTCCTCTATGCCCCCCGCGTCGACGGCGAGGACGGCCGCACGCGGTATGAAATCACGCATTCCTCCCCGCCCGAAAGCGCTGCAGGACTTACGGGAGTGGACCTCTCCTCGGACCTGCGGTTTGCCGCGGCGTTCGCCCTGTCCGTCGCCAGCCGTTCATACACGCTGTCAGACCCCTTCCTATCGGCGACAGGCACACCGGTCACCTTCGGTTTCTATCCCATAATCCCGCCCGGAACGGACGGACCGACCGGCGTTCTGCTGTTCCGCCAGCAGGCGAATACCGGTCAGATTGCCGTCACGAGGATGTATGACATGGACGAGAACGTCTTCGGGGTCCGCATTGAATCGCACTTCATCGCTCCGGATGAATCGTTCATATCCGAGAACGACGCCCATGCGCTCTACGCCGGCGACCCGTCCGCCCTCAGGCGCTCATTCTCGTTCCTGTTCGCCAACCGCGTCTACGACGTGGACTTCGTCGCGCCCCGCGGCATGGCCATTCCCCGGCGCGACCGCGTCCTCCAATACACGGTTGTCATCGGCGCATTCATCTCGCTCTTCGGCGCAATGACGACCCTGACCGCCCTGTACCGTGGGCGCAAGGAACTCGCACGGGAGGTTGAGTTGGTCAGCAAGGCCAAGAAGGCGGTGGATGAATTCGCCTCCCTTGCCTCGCACCAGCTCAAGGCGCCGCTGACGGCGATGAAATGGAGCACCGAGGTCCTGCAGGACCCCGGAACGGGGTCCGTGAACGACCGCCAGCGCGGCCTGCTGGAGGAAATCGCGGACTCCATCAAACGGATGAACAGCCTCGTGAACAAACTGCTTTCCGCCTCGCGTGTGGAAAGCGGAACGTTCAGCGCGGTGCCGGAACCGACCGACGTCGCCAAGCTGGTGCACGCCTACGTCGCCGACAATGCGCCCGCGGCGGCGTCGCGCCAACTGGCCGTCACGGAGGATTACGCGAAGGACCTGCCGTCCGTGGACCTGGACCCCCAGCTGGCCGGCTCCATCATCCAGA
Source organism: Minisyncoccota bacterium (assembly GCA_035620375.1). Classification (GTDB taxonomy): domain Bacteria; phylum Patescibacteriota; class Minisyncoccia; order 2-02-FULL-40-12; family GWA2-44-9; genus DASPGX01. The sequence continues at coordinate 214 of DASPGX010000003.1, read as the reverse complement.
ACCTGCTCTCCAACGCCATCCGGTACACCAAGCCGGGCGGAAAGGTGACGGTGCGCGCCTGGCAGGAGAACGGCCGCATCAACGTCGCCGTGACCGATACCGGCATCGGCATCCCCAAGGAGGCGCTCGGTCCCCTCTGGGACAAGGGATTCCGGACCAAGGAGGCCGCAGTAATGGAAGCCGGAGGCACCGGACTGGGCCTGTACCTGGTCAA
>DASPGX010000002.1:0-21288 GCA_035620375.1 Minisyncoccota bacterium | reverse complement strand
AGCTTGTAGCGGGAGAGCTTGTAGGTTTATTGTTCCGACTACAAGCTTTCCGGCTATTAGCTCTCTGGTTGATTATTCAACGATTGCCAGGATGTCCTTCTCCTCGGCGATGAGGTATTCCTTCTCGTCCACCTTTATCTGATTGGGGCCGTACTTGGTGAACAGAACGATATCGCCCTTAGCGACGGCAGGCTTTATGAGCTTGCCGTTCTCGTCCGTCCGGCCCGGGCCGACGGCGATGACCTTGCCCTGCTCCGGTCGCTCCTTGTGCGCGGTGTCCGGCAGGATGATTCCGCCCTTCTTCACTTCTTCCTTCACGGGCTCGATGAGCACGTGGTCACGCAACGGTTTAATCTTCATGCGCGTTATTCCTTAGAGTTTTTACATTAGCACTCGCATATACAAAGTGCCAACGGCAATATCCTATGAAAATGGAAAAATGATGTCAATAGAAAAGGGAGCCGCTTGCGCAGCTCCCCTGAACCTCAGTTACCCCCGGGCTCCTTGCCCTCGGGCTCCTCGGGCGCGATGGGCTCCTCATGGTAGCCCCCGCCCTCGGTGCCGAAGTCGTCGATGCGGCCGTAGTACGAGCCGGACGTCAGGTCCGCGACTTCGCGCCGCTTCTCGTACCTGCCGTCGCCGTCCTCGTCCATGATGAGATACCGCTTGCCGGCCCAGTTGTAGCCGACGGCCGTGGGCTCGTCATGGATGGCCTTGTTCTTGCCCGGCGTCACGATGACCGTCTCTTCCGTACCGTCGGGGAACACGTATTCCAGCTTGGACGGCAGGCTGTCGTACTGCCGGACGACCCGGATGCCGAGCGCCGGCTTGTCGAACGGGCTCCGCGGCTTGAAGTACTCCACCACCTCGCCCGCGCCGGGCTTGGACGGGGTCCATCGCTTCTCGATGTACTCCACCGTCCGCGTCCGGTCGCGGCTGTCGGTGGGCGGCTTGCGCTTGAAGCGGATGTCCACGGTGTAGTTGTCCCCGCCCTCGTTCTGATACGGGAACGGGACCTTGCAGCCGTTTTCGCAACGCTCCCAGACGTCGATTTCCGTGCCGATGGGCACGATTTCCACGCGGACCTCGGGGGCACGGGGCTCCACGCGCCCGGCCTTGGCGTCCTCGGGAAAGATGCGTTCGATCATCTCGACGCTTGCCAGCGAGCCCTCGCTCACGCGGTCCACGTAATCGGGCAGGCCGTATCCGGCGTGCTCGGCTTCGCGGTGCGTGTCGATGACGGCGATGACGCTGCCGCCCCTGCCGTCCATGAACGCACGGACGGCGGGCTTTGACTCCCGGACGCCGGCGACGGTGCGGTAGACCTCGGCATAGTTGCCGTAGTTGTCCCGCGGCGTGTCGCCGTCGATGAGAATCTTGAAGACCACCAGCTCCAGCGCGTACTGCTTCTTCTTCCAGACGAACTTGTTGGGGTCGTCCGGGAAGTCCGGGTCGGGCTCGCGCACGGCGAGTTCCTTGTTCTGCGACACGGAGTAGCGCTGGACTTCCTGCAGCTGGCCCGCCGCCTTCGCTTCGTCGATGACCTCGTTCTTGAACGGGTACTTGCCGACGAGCTCATCGGGGTCCAGCGCCAGGATGGACGGATCGTAGCCCTGGGCGTGGTCGTAGCCGTATTCGTCACGGGTGGACGAGTAGGACGACCGCTTGCCCAGCATCCGCTCGAAGACGTCGTGCAGCTCCGCGAGGCGGATCCGCGCGCGGATGCCCTTGAAGATGTCCTCCTGGTGCTCGAAGTGCGCACGCTGGTTGAACGCCTTCAGGTACTTGTTGTCGTACTCGTTCTTGTAGCTGAGCATGGCGTCCAGCTCGGTGAGGAACGAGTCCACCTGGCTGACCACGAGCTCCAGCGAGAGCCGGGAGTAGCGGACCGTGTAGGTGCCGTCCTCCTGCTCCTGCCCGAAGTAGCGGTAGCTGTATTCGCGGGCGGCCCGCTTCTGCTCTTTCGTCCAGTTCTCCTGGTCCGCGAGCTTCTCGAACTCGCCGCGGTACGTCGGCGCGCAGGCCGGGAGCACCGCGATGGCCAGTGCACCCGCGATGAACGCGATTCCGGTTCTCATTGCACCCTCCCAGGCGCGCCGGTCCTTCCGGCTTCCATCTCCATGATTCTCATGTACAGGTCCACGAGCTCCGGGAAGCTCTTGTCCCGGACGTCGTCTTCCGTGATGCGGTACTTCCTGGCCAGCCTGAGCATGTCGTCCCGGCTCATGCCGGACATCTGCTCCAGCAGGTCCAGTGATGCCTGCGAGGGCCCGCGGCGGCTTTCGCCGCTGCCGCTCTCCCCGCCGCTCTTCCGGTAGGCCTCGTTGGCCATCTGCATGATTTTCCGGTGGTTCCGCTGCAGGAACTTCATCGTCTCCGCATGGCCGCCGGCGATGGTCGGGTCGTAGGCGAACGCCATCATGACACGGAACACCGCGCGGGTGTCCTGCATCTTCTCGTTGAAACTCGTCCAGAACACCTGGTCGGAGTAAAACTCCTCCAGCGTCTTCAGGAACGCCTTGCGGAGTTCCCGCCGGACCTCGATGAGTTTGCCCACGTGCTCGTTGAACTTGGCGGTGTCGATGCGCAGGTTGCGGACGTGGTCGAAGACGACCACCTCCCGGCGGACCTGGGCGAAGTCGAAACCGAAGTACACGTTGACCATGTCGCGCACATCCGCCAGGTACCCGTGGTACATCAGGGAGATGTGGTCCTCGTCCAGCAGCATCTCCGGAATGCTCGCGATGAGCTCCACGTCGATGCCGTTGGAAAGCGGATAACTCTGGAGATTGGCGTTCGCGTGCGTCATCTCGTGCAGGAGCACGGACGGATGACCGTAGAGGTAGTCCACGATGCGCGACTGCGGGGTGACCCACAGGACGCCCGTGTTCAGCCACGCGACGCCGAAATACGGCGTGTAGCCGAAGTGCACCTCGCGCGGAACGAAGTCCGCCTTGGTCATCGGACGCGGCAGCTGCTGCAGCTCGCGGTAGGTCACGTTCGGGGCGTCAGGCACCGGCTGGTCCAGCCGTGCCCGCAGGTCGCCCTCGCTCATGCCGATGCGCTTTGCCCGGGCGCGGACCGCGAGCTTTTCCAGCTCACGGTAGTATTCCGCTCCCATCTGCACCGCCTTCTCGAACTGGCTCACCAGGTCGTCCACGACGACCTGGAACTCGGCCTCCGTGACGGTCCGCTGGCCGCAAAAATCGTAGAACACGATTTTGTCGCCCGTGCGGACCCAGGGCTCGAAGTAGAAGGTGACCTTCTTGCCTTCGTAGACCCGTTCCACGGTGATCGCCCGCGAGAAATCCCGCGGGAACGTGGCGTCGGCGCCCAGCGTGCCGCGACAGATGTCCGTCGCGTTCATGTACCGCAGATACGCTTCCCACTGCCGGGCGGGCTCGGAGAGCCGCTCGATGCCGTCGGGAAAGTAGTGCGGTACCGTTTGTGCCGCAGAGAACGACGGTACCGCAAGCAGAGCCGGCAGTACCGCCAGCACAGCGAAGAAGGAACCCTTTGCTCTCATCGACTCGTCCTCTCTTGCTTGGCCTCACTTGTGAAAGGCCGGTGAATGGGTAATTAGTACGCTTCAAATAGCGTACTGTCAATCACCGCAGGCGGTCCGGTGTTCTCACCGCATGCGGTTCGATGATGTCACCGTAAACCCGAGTCGCGTTCCTGTACCGGCATCCCCAGCGCCGCCATGCGGGCATTATAGCGGGCAACGACCGCGCGCTCCGCCGAGTGCGGGTGAAATTCCAGCTCCTGACCGTCGGCGACGACCCGTCCTCCCCGTGCATGCGTCACCGGTTCACGGTGAATCCTGCCCTGCTGCCACGACCGCAGAACACGCTCCAGAAGACCTCCCAAAGGCGTCCGGAGCACGAGTTCCGCGACGTACCGAAGCGCACCGAGAATCCGGGAACGCCGTACCGTCCGGCGAACGGTCACGGCGGAAGGAACCGGCCAGCGGGCGATGTATTCGGCGACCCATCCGTTCGCCTGCCGTAGGCGGTCAACGTATCCTCCGGGATCGTGCACGGGAATGAGTGACGCCAGCGCATGCGCGACGTAGCGCGACCGGTGGCGGATGACGAGTCCGCGGTCGGTGACATAGTGGTTGAAGCAGAACTTATCCGGAGCGATGCGGTCGCGCTTGGTGCGCAGCGAACCCACGCACCATGCGGCCGCGACAAGGAAGAACCGCGCGGTATACAGGCGGCCCGCACGCGCGATGACGAACATGTCCCAGTCGCTGTCCGCGCCCGTCGTACCGGCGGACATCGAACCGGACGCCGCCAGTGCGCGCACAAACGGCACGCCCTGGAGCCAGAACGCCTTGCGGAGCATCCTGCGGAACTTATCCGCCCGCATATTGAGCCGGTCCAGGCGGGCAATAAACGCGTCGGACGGCGTTCCCGCAGGCGCATACCACCCGTCCACGGCCCGCACCGTGCCGTGCGCAGACAGGCGCGCAAGAACGTCCAACGTCTCCGCGAGCGAAACCGCGCCGGGACCGGGCGGCATTCTCTGCCACACCTGTTGGGCGGTCATCGGCGTTCCCATCGCTTCCCCGAACGCGAGAACGGCGAGTATCCGGTCATCATGACTCTTCGGCATGCCGCCAGCATAGCGGGTACCGCGGCGGACGGAATATTGAATAGGTCCCGTTTTTCTTGTATAATATGGAGCTTATGGATGCCCCGGACATCAAAGCCGCGTCCGCTGCCGCCCCGAAATCGCCGGGTGTCTACACCTGGCGCGCCAAGGACGGAACGGCGCTGTATATCGGCAAGGCGAACGACCTGCGTTCGCGGCTTTCGAGTTATCTGAAGGCTGCGGATGCGCGCATCGCCGCCATGACACGGGAAGCCGCGCGTCTGGACTGGCAGATGACGGAAACGGACATTGAGGCGCTCATCCTTGAATCGCAGCTCATCAAGCGCCGCCGGCCCAAATACAACATCGACCTGCGGGACGACAAGTCATACTTTCTCGTCGCGGTGACCGATGAAGAATTCCCGCAGTTCATTCCGACGCATCAGGTGCGCAGTGCGAGGCTGAAAAAGCCGGTCCGGGAATTCCTCGGCCCGTTCACCGACGGCGGCGCCCTCAAAACCACGCTCAAGGTCCTGCGCCGCATGTTCCCCTACTGTTCCTGCGCGCAGAAGCACCACGTCCGGTGCCTGAACGCGCACATCGGCGTCTGTAGCGGATACTGCTGCCTGCGGGCGAAGGCGACTGCCGCACAGAAGCGGGAGTACGCGCGGTACGTTCGCGCGGTCCGCGACATCCTGACCGGCAAGCGGGACGTGCTCATACGACGCCTGGAGCGCAGGATGAAAAAGGCGGCGGACCGCCGAGACCTGGAGGCCGCGCGCGACCTGCAGATACAGGCCGACCGGCTACGGCGCGTCTTCACGAACGCCCGGCTGGTCGCCTCCCGCCGGCGTCTTGCCGCACGGCACGCGGGCGCACCGGAACAGCTTGCCGAGGAGTTCGCGCTTGTCCGTGCGCCGCAGCGCATTGAAGGCTATGACGCGGCCCATATCCAGGGCGCGCATCCCGCCGGCGCGGTGGTCGTATTCACGGACGGCCGCGCCGACAACTCCGAATACCGCCTGTTCAACATCCGCACTCCGGAGGCGGGCGACGTCGCCGCCATCCGCGAAATCCTCACCCGCCGCCTGGCGCACGACGAATGGCCGCTTCCCGACCTCATCCTCGTGGACGGCGCCAAGGCGCAGATGAACGCGGCGCTGAAGGTTTTGGATTCCGCGGACCTGGACATTCCCGTCATCGCGTTCGCCAAGGATGACAAGCACAGGGGCGCCTATGTGTTGTTTTCAGGCGATTCGCGCGTCCGGACGCTCAAGGACCTCCCCGCCGCCGCGCGGAATCTCCTCGGACACGTGGACTCAGAGGCACATAGGTTTGTCGTTGCCCAATATCGGAAGCGTCACCGGAAGCACCAGCTTGCCCCTCACCAATCCCGCCCCCTCCGCCGGCGGTCGGCGGAATAGGTTGGTGAGGGGTCATCGCCCAGTACCGAAAACGCCACCGGAGGGACCTGCTTACGCGTTGATTCCGTGGCCTGAACGTGCTACTATCGGGCCTCATGAGGAAGCTCTTTTTCGCGGTTCTCATCAACGGCCTGGCCCTCTGGGTTGCGGCCTGGTACGTCCCCGGAGTAAGCATTTCCGGCGGCTATGAGACCCTTGCGGTCGCCGGGCTGGTCCTGGCTCTTCTGAACGGCATCGCCAGGCCCGTGCTGAAGGTTCTGGCGTTCCCGCTGATGCTGGCGACGTTGGGCCTGTTCTCTCTGGTCATCAACGGCTTGCTTTTGTGGGCGCTCACGGTTATAGTGCCGTCCGTTCTTATCGGCGGCATTGTACCGCTGATATGGGCGACTCTGGTCGTCTCCGTCATCAATACAGTCCTGAACTGGCTCACATAACTTCGCCATTCTTACTTCTTACTTTCTCCCATGGACATCATCACTATTCTCACCTACATACAGCTCGCATCCGCGGTCCTGCTTATCATCACTATCCTGATGCAGCAGCGCGGTCAGGGCCTGGGGTCCGCATTCGGCGGGTCCTCGATGGAATACAGCACGAAGCGCGGCGTGGAACGCATCGTCTTTGTAACCAGCATCGTCGTCGCGGCGGTCTTTGTGGGCGCTTCCGTCGCCCGGCTGGTTCTCGCCTCCTAAGAACTGCAGGCCGCGGAACACAGGCCCCGATTCTATCCCCTCATGGCATCGGAACGACAATTAGACGACTTCTTCGGTGTTCAGACCGACCGGCTCGCCGAGGGCCGTGAAACGCTGAAGGATTCGCTGGTCAGGCGGCTCTCGTTCCGGAGCCGTTTGCGCCTGTTGCCCAAGGTGCTTTCGTTCCGTGAACGCTACGCCGTTCTGGCGCTCATCCTCGTCGTCATCGGCTCGCTCATCGCAATTCCCATCGCGTCGTATTTCCATTACACCGTGCCGGTTCCGGCGTACGGGGGAACCATCACCGAGGGCGTGCTTGGCGAGCCCCGCCGCGTCAATCCGCTGCTGGCGACAGGAACGGACACCGACCGCGACCTGGCGTCGCTCATCTACTCCGGACTGATGCGCTATAACGGCGAAGGAAAACTCGTGCCCGACCTGGCCAAGTCACACCCGGAAATCACCAGCGACGGACTCACGTACACCATCCAGCTGCGCGAAGACGCGCACTGGCACGACGGCCGGCCCGTCACCGCGGACGACATCGTATTCACCGTCCAAACCGTTCAGAATCCGGATTTCGCCAGCGCCCTGCAGGGCAACTGGGGCGGGGTGACGGCGGAAAAGGTCAGCGACTTCGTCGTCGCGTTCAGGCTCAAGGCGAAATATCCGCAATTTTTGAATAACCTGACGATGGGCATCCTGCCGCGGCATCTCTGGCAGGACGTCCGGCCCATCAATTTCCCGCTGTCGGAGCTGAATCTCAAGCCGGTAGGCTCGGGACCGTTTGAGTTCGCCGAGCTCCGCAAGGACAAGGAAGGGCGTCTGCTTGCGTACGAACTTTCGGCCCATAAGGAATACCACGGCGGCAGGCCGTATCTGGACGGCATCATCTTCCGGTTCTACGAGACGGAAGCTGCGCTGGTGGAGGCGTTCAACAACAATGACATCGATTCCATCGGCTTCGTCTCCGCACTGGGTGCGGAAAAGCTGAAATTCGGCAGACGGCTCGTGCTGGAACAGCTGAAAATGCCGCGGTACTTCGCGCTGTTCCTGAACCAGAGCCAGAGTCCGCCGTTGGAGGAAAAGAACGTACGTCTGGCGCTGGCGCATGCAACGAACCGCGTCGAGGTCATCAACGAAGTTCTCGGCGGCAATGCCTTTCTGGTGGACTCCCCCATGCTGGGCGGGGTGCTGGACATCAATCCGCACGTGCCGTCGTACGATTACGACCCGGTACTTGCGAACCAGATTCTGGAACAGGGCGGCTGGGTCGCCGGCGAAGACGGCATCCGGGTCCGTCGCGGCGAACGGCTTACATTGACCATCTCCACATCCACGTGGAGCGAACTGTCGCTGACGGCGAATCTCATCGCCGAGCAGTGGCGGCAAATCGGCGCCGAAGTCTCGGTTGAAGAACTGCCCGTGAACCAGCTGAACCGCGACGTCATCGCGCCACGCGCGTATGAGGTTCTCCTGTTCGGTCAGGTGCTGATGTTTGACCCCGACCCGTACACCTTGTGGCACTCCACGCAGTTCCGTTCTCCGGGCGGCAACCTGTCGTTGTACTCCAACACCACGGCCGACCGCCTGCTTGAGGAAGCCCGCCAGACCACGAACGCACTGGAGCGCGCGGCGAAGTATGATGAATTCCAGCGCGTGCTCATCGGCGATATTCCGGCGGTGTTCCTGCACAGTCCGTACTATCTGTACGGCCGCTCGCGCGACGTCCAAGGCTTCGCCACGACCGCGATTTCCCTACCCTCGGAACGGTTTACGAACGCCGCACGCTGGTATCTGGAAACAAAGCGGATCTTCAGCAGCTCCGGCGAGTAACGTCGGGGCCTGACATCCGGCGGGAACCTGATAGACTGAAACTGCAATGCGGGACGCGATTCTCTCCATCGGACGGCAGATTGACCGCGGTGCGCGGGCGGCGGAAGGCATTTCCGTTCCTCCGTTCCGGCGCATCATTTCATGCGGCATGGGCGGCTCGTCCATCCCGGGCGAGATTCTTTCCGTAGTGAACCCGGATATCGTCGTCCACTGGGATTACGGCCTCCCGCCGAATGCCAGCGGCGGCGACCTCGTCGTCTGCACTTCCTGGTCGGGGAACACGGAGGAAACCATTTCCTCGTGGAAGGCCGCGCGGGATTTGGGGCTGGACACGCTTACCATCGTCGGCGGAGGCGCTTTGGCAGACCTGGCACGTGCTGACGGAACACCGCTGATTGTGCTTCCGGCCGACAACATTCCGCCCCGCACCGCGACCGGATACATGACCGGGGCGTTGTTCGCGGCCCTCGGGATGCGCGACAAGCTTCCCGAAGTTGACCCCGCCGCTCTCGAGCCTCAGGGCGAGGCCCTCGCCGCACGCCTTGCCGACCGGATGCTCGCTATCTATACCGCGTACCCGTGGCGAAAGCTCACGGGGTTCTGGAAGATGGCCTACTCGGAGACGACCAAACGCCAGGTGATGGTGAACTGGTTCCCGTCCGGCGCACATACGGAGGTCGTGGGCTGGGAGGGGCCGTACCGCGACATGGTTACGCCGCTGTTCATCCGCGACGCGCATGAGGACGAGCGGTACGCGAAGAATTTCGACGCACTGCTTGCAATCTTGGCCCGGAAGGGGTATACTGTGGAAACGATTCAGCTCTCCGGGAACACCCAAGTGGAGAAGGTGTTCAACAATTACCTGCTGGCGCTGTGGACCGCGTTCCACGTCGCCACGGCCTTGGGCGTCGACCCCCAGGCCACGGAGCTGCTTGATGAATTCAAGGCGCTGAAGGCGAAGGAGTAGTTCTCGCGTCTTTTAAACAGCAGTCGGAGTCCGACAAGGGCGAGTGGTGGAATTGGCAGACACGCTAGCTTCAGGAGCTAGTGGCCGCAAGGCCGTGGAGGTTCAAGTCCTCTCTCGCCCACAAATTTCCATTGGTATGGCCTTGAGGCCGTACCAATGGAAACTATTGAGTAGTGCGAGAGAGGATTTGAACGCCGGAGCGATGCGTCCGCAGTAGCGGACGCCGCGAGGCGGTGGCCAGCCCGAGGTCGCCTGGGCGACCGAGAGGCGAGGCCAAGTCCTCTCCACAATGCTCTCTCCGTATCATCTTTATCATTGCTCGTTCGTCCGTAGCATAAAGCGCAGGCGCTCGAGTTTCTGTTTGTGTAATGAATCCCGAACGTACAGGTTCAGATAAACCGCAGGGGCGGCGTCCTCAGGGCGGGCAGCCGGGCCGCGCACCGTCCATGCAGCAGGGCGGAGGTGGAGGCGGCGGAAAGCGCCGCCGCGGAGGCAAGCGCTTCGGCGCTCCCCGCAGTAAACTGGCGACTCAGCGGCGGCTGCCGCCCACGTCCCTTCATGAGGGCCGTATCGGCGCGCCCGTTGGCATCCCCGACGACGACACGCTCCGCGTGGTCGCCCTGGGCGGCCTCGGTGAAATCGGCAAGAACTGCTATCTGCTGGAGTACAAGGACGACATCGTCATCATTGACGCCGGTTTGATGTTCCCGGAATACGACATGCCCGGCATTGATTTTCTCATCCCGAACACAGGCTACCTGGTCGGCAAGGAGGACCGCGTCCGCGCGCTCATTCTGACCCACGGCCACATGGACCACATCGGCGGTGTCCCCTACATCCAGCAGAAGTTCGGCAACCCTGATGTCTACACCGCGGAGCTGACCAAGGGCATCGTCCTGAAGCGGCACAGCGAATTTCCGCATCTGCCGAAGCTGAACATCCACGTCGTCAAAGACGGCGACAAGGTGAAGCTCGGCGACTACTTTGAGGTCGAGTTCTTCCACATGAACCACAACATCCCCGACGACCTGGGAGTGATGCTGCGGACGCCCGTCGGGAACGTCATCCATACGGCGGACTTCAAATTCGACGCGACGCCGCTGAACGACAAGCCGGTGGACCTGGAGCATCTGCGGAGCTTCGGCGACGAGGGAGTTCTCGCCCTGCTCTGCGACTCCACGGACGCGGAAACGCCGGGCCACTCCGTGTCGGAGGCGACCATCTACGAGAACCTGGAGCTCATCGTGAAAGAGGCCTCGGGCATGCTTATCGCCGCGACGTTCTCGTCCATGGTGAACCGCATGCAGCAGCTCATCCGCCTGTCCGAGAAGTACGGCCGCAAGGTCGCCTTCGCCGGCTACTCGCTCAAGAGCAACATGGAAATCGCCAAGGCGCTGGGCTACGTGAAGATGGACAAGGGCACGGAGATTGATATCTCGCAGGTCGGCAACTACCCGCGGGAGCGCGTCACGGTGCTCGCGACGGGCGCCCAGGGCGAAGAGAACGCATCATTGATGCGCATCGTGAACCGGGAGCACCGGCACGTGAATATTTCCAAGAAAGACACGGTCATCTTCTCCTCGTCCGTGGTGCCGGGAAACGAGCGCACGGTTCAGCGCCTCAAGGACATGCTCTACCGCGCCGGCGTGAAGGTGTTCCACTACAAGATGATGGACATCCACGCAGGCGGCCACGCGCGGCAGGAGGATCTCAAGCAGATTCTGGAGCTCCTGCGGCCCAAGTTCCTGATGCCCATCCACGGCCAGTACTCCATGATGGTCACGCTCGGCCAGCTGGGCCAGGAGAAGGGCGTGGAGGATGGGAACACTGTCATCGCCGATAACGGGCACATTGTGCATTTCACCAAGGACACCTGGTGGCTGGACAAGGTCCAGGCCCCGAACAACCTGGTCATGGTGGACGGACTGGGCATCGGCGACGTCGGCAACGTCGTCCTGCGCGACCGGCAGGTGCTTGCGGAAGACGGGATGTTCACCATCATCGTCGTCCTTGACCCGCGCACCGGACGCATCCGCACGAGCCCGGATATCATCTCCCGCGGCTTCATCTATCTCAAGGAACAGAAAGACCTTCTGGCGCAGGTGCGCCGCCGCGTCCGCGGCATCGTGGAGGCGGAGAAGGCACGGCCCATCAACTCGGCGCATGTGAAGGACCGGATTCGGGACGATATCGGCCAGTTCCTGTTCCAGAGGACTGAGCGCCGCCCCATGGTTCTGCCCGTCATCATTGAGATCTAGGCCATATCGCCTCCCGTAGAAAACGGCCCCGCCACAGAAATGGCGGGGTTCCGTTTTCTACCCTTCGGGCTTGCCCGATGCCGGCGTTACCGCCTCCGGTCCTCCCTCCGCCCTACATCCAGTAGGGCTCAGTTCGGTCCTCGGCGTCGCCTTGGCCTCGGCCAAGCGGAAGACAATCTGGCTACAGTTTCCACGTTTCGCAGTTGAACACGGGAACGACTCACGTCGTGAGCCGTTTGAGTCCGAAAACAAAACCGCCCGGCCTCGGAGGTGAGGACGGGCGAACGGACGGTCAGAAGCCGAAGTATACGCCGACGACGAAGCCCCAACGGCCGACGCGGGGGTCCGGGTCACTACGCGTGTCGTAGAACCCCTTCGCATGAAGCCCGGACTCACCGTTGATCGGGTCCTCTTCGACCAGGAACTTTATGCCGGAGGTCAGGAGCCAGTGTCCGGATACGGAGGTTCCCTGACTCGGCGTCTCCGTGAACCGCGCCTGAAAGTCGGTGCCCAGCGATGGAAGACGGAAACGTCCCAACCTGAAGAACGAGACGTGCGCCCCGGCCACGGTCACGTGGAACTTGTGGGCATCACCCGAGAGGTTGTAGCCCGGCTGGAGCACGTCCAAGCCGGCTTTCGGATTCCAGCCCTGCTTCCGCTCCACGTCCCACGCCCGCACCGGAATGGCACCAAACAACACCGCCAGGAACCCCGCCGCGGCGGCCAACAGCGTCTTCTGCTTCAATGAACCCTCCTGAATGAGGCAACGACTTTTAACCCGATATTTATTATCTGTCAACGGCTCATCCGATGAGCCGTTAAACGTTAAACCCCCTGTCCGCGGACAGCGGAGAGGGGGCGCTTTTCTTCGACGGACCTCCGGTCAGTTCCGCCAGCGGATGCCGATGCCGAAGTTCAGGCCGGCATTGCCGCGGAACGGACCTGCAACCAGGTAGGTCGGCGTGATGTGGAATCCGATGTCGCTGATGACGCGGTTCGCGTGGTCCCGCTGGCCTCCGAAGAGGACCTCCAGACCGCCCTTGATCTGCGCGAATCCATTCATGTGGTCGCCACAAGGGTCGTTCGCCCCCGGGACGAGCGACCTTCCGTCTGCGCGGCAGACGCTCGTGAAGCCGACATCGCCGCCGGCGATGAGCCGGAAGCGACCGAGCTCCGCCAAGGCGATGTGCGTGCCGAGCGCGAGCCCGATGGAATTGTGCTCGTCAGTGACTCCCGCGGTGAACGCCGCATCCAGGGACGGACGCAACTTGCCGAGCTTTCCGTCGTCGGCATGCGCGGAAACGGCGGTGAGCATGACCAGACCCGCCACGGCAAACGACAGTACGGTCAACGGCACGGATGTTCTCAAGGAATCCTCCTGAATGAGGTAAACTATTTATACAATAGTCCATAGACTTCGTCAAATATATGAAACCCCCCGTCCGCGGATGCGGAGAGGGGGCGGGCGGCGTCAGCCGCCGATGGAGAGGCCGAACGAGACGCCGAAGTCGTTACGGCTCGTGTCGTAGTACGGCGTCACGTTGAAGTCCAGCTCGGGCTCGCCCGCGTACGGCTGCGGGTCGTTGAGCCGGAATCCCAGCGGACTGGTGACCAGCAGGGAGTTCGTCCACACCTTGTTGTGGCCGTCGTCCACCCTCTGCGTGCCCCACGCGAAGCCCAGACCGCAGGCGCGCAGGCGGCCGACCCTGCATCCCGAGATGTGCGCTCCGATGATGAGCCACGCGTTCCGCGGCTCTCCCGGCTCCAGGGAACCGACCACCGCGGTGGGCTGAAGCACGTCCAGATGGAACGTGAAGTCCTTCTCGGCGGTGCGCTCCGGACCTTCGTCGGCGCGGAGGAAGGGAACGGCGAACAGCAGTACGGCCAACGTCAGCACGGTCTTCTTCACAGCGGTACCTCCATTTGGAACCGGTCTTGGATACCACAACCTTCGCACCTCTGTCAAACAAAGCGAGACCCCCTCACTGAGGGGGTCGTGGCCTACTGCTCCGGCGCGGGCACGGCCGCAGGGCCGCCTTCAGGGGCTGCCGGGACCTCCGGCTTCTCGCAGCTCTTTGTGTAGCGCTCCGCGCTCTCCGCCCATTCACGGGCGAACGTGCAGTCGGAGCCCTGGTACGAGGGGTCCGCGCACTTGAGGAATTCCGGATGCTCATCCAGCGCCTGCATCAGCGCGAGCGTCTTCACCATGCCGAGCATGCACTCGGCATCCTTCTGGCTCACGCCGCTCTTGCGCGCCTCCGCCAGGTAGTCCTCGTCGAACGATTCGGCGCGCCGGGCTGACAGCTTCGGCAGAACGAGCGCGGCGATGACCACGAGCCCCGCAATGACCGCCAGACCGCCGATGATGAGCTTCGTCTTCACCTATTCCTCCTTGGCGAACGCGATGGACAAACTCGCCGTGAACGATGCGTTCCGGGCGCCCCGCTCCGCCCATGGCCACACCGTGACTGCCGTGCCGAGCCACGCGTTGCGCACGATGCGCAGGGTGACCAGCGGGAACTGCACCCCGACGATTCCCCGGTAGCCGCTGGAAGACAACGCCAGCGCGACGCCGCCCAGAGCGATTCGCGGTCCGTTCGCCTCGGTGCATTCGGGGTCGGACCCGGGCGTGCACTTCACCCAGTGACGCTTCCCGGGGGCGAACTGGACGCCGTATGCGAGCGTGAAGTTCCCGTCGCTCGTTCTGCCCTCGGGATCCACATGGTTCTCGTGGAACGAGTGCCCCAGCGAGAAGAACATCTCCGTGTGAAACAACGCCGCCTTGTCCTTCTCGACGGTGGACTCTGCCTCCGGTGCCGGGTCCTGCCCGAACACGGGCCCCGCCAGCGCGACCGCCAGCGCCGCCAACCAAACCTTGCGCATTAACGACCTCCTTGAGTCCCGCGCACCGTACGTAAAACGAAGCGCCCTGTCAAGCAGGGCGCGGACGTCGTCGTCGCGTGCGGTCAGAGCTCTATGCGCTTCTCCTCCGTGAAGACCCACCGGCCGCCGGTAAAGTCGTAGCCGCGGACCATACGCTGGCCAGTCCCGTCGGCAGGCGAGACCCACTCGGCATACAAGGGCTTTCCGTCGCCGTTCAAGAAGACGGCAATGACGTTCCCCTGCTGTCCCCTCTCGCTGTACACTCTCACGTTTGCCACCAAATCCGTGAACAGGGAACCTGCTTCCTCCATCTCGGCTTCCAGGTTGTACGGCGCCTTCGCGAAATCCGGCAAGGCGGGTTGCCCGTCCGCGCCGAGGACCGACATCGGAAACACGAGCGCGGCCGCGGCCGCGATGAGGTACAATGTCAGCTTGCGCATCGCTCCTCCTACGCCAGTAGCGCCGCGTGGGCGCAGTTGCTCGCGATTTCCACCCAGAACGTGGACGGCGGGTGTCCCGCCTCCAGGCGGGACTTCTCCGCGTAGGCGCCCTCGCGGCTGGCGCGGCAGAGCTGGAAGACCGGGTTCATGCGCTCGTCAAAGCGCATCACGTGCCAACGGATTACTCGGGACATAGGGCTCCCTTTCTTAAGATTACGCTGGGACTATTATACCACAACCCTAATCCTCAATCAACCGCATGAGAACATCTTCGGCAGTATCCATATCCTCCTCGGACGCGGCCATAAGACACGCTTTGACGATAAGCCGGTCGCAGAAGTGGCGGACCGAGCCGGCGATACAGCCGGATTCGCGGTGCGTGCAGCCGGCCTGGCGGTGCCGTTTCATGCCGTCCTTGAGTCCGAGTTCGGCCGCCTCGCGGAGCATGTCCATGGAGATATCCAAATCCCGCGCCATGACTTTGTAGTACGTGAGCTCCTTGGCGACCAACGGCGCGTAGTCCGCCTCCGTTTTCTGGGCCTGATGTCGGGCCATATGCCGCGAGAGTAGCAGAAAATCGTATTATATTCTATTCTGATTGGAGTTTCCGGTTTGGATGCAGGACAAGGCGCGGGCGAGGAGCGGAGTGAGCCGTACTTTAGGTACGGTGAGCGAGCACCGGAGGCGATTTTTCGGGGCCGTGCGAAAGCCGGCCCGAACCGAAAAATCGCTGGAACCCGCAACGCCGTCATGCGCCAAATCCGGGAATCTCCACCATGGCGAAGAGGAAAGTCATACTGACGGGCGATCGGCCCACCGGTCCGCTCCACATCGGCCACTATTTCGGCTCGCTCACCAACCGCGTCCGGATGCAGGACGAATACGAGACGCTCGTGATGGTCGCGGACGTTCAGGCGCTCACGGACAACTGGCAGAACCCCGGCAAGGTCGCCGAAAACGTCCATGAGGTCGCGCTGGACAACCTCGCCGCGGGCCTGGACCCGGCGAAGGCGACGCTGTTCATCCAAAGCCAGATTCCGCAGATTGCGGAACTGACGGTCTTCTTCGCAAATCTTGTTACGGTCAATGAACTGCGCCGTAACCCCACCATCAAGTCGGAAGTGGAACAGAAGCGCGAACTGTTCGGCGCCGAAGGCGAGTCGCTCACGTACGGATTCCTCGGATATCCCGTCAGTCAGTCCGCTGACATCCTGTTCTGCCGCGCGAATTCGGTCCCCGTGGGCGCGGACCAGCTGCCGGTGATTGAGCTGACGCGGGAAATCGCGCAGAAGTTCAACAAGCTCTACGGAAAGAAGGTGTTCCCTGTCCCCGAAGCCAAACTGTCGGAAGCTCCGCGCATCCTCGGCCTGGACGGCAACGCCAAGATGTCCAAGTCGCTCAATAACGCGATATACCTTAAGGACACGCCCGAGGAAACTACGGAAAAGATAAAGACCGCAAAAACGGATTCTGAACCGGTCATCGGGTACGACCCCGAAAAACGGCCCGAGGTATCAAATTTGGTACTCATGTACGCCCTGTCCAAGGGCATGACCCCGCAGGATGCGCTTGCGGAGCTGGGGAACGTCAACTACAGCACGTTCAAGCCGGTACTCGCCGAAGCGCTGAACCGGCACCTGGAACCGTTGCGCGAACGGCGGCGAGCGCTCGCAGCCAACCCCGATGCCGTGCGGCAGGTCCTTGCCGACGGCCTGAAGAAAGCCACGCGGAAGGCCAGAAGCACCATGCGATTGGTACGCAAAGCGATGCACATCGCGTATTGAAACCTGAGGAGGAGATTCGTGCGGGACGAACGAACCGAAGCGATTAATCTGGCGAGCGCACCGGGAGACATCCGGCGCGCGCTGGAGGATTATCTCTGGCGGCGCGAACAACTGCGCGGTGCCCGCGGAGCGGGCAGGGCCGTCCTCAAGGACCTGGTGGTCGGGTACGAGATTGAGCCGCTCGGACTCACCATGGACGCCGGGCGGCCTGAGCGGACACATCGCGACTTCGGCCCGGAGGCGATTCCCGCCGAAGTTCCTCGGCGTGAACCTTCGCCTGGACGCCTTCCGCGCTCGCACGATGCTGACGAGCCCGACATCGAAGACATGCGCCGCGGCGGCCAGCTTCAGCTGACCTGCGAGGACGACAACGACTGGGACATCCAGTTCTAGCCACCAAAGGCCCCTCACTGAGGGGCCTTCGATTCTCCGTCACTAGACAGGAGGCACCTACAAAAAAATTAAGCTAAGGGTGCCGACGTGCCCCACTCCCCCTCGGTAGAAGGAGCGGCACGTCTTCCGGCGGGGCTTTCGCAGGCCGACGGGCCGAGAACGAGATGCCCGGCCAGTAGGCCGGGACGTCGTACCCGTCGGAAGGCATGGCGCGAGTTCCTATTGCAACAGATACCGAATCTCCGAAACTTTCTCTTGCAGAAGGTCTTTTGATTTCGCCTCAACGATAAGCCGGAGGACCGGCTCCGTGTTGGACGGGCGGAGATTCGCCCACCAGGACAGCGTACCGTCGGACTCGGTGAATTCCACGGTGACCCCGTCATTTTCGGTGATTTTGCCGTCTTTGTATGTCTCCTTCAGGCGCTGGCGGAGCTGGAACCATTTGCCGTTCTCCGGAATACTCACCTCGTCGCTCTTGAAGTACTTGCGGTACGGCGCCGTCAGGTCCGCAAGCGATGCGCCGGATGTCTGCATCGCCCGCAGGACAAGCAGAAGCACCGCCTCCGGCGCCTCCAGATAAAAGAACGGCTTGAAGTAAAAATGGCCGGACGTCTCCCCTCCCACCTGCGCATCAACCTCCCGCATATTGACCGCCATGTTCAGCCGTCCGACGCGGCTTGCCACGGCGGCGATGCCCTTTGACGCCCAATACTCCAGAACGGAGCGTGAGAACCGCAAATCATGTACGACCGTCGTCGCACCCAAGGTGTCCGCCAGCAATGCACAGATGCAGTCCGCGGGAATCTTCTCGCCGTCCTCATAGAACGAGATACGGTCGGCGTCGGGGTCCATATGCACGTGCCATCGTGATGCGCGGTCAAGCGTGATGCCGTACTGCTGGCAGAGCGCGCCCATGTGGCCCTCCATCAGCGGCGGAATGTTCGCACTGATTGACGTATTCAACGGGTCCGGACCAGCCATCGCCATGACCTGGTCAAGGTATTGGGCTGCCGTCTCCATGGTCATGGTCGTCCCCGTCCCGTTGCTCACGACGAATTCCTCGTCAAACACCTTGCCCAGCTTCGTCCCGCTCACCAGCGTGCCGTCCTTGCGGATGACCTTGAACCCGTTGTACGCGGGCGGGTTGTGCGACGCCGTAATCATGATGCCCAGGTCAGCCTGGGCGGTGACGACGGACCAGTAGAACAGCGGCGTCGTGGACAGACCGATACTGATGGCATCCGCCCCCGCCTGATTCACGCCGGTGATGACCAGCCGCTCAAGCGATTCGCTGGAAACCCTGCCGTCCCGCGCGACCAGCACCGTGCGCGCGCCGAAATGCGTTACCGCCTTATTGGCGATTTCCCGCGCGAACTGGTCGTCAAAATCCGAGCCGTAGATGCCCCGGATATCGTAGGCATGAAAGATGTCCCGGTTGAGCTTCGCGCTCCGGGCGGCGTTGCCGGGAACCGCCCGCGCCGCATCCCCGCCGGTCTGTACGGGTTCCATAAAATCATTATACTATACCGACCATGAGTCTCTCTATCGGGATTGTGGGCTTACCGAACGTGGGAAAGTCCACGCTGTTCAAGGCGGTCACCAATAAGCAGGTGGACGTGCAAAATTACCCGTTCACCACGATTGAGCCCAATGTCGGCGTCGTGGAAGTTCCCGACGACCGCGTGGACCGGCTCGCGGAAATCTCGCGCTCCGCGAAAAAGCTGTTCGCGACCGTCCAGTTCACCGACATCGCGGGGCTGGTGAAGGGCGCCTCCCAGGGCGAGGGCCTGGGCAACAAGTTCCTCGCCAACATCCGCGAGGTGGACGCCGTCGCGCAGGTCGTCCGCGCCTTCAACGACCCGAACGTCATCCATGTTCACGGACAGGTGGATGCCGCCACGGACATCGGCGTCATCAATGCGGAGCTCGTCATCGCCGACCTGGACGTCGTCGTCAGCCGGCTGGAAGGCAGCAAGCGCAAGTCGGCCAACGACAAGGAGGCGCGGGAGGAGCTCCCGTTGCTTGAGCGGTTCGCCGCCGAACTGCAGAAAGGCACGCTCGTCTCGGCGCTTGAGCTCTCTGACGACGAACGCGCCCTGGCGCGTGAACTGAACCTGCTCACCGCAAAGCCGTTCATCTTTATCGTGAACGTTTCCGAGGGTCAGCTTGCCGAAGGATGGCAGCCCCCGAAGGATTTATTGGACGCTATCGGAAATTCGCCGTGGCTGATGATGTGCAACAAGCTGGAACTTGAGCTGTCCGAGGTCTCCCGCGACGAGAAGGCCGAGCTCCTCAAGGAGCTGGGCCTGCCTGAATCAGGCCTGGACCGGCTCATCCGGCTCGCATATGAGACGCTCGGCCTCATCTCGTTCCTGACGACGGGAGAAAAGGAGTCCCGCGCCTGGACGTGCCGCAAAGGCGATACGATTCCGGTGGCCGCGCGGGCAATCCATACGGACTTTGAACGGCTCTTCATCCGCGCCGAAGTCGTCGCCTACGATGACCTCGTGACAGCCGGTTCCCTGGCCAAAGCGCGGGAGCTCGGAAAGCTTCGCATAGAAGGCAAAGATTATGTCGTCAAAGACGGCGACGTCGTGGAAATCCTCATCGGTAAGTAGGGCTTGACGCGACCGAGAGTAAATGCTAAGGTGGCGCACATAATCCATAGGCCCGGTAACCGGCGCGGAGCCCTACGACTCCGACCGGAATAAAGGTCTAAACCCCTTATGGACCAAGAACTCCGTACGGAATACGAGCTGGGATACCACGTCACGACGAACGTGGATGAAGGGCGCGAACTCGCGGTCAAGGAAGAGCTGGAGAAGTGGGTCGCCGAGGCCGGCGGAAATCTGATGATTTCGCAGGCCCCCGAGCGCCGCCGGCTCTCTTACCCCATCAATCATCAGCGCCAGGCGTTCTTCGGCTGGATGCAGTTCTCGTTGGAGGACCGCTCCGGACTGGCCGGGCTGGACGAGCACCTGCGGCACCAGCCGGACATCCTGCGCTACGTCATCCTCCGGCTGGAGCCGGAGACCGACAAGCGGACCGAGGCGCTGGCCCAGGTGCGCGAGCGCAAGGCCAAGGAGGCCGCGGCCAAGCCCCGCCCGACCGAGGAGAAGCGGGCCGAGGACGCCGGCAAGCTGGAGCAGCAGGTTGAGGAAGCGATTGAAAATCTGTAATACTTCGACATTCGCCATTCTTACTTCGTCATTATGAATTTGAACAAGGTATTCCTCATCGGACGGCTGACCCAGGACCCCGAGTCGCGGTCCACGAATTCGGGCCAGAACGTGACGACCATCCGGATGGCCACGAACCGCGTGTGGTACGACCCGCAGACCCGCGAGAAGCGCGAGGCGACGGAATTCCACTCGGTCATCGCATGGGCGCGGCTGGGAGAGATTGCCGCGCAGTATCTCAAGAAGGGCTCCACCGTGCTCATTGAGGGCCGCCTACAGACGCGGAGTTGGGACGACAAGAATACCGGGCAGAAGCGGTACATGACGGAAATCGTCGCCGAAAATCTCCAGCTCGGTCCCCGGCCCCAGGGCGGAGGTTCGTACCAGAACGGCGGGCCACGCGATGTCAGCGACATCAAACCCGCTCCGGTCGGCCGCGCACCCAAGAAGTCGGAACCGGAGCCCGAGATTCCCGTCATCAACGAGGATACCGGCACGAACATGGGACTGGACGAGGAGCCCGAACAGATTAAGGACAGTGACCTACCGTTTTAGCCAGAAGACAGGATAGCTTATAGCCGGAAAGGTAATCTCCGATTTACTACAAGCTCTCCCGCTACAAACTACAAGCTATGAAAAGAAGCATACAATTCGGCGACAGCCTGGTCCGCGTGGACTACAAAGACGTGGCGTTCCTGCGTAAGTTCGTGACGAGCGAATTCAAGCTCAAGCCGGCCAAGCGCAACAAGCTGTCCGACAAGGATCAGCGGCGCGTGGCGAATGCGATAAAAATCGCGCGCTACATGGCACTCATGCCATACACCCGCAACCAA
>DASPGX010000001.1:0-10038 GCA_035620375.1 Minisyncoccota bacterium | reverse complement strand
GTATGTCCGCACTTTTCGCGGCATTCCGTGACCGCGCGTTCCGCCACGCGGCGGCGGTTTTGGTCGGCACCATGGTCGGTGTCGGCATTTTCGGCATTCCGTACGCGTTCGCCCGTTCGGGTTTTCTCATCGGGACGGCATGGCTCGTCGGCATCGCCGCGGTCAGCGCGCTCTTCGGGCTCATGTTCACGGAGCTGATGCTCCGCACACCGGGCGAGCACCGTCAGCTCGCCGGCTATGCGGAGTTCTGGCTGGGAGCCTGGGGACGGCGGCTCATCACGTTCTGCAACGTGCTCGGCATCTACGGGGCGCTCTTGGCGTACACCATCGTCATCGGGCCGTACCTGCATAACGTGCTGTCCCAGTTCTTCGCGATTGACCCGCAGTTCTACAGCATTCTGTTCACGATGGCGGCCGCCCCGGTCATCCTGTTCCGGCTCCGCACCGTCGCGGCGGTGGAAACGGCGCTCACGGTGCTGTTCGTGCTCATCATGCTGTTCATCGCGGTCGCGGGGGCTCCGCACATCAGCGCGGAAAACTATCTGTCGGTGAACCATGCCTCTTGGTTCCTGCCGTACGGCGTCCTGCTGTTCGCGTTCGCGGGGATGACCTCCATGCCCATCATGCGCCGCCTGTTGAGCGGGCGCGAGGCGCAGGTCGGGCCGGCGGTCCTCTGGGCCGTCGGCGTCGTCGCGGTGCTGTATCTCGCGTTCGCGGCGGTCGTGGTCGGCATATCCGGCCCCGTCACGTCGCCGGACGCCTTGTCCGGACTCTTTGAGTTCGTCGGGCTTCCCATCGTCATTGTCGGGTCGCTCCTGGGTATTCTGACCATTGCGACGTCCTATATCATGCTCGGCACGGCGATGATGGAGATTTTCAATCTGGATTACCGGTTCCGTCTGCCCTCGTCCTGGCTGCTCTCAGTAGTTCCGCCGTTCCTGCTGTTCTTCAGCGGATTGCGCAACTTTATTGACGTCATCGCCACGGTCGGTGCGGTCGCAATCGGCCTGCAGTCGGTCGTGTTTATCCGTGCGTATCTCTTGTCGCGCCGTTCCGCCGGCCGGGAACCGGAGCTGGTGCTCGGCATCCCGGCGGCCGTCTGGTATGTATTGATGGCGGCTTTTGCGGCGGGAGTCGGGTATGCGCTGATATGGCACTGATGAAGAATTTTTCGCTCCGGAACATAGAACAGGGAATCTGGTGGCTTTTTTTGTTCGTGCTTCCGTGGCAGACCCGCGTTATCGTCTGGCAGGCGGATGCTCAATTTATTGAGTGGCGGAGCGCGTCGGTGTACCTGACGGACGTTCTCTTCGTCGCACTGATGCTTCTTGCCGTGCTGCGGCTGATGCGCAATTCGCAAGTCGCCACTTTCAATTTTCACCGGTGGGATTATGCGCTGCTCGCGCTCCTCGGCGCGTCGCTGGTGTCGGTATATTGGGCGGATCACCGCGCCGTCGCATGGTTTGCGCTGGTCCGTCTCGCCCAAGGTGTTCTTCTGTACGCCTATGTCCGGTGGTACGCGTTGCGCCGGTTCTCTTCCGACGGGTCGCTGATGGCGTTCGTGCTCGGCGTCCTGGCGCAGATGTTCCTCGGGCTGGGGCAGTTCGCCGTACAGCACGACATCGGCATCCGTTGGGCGGGGGAGACCCTGCTGACGCCGTTCATGCAGGGCGTCGCCGTTTTCTATGATCTGGCGGGAACGAAGATTCTCCGTGCGTACGGAACGCTCCCGCATCCCAATGTCCTCGCCGCCTTCGCCGCTTTTGCGCTCGCCGCGGTCGCGTATCTGTCGTTGCGTCATTCGGCGGCGACCGTACGCCGTGCGTTCGCGGTGTGGGCCGTGCCGTTCGCCGTTCTCGTGTGGGGACTTGCGGCGACGTTTTCGCGGACCGTCATCGCCGCAACCGTTGCCGCGTTTGCGGTACCTGTCGGCGCGCTTGCGCTGCCGCGCGTTTCTTCCGGATGGGCGAATATCGCCGTCCTTCGCAGGCGCGTCAGGAACCTGTTCATCGTGGCGGTCGTTGCGGGGGTGGCGTTCGGCGCGCTGTACTGGCCGCAGACTCTGGCGCGCATGGGAATTTCGGGGACCGAGGAGGCGGTGCAGTTGCGGGCGTTCTATAACGCGGCGGCATTCCGTTCAGGCGACGGCCTCTGGGGCGTGAACTGGTTCGGAACCGGCATCGGAAACTTCGTCTCCTGGTTGCACCGGTCCAATCCGCATCTGCCCGAATGGCAGTACCAACCCGCGCATAACCTCTATCTGCTGGTCTACACGGAAGCCGGCATCGCCGGAACCGCCGCGCTCGCCGTCTTCTGCGCGCTGTTGGTCCGCGGTTTGTGGCGTGCACGGAACCGCGAGCCGCTCGTGCGGTGGGGCATGCTGGCGCTTGCGGGATTCGTTCTGTTCATCGCGCTGTTCGACCATTTCTTCTGGACGCTCCAGCAGGGACGGCTCCTGTTCTGGATGTTCTGGGGGTGCGTTGCGGGCGTGCTTGAGCATGCAAGAAAATCGTGATACAATAAGTGTACCGGTTTTCCTGGAGGTTCTGATGGCCAAGCCGTGCGTGTTGTGCGGAGCGGCGGTCGGCAAAGGCGACCGGCACGCCAAGGGCGGTTGCCGGACGGCCCCTCACAGCGAGCGGTACCGCCGTCGGCTGCGCGCCAAGCGCCGCAGGGGCGACGACAGCGTTCCCGTGCGGGGCGTGACGGTGGCGGGGACGGGTGTCCCCAAGGGCGAGTAGTTCCGGGGTCCGGAGCGGGCAGTGCTGCCTGTTCCGGACCCCTTTTCATTTAGCAAACTTCCAACTTTACGCTTTTCGCCTTACACTTTCCCTCATGTCCGACCGTACCGAACAGCTCCGTTCCATCCGCGATGAGGTTGTTGCGCTCACGGCGTCGCCGCTGTATGCCGAGCGCGTGCGCAACAACGTGCATCCCGTCATCGGCGAGGGGAACCATCACGCGGCAATCATGTTCGTCGGAGAGGCGCCGGGCAGGAACGAAGCCGCGACCGGCAGGCCGTTCGTGGGCCAGGCCGGAAAAATTCTGGACGCCCTGCTTGAATCGGCGGGTATCGCGCGGACGGACGTCTATATCACGAACATCGTCAAAGACCGCCCGCCGATGAACCGCGACCCGCTGCCGGAGGAAATTCGCGCGTACGGACCGTTCCTGGACCGGCAAATTAACATCATACGGCCCCGCATCATCGCGACGCTCGGCCGCTACGCGATGGGATACATCATGGACAAGTTCGGCATCGGCGTGCAGACGAAGCCCATCGGGCAGATGCACGGCCGCGTGCTGGACGCCGGGGCGCCGTACGGCCCCGTCAAAATCGTCGTGCTGTACCATCCCGCCGTCGCCGTGTACAACCGCAGTTCGCTTCCGGAGCTGGAGCGTGATTTCGCCGTGCTTAAGGGGCTGATAAACTCCTGAATGTGGATTGCCCGTCGTCCCTGCCTGTGCTATATTGGACCGGCAAACATGACTAAAGCGTTGACCGCATTTTTGCTCGTCTTTACGTTGTTTTTCGGGGCTTCATCCGTGTCCGCGGCACCTGCGGGAGCGGACGATGAGGCCCGCTTTTTCGTACAGACAGGTAAGGGCCTTATGGGTAAGGGGTTGCGCAATTTGCTTGGCGTCCGGCACGAATTCGCGGACGGTTTCACGACCGACTCTTCGGCCGCGCTGGTCATCGGCAAGATTTCCGGTGCGAACGTGTTCCCTGTGCAGCGGCTGAATATCCTTCCTGATGCCGGCACGCCCGCCGAGCCGGCGGCTGATGCTGCGGATCCGCAGGGACGGGGCCAGGGCGGAAAGCCGGACAAGAGCCCGACGCCGACGCCCGAGCCGTCAGCATCGCCCCGTCCCGCGCCGACCGGACAGGTTCCCTGGGGCGTCGCGTTGGTACTGGGAAGTTCCGGTGCTCCGTCGGGAGGCGCCAGCGTCAGTATTGCGGTACTGGACACCGGGGTTTACACCGGGCATCCGGACCTTTCGCGCCGCATCGCCGCCTGCCGGGATTATTCCCAGCGCAAGGCACCGGTCGTGGAGGATAAGTGCGATGACGACAACGGCCACGGCACGCATGTTGCAGGAATCGTCGCCGCGGACGGCGGCGAGGACGGCCTTGGCATATTCGGCGTCGCGCCCGCGGCCGACATTCTGGCGTACAAGGTATGTGGGAAGAGCGGCTCCTGCTGGTCGGATGACATCGCGACCGCCATACGGCATGCCGCGGACAACGGAGCGCACATCGTCACGATGAGCCTGGGTTCCGACGCGAAGAGCTCGCTCATCGCGGACGCCGTCGCCTATGCCGCGGGGAAGGGGGTTCTCATCATCGCCGCTGCCGGCAATGACGGACCGTACGACGGGAGCATCGACTATCCGGGCGCTCTTGCGGAGGTCATCGCCGTGGGTGCGGTGGACGTGGAGGGTGCGGTCGCGGAGTGGTCATCGCGGGGCGTGAATTCCACGACCGAGCCGTATGTGACGCAGGAGGGGGATATTGAGCTTGTCGCACCCGGTGTGAACATCGAATCCACGTTCAAGGACGGCGGGTACGCGATTCTTTCCGGAACGTCCATGGCGGCTCCGCATATCGCGGGTCTTGCCGCCCTGGGATGGCAGTTCGGGGCGGAACATGAGGCCGGGGAGACCCGCGACTGGCTGCACGGTCTTGCGGCCGACATTGCGGCCGCCGGCGACGACGACGCTTCCGGCTGGGGACTCTGCACGCTGTAGGCGCGCCGGATCCGGGAGATTGAAAATACCACAGAAATGTGGTATAATTTATTATCGTTGACAACCGGGAAAGGAGGAAAGAATGCACGTTCTGAAGCTCATGTGGTTCTGGGTGTGCTACTGGTTTCCGTTCATTCCCGCGGTTCCGGCTTTCGGAAAACGGGAAGATGCGGATTGCGTATACGCCCAGGCTTTCGGACGGAATTCTCTTTCCGACGATGAGCTTGGCGCAACGCTGTACCGGCTGAGGACCGAGGTCGACATGGACGACTGGCAGGCGTTTACCCTGCTGGCGTACCGTGGCTTCGATCCCGGGAAGTCCAACCGCGCCATCGCGAGATACTGCAAGCGTGCGGTCCGTGAGCGGCGCATCGCGCTCATCGGTCAGTGGGAGGTCATGTACGCCATCTGGGACGAGGATCCCGCATGGTATTATGACCACCGTGAACTGCTCGACATCGTCTGGCCGCCGCGCGAGGGGTACTTCGCGACCCGGCATGTGAAGCTCCTCTCGCGTGAGTGCATGCACAAGCGCGGATGCTCACGGCCGTTGGAAGTTGCGCATCCGGCGATGGTTACGCGTGCCGTGTCGGTAATCTGGGCGCTCGGCGTTACGCCCATCGTAGAACCGGTGAAGCCGTTCAGGTTCCACCGCCACGAACTGTGGGTCTGGGACGGGGATTCGGTACAGGGATGGACCCGCCGGTTCCGGTCCTGGGTCATCCGTGAATTGGCCGGCCGCGCGCATCATCTGCTGGTCGGCTGGCTCGCGCTGACTCCGCCCGAAACCGTATAGCGAAAGCCCCCGCAGGCAGCCGTCCTCAACGGCGCCGCGGGGCTTTTTCGATTTTCTCTCGGTGAAAATCGTCCCGAGCATTCAGGCGAGGGAGTACCAATGGATTCCCGGTAACGTGCACAACGAATATCATCGCGGTGTCAGGGTTTGATATAATGAGCAAAGAGTATGCGCATCAATCACGCCATCCGCGTCCTTATCACGTCGGACTTCGTCATCAATTCCGGGCTCTCGCTGTTCGGCCCGGTGTTCGCCATTTTCGTCGCCGACCGCATCGTCGGCGGTTCCATCGCGGTCGTGGGGTACGCGGCTGCTATCACGCAGGTGTTCAAGGTTTCTCTGCAAATTCCCATCGCGCGGTGGCTGGACCGCAATCACGGCGAATTCGACGATTTCTATTCCATGGTCATCGGGAGTTATACCATCGCCGTCACGCCGTTCCTCTACCTGTTCGCCGAAACGACGATGCATATCTATTTCATTCAGGCGTTGGTCGGCCTCGGTGCCGCGCTCGCGGTCCCCCCGTGGTTCGCCATCTTTACTCGGCATATCGATAAAATGCGTGAAAACGTAGAGTGGTCGCTGGAATCGGTCGCCATCGGCATCAGCGGGGCCGGTGCCGCGGCGCTCGGCGGATTTCTCGCGGACCGCATCGGCTTTGACGCCGTGTTCCTGCTGGGCGGCCTTCTCGCGCTTGTCGGCGCCACGGTCCAGATAAAGATGTTCAAGGACCTCAAGGGGCACGTCTCGCGCAACCGTGTGCGGGCGCAGCCCGACCGGGCGACATGACGTCCAATCAGGAACTCGCGACCATCCTGTTCGAGCTCTCGGTCCTGTTCGCCATACAGAACATTCCGTACAAACCGCGGGCCTTTGAGCGCGCGGCACAGGCCGTCGGCGACCTCCAGGAGGGCGTGGACGACATCTACGAACGTGACGGCATGAAGGGGCTGGAAGCGATTCCCGGCGTGGGTCCGGGCATCGCGGAGCGCATCGAGGAATACATCAAGTCCGGCAGCGTCGCCGAATACACGAAGGCGAAAAAGAAGCTGCCGGTGGACATTGAAGAAATCGTGGAGATTGAGGGCGTCGGGCCCAAGACACTCGTGCTGCTCTACAAAAAACTGGGCATCAGGACCCGCGGACAACTGGAGAAGGCGGCCAAGGCGGGCAAACTCGCCGGCGTGAAGGGCCTGGGCAAGAAATACCAGGACAAGGTTTTGCGGGCAATCGGCTATCTGAAAGAAACCGGCGAGCGCGCGCTTCTGGCGGATATTGAGCCTGTGGCGCTGTCGTTGTGCGAGCGCATCTCGTCATGGAGCGGGGTGCGTCGCTGCGTGCCCGGGGGTTCCGTCCGGCGGATGCAGGAGACGGTCGGCGACCTGGACCTCGTCGCAAGCGCCGAAGACGCCGAATCGGTTCTGCAGAAATTTGCGACGATGCCGGAAGTCAGGAGCGTCTACAAACACGGCGAGCATAACGTGCTTGTGCGCCTGAAAATGGGCCGCGATGCCGATCTCTGGGTCCTTCCCGAAGAAGGGTGGGGTGCGACGCTCATCGCGTGGACCGGAAACAAGCAGCACAACATCCACCTGCGCACCATCGCGAAGCGTAAGGGATACATGCTGGACGATTTCGGCCTGTTCAGGGGAAAGCGGATGGTGGCGGGGAAAACCGAGGAGGAGGTGTATGCGAAGCTCGGCATGCAGTGGATTCCGCCGGAAATCCGCACTGACAGCGGGGAGATTGAAGCGGCGTCCAAACGCGCCTTGCCCAAGCTCGTCGGATACGGCGACCTCAGGGGTGACCTGCAGGTACAGACGGACTGGACGGACGGACAGCATTCGGTTGAACAGATGGCGAAGGCGGCGCAGGATGCGGGACTGGAGTACATCGCCATCACCGACCACACGAAGAATCTGGCGATGACGGGTGGCCTTGATGCGAAAAAGCTCCGCAAGCAGATGGCGGAAATCGACCGCGTCCAGAAGAAGTTTCCGAAGCTGAAGATTCTGAAGGGTTCCGAATGCGATATCCTCAAGGACGGCACGCTGGATTTGCCGGACGACGCGCTCGCCGAACTGGATGTGGTCGGCGTTTCAGTGCACTCGCATTTTGACCTACCGGAAAAAACGCAGACCGAGCGGGTCATCCGTGCAATGGAGAATCCGCATGCTGACGTTCTGTTCCACCCGACCGGACGGAAAATCAACCACCGGCCGCCCATCAATCTCCGTATCCACGACGTGCTCACCGCCGCCAGGCGCACGGGAACCGTGCTGGAGGTCGACGGCGACCCGGGGCGGCTGGACCTGCGGGACGAGTATATCCGCAAAGCGGTGGAGTTGGGTGTCAGGCTCTGTATCGACAGCGATGCGCACGACACCGGCCAGTATGCATATCTCCGGTACGGCATCGCGCAGGCGCGGCGCGGATGGGCGGAGCGTTCGGACATCATCAACACCCGTCCCTGGCGACGGATGCGGGAATTACTTAAATAGAAAATGGCCCCCCGCCGTGTGTCGCCGCGGCGCACCCCCGGGAGGGGCCGACGGCCTACGAAGGCCGCCGAAGCCATCATGACAGAAACGGACGAAAAATCCCAGATGACTCCGTTCGCCCGCCGCGTGTACGCGGTCGTTTCGCGTATTCCGCGCGGCAGGACGTTGACCTACGCCCAGGTTGCCGCCAAAGCGGGCAGGCCGCGCGCCGCCCGGGCCGTCGGCAATCTCATGAACTGCAATCCGTTCCCCATCACGAAGGTGCCGTGCCACCGCGTCGTCCGTTCGGACGGCTCCGTGGGCGGCTACGCGTGGGGCGCGGCAAAAAAGAAAACGCTCCTCCGCCGGGAAGGAGCGCTCTGATACGTCCCGTCACGTCAGCTCGCCCATATAGTTCAGATCAGCGAACAAAACCTCGGGGCGCGCGTTGTAGCGCGCGACGTTACGGCCTTCTTCACCCACGGGAACCGAAACGAGAAACATGTCCAGGTTACGGAATTCGCTGAGGACGGCATGACCGAGCTCGGCGATTATCCGCAGACGCGCGGTCCCGGATATGTCCTCGGCGAACTGCACGATGACCTCGCCCGGACGGTAAGACGCTGCTTCAGGCATCGTCTCGGCTGTCGGCAGCCGGTTCGCCGAGCGGGGTGGCGATGATGATGTGCTGGGCGCTCTGTACTCCCGGCGCACCGCGGAGTACGTTCAGGACATTTTCTTCAGTACCCGGCCGTACACGGATGACGAACACGGCGGGATCGTCGGTAGTCCACTGAATCTCCGCCCCGATGCTCTTGAGGAGCTCGTTGCGCGACTTGGGATTCATGATGGACTTGAAGGTGACGATGAGCCGGCCAGGAACGTGCTCCGGAGCATTGGTGATGTTCTCGGGCTCCTGCATAGGAACCTCCTTTGCGAAAGGTCAAACGATGGACAATCGTGGCATGTTCTTTGGGCACGGACAAGATGTCCATGCTACAATGACCCCATGGCATTCAGGGTGCTGCTCGTAGGAGGGGGTTCCGGCGGACACGTCTTTCCGTTGGTTTCCGTCGCGCACGCGCTCAAGCATCACCGTCCCGATGTGCAGGTAAAGCTGATGGGGGACGGTTCGTTCGTACCGCGGGCGGCCAAAGAATACGGTCTGCCGTATTCCACCATCATCGCACCGAAACTCCGCAAGTATGAAGGCGCGCCTGACCCGCTCGCGCTGCTGAAGCTTCCGTTCGCTTTGGCGGAGGCTCTATGGAAACTTTTCTGGTACATGCCCGACGCCGTGTTCGCGAAGGGGGGATACACCTCCATCATGCCGGTTCTGGTTGCCCGCTTGTACGCCATTCCGGTGTATTTGCATGAGTCGGATTCCGTTCCCGGTCTCGCGAACCGTTCCCTGGCAAAGCATGCAAAAGTAGTGTTCACGGCGTATGAGAAGGCGGCCGGCGCATTCGCGCCGTATCCGACCGTTCTGGTCGGCAATCCGGTCCGGCCGGGGTTGGGAGGCATGGACGCCGGCGCTTCGCGCACGGCGTTCGGTCTGAGTCCTGACAAGCGGACCGTCCTGATTATCGGCGGGAGTCAGGGCGCCGACCAGCTCAATAAGGTCATTCTGGAGGGTCTGGTGCAGATGGTTCAGGACGGCTATCAGCTTATCCATCTGTGCGGGGAGAAGAACTATGCGGCCGTGAACGAGCAGGCGCAGAAAATCCTGGCCGAGGGCGCCGGCGAATATGCCGAAGCGGTCAAGGCGCAGTACCGCGTGTATCCGTTCCTGGATGAAAAGCAGCTCGCGGCGGCGTACGCGGCGTGCGATGTCGCCGTCACGCGTGCGGGCGCCAACCTGCTCGCGGAACTGGCGTGGGTCGGCAAACCGATGATTATCGTGCCGCTTCCCGGCTCAGCGCAGAATCACCAGCTCTTCAACGCGGCGGAAGCGGCGAAGTACGGCAATATCATCATCGAAGGCGTGAACCTGACGCCGAACATTCTGATTTC